>CAWHBH010000020.1:0-138151 GCA_963827525.1 uncultured Thermoleophilia bacterium
CGGTCGGCGCCGGCACGTACGACGTGACGGAGCCCGCCGTAGCCGGGTACACGACCACCTACCAGGGCTGCGCGAACATCGTGCTCCTGCTCGGCGGCACCGCGACGTGCACCGTCACGAACAACGACGTGCCGCGAGGCCAGGGCTCGATCGACGTGCAGAAGTCGGCGAACCCGACGACGGTGAAGGAGCCGGGCGGCCAGGTCGCCTACTCGGTGCGGATCACGAACACGTCAGCCGACGTCGACGTCCACATCACGAACGTCGTCGACGACAAGTTCGGCGACCTCGACGACGACGGCGGCAGCGGCTGCTTCGACGTCCCGATCAACCTCGCTCCAGGTCAGTTCGCGAGCTGTCAGTTCACGAAGCAGGTCACCGGTGTGGGCGGAACCACGCACGTCAACACGGTGACGGCGAGCGGTACGGATGAGAACGGCAACCCCGTCTCGGACTCGGATGACGCGAGGGTCAGCATCACCGAACGGCTCATCGACCTCGTCATCGTCAAGGAGGCGAGCTCGCCGACCCCACTCAACGGGATCGTCAACTACTCGCTGACTGTGACGAACAAGGGCCCGGACACGGCGACGAACGTCCAGCTCGCCGACCCGGCTCCTGCGGGCATCACGTACCTCACGGCGAACCCGTCGCAGGGCACCTGCAACCTGAGCGCATCGCTTATCACCTGCAGCCTGGGCTCGATCGCTGCTGGACAGACGGTGACGATCGCGATCACCGGCCGCGCAACGACCGTCGGCTCCCACACGAACACCGCCACGGTGACGGGTGGCGGTGGCCGTGAGACGAACCCGGCGGACAACGTCGACTCGGCCGTGACGGTCGTGCCGGCGCCGCTCACGCCGCCCACTGTCAAGCCCCCGACGGTCGAGACCGCGGTTTGCCTCTCGCTGACCGTCACGCCGAAGATGATCAAGGCGGACGGCAAGCCGGACAAGGTCACGACGAAGGTGACGGCCGGCAAGAAGCGGGTGAAGGGCGTCAAGGTCGTCGTCAGCGGAGCCGGCGTCAAAAAATCCGCGAAGACGAACGGCAACGGCGTGGCGGTGCTCAGGATCAACCCGAGGAAGCCGGGTCTGATCACGGTCACCGTCGTCGAGACAAACCAGAAGCTCTGCGGCCCGAAGCGGATCGGGGTCGTGGGGGTTTTCCTCCCGCCGCTCACGGGCTAGCGGGGAGGGGGCGCTACGCAAGGGCTGAGGGGCGGCTGCGGTCGCCCCTCAGCTCGTTGACGCGTGAGGTCTGACCCAGAAGAGGAGAGCGTACGTGGTCACTCGAACGAGGAATTGCCCCTCCCTCCGGCGGGGGATACCCTGAGAATTGGCATGAGCAAAGCGATTTCCAGCCAACGGTGGCTCGCCGTAGCGGCCGGCACGGTGCTCGTCGTCGCGTGCGTGCTGGCGCTGACCCCGAGAGCAGAAGCCACCTCTTCGAGCATCTCGGCGGTGGCTGTCGTCGGATCGGGAACGATCGCCTGGCGCGAAGTCTCGGCGCTCGCAGAGCCGAGAGCTGGCGCGAAGCCTGTGGCGGTGCTCAAGCAGTTTCGCCCGGACTTCCGCCCTCAATACGTGCTTGCCCTCGACTCCTTGAGGGCGAAGAAAACCGGCAAGCCCACCTGGTATCGCATCAGCATCCCCGGCCGCCCGAACGGGAGAACGGGCTGGGTGCGAGCGGGCGCGCTCGAGATCCGGCCCGTGCACAAGCGGTTGATCGTGTATCGCGGCGCGAAGCGGTTCGAGTTCTGGGACGGACCCAGGCTCGTTCGGGCAGGAAAGGTCGCGGTCGGCGCCCGCGGTGCTGAGACGCCGCTCGGACTCTTCTACGTCACTTGGAAGTTCAGCCCCTCGATCGACCCCGACTGGGCGATACTCGGGTCGTACGCCTTCGAGACGAGCGCGTACTCGAAGCTGACCGACTGGCCTGGCGGCGGCATCGTCGGGATGCACGGGACGCCCTGGCCGAACCTTCTTGGGCAGGCGGTCTCACACGGTTGCGTGCGGGTGCACAACGACAACATCGAGTTCCTGCGTAACCGTGTCCCTCTCGGGACGCCGGTCAAGATCGTCCGCTAGCAGCCTTCCACTAGCCATCAGCGCCGGCGAGGCAGGGGGGAACGACATGCCGCAGGGCGAACGTGGCGCGAGTGACGGTCGCGTGAACGAACCTCGCGAATCAGCACCGCCGACCAGCCGGCTGCTGGAGCTCGTCGACCGCTTCTTCCCCCTCATCTGGATCGGTCTCTACCTTCTGCTTCCCGTAACGGGGTCGGGGGCGGAAGCGCTCGTATCGTCGTTCGACCAGGCCCGCGATCTCGAGGCGCTGCGCTCAGTGCTCGCAGATGGCCGGGCCGATGCCATTACGGAGAATCTGATCGGCCCCGCGTACATCGCCACGGCCGCAGGCATCCACTATGTCGCGGGTCTGACGCCCGAGGACTCGCTCATCGCGCTCACCCGGGTGTCCTATGTCCTATCGGTCGCTTTCTCCATGGTGCTCGTCCGTGTGCTCGTCCGCCGGCTCGCGTCCGCTTCGTCCTCTGTTTCGCTGCCTGCCCAGTTCGTGTTCATGGCGCTCGCGTTCGCAGCCGGAACCTGGCACTGGTCGGACATCCCCTGGAGTCACTTCTACGCTGCCTTCCTCGGCGTCTCGTTCTATGCCCTCCGCTTCGCTCCGGCGCGCGTCACGCTGGTCGGCTCCGGACTGACCGGCGTGGTGCTCGCGCTTCTCGCACTCACGAGGAGCTTCGAATTCCTCGCCGTCGTCGCCGCGTGGGGGCTTGGTCAGGCTCTCCTCGTGGGCCTTCGGCTCCGCGGTGGCCCAAGCCTGCGCGGGGCCGGCTTCGCGGTTGGAGCAGGCGCTCTGGTCGTCACCACGGCGGTTGTCTACGCCGTGACCGGGAAACGGAATTCGTTTCTCCTCTATTCATCCGGCAGCGGTGAGAACTACGGCGACCTGCTTCCCGCGGAGGTCGCCGATATCCCGACATTCGATCTCGGCCTCGTACCGCTGAAGCTCGTCCAGCTCTTCCTCGACCCGTGCTTCTACTCGCTCTGCGAGCTGCACGACTATGCAGGGATCCGGGCTGCGTGGCGGCAGCCGTTGGTGATTCAACTCCCGACGCTGGCCATTCTCCCACTATGTGTCCTGGCGGTGTCGGCGCTCCTCGTAGGGCACGCCCGGCACCGCGAGCGAGCCGCGTCGAGTGTGCGCGAGCTCCGTCTGCTCGTTGAGATGACGATCGCGGCGTCCGGCCTCACGCTCGGTTATGTCGCGAGCACGTGGTCGAGCTCGAGCGCGTTGAGATTCGGGTTCGCCCGCGATTTCCTCTTCCCGTCGCTGCTCAGCGGGGTGGTCGCAGTCAGCCTCGCGTTCGTTGGGCTGCACGCTGCTGTCGCGCGCCGAGGCGGGATTCGGCTGCCCGTGACTGGCACACGGCTCTCGCCGGGGAGAGCATCGGTACTAGCGGCTCTCCTGGGGACGGTCGCGCTCATGGTGTGCGTGGTCGTGTCGCGGCAGTACGGTCTTCCCCGGACGAGCGGCCACCACCTTGGCACCCTCGAGTACACCGCACGGTGTGGTGACGGCGCTTGCACCGTTCAGATCAACGCACTGACGCCGAACGACCGGCCTGTCTCGATCCCGCGGGCGTCGCTCCTCACCTTCGGGTGCGGCAGTGACGAGCCTCGGTTCACTCTCTACATCCGGGACCCATCGCAGAGATTCCCGATCGCAAGAAGATGTGACCAGCCACGACTCGTCGCGGCGTGGCCGACGGTCATGGGAGTGCCGCCGAATAGCAGCGTGCTCCGGGTTGTGGATGTCTCCAACGCACCGCGCGCTTGACCCGGGGCCCTGGCGTGCTGCGGAGCTACGGGTAGCTCAGTTGCCGGAGTTCGCGACGAACGCGTACGGCAAGACTCTGTCGCTCGCGAGGCTCCGGCCGTAAGCACCGGTTTCCGCAGGCGCCGACGCGAGATCCTGAAGCTTGTACCCGCCATCGAGGAACTCGTGGTCGGGAACGAACGGCCGCCAGGAGCCGCCTCCCCCGTACGAGACCGACACACGCTCGAACCGGAACGCGAAGCTGTTGCACGAGGACTCGCCGCCGTTCCAGGTCTCGGCGGTAGCGATCGGCGCCCAGCGACCTGACGACTGGCGCAGCCGCACAGGCTCCGTGACGGCGTTCCCGTCGACCCAGACCCGCCACCAGCCTGCGCGTCCGGACATCTCGAGGACGGCGATGCGGTGGCTCCTGCCAACTGGAACACCTTGCTCGATGAGGATGAACTCAGGGTCGCGCCCTTCGCGAGTGAGCTCCGCGTAGACGAACGGGTCCATCCCGGGCATCGAGGCGATGCCGGCCTGGATCCATGCGTCTTCACCGTTCGCTCCTTGGCCGGGACCTCCGACGCCGACCCAGCCGGCGATGTGTCCGGAAGCCACGCTCGGCCCACGGGTGAGCATGATCGTGGCCCGAACTCCGTGGCCGCGATGGTTCGCCTGGTGTCCGGCGTAGCCGTAGCCGTTGTCTCCGGCCGCGTTCCCGCATGCGCGACCAGCGGTCGCCGTCGTCGAGGCGCCGACAAGTGCGGCGGCTGCAAGCGCGCCGACGAGCACCGTGACGAGAGGTCGCCGCACCTCGTTGTCGTCGGCGGCCCGCTCGCGCGGAGCCATCCCTCGTTCGCGCGATCAGGTCCAGAACGCTGACCCGGGAGCGTCGCCGCCTACAATGCGGCGCGATGGCGACGACCGAGGACCGCGACGCGGCCAACTCGGTCGGGGCGTGGCGCGAGAACGTCTACGACCGCGCGCCGGAGCGCTCCGACGAGCTCTTCTCGACGATCTCCGGCGTCGAGAACGAGCCGCTGCACACGCCGGAGACAGCCGACGTCGACTACGCGCGCGATCTGGGCAACCCGGGCGAGTTCCCGTTCACGCGAGGTGTCTATCCGTCGATGTATCGCGGGCGGCTCTGGACGATGCGCCAGTTCGCCGGGTTCGGGACGGCGAACGAGACGAACGAGCGCTTCCGCTACCTGCTCGATCACGGACAGACAGGGCTCTCGACCGCATTCGACATGCCTACGCTCATGGGCTACGACTCGGATCACGCGCGCTCGCTCGGGGAGGTGGGTCGCGAGGGCGTTGCCGTCGACTCGCTCGACGACATGGAGACGCTCTTCGCGGGGATCCCTCTAGGAGACGTCTCCACCTCGATGACGATCAACTCGCCGGCGGCGATCGTGCTGGCGTATTACGTCTGTGTCGGCGAGGAGCAGGGTGTTCCGCGTGACCGTCTCCGCGGCACCGCTCAGACGGACATCCTCAAGGAGTACATCGCGCAGAAGGAGTGGATCTTCCCGCCCGAGCCGTCGATGCGCCTCGTCGTCGACATGGTCGAGTTCTGTGCGCAGGAGATGCCGCTCTTCCACCCGATCTCGATCTCCGGATACCACATTCGCGAGGCGGGATCGACGGCGGCGCAGGAGCTCGCCTTCACGCTCGCGGACGGGTTCGCCTACGTCGAGGCAGCCGTCGAGCGGGGACTGGACGTCGACGACTTCGCGCCACGCCTGTCCTTCTTCTTCAACGCGCACCTCGACTTCTTCGAGGAGATCGCGAAGTACCGTGCGGCCCGGCGCATCTGGGCGCGCGAGATGCGTGACCGCTTCGGTGCACGCAATGAGCGCTCGCTGCTCATGCGATTCCACACGCAGACAGCCGGTGTCTCGCTCACGGCTCAGCAGCCCGAGGTGAACATCGTGCGAACAGCACTCGAGGCAATGGCTGCCGTGCTCGGTGGGACCCAGAGCTTGCACACGAACTCCTTCGACGAGGCCCTTGCGCTACCGACCGAGGAGGCGGCCAGGCTGGCTCTGCGCACGCAACAGGTGATCGCCCACGAGTCGGGCGCCGTGAACACGATTGACCCCCTCGGCGGCTCGTACTACGTCGAGCACCTCACGAACACGATCGAGGCGCAGGCGTACGAGTACTTCGAGCGCATCGACGGGCTCGGCGGGGTCATCCCCGCGATCAAGGAGAACTTCTTCCAACGGGAGATCGCCGATGCATCGTTTCGCTACCAGTCCGAGGTCGAGTCGGGGAAGCGCGTCATCGTCGGTGTCAACCGCTATCTACTCGACGACGAGGAGCCGATCCCGCTCCTCAAGATCGACCCGGCGCTCGAACAGCAGCAGATCGAGCGGCTGGCCGGTGTCCGGTCCCGGCGCGACTCGGCGATCGTCGAGTCTCGGCTTACTGCGCTGAAGGAGGGAGCGGCGAAGGAAGGGGTCAACCTGATGCCGCCCATCATCGAGGCGTCACGCGAGTACGTCACGCTCGGCGAGATGTGCGATGCGCTCCGCGAAGTGTGGGGCGTGTGGCGCGAGACGCCTGTGTTCTGAGCCGCTTCAGAGCCGAAGGTCAGACTCCGACGGCGCGTGCCGTTCGACCGGAGCCGACCTACGGGCCTGGCCTCACGTCCTCGAAGACGGCCTCGAAGCGCTCGGCAACAGTTGACCAGTTGAGGCTGTCTTCGATTCGGGCTCGGCCGCGCTCACCCATGTCGTGGCGAAGGTCGGCGCTCGAGGCGAGCGTCACGATTGCACCCGCCAATGCGCTCGGATCGCGCTCATCCACGACGAGCCCGGTAACTCCGTCGTCGACGACGTCGGGGAGCGCCCCGACGCGCGTTGCGACGAGCGGCTTGCGCGCGGCCATGGCCTCGAGGGCGACGTTGGGAAGCCCATCCACGTACCCCTCGTAGTGGACTGAGGGAACGACCACGACGTCAGCGGCTGCGAGATACGAAGGCACGTCTTCGCGCTTGGCCATTCCAGTGAACGTCACGACGTCCGCGAGCCCTAAGCGCCGCGCGTGCGCCTCGAGCTCACCGCGGATGTCTCCGTCGCCGACGAGCACGAGCTGCATCCGAGCATCTGTCGCACGAGCGATCGCGGTCGCCTCGATGAGATCGTCGAAACCCTTTGCGTGGATGAACCGACCGATCCCGAGCACGGCGATGAAGTCCGACTCGATGCCGAGCTCTGTGCGCGTTCGCTCACGTGTCACTGCGTCTGCGCGGAACTCCTGCGGGTCGGCGCCATACGGGATCCATTCGAGCCGTCCCGCTGCTCCGAGAGCTCGCGCGCGATCGAGCAAGTCCCTGCTCGGCCCGGTGACCGCTGCGGCTCGGCTCAGGGCCGAGCGGGAGAGTCGGCTCAACGCCCGCGAGCGCTCCGCTACTGCGACGTCCGATCCGTGCAGGCTGATGACGAGCGGAAGCCGGTGGCGTTTCGCTACGAGCGAGCCGATAAGCCCGTTGGGAACGAGCCAGTGAGAGTGGATGACGTCGATCGACTCGCGCGACACAATCCCGGCACACGTCCGGAGCGCCGAGCCGAGCACGGCAGGTGCGAGTGGGTACAGGCTGCGCCTGATTCGCGTACCCGCCTCGAGCGCCTCCGAGTACCCCCAGGGCGTCCATGACCTGCGCGGCGAGTAGCGGTAAGGGTGGAAGTGCACGCCGTCCTCGACCGTCGGTCGCTTCCACGCATGATGCTCCGGCAGCACCAGGTGAACGGTGTGCCCGCGCGCTGCGATGTGGCGGGTGATCGACTCGATGAACGGCGCTGTCGGGTCGCCCTCGAACCTCGGGTAGGACGACGTGAGCGTGAGGATGTTCATGCGCTGCAGATCAGCGCAGCACATCCTCCACGACGAGATCAGCGCGCTCGCGGTCGCCCATGCTCTCCTCGTGCTGCGACGTGATGAGCTCTGAAAGCAACCCGAGGGAGACGAACTGGATGCCGACGACCACTAGGAGCACCCCGAGCGTCAGGAGCGGCCTCTGGCCGATCCCATGACCCCAGAACCAGATGACGGTCAAGTAGAGGAGGATCACGAAGCCGACTGCCCCCATGAAAACGCCCAGGCCACCGAAGAGGTGTAACGGCCTGTAGCGGTAACGACCCATGAAGGTGACGCTGAGCAGGTCGAAGAAGCCCCGGAAGTAGCGCTCAGGCCCGTAACGCGAACGTCCATGCTGGCGCGCGCGGTGGTTGACCGGGATCTCGGCAATACGGAACCCGCGGTACGAAGCCAGCACGGGGATGAACCGATGAAGCTCACCGTAGAGGCGCATCCCGTGCAACACCTCCGCGCGATAGGCCTTAAGGCCGCAGTTCACGTCGTGCAGTCGAACGCCCGAGACGACCGCGGTCGTCCAGTTGAAGAGCCGCGAAAAGAGACGCCTCGTCAAAGGATCGTTCCGGCGTGTCTTCCAGCCCGAGACGAGATCGAAGCCCTCGTCGAGCTTCGCCAGCAACTGGGGTATCTCCGCAGGATCGTCCTGGAGATCGGCATCGATCGTCACGACGATGTCGCCTCGCGCCTCGAGGAAGCCGGCCTGGAGGGCCGCCGCCTTGCCGAAGTTCCGGCGGAGGTGAACGACGACCACATTCGTCGTCTCTGCGTTGAGTCGTGTGAGAACTTGCATGCTGCCGTCCGTCGATCCGTCGTCGACGAAGACGATCTCGAACGGCTCTCCCCGCGAATCGAGAGCAGCGGCGAGCTCGTGGTGCAGAGCATCGAGCGAGTGCTCCTCGTTGAGCAGAGGTACGACGACGGAGATCACGCCTTGAGGGTATCGGCCCTCCAGGTCGGTGTCTTCAACCCAAGGCCGCGAGGGCGAACGCCTCCGGCACGAGACGTCCTACGCTCCGGCGAGCCTCGCCGAGGGAAGCCTCTGCGGCTGCGTTCCTCGAGCCGGGGTGGTCCGTTGGCCCTTGCGGCGCAGGAACGGAAGCTCGACCAAGTAGTAGGACGCGATGGCAAGAGCAACCGCGATGCCGAGGGCCGGAACGGCGGTGAGCTCGAGCTGTTGTCTGTCGATCCCGAACGCGACGAACACCGGAAGATGCCAGAGGTAGAGCGAGTACGAGATGCGGCCAAGGAAGACGAGCGGGGCGATTGAGAGAAGCGACGCGAGGGCCGAGCGATCGTCGAGCGCGCGGACGATCACGCACGCACAGCAGACTGCAAAGACCAGGAGAGGGCCGACGAAGAGCTCTCTCCCGAGATCGAGAACAAGGAACACCGCGAGAGAGCCGACTGCGAGTGCCTCCAGCCACTTCGATCGCGAGAGCCATTCCGTACGGGGAAGCGTGATTACAAGCGCGAGCACGCAGCCGACGAGGATCGAGACGCTGCGCGTGTCGACTCCGAACGCCATCCGTTGCCAGCTTGCACCGTCGAGGTAGAGCTGGAGCTGCCTGAGCGTCATGAAGACGACCCCGGCGCTGACGACAGCGAGTGCGAGCCGCGTGCGGCCACGAAGGACGATGAAGAGGATCGGTGGCCAGAGGAGATAGAACTGCTCCTCGGCGGCAAGCGACCAAAGGTGCCGTATCTCGTACGGCATCGCATGCGTCATAGGCTCGCCCGTCATGGCGAAGTTGGAGAAGTAACCCAGGCCTGCAGCGACGCCGAACATGTCTCTGTGCAGCGGTCGGCCTTCGACCGCGCCGAAAGTCAGCGTCAGGGCGAGAAAGATCGCCAAGAGGACGAAGAGAGCGGGCAGGAGTCGGAGCGCGCGCCGCCGGTAGAAGCTCTCCAGCGAGACAGTGCCCCGCTCGGTCCACTCGCCCAGGAGGAGCGTCGTGATCAGAAAGCCGCTCAGGACGAAGAACAGGTCGACGCCGAGGTAACCACCCGGCACCAAGCCGCCGGTGTGGTAGAGCACCACCGCGCTGATCGCAACCGCGCGCAAACCGTCCAGCGCCGGCCGGTACCCCAGCGTCATGAGCTGCCCCGTGCGGCATGCAGGGCCATCGCCCGCTTTGTACTCGGGTCACTTCGTCAGCTCATGCCCTCGAAAGGGGAACCTGCGATCGAGGGAGGTACATGCCACGGCGAGGAGCCACCCCGACCTCGATCCCCGCGGTGGCGGCTCGAGCTCGTCTCAGACTTCGAGCTCCAGCCCGTCATACGCGAGCTCGTATTCCTTCGGGAGTGGGCAGCTCACACGGCCGGTGCGTAACCAGGAGTCGTTTCGCCCCGGAGGCCTCGAACGCCTCGATCGCCTCGTCGAGAGAGAGATGACCGCGCGGCTCACCGTCCAGCTCGCCGCGGAGCAGCGTTGCCTCACACACGAACAGGTCAGCGTCGCGCGCAGCTTGGACGAGCTCCTGGGACGGCGCGGAGTCTCCGGAGTACGCGAGCACCGCGCCGTTCGACTGCACGCGAAAGGCGTAGGTCTCGAGCTTGTAGTGCGGAACCCGCGTCGGCGTTACCGCGAGCTTCCCGATCTGAAACGGGGTGTCGGGCGCGTACTCGCTCAGATGAAAGGTGCGCTCGAACATATCCGGGAAGCCGAGTCGTTCTCCGAGTCCCGACAGGAACGCGGCGCCTCCCGGCTGCACCCAGAGGGCGGGCTTCGGAACGGGACCGTTCGAGGCGAGGTAGAAGCTGCCCCAGACCCACGGCACGAGATCACCCCAGTGATCCAGGTGGAAGTGCGTGATCGCGATCGCGTCGACGTCGGGCCACTTCGCCGTTTCTCTGAGCCGACCCAGCACACCGGGCCCGCAGTCGAGCAGAACGCGGCTCCCATCGGCCTCGAGCATGTAGCCCGAGTGCGCGCTGCCGGGGTTCGGCCAGGCGGGCGACGACCCGATGACGGACAAGCGCACCGCGGTATTCTGCCGATGTGGCGGGCACGATTCGAGTAGTAATCGCAAAGCCCGGTCTGGACGGCCACGATCGGGGCGCGAAGATCATCGCGAGAGCCTTGCGGGATGCCGGGATGGAGGTCATCTACACCGGTCTGCACCAGACGCCGGAGCAGATCGTGGAGACGGCGATCCAGGAGGACGCGGACGCCGTGGGCGTGTCGATCCTGTCCGGCGCGCACATGACGCTCGTACCGCGGATCGTCGACGGGCTGCGCGCGAACGGCGCCGACGACGTGCTCGTGGTCGTGGGCGGGACGATCCCCTCCGACGACGCCGACGAGCTCAAGTCGCTAGGTGTCGCCGAGGTGTTCGGCCCCGGAGCGACGACGACCGAGATCGTGGACTTCCTGCGCGGCGCCGTCGCCGCCTAACGCCTAGCTCGCCGTTCACCGACATACGTTCTATCGAGACGACCTCCGAGCACGAGAACGACGAATGCGGCGATGCTGCAGTCCGTGGGGCCGTCTAGCCTCGAACGGTTACACGCGCACGACTCTTCCCTCATGTCATTGAAACCGACAACCGTGAGATTCATCCCCGGCGAGGCCGAGACGGCCGACGAGCTCGCCATCGCAACGCTGCACCTTCACGCGTATGCGACTGCAGCAAGCCTCGTGCGCCCCGGAACGCGGGTGCTCGACATCGGCTTCGGCGAGGGGTACGGATCCGAGATTCTCGCCGAGGCCGGAGCCGTGTACAGCGGTGTCGAGGTCGATGCCGAGATCGTCGAACACGCACGAGCGCGCTACGGTCCGCAATTCGAGACGTACGACGGGACATCGATTGCTGCCGCGGACGGTGCTTTCGACCTAGTCGTCGCGTTTCAGGTGATTGCGCTCGTGCCCGATACGACGGTCTGGTTGCGCGAGATCCACCGGGTCCTCGACGTCGGCGGCCAGGCGCTCCTGACGACCCCGAATCGCATCTACAGGCTTGCCGACGGTCAGCGCCCGTGGAATCGCCATCACTATCGCGAGTACACGGCGAGCGAGTTCAAGCGGGTGCTCGAAGAGATCTTCTCCGAGGTGCACGTCTTCGGAGTGTTCGCGTCCGAGCCCATCGACTCGCTGGTAAAGGCTCGTGGTGCCAGAGCGCGCAGGCTCGCGCGGCTCGACCCGCTGGGGCTCCATGATCATCTTCCCGACTCCGTGAATGCGAGGCTTCGGCGTATTGTCCGGCGTGCTGCTCAACCCGACGTGAACCGCAGCGAGTTCACACTGGATCGCGTCTGGCACGACGAGAGCACGGCCGAAAGTGGTCTCGACCTGTTCGCGATCGTTCGCGCTCCCTGACTACCGAGCGAGATCGCCGGAAGTACGCTTGCGAACCCGCGCTTGGACTAGCCCATCGTCCAGTGCGAACAGCACGATTGGCACTTCCCGAATGGATCCAGAGGCCGCATTCTGAGCTGGTGCGCGCGATGCCCGTAGCGGGAGGCGGCCGCGTGTGCGCCTCGGGATCGCCGGGGAGCGTGTGTACTGCTCCAATTTGGCCTGCGGCATGATTTCGGACTCGAGAGTCTTGACCTGGTTGCGCGGTGGACCTGGTGCGGAGATGAGTCTCCGCGCCGCGACCACAGCTGCGGCGCGTCCGATCCGAATCTCGGTACCTGTTGCACTTGGCATGACCGTGATTGTTGTGAGTGCTCTTCACGCGATCCTGGCGCTGCAGATTCCGTCGCCGTGGGCCTTTCCCGACGAGCTTCGATACGCGGAGCTCGCGAAGAGCCTGGGCGACGGCAACATGCCGAGCATCCGGGACGAGGTCACGTTCGAGTTCGGGCTCGGCTATCCGCTTCTGCTCGCGCCGATCTGGGCGCTCTTCGAGGACGTTGCGACGGCGTACTGGGCGGCGAAGGTCCTCAACTCGGTCGTCCTCGCGCTCACTGCAGTGCCGGCCTACTTCCTGGCCAGACGTTTTCTGGGCGAGCGCTCGGCTCTCATCGCGGCCGCGCTCTGCGTCAGCGTTCCCTCGCTGCTGTACGCAGGAACGCTCATGACCGAGGTTGCCCTGTATCCGGCCTTCGTGTTGGGTCTCCTCGCGATCGCCGTGGCCCTCGAACGCCCCACGCCGGCGACGCAGGCTGCGGCGCTCGGAGCCATAGCCCTCGCTTCGGCGGTGAAGCTCCTCGCGCTCACATTGCTCATCGGATACGTCGCGGCGGTTCTGCTCTACCACTGGCTCGATACCCGCGAAGTAGGGAGCTGGCGCTTGCGGCTCCGCGCCTACCGGCCGACCTGGGTTGCGGTCGCTGCCCTCTCGCTCGTAGGTGCCGGGCTCGGAGCTGCTCTGGGAAGGGGTCCCACGTCGGCGCTCGGCGCCTACGACTGGGTCTTGGGCAGCGCCGATTTGCTGGCGGTCCCGTTGTGGATGTTCCTTCATCTGGCGGCCTTCGATCTGTACCTGGCGGTAATTCCATTCGCTGCGACAGGGCTGGTCATCGCGCATGGACTCCGCCGAGTCGCCGACCGTCAAGTTCGACTACTGGCTTCGCTGACCCTGACTGTAAGCCTGCCGTTGTTCGCCGCGGTCGCGACCTACTCGTCGAACACTGCGCCTTCGCAGTTCAGCTACGGCACGGGCGCCGGCGCACACGAGCGGGCAACGTTTGTGCTCGCTCCTCTCTTCCTCATCGCTCTCATGGTGTGGCTGCGCGATCGTCATGGCTCACTGCGTGCTGTTGCGGCCGCCGCGCTCGTTGCTGCCCTCATTCCGGTCGGCCATCCCATTGGATCGCTTCGAAGAGAACGAAGTGAGCCTTCATGCCTTCTCGCTGGTGCCATGGGTTGGAGCAGCATGACTACAGCGTCTGGCCGACTGGGCTCGTTGTCTTCACGTCCACCTTGGGGGTGCTGTTCCTCTGGCTCGCGCGAGTGCGCGCCCGCGACGCGGCGTTCCTCGCTCCCGTCGTCACCACGTTCGTGGTGGTAACCCTGATTGCGCAGACCGTGATGGAGGTCTCGTCCGAGCAGGCTCGGTCCGCGGGTTTCGGCGACTCTTCGGACTGGGTCGACCGTGCCGCGGGTGGAAGCGAGGTCTCGATCCTGTGGTACGAAGGAGCTGGAAGGCCCGTCTACCAGGGGCGGCGTCGAGGCATCGCGTGGTCTGGGTGAACGAGTTCTTCAACCGGAGCATCGGCACGGTCTACCAGCTCGGTTCCCCGCAGCCGTTTGCCATCGACCTGCCAGCAACTCCCGTCCGGCTTTCAGGGCGCAGGGTCGTGCTCGAGGACGGTAGACCCGCACCCTTGGGGCCGCTCGTGCTGGCTCCGTGCTTCGTTCATGTCGAGGGTACGCCGATCGCTCGAGACTCGGATACGGGCGCAGTCGTCTATCGGGTCGGCTCAGACGTACGTGCGGCCATCGTCGAATTCGGTACTCAGGCTGTGGGCTGCTGACGCCACGGCAGGCGCAGCGGCCTCCGCGGCTGTGCGCCCACCAGCCCGGCTGCGGCAAGGAGGATGAAGGCCGGACTCACGGGTACGGCGTACTCGGGTACGGCAAAGGCGACTAGCGAGGTTCCGACGATCACGACGAGCCCGGCTAGGGACGGAGCGAGCGCGACGAGAGCCCGCTGAGGACGCCGCACGGCGAGAGCGAGAATTCCGACTGCGAGCCAGAAGACTGGCGGTGGGAAGGCGCGCGAGGCCTGGTTCAGGCGGTGGATGAGCCACGAGTTGGCGTCACGAGTGGGAATGCGATCGACCAAGCGGGCGGTATCGCGCTCGAATCTCATGTAGCGGCGTTCATCGCGCGGGTCGTCGAACACGAAAGGGTGTTCCGTGGGCGACCGCCACACCTCACGGGCCTGTCCGTACAGCGTGTGGAGCGCTGGACCGAAGTGCGACGCCGGGATCGGCTGCCCCTCGCTAGGGCGCGGCAACTTTCGGCCATTCACGAGGACGAAAGCGTTGTCTTCGTTCGCTCGAGAACCGTCATCCTCTGCTCCGGAGCTGTCGTCGCTCGCTGCGGCGGCTCCCGGTGCGACAGCGCGCGCGCGGAGCAACGCCCAGATCGTGCGCATGATGCTCGTAGCGAACTCCCGAGGATGCCTGCGGATTGCTTCCTGAGTGACGGCTGCCATGTCGACGCTTCCCGCCACGTTCGTGACGTCGCCGAAGATGCGATCACTCCCCGACGAGAAGACCTCGTCGAGGTCGACGCCGTACGAGAGATAGGGCTCCTTCACCAGCAGGTCCTGCTCGATGACACGCGCGAGCTCTCTGGAAGCTGGACCGTTGTCGGGCGAGACGATGCGGTCGATCTCGAATGCCCTGAACAAGAAGACGCTGCTGGGTGGGCTCTGCACCAGGGACCGTGCGTACTCGGCAGGGCTCTTCACGTTCGAGCCCTTGACAACAACGACCGCGAAGGCCACGACGAGAAGAGGAATCGCGAGCACAACGAGACGACGACGCCACGCAGGAGGAGTGAGGAGCGGCAGTAGCACGAGGGCTGTCACGAGCACAACGCCGCTCGGTTTCATCCCCACAGCGTCGCCGTAGCGCAGGTAGGTGAGCGCCTTCCAACTCTGGGTCACAGCGGCTGAAGCGACGTAGAAGGAAGCCAGCCACGCCAGCCGCCGGTCCCATGGAGCGCGGAGGAAGAGTGGGAGGACCGCCAAGACGATCAGTACCTGGTTCGAAGGCCGGACGAGCACGAGTGTGCCCATACCGAGCCCTGCAACAAGAAAGGTCAGAACGGACGGGCGGAGTAATGCCCGTGACAGCAGGATCGCCCAGCCCGCGAACGCGGCGGCGAACAGGGCATCGCTCGCCAGTCCGTGGAAGAGGATGCCGTAGCCCGGGTACACGAGAAGCAGCCCCGTCGTCAGGACGGCCGCCCTTGGCCCGAAGTTCAGCGCGACGACACCCCACGCGACGATCGAAGCTGCATACAGCACGCCGAGCCAGATCTCGGCCATCGCACCGCCGAGCTCGAGGGGCACCCCGACGCCGAGCGCGGCAAGGGGCCCGCGCGTGTTCAGGACAGATGGCAAGACGGGGTCCGCGTACCAGTACTGCACGAAGGTCTGCACGTACCGGCCCATGTCACGCCCCTGATGAACCGGGAGCATGACGCTCTGAAGCGCGAAAACCGCGAGCGCGAGCGCAAAGAGCGCTGCACCGGAGCTACGGGTGCCGACCCAGGCCTCGAACGAACCCCACCTCACGGCGAGGCCAGGACGGCTCACCTGCAGTACCGACACGGAGCCCAGTCTGCCTTCCGCGTCGGCGAGGTCGTCGAGTCTGTGCTCGAGCACCTCGGGTTGTGCGCTACGGCTCCTCGCGGCGGCGTCGCAATCCCAAGATCGAGAGCATGAAGGACGTGAAGAAGATCTGCGCGCCGACCGCTATCACCGTCGCGGCAAGGATCGCGAGTCGCACCTCGCTCAGCGTGCCGAAGCCGCCGGCCGCCCATTCGACGACGACGACGCCGAAGAGGGCGATGCCTGCGACGCTGACGATTCCCGCCAGGACGAGGCCGTGCTCGAGTCGGAACCGCGCCCCGAGCCCTTCGAAGAGCTGGTCTTGCTCAGTGATGAAGTACACGCCGTAGGTCCGGGCGCACAATCCGAAGCCGATCGCCTGCACGCCGAGGAGGATGAGCAGACAGCCCACGATTAGGGAGTGGATGTACAGGTCGCGACCGACGATCGGAACCTGCACGAACACGAGCAGCGTGATGAGGGAGCCGGCAATCAGCATGACCGCGCCAGGCAGCAGAAAGAGGAAGTTCGGGTTGTAGACGACGATGACGTCGCAAGTGCCGCCACCCGTCGCGAAACGGCGAGAGCTTGGAAGTGCCCACCCGAGGATGGAGCTCGATCGGGAGCTCCCTGACATCGAGTTGCTCTCGCGTCGCCCGGATCACCATCTCCGACGCGAACTCCATGCCTACGGTACGCAGGTTGAGGGTCGGCAGGATGCTCCGGCGAAGCGCACGCATCCCGCAATGCACGTCGCGGATCTTCGTTCGATGAAGTGCGTTCAGGAAGCCCGAGAGAATCGGGTTGCCGACGCGGCTCAGCCAGGGCATCGCGCCGGGCTGTAGTCCGCTCATGCGATTCCCGACGACGAGCTCGGCACCGTCTTCGAGCTCGTGCACGAAGCTCGGAATCTCTCTGAAGTCATACGTCAGGTCGGCGTCGACCATGACGATGTAGTCGCCGCGGGCGGCTGCCAGTCCGGCCAGATATGCACTGCCGTAGCCCCGCCGCCGCTCCTCGACCACGAGCGCGCCGGCCGCTCGCGCGAGATCGCCACTCCCGTCCGTCGAGCCGTTGTCGACGACGATCACCTCCCCTGCGAGGTCGTTCTCCTCGAGCACCGTGCGCGCGGTGGTGACGCACTCGGCGATCGTCTCCGCCTCGTCCAGGCAGGGGATGACGACGGATACCCGACACGTGGTCGGCACTGCTGCGGTTACGGCCACACTCACGTCAGCCTGGGAGGATAGGCGCCATGCATGTCTGCATCGTCTACGACTGCCTGTACCCGTACACGATCGGCGGAGCCGAGCGCTGGTATCGAAACCTCGCCGAGCGGCTCGCCAGCCGTGGCGACGACGTCACGTTCCTGACCCTGCGGCAGTGGGAGCGCGGCACCGAGCCGGACGTTCCGGGCGTCCGCGTCGTGACCGCGGGCCCTCGGATGGCGCTGTACACACGCAGCGGGAGGCGACGCCTGCTACCACCGATGGTCTTCGGAATCGGCGTCCTCGGCCATCTCCTCCGCCACGGCAGACGCTACGACATCGTGCACACGGCGTCGTTCCCGTACTTCTCGCTCCTCGCCATAGCCGCGGCACGCAGGCGCGGCAGATTCCGCGTCGTCGTCGACTGGCACGAGGTATGGACTCGAGCCTACTGGCGCGAGTACCTCGGCCCCTTTGCCGGCCGGATCGGCTGGTGGGTTCAGCGTTTGTGTCTCCGCGTGCCCCAGCGCGCCTTCTGCTTCTCGAAGTTGCACGAGCGCCGTCTGCTGCAGCTAGGGCTCCGCGCTGAGCTGACGCGCCTCGAGGGGCAGTACGCCGGGCCACTCGAGCCGCGGGATCCTCAGCCGGCGCGGCCTGTCGTCGTCTTCGTAGGTCGTCACATCCCGGAGAAGCGTCCCGCTGCTCTCGTGCCCGCGCTCGCAAAGGCGCGGGAGCAGCTTCCTGATCTGCGCGGCGAGATCTACGGCGACGGCCCCGAGCGCGAGAAAGTCCTGCGATCGATCGCCGAGCTCGGACTCGACGGGTACGTCTCGGCGCCAGGGTTCGTCGATGGAGAGATCCTCGAGCAGGCGCTGTCGAGCGCGCTCTGCCTCGTCCTCCCCTCGAGGCGGGAGGGGTATGGCCTGGTCGTCATCGAAGCTTCCGCGCGTGGCGTCCCCACCGTCGTCGTCGAGGGGCCGGACAACGCCGCCACAGAGCTCGTCGAGGAGGGCGTGAACGGAGACCATCGCCGCATCCGCCGACGCCCGACGATCTCGCGGACGCGATCGCTCAGCGATCCATCGAGGCCGGCTCCGCACTTCGCGACGTCGACGGCCGACTGGTTCCGCAGGAACGCCGAGCGCCTCTCGATCGAGCGATCCGTGGAGAACGGTGCTAGGAGGCGTATGCAGGCGCCTGAGCGGTCCGTGCTCCACGTGCTGCCGCACCCGGGCGGCGGCGGCGAGACATACGTCGACCTCCTGGAAATCATGCCCGGCTATCGCTTTAGCGCGGGTATACGTCGCGCCGAGTCCGACGCCACACCCTTTCGCAACTCACCCGCGGCGTCGCCGAGCGTGCTTTCGGCGTGGTCGAGCGGCACGACCTCGTCCACGCTCCACGGTGAGGTGGCAGCAGGTCTGTGCCTGCCGCTCCTCGCTGCGCGTCCGTCGGTCATCACCCTGAACGGCCTCCATCTCTCGCGCCGTCTGAGCGGCATCAAGTACAAGGCGGCCGCGCTGAATCTGCGTGCAATCGTCAGCGCTGCCGACTGCACGATCTGCGTCTGCAACGCGGAACAGCGAATATCTGAGCGCAGTCGCCGGCTCAGATGCCGCGCGTCAGGGCACTTGTTGTCCACAACGGCGTTCTGCCTCCCGCCGTCGACTGAGCGGATCTGAGCGCGCCGAGATACGCGAGGAGCTCGGCATTTCCGAGTCTGAGGCCGGTGGGGATCTGGGTCGGCTCGCTCGACGAGCGCAAGGACCCTCTCATCGCCATTCGGCTGCCCAGGAGGGCGTGAACGGAGCAGTAGCCGCGTCGACGGCGCCTGACGATCTCGCAGCCGCCATTGTTCGCATCCAGCGGGCAGGGCCAGAACTGCGCGGCTCAACGCTCGACTGGTTCCGCCGCAACTCAGAGCGCCTTTCGTTCGAACGCTCGCTCCAGATCGTCTACAAGGAATACGCTTCGAACGAAACGCGGACCGCATCCCCATGACCTTCGTGAGCGCCCGTCAACGCGTGTGTTCCACTGTTGGACACTCGAGTGCCAGCTCGTAGGTCAGCAACGTTCGCCTCGCAGTCTCCGCCCATGTGAAACCGGGCGGCGTTGGCACGGCCGGCGCCGCTGAGTCGGTCTCGCTCGGCCGCGTCCACGAGCAGCCTCTCGATCGCATCAGCGATCGCCTGGGGCTGATCCGGATCAAACGTCACGGCAGCGCCGTCGATGACCTCGGCCAGCGCGCCGCGGTCGGAACAGGCAACAGGCACGCCTCGAGCCATCGCCTCGAGGACCGGGAGCCCGAATCCCTCATAGAGCGACGGGAAGACGAAACAAGCCGCACTCCGGTAAAGACCCTCGAGCTCCTCGTCCGTTACCCAGCCGAGAAAGCGTGTGTCGGCCGCGAGACCGAGGCGTGTAGCGCGCTCGCGCAGTTCGTGCTCGTGTGGAGTCGCGTAGCCGGGCAGGACGAGAACCGGCCGCCGCTCGCTCGGGATGGCCGCGAGAGCCTCGAGCAGGCGCACGAGGTTCTTGTGCGGTCGCTTCGCAGAGACGGTGAGGACGAACGGTCGCGCCCCCAGGTCGTAGGCGCCGTCGCAACTCGTCCTCGCGAGACCCAGCGTCGACAGGTGGCGTTCCGACCCCGTTTGGAATCGACGTCGATCTTCGCGGCAGGGACCTCGAGTAGGCGGATGAGATCGTTTCGCGTTGCCTCGGAGGGACGATGATGCGATGTGAGCGGCGGGCCGCCAGCGGGACGAGCAGGCGCATCCCGAGCGACCGCAACCCCGGATGCGCCTCCGGATAGATGCGATAGATGACGTCGTGGATCGTGACGACGCGCCGGAACGCACCCCACGCAGGAGCCGTGCTTGCGAGGCTATGAACTACGTCCACACCAGCGCGCTTCGCGAGCCGCGGGCAGGAGCTGCTGCTCCCCGCGCACCCACTGCGAACGTTGCCGCGCGCGCACCGGAACAGTAACGGCTGGTATGAGCTCGCGCCATGGTCCCTGCGAAGCCTCTGCGGCCTCGCGATTCACAAAGGCGGTGAGTCGAAGATCTGGACGCTCCTGCAGCAGCGCTGGAATCAGCTCGCGTGCGTACGTCTCCATGCCGCCCGTCTCGCCGGGAACGAGGTAGATCAAGTTCAGGCCTACGTGCATCCGCCCGTAACCTGCCTGTACTTGAAGTTCATCGAGTCAGCAAAGAGGGCGGCCTGTGTCGAACCCCTCGTGCGGTGACGTGGTTCGGAGACAGACTTGACCGTGTACGACGAGGTCTGCGGGCAGCGCGAACAGAGGTGACGCAGCCGGCTCTCCCCGCGGGGCGACCAGGCTCGTCAAGGCCGCCTAAAGGAAAAGAGGCCGCAGCCGTACTCGAGGCGCGCAGCAATGTCGAGGTCAGCGCCTATGACGAGCCGATAGTCGTCTCCGACGACGGAGAACTCCTCGAGTCGAGCTCCGGGAAGTAGTCAAGGATCGCCTTGGCGCATGAATCCGATGGGCGTTGAAGCAAACGCGTGGTCGTCCGACAGGCAGCGAGAAGAACAGCCGACCTCCGCTCGCCAGTATGCGCTCGAGCTCGGCGCAGGCGCGGCGTGTCCCGTCGGCAGTGAGCTCATCGCCGTAGCGACCAAGGCCGACGTGCTCGGCGACATGGAGGCATGACAATGAAGTGATCGAGCCGTCGTCGAAAGGGAGCCGTCGGAGTAGGTCGCCTGCTGCTGGGCGTAGTCTCGGGAGCTCGACCGGGAACGGCCTGATGTCGACGAACACGACCGGAACGCTGACCGAGAGCATCCCGACGAACGTGATTTCGGAGCCGACGTCTACGTGCTCCGCCGGCTGGCGGGCGACGATGTGCTCGGCTGCCCACACCGATTGGTGGAAGTAGTGCGGATCGTACGGCGTCGTCAGCGTGCGGTCGAAGAGGCACGGATAGCTGTCCTGGAAGCGGAGGCGCTCGGCGTTAGGAAGTCTCGAATATGCCCGCCAGGAGGAAAGAAACGCTCAGTACGCCCGTAGTGCGGCGGCCGTATCGCCGGGCCAGAGCGGTGCCGTCCAGCGTTTGAGTGGCGCCCGCAGCGGCGCGCGCCGCTCTCGGAGTCTCGGCAGAGGATTCATCTGGCGCCGGAATCTTAGGAGGCTTGACGACCGCGGCTGCTCCCTGTCAGCTTCCTGGCGCTCTCTCTACCGCCGGCTCTGGCCTGTCCGTCAGTGTCTCGCAGACTGCACTCGGATTGCGCAGTAGTTCGAGTAGTGCGCAATCTCGAGGTGTTCGCCGTACTCCCCGAGCGGCAGCAGCCCATCCGGCAGCACCCGGTACAGGGTGAAGCCGTCGAGCAGCCGGTAGAAGTCGCGCATGAAGAAGTGCGAGTCGAGAGCCGTGCCGCCGTACTCGAACATGATGCGCACGATTCTCTGCTCCTCGAGCATTCGCCGCGCGCCCAGCAGGACCAGATGATCGGCGCCCTCAGCGTCGATCTTCAACAGGTCGATGTGATCGACTCCTTCCGCGGCGCACACATCGTCGAGTGTCTGGGTCTTGACCGTCTCCTCAACAGAGCTGTCGAGGCCGAGCCAGCGGAGATCACGGCGGAAGAGCGACGCCATCGCCGAGCCGACGCGATCGCCATAGAGAGTACGACTGCCGGCGCTGTCGGAGAGCGCAAAGCGATGTAGGCGTGCGCGGCCATCGAGCTGGTTGGCAAGATGCTGGAACGTTTCGGCCGCGGGCTCGAAGCAATAGACAGTCGCGTTCGGGCGCCGGTTGAGCACGGCGAGCCCATAGTCGCCATGGTGCGCGCCGACGTCGAAGACAGTCGGAGCCTCGGGAAGCTCGTCGAGCAGGCGATACTCGCCGTTCGTAGCCGGATTGCCGTTGCCATAGCCAAGGCGCGCGAGCGACCAGCGGTGCAGGCGCGTCGCGATCGGTCGGCGACTGATCCGCATCACCGCGCCATCGCGGAAGTTGGTCACGAGATCGACCGTCTCGTTTCTTCACGCCTCGCGCAGGACACTGAGTTGGTCGATCTTCGGCCGATCAAGCGATTCGGCTCTTTCATCGAGGTTCTCGCCAGGAGCGGCTTCGCCGATCTCTGCCTCTCGGTGGGTCTTGTTGCCCTCCTGTTGCCCTCATCGCCAGCAGCCCGAAGGCGCCCAGGCGACGAGCGTACTGCGAGCACGATCATGAGCAGCGGGTTCGATTCAGTCGCGGCGCCTGGCTAGAGCGCGCCTTCGTGGCTCGAGATCGATGATCATCGCGGCGGTGATCGCGATTCCAGACACGGCGATGGTCACGCCCGCGACAGCAAAGCAGTCGGCGAAGACTCTCTCGTCGGTCAGCGGTCTGACCTCTACGAGCTGTTACGGGTTCGAAAGCTCGAAAAGGTAGTAGAACGTTGGGTAAACGGCGTACTCCTTGCACTATCGGATCACCGTACTTGGGTTCCGCGACGATAAGTCTATAGCCGTGCTTGACGACGACCGGGGAGATCTCCTGCATTCGTTTGTCAAAATCTCCCCGTCGTTCCCCACGCTGTTGGGAACGATCATCAGGTAGCGGACTCTTCAGACCTCGCCAGAAGCTAGACCCGCCGGCTGGAATCGCGGGGAGGCTGCACTCCGAAAAGCTGTGGATATTGACCGCGACCTGCACGGGCCGTTCCTTTAGGGTGTTCTCGATCTCGTCGAGAGGAATGACGTGCGCCCGATCGCCCAGCCCACGGTGCTGCAGGTAGTACTCCGAGATGAACGTCGATACCGGCACGGCATCCGTGCAGTAGAAGTCGCGGACATTCGGTAGTGCGCTCAGTATGCGGTGCGCGAGACGCCCGTAGCCTGCACCGATGTCCAGCATCGAGCAGTCGATGAGCGTCGAGAGTTTTCAGATGCCTATCCAGAAAGTAGAACTCGTTGATCGAGTCCAGCAGGTCGCGTGAGACCCTGTTGTTCTGGATGACGAAGCTGAAGTTGCCAAAGGCGTCGTCCTCCTCCAGCTTCTCAAGAAGGCCCAGGTGGTCGATGGAGAGCAGGTAATAGAAGGCCAGGGCATAGCCCATCGCGTTGCTGTAACGAAGCTGCCAGACGTACGGGTTGTCGCCGCGGAAGAACCGAAGGTGCTCGGGCCGGACATAGTTTTCGTCCCACAGCTCGGAAGCTGTCACTTGGCTGGGACATTCCGCATACCGCTTTCGCAGCTCTCTCAGGCGAGGATGATCGAGGCGGAGGTAATCCTCCGCGCCGGCTGGCAGTTCGGTCGGGTTGTACGTGGATCCCTTTACAGGATTCTTCTGCCAGTCCGCTTCGGTGTCGAAGTCTTGCCGAGTTCCCTTCTCGACGACTGGCCGGAGAAGCGGGGTGATTGCATGGTGGATGCGGGTCTTGAGGCTCATTCGAGCGCTCCTGACGCTATCGAACTCACTTCTTCGACGAAAGCTGCGCCTCTCCGCCCGGCCTCGTACACGTACTTCGGAAACGCGCCTGCGGCGGCACGGCGGCACGTCGGATGCGACCGTCGACGGCGAGCCGATCCTCGGCATCGGGGCGAGCTCGGGGTTCTAGCCCTCGGCGACCGCCTCGACTCGACCGGCGTCGTCTCGGTGCTCACGGTGAGGTCGCCAAGGACGGAGCCGTCCGGGATCTCATCCGAGTGAACTAGACCGACTCGGTGAACTCCCAGGAGTGGTGCCGAGCACTCGCCGGATCTGCTCCTTCTCGACCCCGCGGCGGTTACAGGATGGTCGGGGCGGAGTGCGTGAGCGTGTGCAGCCGACCGGCGGCCACTCGATCCCAGCGGACTTCCCCGCGTCGTTGACAACCTTGTAGAGGTACGAGCGGTCGAATGGCTCGTCGCTCGCCGCTCGCCGCTCGCCCGCGGCACGCGAGCTGGCCGCGAGGTTTGCGGAAATCGTTGTGAATACAGGGTGGGGGTTTGTGCCGTGCACGAGGAGGTGGCGGTCGCCGGTGGCAGTGAGGTTTCAGGTCGCGGTTCAGGTCGCTGTTGCCCGTGAGTTGCCCCACACGGCTCTGGCGCTGATACGCGGCGAAGACACAGACCACGCGCATGCCGCATGGAATACGAGGGCTTTTGCCGCACGATGCCGGAGATGGGGGTCGAACCCACACGTCCCGAGGGACACGGGATTTTGAGTTAGTGCCGTCGCTCAAGAAGGCCAGCGGCTGGGTTTCCATAGGGATCGTCAGATCGTAACCACCCCCTTACCCGTGCCGCCCAGCTCGTTGGCGTCAGCCTCCCGCGCGCGCATCTCCTCAGCGTTCGGTGCACGAGCGCATGCTCCGCCTCTGGCCAGCATCGCCGTGACCGCTGGCGGGCGGTCCGAGAACACTGCCCAAGGTCGCGACTTGGACCGCCGCCGGGGAGGCTCGCTGACGTTACTGGCTCAGATCGCCGTCAGACTGTCGGGAATCCACCTAATAGTGCATAGCGAAGCCGAAGACCGCCGCGACATAACGACGTGCGGCTTCATCCTGAGTCATGGCGCGGAGCTCACACCGGCAGTCAGTTCTTCGGCCATCGCTATCTGAGACTCGACCATTGCGACTGTGCGCTTCCGCCCTGCTCGACCATGCGTGAGCCGCCGCGATGTCGCTCGTACACGTCCCGAAACTCCTCAAGCACACGAGGCCTGCTACCGGCCACGGAGTTATCGAGATCGAGGTAGATCCGATACTCGCACGTTTCACGCGGTAAGCCGATGAGCGAGCTCGTTCTCGGTTACGCGGAGCAAGAAGTCCCAGTCCTTCAGGATTGCGAGGGATGGGTCGAAGCCACCGTGGTGCTCGACAGCGTACGAGGCAAGAGCCATGTATGTACGGGTGGCCGGTCATGGACGAGGAGCTCGCTCCGGTCGAACGTCCAGAGGGGGATGGACGCGCTCGACGACAGAGGCTGTGTCACCGCGTCCTCTGACAAGCGCGCGGTTGTAGTGCGAGTAGACGAGTGGTCGAAGAACGCCTACCCGCTCAGACAGTGCGGACGAGTGATGCAAGGTGAAACGGATACACGATGTCGTCGTCGTCAAGGAACGTGATGTAGCGCCCCGCGGCTGCTTCCACACCGTCATTCGCCGCTTTGGCCGGCCCATGGCCCGGCTGGTTGACGACATACCGCAACCGCATGTCCGTCCTGTAGGGGCGAGCAGTTCCTCGACGTCCTCTCCGCCGTCGTTCACGACGACCACTTCGAACGGGTCGAAAGGTCTGCCACATGAGGCTGTTCAGAGCCAGTCTCAGATCGCTCGGGGCGGTTTCGGGTCCGGACGATAACGCTGACGACGGGATCGCCGCTCTTGCCGCCACGCCTTCGCATCGGCGGGAATCGTGTGCAGGACCGCTCCAGCTTGGTCAATCGACGATTCACCGCCCCGTGCCTTCACAGCCTTCGCGAACGCCGTCGGGCCCTCGCGCCTGAGTACGCCGAGCCCACCACTGACGAGGTGGCCGGGACCAAGCAGCCTTTCCGCGACGCGCGACTCCCAACGAAGCAATGGTCCAGCTGCCCTCGAGGCCGAGGCCGGTAGCCAACGGCGATGCGATCGCAGGCCGGAGACGGACCTCCGCGCGCGACGAGTGGACATCGCGCGCTCTCGAGCAGCCTTGATGCGCGCGACGATCTCGTCTCCCGTGAGACTTGCGCCGCCGATAGTGGCGGCCTCCCGCAGGAGCGCCTCGCTCTCCTCGATGAGATCTGCCTCGGCAAGCAACTCGCTCCACGTAAGCGCCGCCTGAAACGACTGCCGGTCAATGTGCTTCTGAGCCACCCCGAGTGCGTGCTGCAACTCGTCAAGACTCCGAGCCGAAGGTGATGCTCCGTTCCTTCTCCGCCAAGCGGAGTCCGCACGGGCCACGATGACAGCCTGCATCTGGCTTCTGAGACTCAAGGTGCTGAAGTTTGTGCTGTGCACGCGGTAGCCCAGGACAACATCCTCGAGATTCGCGGTCTGGAACCGCTCGGAAATCCGTAGTGCGAAATCAGCATCCTCAGCAGGCTCGAAGAGGGAGCGAAAGCCGCCGACTTCTGTGCAGGCGGAACGCCGAAAGACCATGGTCGGACTCGCGAAGCAGATCTCAGTGAGGATGCGGTCCTCGATTTCGGCGGGGAGCGTCGGGTACGTGATTCGCCTAAAGATCCCGCCCCCTGCGTCGATCATGTCCATGCCGCCGCCGACGAGAGCGATGTCGGGGTGAGACGTAAGAAACCTTGTCTGGAACTCCAGCCGCCGTGGGCGCGCGACATCGTCCGCATCCATGCGAGCGAGGAGCGGAGCCGTTCCGAGTGCAATTCCGGTCTCGAGGGCGGCGACCTTTCCCGAACCTGCGCTCCGAGCGAGGCTCACTCTTGGATCGCGAGCAAAGCTTTCGACAATTTCCGAGGTCCTATCGTCAGACGAATCGTCGATGACGAACAGTTTGAGATTCTCATGCGATTGGCTGAGAATGCTTGCGATTGCCGCGCCAAGAAAGTCCTCACCATTCTTCACCGGCATTACCACGTCAACTGCAGAGCTATTCATTGTGCCCACGACGGCCGGGCAAGTAGCTCGGCCTCTTCGTGGCAAGCATGCGGAAGGTACCCGTCATACGCACCGACATCGACACGCCAACCTTCAAGAAGTCGGGCCAAGAGCGTTGTAGAGTCGTGCCGCAGATGTCCCGAAGTCGGATTCGGCGTAATGCTTTGCACCCGATTCAGTGCAAGGCTGACGGCCTTCGACGTCCGGTAGCACAGAAGTGTGTGGCGATCGCGAACGGTTCCTGACTTCAGCCAGAGCTCATGCTCCAGTGTCGTAGGGGAGTCAAAGGTGATCTCGCGCATGAGCTCGATCAGTTCGCCTCGACGATAGAGCGAGCTCGAGAGTTCGAGAGGATAGCCCCAGTCACCCTGCAGGTCGGTCCAGCGGAAAGACACGATCTCGCCGACTCCCGAGCCCGCGACGTGTGTCAGCTCGGGCGGAGGTGATTCGATGCCCAATGGCTGGCAGAAACAAATCGTCTGACCGAGCCGGAGCGAGAAGCCGAGCACGTCAGACTCTTCAGACAGCGTCGACACGATTGACTCGAGCGAGAACGCTTGGACAAACATGGTGTCGTCCACCACAAGGAGCTGCGCCTCGGCTCCGTTCCTCTCGTTGCGTCGTCTGATCGGGTAGCGGTGGGACTGCTGCGCGCCAAGGAGTCGCGCAGCGTCCCGCGAGAAGGAGCGCTCCTCGAGCATTCGAACACCCGCATGCTCTCTGGCTACGACCTTATAAGCTCGCCGGTGGCGCCTCGTCGTACCACGGAAGAGCACCGAGACTCGAGCCCTTGTGGCATCAGAGCAGTGCCGCTGGAACGAGCGCAGCGTGCCATCGAGCTGGAGCGCCCGGTCACGACTTGGGATGAAGACTTCGACGAGTGGGTCCGCATGAGGAAGCGATGAGTCGGCCACCCCACACCTTCTATCAGTCTCTCCGGAGCGGCCTGTCGGACCTTGCGCTCGCCAGGGGTTCGCGCAGTTCGGCCGCCAGCGTGTACCTGGCCGAAGGCAGGGGACGACCATCATCGGGTCGGTCCGGAAGTTCTTATCGGAGATCGTCGACGATGGGAACTCCCCGCGTAGACGGCAAACCGAAGGCGCAGGCTCTCCCGAAACGTGATGCGATGGTCAATCGCGTCATGCGGTGGCCGCAGTCTCCGAGCGCTGCTCTTGGCCGCCCGCCACCCTGCGATCCGACCTCGGAGCGCCGCGAGGTCATGCGAAAATAGTAGAGCGTCCGCCAGCACGACGATCGCCTCCGTGACCGCTGCGCGCAGGCCAACACTTTCGCGAAGCGTTCCGTATCGCCGCAAGAAGTATCCGCGTCCAAACCCGGCCTGATATCGCTGCCAGGCAGATCGGCGGGTGGCGCTGGCTGACCCGAGGTGAACCGCAACCGCATCGGAAGCCGCAATTGTCGACCATCCGGCTGTACGAAGCCGCAGAGCGAGGTCTGTGTCCTCGCCGTAGCAAAAGACGCCCTCGTCGAGCCCACCGACTGATTCCCAGGCTGTGCGGCGATACGCTCCCCCGGCGCCGTATGGCCCGACGAGGAGAAGTTGTCTGTCCAGAGCTAGCCGGGCTGGCATGCCACGAAGTCGTGTGAATCCGGCCAGTGTGCGATCCACAGCGATGCCGAAACTCTCGATCCTCTCCTCTCCCGGCTCCAGCAGCAGCGCCGCAACCGACCCGAGACGGTGATCGTCACCAAACGGAGCGACCAGGCGTTCGAGAAAGTCCGGCCGGCAGTCCACATCGTTGTTCAACAGGACCACGATTTCTCCGCTGCCGGCAGACACTCCCCGGTTACAGGCCGCGGAGAATCCGAGGTTCGCGCCCAGTTCGACGACTCGAACGTCCGGAAAGGAGTTCCGCAGATGCTCACGTGTTCCATCGGTCGAGCCGTTATCACACACGACCACGGTGTGCGTCAGCGTCTGGAGTTCGAGGTGCGCGAGGCAGCTCTCGGTGAGCTCCCAGCGGTTGTGGACGGGGATGATGACGTCGATCGAACGGGCCACTACACGCACAATAGAAAGCCTGGCTGCCGGTACAACGTTCATTCTGGCGATCAGACCGGAGCCACTCGAAGAACGTATCGTAGGGCTCGGATCCGCATCAGTGTGTCCTCAGCTGAATAGTCGTTTGGCCTCGATAGGCCCAAGCCGGATCTCTCCCATCGTCGAGCTCGTCAGAGGTGCGGGCTACCCTTGCGGTCATTGCTCCAGACGACCTCATGAAGAGGGTGACGTGTTGAGGTGCGCGGCGATGTGGCGCTTGGTGTGCATTTCCTCGGCAGCCGGGCAATTCAAGCCGCGGGTCCGACCTGCGTTCCGCCGGCGCATCAGCGCCTGGCGGCTACGGTCGGGCGGAAACGCAACATGGTCTGGACCCGCGCTTCTGGACCTGGTGGGTGAGGATCGCCTGCCTCGCCACTTGCGAGATGGCCGCATGATTGCAGAGGCCAAGGCCTGGCTGGCATACCGCGACGACGTGCATGCACACCACGATTACCAGCGTGGACTCGAGTCCCGTGATGACGTTGTTGGCACGCGACGAGAGTCGAAGACCACCGACGTCTCGGCGGATGATCGAACCGGCGATCCTCAGGCGAAGCTCATCGCGTTCTACCTACCTCAGTTCCATCCGATCCCAGAGAACGACGAATGGTGGGGTGAGGGATTCACTGAGTGGACAAACGTCAGGCGCGCTCGGCCGCTCTACCTCGGGCACTACCAGCCCCAGCTCCCCACGGAGCTCGGCTTTTACGACCTTCGCGACCACAGTGTGCTCGAGACGCAGGCGGCTATGGCGCGGGAGTATGGGATCCACGGTTTCTGTTACTACTTCTACTGGTTCGACGGCCGTCGCGTTCTCGAAGGACCGACCAACCAGGTTCTGCAGAGCGGAAGGCCGAACCTGCCCTTCTGCTTCTGCTGGGCGAATGAGAACTGGACGCGACGCTGGGATGGGCGTGACAGCGAACTCCTCCTCCGTCAGGACTACACCGGCGACTGGGCGGATCGTGTAATACGCGATCTACTTCCCGCGCTCGTCGACGAGCGGTACATCAGAGTCAACAATGCTCCACTCGTTCTCGTATATCGAGCGGACGTTCTTCCGCAGGGGATTCGCGTTACGGAGCGCTGGCGCGAGATAGCCCGCGCCGAGATTGGGCTGGAGCTACATCTTGCAGCTGTTCAAAGTCACGGGCTCACCGACCCGACTCCGTATGGCTTCGACGCAGCAGTTGAGTTCCCACCGCACAATGTGCATGTTTCTACCAACCCCTTTAGGATCCAACGCCTGGACCCGAGGTTTGGCGGAACTCTCGGAGACTACGGCGGGATAATGCGCGCCCGTCTAGGGTTACCGCTGCCTGAGTACAGTTGGTATCGGGGAGTCATACCATCTTGGGACAATACCGCGCGTCTTGGAGAGCGCGCTCATGTCATGGTGAAGTCTTCGCCGGAGCAATACCGGCTCTGGCTCAGAAAAGCGGTCTTGCAGTCGCTTGTTCGCAGTCCAGCTCAGGAACCGCTTGTCTTCGTCAACGCGTGGAATGAGTGGGCGGAAGGTACACACCTCGAGCCGGACATTAAGTATGGGCGGAAGTGGCTCGAAGCGACTCGCGGGGCGCTCGTGGACGGTGGTCGACAATACTCTGCGAGTCAAGGAGTCACAGTGACGGAGACGCAAGCCCTCGGGGCCGTGGCAGGATCTCGCTGAATCACGAACCACGCCCTCGCGACAAGTTCACGTGACGCGCGCGTGGGGTTCGAGCGATTCTTATGTCCGGCGCACAGCCAAAACAGCCTGCCAGAATTGCCCTGGGTCATCGATGTAGGTGTCCACCTCGAAGTAGGGCGACCACTTTCGCTCGATGTACGAGAGGGGTACTACAGCATCTCCATACGTGTCCTCGGCGCCCCTGTTTGTGGGCATGAAGACGAGCTCTCCTGAGTCGTAGGTCTCGTAATACTCCGGCACGTGCGGCTTGTGCATCGCAAGTGCTTTGTGCCATTCCTGAGATGTCTTCCTCGGTACATCGCGAATGAAGTCAATAAACCGGCGCGACTCAATTGTCAGGCAGAAAGTCGCTCCTGGTCGCGCAACTCTGGCGAGTTCGCGCATCCAATGGAGGTGGATATCTTCGGGGAGATGTGTGAACACAGAGTAAGCGATCAGAGCATCGAAGTAGCTATCGGGGTATGGCAGACCTCCTCGAGGGGTGATGCGATCAATTGCTCCAGGCACGTTCAGAGTGCGGCAGAGGTCGACAATAGACTGATCGACGTCGCATCCATGCAAGTTCTTCTCGGCGACATCTTTCCAGAAGAATCTCAGGTAACGGCCCCAGCCGCATCCGAAGTCCAGAAAGCGGCTGTCCCGCTGGATCGGGTTACCGGCGTTGCGCGCGGATGTCTTCACGAATCTGTAGAAGTCAAAAGCCTCGCGCAGGGCCTTCTCATTTGCAGAACCGACCCAAGTGGTTTGTACTGCCTCGGACGGGAAGCCGGGAAATGCGATGCCACTCACCAGTGGTGCGGAGATACTCTTGATCTGCAGGTCGAGCCATTGTCTATCACTCAGCTCTGCAACAGCAGCGGGCAACCTGGGTTTCGTTGCCTCCCTTCTCGGGGAAGCCGTCGAGTACGTGCTCGCGGTAGAGACCGACAATGTCGTGCGGGTGGCCGAGGGCTTGCACCGTCGCCGCCTCTGAAGCAGGAGGCACGCGGTCGCAGAACCGCTCCATGAGCTCGAGGGCGTGGCTCACGAAGACGACCGTCTTCCCTTCCTCCTTGAACCGGTCGAACGTCGCGAAGCACTTCTCCTGGAAGGCCTCGTCTCCGACGGCCAGCACCTCGTCGAGGAGGAGAACGTCGAACGGGATCTGGATCGCGATCGAATACGCGAGCCGCACGAGCATCCCCGACGAGTAGTTCTTCAGCTTCTGGTCGACGAAGCGCTCGAGCTCGGAGAACGCGAGGATGTCGTCGAACCTCTCGTCCAGCTGGCGTTTGGTCAGTCCGGCCAGGGTGCCGTTCATGCGGATGTTGTCGCGGGCGGTGAGCTCGACGTTGAAACCGACTCCGAGCTCGATGAACGGCGACAGCAGCCCGTTCACGCGAACGCGCCCCGAGTCGGGCACGTAGATGCCGGCCAGGATCCTCAGCAGCGTGCTCTTGCCGCTCCCGTTCGGCCCGATCACGCCGAAGAACTCGCCCGCCTCGACGGAGAATGTGACATCCGTCGAGCGCGTCGTTGCGCTCGTAGGTCGGCCGACGGAACGGATGCAGGAAGTACTCCTTGAGGAACGTCCGCTGCTCGTGCGGGATCCGGAACGTCTTCGAGACCGCTGCCACTTCGATCGCGGCTGCCACTCAGAGCCTCTCCGCGAAATAGCGGCCCTCGCGCCTGAAGAGAGACGAGAGCAACGACGAAGAGGAGCGCGACGATGACGATGGGGATGAGTCGGCCGCCCGCGCCCGCGAAGACGTCGGCTGCCGTTAGGTCGTTGGGTCCGCTCGCACCCCCGAGCATGACGTGGCGGATGTCCTGCATGACCTGGACGAACGGATTGAGGAAGGCGACCTTCTGCGCCCAGTCGGGAAGGATCCCGATCGGATAGAAGATCGCGCAGGCGAAGAAGAGGAGCTGACGCTGCGAGCTCCCAGACCTGGCCGATGTCGCGGAAGCGGACGTACAGCGCGCTGAGCAGCAAGCCGAGGCCGACGGTGAAGAGGTACAGCTCGACGAGCAGCGGGACGACGAGCAGCCACTCGATTCGAGGCTCGAGCCTCTGGATCGCCGCGAAGACGACGAAGGCGAGGACGTTCACGCAGAAGGTGATGCCGATTGCGACGGAGGCCGAAAGCGGGATCAAGATCGGATCGAAACGCCAGCCGCCGAAGGGTCGCGCCTCCCTCGACGATCGACGGCAGCATCGCCGTCACGGCGTCGATGAAGAACAAGAAGAGGAGAATCCCGATCAGGAGGAAGAGCGTGAAGTCCTCCGTCTGGTTGGCGGTTTTCAACAGATGGGCGAAGACGAGCCAGAGCACGCCGAAGTACGCGAGCGGTTTGACGAGCGACCAGACATACCCGAGAGCCGCATCGGTGTACCTGGCCTTGAAGTCGATGGCGCCGATGACGCGCAGGACGCGGAGGTAGTACGCGACGCCACTCGTGGCTCGGGCCTTCGCTAGTGGATACGAACGCTCACTCAAGTGAGTACGACAGGCTAACGGAGCGATAGGCGGGATCGCTCTAGCTGGTTGGCGCGTCTGAGGTCGTAATCAACTCGACGGAGGCACGAACCAGACGTCGATCTCATCGCCACGGGTGTACTGCTCGAACTGGTGATGATCCACGCCCGATCGGGTCAGGCAGGGCACATCCACGGGCTCGATCGAAAAGGGCTGCGTGACATAGACGACGGGCGTGGGGGAGTCACACACGCTCGAAACGACCTCGGAAGCTGGGAGCGCACGCATGGGCACATCGAGGTAGAAGGCGAGATCCGTGGGTTGGTGCGAGTGGACAAAGACCGGGGCTGAGTGCGTGTCTCGGCTCTCGATCAGCTCGGCGACGTCCTTGTGAGCCTCGCGCGGAAGCCCCGTGACGTCGGCGACCGAGGACGCGAACCGAAAGGTGACGAGCGCGAGAATCGTCACCGCGACGACCGCTCGGAGGCCGGGCAGTCTCGCGCTGCTGCGGGTAAGTAGATGCGCCGTCCCGCTCGACAGGAGGATGAAGAGCGGGACGAGGAGGAAGCTGACGAAGCGAGGTGCGAGGTAGAGCCGTGTCGCAAAGACGACCACCAGGGTCGCGACGACGCCGGACCCCAGGATCAGCCCCACTCTCCGGTCGCGGAGCAGCGGGCTCGAAACGAGCACGATCGCGATGCAGGCGATGAGTGGGAGCCAGACGAGGCTTCTCGTCGGCGCCAAGCCCTCGACCCAGACCAACGCCGGAATCAGGATCTGGTCGACGGGCGCGGTCACGATGCCGAACCAGGGAATCGGCGCGCCGAACTCCTGTTGTGAGCTCGTCAGCAGATCGTCCGCGTGGGGTGCGTACCACGCCAAGATGACAACCAGACTCGACGCGGCCAACGCGAGTGCCACTCTCGGACGCAGCGACCTACCGGCCCAGAGGACGGCGCCTGTGGCGAGAAAGGCGACGCCGAAGATCGGCAGGGTCAGCGTTCCGAGCACGCCGGCGACACAAAACGCCACGATCGCCCGGTATCGGACGCTCCGTTCGGCCTCGAGGGCGGCAACGATCATCGCGCTCATCGCGAGGAACGCGAGACCGTATCCGCGGGCCTGGCGCGACAGGTCGAGGAGTAGGGGCGACAGCGTTACGAAGAACAGGTAGAGGACGGCGGTCAGCGCGCCGATGCGGATGTGCAGCCACGCCGTGACGAGCGCGGCGCCGACGATGAACGGAATCACGGACCAGAGTCGAAGGGCGATCTCGGAGTCGCCGACCACCGAGCTGGTTGCCCATCCGAGAAGGCTGAACAGCTCGTGGTTGTTCGGGATGTAGTCACCGAACAGAATCTCGGCGTGGGCCCGCCCGTACGTAGTCCCTGACCGTGACGATCTCGTCGTGCCAGAAACCCCGGTTCAGGCCGACGAAGCGCGACCAGCAGAGAACCAGTCCCAAGGCGCCGTAGGCGAGCGTTGCGAGTGCGACATCGCGATGAGCCGATCTCGACTCATCCGAGAGGTCGCTCAGGCTCACGTCACGCGGCAGCGTACGAGCGTGCGCAGCACGCGAATCCCGTCGAACGACGTGAGCTTCTTCCCGGCCTCGCGGCCGCGCGCCCTGTAGGAGATCGGCACCTCGTGGATTCGCTCGCCGGCACGAAGTACCCGCGCGGCGATCTCGGGCTCGATCGCGAAGCCCCGCTCCCGCAGCGGCAGCGAGCGAAACAGCTCCGAGCTCATCGCCTTGTGGCACGTCATGACATCCGAGATCCAGCAGTTGTAGAGGACGTTCGTCGCGAATGTGACGGCCTTGTTGCCCATGACGTACCAGAAGCTGAACGACGACTGCGAGGTCCATGCGCGGGTGCCGAAGACGACCTTCGCGTCTCCTGAGACGAGGGGCTCGAGCACGTCGGCGAGGTCGGCTGCGCGGTACTCGAGATCGGCATCGAGGATCGCCGCGAACTCGCAACTCGCATGGCTGAGCGCCGTTCGCACCGCTGCCCCCTTGCCCTGATTCTCGGTGTGGAACACGACGCGCACGTTGTCCGGCCAGGTGCGCGAGCCGAGCAGCTCGCGCGTGCCGTCGGTCGAGCCGTCGTCGACGATGATCAGCTCGCGATTCGCGACTGGGAGATCGGCCGTCAGCGCGTCGTCGATCGCAGCCTCCACGGTCGCCCGCTCGTTGAAGACGGGCATGAGTATCGAGAGGTCGCCTGCCATTGCGCGAAATCCTGCTGATTCGACCGGCTGGTGCGCTTACGGAAACGGAGCGACGCGGCTGACTCGTAGCGCCCCGGCCGCGCCGATGATCGCGTCCGTCGTCGTCTTCGCCTTCACCGTGTACGCGGCCACAGGCATCGGTGTGCGAAACGCTCGGAGCGCCGGGCTGGTGACGCGTCCGATCGAGGGAGCGACGGTCGCCTCCGGCGGAAGGGTGAGGTCGAGCGTCCGCGGCTCGATCTCGACCCAGCGTCCGCCCGGATAGTGGCGGACGCGCTCGACCTCGAGCGTGACCGACCCCGCCCCTGCAGCGACGAGCGTGCCTCTCAATCCCAGGCTGAACTGGGCACCCGGCTTGGCGGCGAAGAGCGGGCGGCTCGCGCGCTTCAGGTGCTTGAACGGATTCACGTCGGCGCCCCCGTTCGGATGCACCTCGAAGTGGAGGTGGGGGTTACCGCTGGCATCTCCGGAGTCGCCGTTCCACGCGACCTGCTCACCGGCCGAGACCCGCGCCCCGTCGGGAACCGCGAACGTGACGTCCTTGACGCAGCCGCCCTTGTTGTCGTTTCGCGCGGTCAGGTCGTTGTTCAGATGGATGTACAGGTACATCGTCCCGCTTCGTCCGTAGAGGTAGAGCATGCAGCCGCCGAGGCTCGACTCTGCGAACTCGACGCGCCCGTCCTCGACGGCGACCACGGGAGCGCGCCAGGGGTTCTCCATGTCGATCCCGGCATGCCGGCCGTTCCCGCGCGGGTCGCCGTAGTTGTCCCAGAGGTCCGTCTTCGCGACCAGCGGGAAGACGAAGCGGGGTACGGCTTGCTCGCTTCCGCTTGCCGACGGGGTCGTAAGGGCGGCGGCCGCGAGGCCGGCGAGGAGGAGGGAGACGAACGTCCCTCGTGCTGGGGTCCGGTGGCGTCTCAAAGGAGAAGGTGCTCCGGTTCGCGCGCGAAGGGCGGGACGCTACCAGATGCATCCGGCCGATCGGGCCGTCGGAAGCAGCCTGTTCGGAGAGCTCGAACCTGCCGATACGCCTCGTACGATGGTGCGGACGAAGCCGAGCATGGGCACTACGCGATCACGAGGTTTCTTCTTGCGAGCACTGCCGTTTCTGCTCGTGGTTCCGCTGATCGCTATCCCTGCGATCGCCTATTTCGCCCTTACCGCAGGCAGTCAGGGCAGGCCCCCGCTCGCCCAGGGCTCGATCGGCGGATCGTTTCATCCGGTGGCCGGGAACTTCGAGCCCGACACGACTCAGCTGGACGAGTGCGAAGGGAGCTACAGCTGCCTCGAGCAGGCATTCGGGAACATCGCCTTTCGTGAAGGGCCGAAGCAGGCTCTGACCGTCTTCGACGAGAGGATCGTCAGTGACGTCGATGTCGAGCGCGACTGCCATCGGATCGCGCACAACATCGGCTCGGCAGCGTTCGCCCGGTACGACGGGAACGTCGCACGGACGTTCGCCGAGGGCTCCGCGACCTGCGCCTCCGGCTACTACCACGGCATTCTCGAGCGGGCGTTCGTGGGTGCCACGACGAAGGCTCAACTTGCGAAGTTGGCCAAGTCGATCTGTGTCGAGACGAGCATCCGGCGCCGCGGATTTCTCGATTACCAGTGCCGCCACGGTCTCGGGCACGGATTCATGATCCAGACCGGCTACGACCTGCCCACGGCACTGTCGCTGTGCGGCGGACTCGGTACGGGCTGGGACGAAGTCACCTGCACGAGCGGTGCGTTCATGGAGAACGTCAGCACCCGCTTCGGCTTCCGGTCGCAATGGCTTCGTGACGATGACCCCCTCTATCCGTGCGGCCGCGTCCAGGTCCGTCATAGGCGGTCGTGCTACGTACGCGCGACGACCCGGATCCTCTTGCTGAACGGCAACGACTTCGAAGCGACGGCTCGCACGTGCGAGTCCGCGGGTCTCAGGTGGGCGCGCTTCTGCTTCCGCGGCTACGGCCGCGATGCGGTCGTCGAGGCGAAGTACGTCTCCGTGAAGGAGGTTCTCGATCTCTGCCGCCTCGCCGAGGGTGGACAGAGTGAGTGTCTCTTCGGCGCTGCGCGGACCTTCGCCGACGGAGCTGGACTCGAGGGAGCCAGGCGCGCCGCCACCTTCTGCGCCCGTGCGCCGCGCGTGGATCGCCCGAGCTGCGTCTCGGGACTCGGGATCGTCCTCGGCCTCATCTATCCGACCGACGCGAGTCGTCGCGCAGCGTGCGCGAGGCTCACCCCCGGCTACGTCGACGCATGCACGAGCGCCGCGATTGCGGAGGTCGATCCGAGCGGCCGCGCCGCCTGGGGGTAGCCGTCACGTAGTGCACCGTCGTCGCGAATGGCGCCGATAGAGTCCGCGCCGATGAAGATCGCCGTCTGCGTGAAGCACGTGCCGGACGCGACCGTCCACAAGCGCATCGACCCTGGCACGAAGCGGCTCGACCGCTCCGGTGAGTCCGCTCTCAATCCCACCGACCTGAACGCGGTCGAGGAAGCGCTTCGGATCAAGGAGGCGCAGGGCGGGGAGGTCGTGCTCGTGTCGCTCGGCCCACAGAAGGCCCTCGACTCTCTGCGCAAGGCGCTCGCGATGGGGGCAGATCGAGCGATTCTCGTCACCGACGAAGCCGCCGCCGGCTCGGATCTCCTCGGAACCAGCCGTGTGCTCGCTGCGGCTCTCGAGCGCGAGGCAGCCGACCTCGTTCTCTTCGGGCAAGCGTCGAGCGACGGTGACGGGTCCGTTCTCTGGGCCGCGGTGGCGGATCGACTACGCCGCCCTGTGATCTCTCAGGTCGCCTCGCTCACGTTCGAGGGCGGCGAGATTCACGGGAAGCGCCAGACCGAGCACGGGTACGACACCATCTCCGTTCCACTGCCGGCGGTCGTCGCCGTTTCGGACGCGATCAACGAGCCGCGCTACCCATCGCTCAAGGGCATCATGGGCGCAAAGACGAAGCCTCAGGAAACTCTGTCGCTCGCCGATGTCGGCGTTCAGGCAAGTGAGGCGGGTGAAGCGGCGGCGAAGACGACGGTGCTCGAGCTCGGCCCACCCCCGTCGCGAGGCGACCAGATCAAGATCGAGGACGACGGCAGCGCGGCCCAGAAGATCCTCGATCACATCCTCGAGCGGCGGCTGCTGTGAAATTCCTCGTCTTCCTCGAGCACCATGAAGGCGAGCTCGAGAAGGGCTGTCTTGGTGTTCTCTCCAAGGCGGCTTCGCTGGGCGACGCGGCCGGTGTGATCATCGGCCCCGGTGCGCGGGGGATAGCTGCTCGAGCTGGGGCGTTCGGCGCGTCAAAGGTCTATGCGCTCGAGGGCGATCGCATGACGCTGCCGCAGCCGCGCGTCGACGCGCTCGCGAAGCTCGTCGAGGACATCGAAGTGGACGCAGTTCTCTTCGCGGCTTCCGTCCTCTCTGCCGACGTTGCCGCTGGCCTCGCGGCTCGCATCGACGCGGGCCTCAACTGGGATCTCACCGACCTCGAGATCCGCGGCGACGAGCTCGTCGGCAAACGGCCCGCTCTTGGCGACACGGTCATGGTCGACGTCGGGTGGAAGGACTCGCCCAGGCTCGGGCTCGTGCGCGCAGGGACATTCGATCCAGTCGAGTCAGGAGGCACGGCCGAGGTCGAGGGCTTCGAGGCCACGATCTCCGACTTCTCGGCGCTCGCTGCCCTGATCGGCCAGACGGTGGAGGCGTCGAGCGGGCCGTCGATCGAGGAGGCGGAGATCATCGTGGCCGGTGGCAGAGGGCTCGGCTCGCCGGAGGCGTTCTCGCTACTGGAAGAGCTCGCGGCGGCGCTCGGAGGCGCGGTGGCCGCCACGCGCGCGGTCGTCGACGCCGGCTGGTACCCGTACTCGACGCAGGTCGGTCAGACCGGGAAGACCGTTTCGCCGAAGCTCTACATCGCGTGCGGCATCTCGGGCGCGATCCAGCACAAGGTAGGGATGCAGAGCGCCGGCACGATCATCGCCATCAACAAGGACCCGAACGCTCCGATCTTCGACTTCTGCGACGTCGGCGTCGTGGGCGACCTGCATCAGATCGTCCCCAAGTTGACGGAGCTCGTCCGCGCGGCGCGAACCTAGTGGTCTAGTGGCCAGGCCCATCGATTTCGCCCCTCCGTTCGGCCCGACCGACGCGGTCGGCACGCCGACCGATCCGCGCGACGAGCGCATCGAGGTCGGCGTCGCGATCGTGGGAGGGGGTCCGGGAGGGCTCGCGTGCGCGATCCGGCTCGCGCAGCTCCTGGAGGAGCACCCCGAGGTTCGTGAGCGTCTCGGCGAGGTCCCGGTCGCCGTCATCGAGAAGGGGAAGCAGGCGGGCTCGCACCTCCTCTCCGGAGCGGTCGTCAATCCCCGTCCGCTGCGCCAGCTCTTCCGTGGCCGGCTCACCCTGGCCGGCATGCCGACTTACGGCGAGGTTCCGGGCGAGGCCGTGTACCTGATGTCGCGGCGCTCGGCCCTGCGCATCCCGCGGCCACCGACCATGTGGAACCACGGCAACGTCATCCTCTCGGTGTCGGCGCTCGGTCGGTTCCTCGCGGAGCAGGCTGAGGCTCTCGGAGTCGCGGTGCTCCCCGAGACGGCTGCGACGAAGCTCCTCGTCGAGCATGGCCGCGTCGTCGGCATCCGAACGGGCGACCGCGGCCGAGGGCGGCAAGGCGAGCCACTCGCGACGTTCGAGCCGGGAAGCGACGTCGTCGCCGCGCTCACCGTGCTGGCAGAGGGGACGCAAGGGCACCTCACCGGGGCGGCGATCGAGCGGTTCGGCCTCCAGGGCGAGAACCCACAGATCTGGGCGCTCGGAGTGAAGGAAGTCTGGCGCGTCCGCAAGCCGCTGCGGCGGATCGTGCACACGCTGGGCTGGCCGCTTCGGAAGTCGGCGAGCTACGGCGAGTTCGGCGGATCGTTCATCTATCCGATGGGAGAGGACCTCGTCTCGATCGGGTTCGTCGCGGGCCTCGAGGCGAAGGACGTCGAATTCTCCGTCCACGACCTTCTGCAGGAGTTCAAGACGCACCGGCTCGTCTGGAAGATCCTCGGCGGCGGCGAGCGGGTCGCGTGGGGCGCGAAGACGATCACCGAGGGCGGCTACTACTCGTTCCCGCGACGCTTCAACGCGCCGGGGCTGTTGCTGGTCGGTGAGGGAGCAGGCCTCGTGAACGTTCCCCGCCTCAAGGGAGTCCACTACGCCATCGAGTCCGGGAGGCTCGCCGCCGAGGCCGCGTTCCGTGCGCTTCAGCGCGGGGAGGTGCCGAGCCGCGTGGGGGCCCTCGATTCGTACGACGAGTCGCTCCGCCAGAGCGGCTTGTGGAAGGAATTGTACGAAGTTCGCAACATGCGCCAGGCGTTCGACAAGGGCTTCTTCGTCGGCGGCGCGCTCGCGAGCATGATGACCATCACGAAGGGGCGAGCGCCGAACGGGCGGTTCCCGACGCACCCGAACTCCGCGGCGCCGCTGATGAAGACCGGCCGGGCCGCTCGGTATCCCTCACCGGACGGGAAGTACATCTTCGACAAGCTCTCGTCCGTCTTCGCCTCCGGCAATCGGACCCGGGACGACCAACCGAACCACCTGAAGGTGATGACACGGGTGCGCCGCCCCGTCGCCGAGGCGTGGGAGTGGATGTGCCCGGCGCACGTCTACGAGGTCGGTCGCGATCTCGGGAACGGAACGGTGTCGGTCGAGATCACGCCGTCGAACTGCGTTCAGTGCGGCGCGATCACGGCGAAGGGCGGCCGACTGACGCCGCCCGAGGGTGGCTCCGGCCCCGAGTACACGCTGACCTGAGGTCGCCGGGGTCAGACCAGACCCGTTCGTCAACGACCGTTTTGTGCCGCCCAGGCCCGCGCCATCGCAACGCGGTCGGCGAGGGCTGGGTGTGTTCCGAGCATGAACTGAACCCACGTGGGCGGGTCCGGATCGCCGAGCCCCGTCTTCGAGAAATCGACCATCAAGCCTTCGAGCGATGCCGGATCGCGCGTTACCTGAAGCGCCTTCCAGTCGGCCTCCGCTTCCATCCGCCGGGAGATCGCGTTCGCGAGCGGTGCCGTCAGGAGCTGGAAGACGACGACCACCAGAAGCGCCAGTGGGACGGCTCCTGGAGATCCCATGCCGCCGCGCCGCCGCGTCGCGCGCATGAGAATCCACGCCCCTGGGACTGCGAACAGGGCGAACCAGCCGATGCCCTCCGGAAGGTGCGTTTGTGAATGGTGCCCCAGCTCGTGCGCGAGCACGACCCGCTGCTCGCCAGCTGAGAAGGGCTCCTGGAGCAGGGTGTCCCAGAAGACCACACGTCGCGCTGGCCCGATGCCGTAGGCGTAGGCATTCGCCTGATCCGTATCGTTGCTCACCTCCTCGACACGGATCGGAATCCTCGGCAGCCCGAGCTCCGCTTCGTAGCGCCTGGCGTCGGCGAGGAGTGCTTGATCGCGAAGTGGCTCGGTCGTGTAATCGAGGTACGGGGCGACGAAGGTGAAGAGCGCGGCGATCCCGACGAACACGGCCGCGCCCGGGAGCCACCAATGCTCGCCGAGCTTGCGCGCAAGGCCCATCACGATGAGCAGTGCGAGGCAGATCGAGAGAAACTGCGCGGCGAGGATGGTCCAGTCCTCGACGATCCAGTCGAGGTAGCCGAGGTCGGATTGGTCATGACGCCGGGTCCACCAGTGGGCCGCGATCCGGAAGGGAAGCCCGACGAGCCAGACGATGCCGAGCCCGAGCATGCCGAGCAGCATTCCAGTGCCGATCGGACCGGCCGACGACTCGCGGGCAAGCACGGCACCGCGCCGCGAGTAGATCCACAGGGTCGCGAGCAGCGCGACCTGGGCCAGAACCCAGGTGACGTAGAAGAAGCGCTCGTACCGCTTCGCCTCGTCGACGAATCCGGCTCCGAACGTCTCGTCGACGTCGACGGCGGGGAGTGTCAGATCCCCAGGAACGTCCGTCGGGAACAACAAGACGGCGGCGACGATCAGAGCGGCCGCGACGACGACCCCGAGCGCTGCTCTCAGAAGGTGTCTCCAGGAAGCGCGAGTGGGTCCGGGCCGACGATCGGTGTGGGTCGTCCCGCGAGCACCGGCGCGGCGTACGGGTAGCGGTCGGTGAGCAGCAAGAGATATGCAGAGGCCTGGGCGTTGTACCGGAGGCAGGAAGCCCCGAGGTTGCGGAGACCTTCGGGCATGCGCCCAGTCACGAGCGCGTACCACCAACCGAGGAGTGCGATCACGGCCGCCACACCGCCGAGCGCTCCTCCGAGGATGAGAGCCGGAATCGCGAGGAAGAGGCGAAAGAGGATCTTCCAGCGGTTCTGTCGCGTGGGCGGGTCGATGTCGACATCGATGCCGTACGAGCCCGCGCGCCCGGTAAAGCCCGGGAACCGGCGCCCGACGACGTAGAGGAAGGCGAACACGTGCGTTCCGTAGCGGATGTACGCAGCCAGGAAGCGGTGGAGCGCTTCTGGAATGTGGCCTGTGATGAGCCCGGCGAACCACGCGGCGATCGCAGCGAAGAAAGCGGCGACCGACCAGAGCATGAGCCAGACGATGTGGGGGATCGCGAGCAGGAGACGGAACAACACGGTAAGACGTGGACGTTCGAGATCGTCGGTAACGACCATGCGTACTGGGTGCTCCGGGAGTTCGGAGTAGGGCTCGGCGAGCCTCGGATCGGAGGTCGGGTACCGCGGGGTGAGCAGCAGGAAGTAGCTGCCCGCCTGCGCGCCGTAGCTGATCGCGAACGCGGTCAGGTCGCGGAGCCCCGTCGGCGCACGGCCACGCGCCAGGATCGCGAACCAGGCAAGGAAGGCGGCTGCCGATGCGGCTCCGCCAGCGGAGAACGCGAACCAGGCCGCTTGCTGGTCTCCATCGCTCGACCAGCTCCACGACGACGACCGACCCGGCGATCCGCTGGAGAACCCGCCGCCTAGCGCAGAGGCGAGAGCGAGCGCCGGCAGCGCGAGGAACAGGCGAAAGAACCCGCCCCAGCGGCCCTGGCGCTCGGGCGGGTCGATCTCGACGTCGACCGGATACCCCGGCCGCCCGCGGAAGCCTGGGTACGGATCTGCCGCGAGCAGGACATACGACGCGACGTGTGTCGCGTACCTGACGTACCCCGCGACGAAGTCGTGCAGATTCTCCGGTGCCTTGCCTTCGATCAGCACGGCGAGCCAGAGGATGAACGCGACTACGAACGCCGCGATGCCCCACAGCGCCAGCCAGATGAAGTGCGGGATCGCGAGGAAGAGACGGAAGAGCACCGTGAGCCGGGTGCGGTGGAGATCGTCGTCGCGAACGACGAGCCGGACAGGACGGGAGGCGGGATCGACGGCCATTGCCGCATTCTCCCGAAAAGGGGGTCAGACCCGTAGGGTCAGACCAACTCAGGGATCGAAGCGGCGAGGGTCCGAACCGGCGAAGCTCGTCACCCACATCGAGCCGCCGAGTCGGACGAGCGCAAGCGCCTCCAGCCCAGCCGGGAAGCTGTCAACGACGGATCGGCCGCCACAGTGAGCGTTGCCGCGAGCAGCAAGATCCGACGCATCACTGTCTTACGCCCCGGGCGGCTCGCAGGTTCCCGAGTACGATCGCCGGCGTGAGCCTGCCTGTCGCCCGGGAGGACGTCGAAGAGGCCGCGCGCGTCATCGGTGAGCGCCTCCACAGAACGCCGACGCTCTCCTGCCGAACCCTCGGTCGGGATGTCTTCCTCAAGGCGGAGCTCCTCCAGCGCACCGGCTCGTTCAAGCCGCGCGGGGTCCTCACGAAGCTCGCATCGCTCACGCCGGACGAGCGTGCACGCGGGGTCATCGCCGCGTCGGCGGGGAACCACGCCGCGGCTCTGGCATTCGGTGCGGCGCTCGAAGGGCTCACCGCGCTCGTCGTGATGTATCAAGGGACGAGCGAGATGAAGCGCGCCGCAGCGCAGGGATACGGTGCAGAGGTCGACCTCGAAGCCACAGGCCCCGGAGACGTCTTCGAGCGCCTTGCGAAGCTCGAGCAGGAAACAGGACGGGTGCTCGTACACCCCTTCGACGATCCCCTCGTGGTCGCCGGCCAAGGCACGGTGGGGCTGGAGATCCTCGAGGACGTCCCCGACGTTCAGACGATCGTCGTACCGTGCGGTGGGGGCGGGCTAGCCGCCGGAATCGCGGTGGCAGCGGCGCACACCGACGCTCGGATCGTGGCGGTCGAGCCCGAGACCTCGCATGCGCTTTACTCGGCGGTCGAGGCCGGCGAGTCCGTTCGGGTCGACGCGCGCTCCATTGCGGACGGGCTGAACGGCCCCTTCGCGGGGGAGATCGCGCTCCAGGTTTTTACGGCTCTCGACGTCGAGCTGGTACTCGTAACCGAGGAGGAGATCGAGGAGGGCTTTCGCTTCCTCTACGAGCGCGCCAAGCTCGCGTGCGAGCCAGCCGGTGCCGCGGCCGTCGCAGCCGTTCTCGCCGGAAAGGTGGAGGGTGGACGCTCAGTGTGCGTGGTCTCGGGCGGGAACGTCGCAGCCTCCACGGCCGCTGATATCCTGGCTGGCCGATGAAGACCGAGATTCACCCCGACTATGTGCTCGCGCATGTGACCTGCTCGTGCGGCAACGAGTTCTGGACGCGGTCCACGAAGCCAGAGCTGCACGTGGAGGTCTGCGCCGAGTGCCACCCCTTCTACACGGGGAAGCAGAAGCTCGTCGACACGGGTGGTCGGGTGGAGCGCTTCCAGCGCCGCCTCGAAAAAGCCGGCTCGCGCCGCGGCGACTAGTGGTCTCTCCGGGAAGTCCGGTGCCCGTTCGCCGGCGAGAACCGAGCAGGCCTAGGACGCAGGGAGCGCCAATATTCAGGAATATTGGCGCGACTGAGGACGACGGCATGCGAAGCGTTCGCAGCCGCGCGAAGGGGTGGCGTACTTCCCGGAGAGACCACTAAAACGCCAATGGCCGTCAGCTACGGCGGTCAAGCCGTCCTCGAAGGCGTGATGATGCGCAGCCCGTCCAGCTGGGCTGTCGCGATTCGGACTCCCGAGGGCGACATCGCGGAGGTCGTGAACGAGATCACCTCGCCGATGCAACGCCGACGGCTGTGGCGGCTTCCCGTGATTCGCGGGGTGATCGCGCTCGGCGAATCACTCGCCATCGGCTTTCGTGCCCTCGCGATCTCTGCCAACGTCGCGTCTCAGGAGCGAGACGAGGACGGCGAGATCCAGACACAGATCAGCCGGGGGCAGATCATCTTCTCGTTCGCGATCGCCATCGGCTTTGCACTCATGCTGTTCAAGGTCGGCCCGGCTCTGCTGACGAACTGGCTCCCGATCGAGTCGACGGAGCTCTTCGTGGTCGTCGAGGGTGCGATCCGTGTGGCGGTGTTCATCGGCTACATCCTCGTGATCTCGCTGCTTCCCGATTTGCGGCGTGTCTTTCAGTACCACGGTGCCGAGCACAAGGCGATCAACGCCCTCGAGGCCGGTGCCGAGTTGACCCCAGCAAACGTGCAGAAATTCAGCTTGATCCACCCACGTTGCGGAACAGCTTTTTTGCTCTGGGTGATGGTGATCGCGATCTTCGTGTTCGCGTTCGTGGGGCGCCCCGTCTGGTACTGGCTGATCGCGAGCCGGATCCTGCTGCTGCCCGTTATCGCCGGGCTCGCCTATGAGCTGATCCGGTACGCGGGAAAGCACCAGGACAACCGAGTGCTGATGACACTTCTTGCTCCGGGGCTCTGGCTGCAGCGGCTCACGACCCGCGAGCCGACCGATGACCAGGTCGAGGTCTCGATCCGAGCGCTACGGAGCGTTCTCGACCGTGAAGCGGCGGAAACGCCCGAGCAGCGACGGCTCGAGTCGCGCGTCGAGGTCATGGCCTAAGTGCCTCGGATCGTCCGCGAAGCACACGTGTCCTGGGAAGGCACGGCCGCACGTGGCTCCGGGGTGGTCAGCGCCTCGAGCTCCGGAGCTTTCGAGCTTCCCTTCACGATTGCATCGCGTATCGGAAACCCCGAGGGAAAGACGAGCCCGGAGGAGTTGCTGGCTGCAGCCCACGCTTCTTGCTTCGTGACGTCACTCGGCGGCGAGCTTGCGAGGGCCGGAACACCGCCTCAGCATCTCGACGTCCACTGCACGATCACGATGGACGAGGTCGAGGGGATGGGACACCGGATCGTGTCGTCCGCGATCGCCGCACGCGGCACCGCCTCGGGTGCCGACTCCGCGTCGTTCGCCCAGGCTGCGGAGGCCGCCGACGTCGGGTGCCCGTTTTCCGCGCTCATCAAGGCGAGCGCCACCGTGACAATCGACGCAACACTCGAGGGGGGAGCCTGATGACCGATCGCACCGCGAACGTCACCTGGTCCGGATCGCTGATGGAGGGCAGCGGAACGATTCAGAGCGTCGACAGCGGCGCTTTCGGCCCGCTCGACGTTTCGTGGGCCTCGCGTACTGAAGACCACGAGGGGCTCACGAGCCCGGAGGAGCTCATCGCTGCGGCGCACGCAGCGTGCTTCTCGATGGCGCTCTCGCATGGCCTTGCTCAGGCAGGCTCCCCGCCGGAGAGGCTCGAGACGTCGGCAACCGTGACGTTCGTGCCGGGCACGGGCATCACGAAGAGCGCATTGACCGTACGAGGGTCGGTTCCCGGAATGGACGAAGCAGCCTTCGTCGAGGCTGCCGAGGGAGCCAAGGAGAACTGCCCGGTCTCGAAGGCACTCGCTGCGGTCCCCGAGATCACGCTCGACGCTTCGCTTCTGTAGGCGACCTCGCATCGCCCTGTGGGTGAGTCAAGTCTCGCCCCTACTACCATCAAGGGCATGACCGCTATCGAACGCCTGGTCGACGAGCTCGAACGGTCTCATGCGGAGGCGCAGGAGCGGATGTCCGACCCTGCGATCTACAACGACCATCGCCGGGCAGCCGAGGCGGGCCGCAGGCTGAAAGAGCTCGAGACTCCGAAGAAGTTGGCAGACGAGTGGACACAGGCCCGCGCCGACCTCGACGCCGCGCGCAACGATCCTGAGCTGGCAGGTATGGCCTCAGAGCTGGAGCTCGAGGTGGCTCGGCTGGAGGAGGAGCTCAAGCTTGCGCTCGTCGAGCGCGACCCAGCGGACGAAAAGGACGTGATCGTCGAGATTCGGCAGGGCGTCGGCGGCGACGAGGCAGCACTCTGGGCCGGGGCTCTGTACCGCATGCTCACGCGCTACGCCGAACGATTGCGCTTCCAGACGGAGACGCTCTCGACGAGCGAAAACGAGGCTGGCGGAGTCAAGGAGGTCGTGTTCGCAGTGAAGGGAAAGGGCGCGTTCTCAGTGTTCAAATACGAGGGCGGCACACATCGCGTTCAGCGCGTCCCCGAGACCGAGTCGCAAGGCCGAATCCACACGTCCACGGCGACGGTGGCGGTCATGCCCGAGGTCGAGGACGTCGAAATCGCGATCGAGGAGAAGGACCTCAAGATCGACGTCATGCGGTCGACCGGGCCGGGAGGGCAAAGCGTCAACACCACCGACTCCGCCGTTCGCATCACCCACCTTCCAACGGGGATCGTCGTGGCGATGCAAGACGAGAAGTCGCAGCTCCAGAACAGGCAAAAGGCGATGCGAGTCCTTCGCGCCCGACTCTACGAGGCCGAGCGCGACAAGCAGCAGGCCGCACTCGCAGCGACCCGCCGCTCGCAGATCGGCGGCGGCGAGCGGGCCGAGAAGATCCGCACCTACAACTTCCCCGAGAACCGGCTCACCGACCACAGGATCAAGTTCACCGTGCACCGGCTCGACCAGGTGCTCGAGGGGGATCTGGACGAGTTCACGCAGGCTCTCCGCGCGGAAGACCAGCGCCAGGCCCTCGCTGCAACGTCCGCGTGACGATCGCCGCCGCCCTCGCGCGGATCTCCGAGCGACTTGCGACAGCCGGATGCGAGTCGCCCCGCGTCGACGCCGAGTTTCTTCTCGCGCACGTGCTCGGGACGACGCGGTCCGCGCTTCGCGCGGAGCCCGAGCGGGGGCTGTCGGCCGAGACGCTCGGCGAGCTCGAGGCGCTCGTCGCTCGCCGCGAGCGTAGGGAGCCGCTGCCGTACGTCCTCGGAGAGTGGGGATTCCGGCGTTTGACCCTGGGGGTCGATCAGCGAGTTCTCGTCCCCCGTCCGGAGACGGAGATGGTCGTCGAGCGCTGCCTCGCGCTGATCTGCGACCTCGAAGAGCCACGGGTTCTGGACATCGGGACCGGGAGCGGCGCGATAGCCCTCGCGATTGCCGACGAGCACCCCGGGGCGCGCGTGATCGGAATCGACGTGTCGGCGGACGCGCTCGAGGTGGCGCGCGCGAACGCCGTGCGTACGAACCTCGCGGCCGAGTTCGTTCGGTGGGACTTCTTCGACGGGCTCCCGGAAGGCCCGTGGGATCTGGTGGTCTCGAACCCGCCTTACGTCCGACCTGAAGAAATCGAGAATCTCGAGCCGGAGGTTCGCGATTGGGAGCCGCGGCTCGCGCTCGTCGGCGACGGTGCGACGGAAGCGGTCGCGCACGGTGCGCTCGTGTGCCTCCGTGCCGGCGGAGCCATTGTGCTCGAGGTCGCCGATGGCGACTCCAGCCGCATCGTGGCCCTCCTTGGGGAGCTGGGCTATGTGGATGTTCTGGTCACGAAGGATCTGGCTCAGCGCAGCAGGGTTGTCGAGGGCGTGAGTGACGTGAGCACGGTCGGGGACGTCGTTGCTGCAATCCGGGCCGGCGAGCTAGTCGTCATCCCAACCGACACCGTGTACGGGCTTGCCTGCGATGCGTACCGCGAAGAGTCCGCGCGAGCTCTGTCGGAGCTCAAACGTCGTGAGCTCGGTCAGCCGATCGCGCTCGTCATCGCGAGCGTCGACTCTCTTCTCGACTGCATTCCCGAACTCGGCGAAGCGAGTGCGCTTCTTCTAGCGCTCCTGCCCGGGCCGTTCACCCTCGTGCTCCCGAATCCGGCGCGCCGATACCCCTGGCTCACCGGCGATCGGCCGGACACCATCGGCGTCCGTGTCCCCGATGTCGAGGGCCGAGCAGCAGAGATCCTGAGCGCCGTCGGACCGATCGCAGCGACGAGCGCGAACCGCCACGGTGAGAAAGATCCCCGACGACTCGAGGACGTGCCGCAGGAGATCCTCACGTCGGTCGCCGCGGCCCTGGACGGGGGCGAGCTTCCCGGCACGCCCTCGACCGTGCTCGACCTGACGGGCACGGAGCCCGTCGTTCTCCGCGAAGGCGCTGTCCCTGCGCACGAGGCGCTCGCTCGGGTCGCCGCAGCGGCCCAGTAGCATCCGGCGAATGGCCGCCGTGCCGCTGACGCTCGAGACGCTTCGCACCGCGGGTCTCGCAGACGTCGATCCCGAGGTCGCCTCGCTGCTCGAACGGGAGCTCGAGCGCCAGCGCGGAGAGATCGAGCTCATCGCCTCCGAGAACTTCACGTGGCCGTCGATGCTCGAAGCCGTCGGCAGCGTTCCCACGAACAAGTACTCGGAGGGCTATCCGGGCCGGCGCTACTACGGTGGCTGCGAGGTCGTCGATGAGATCGAGCAGCTCGCGATCGATCGCGCGAAGGCGCTCTTCGGCGCCGAGCACGCGAACGTCCAACCCCATGCCGGCGCGCAGACGAACATGGCGGTCTATTTCTCCTGCCTCGAGCCAGGGGACACGATCCTGTCGCTCGAGCTTGCACACGGCGGGCATCTCACCCACGGACTCAAGGTCAACTTCTCCGGCCGCCTCTACCGCATCGTCCACTACGGCGTTTCCCGGGAGACGAACCTCGTCGACTACGACGACATCCTGCGCCTCGCGCAAGAGCACAAGCCGAAGCTCATCGTGTGTGGCGGCTCGGCATATCCGCGCACGGTCGAAACCGAGCGGTTCCGCGAGATCGCCGACGAGGTCGGTGCCTTGCTCCTCTGCGACATGGCCCATTTCGCCGGACTGGTCGCTGCCGGACTGCATCCGAACCCGGTGGATCACTGCGACTTCGTCACGTCGACCACGCACAAGACGCTCGCCGGGCCGCGGTCCGGGTTCGTTCTGTGTAAGGCGGAGCACGCGCAGGCGGTCGACAAAGCGGTGTTTCCCGGGATGCAAGGCGGACCTCTCAATCATGTGATCGCTGCAAAGGCGACCTGCTTCCAGATCGCCGCGTCCGAGCCGTTTCGCCACTATCAGGAGGGCGTTCGCGCCAATGCCGACGCGCTCGGCGAGACACTCCAGGAAGGTGGGCTCGACGTGTTGACCGGCGGTACCGACACCCACCTGCTGCTCGTCGATCTTCGGCGAACGCGGTGGACGGGCAAGGAGGCCGAGGAGCGGCTTGCGGAGGTCTCGATCACGGTCAACCGCAACACCGTTCCCTTCGACGAGCGACCGCCGACGGTGGCATCGGGCTTCCGCGTCGGCACACCGGCGATGACGATGCGCGGCCTCGACGAAGACGACTTCCGCGAGGTCGGGCAGATCATGTGCGAATCGCTCGGGGCAAGCCCGGATCTCACAACGCTTTCCGACCGAAGCGCAGCGCTGCTCGAACGTCGTCCCCTCTATCCTGGTCTGGCGGCTTTCCCGACCTTCGAAGCGAGAGGCTGATGTGAAACCAAGCACTGCGGCCGCGAAGCGGACGCCTTTAGGGATTCTCGCGCAACCGGAATCCGCTCTCGCGGATTCCGGTTCTGCGCACAACTGATGGATACGACTGCCGACCTCCAAACTGCCTCGACCGGCCAGGTGACCGAGGTCGTCCATCCTCTCGTGCAGCACAAGCTCGGACTGCTTCGGGATACGACGACGACGACGCAGATGTTCCGCCAGCTGGTGAACGAGCTCACGCTCCTCCTCACCTACGAGGCCACCAAGGACCTGGCGGACGAAGAGATCGAGATCGAGACGCCGCTCGAGCGAACGACTGCCCGCCGCATCTCCGGCAAGAAAGTCGCGGTGTGCCCGATTCTGCGCGCAGGGGTGGGGATGCTCGACGCGGTGCTCTCGCTCGTGCCGGGCGCGCGCGTCGGCTTCATCGGCCTGTTCCGCGACGAGGAGACGCTCGAGCCCGTCGAGTACTTCGTGAAGCTTCCCGGTGACATCGCCGATCGCGACGTCATCCTGCTCGACCCGATGCTCGCGACGGGAAACTCGACTGCGGCTGCGATCGAGACGGTGAAACGGGTCGGCGCGACGTCCATCCGCCTCATCGCCCTGATCGCTGCTCCCGAGGGCATCGCGCGCGTGCACGCAGAGCACCCCGACGTCGCAATCGTCGTCGCCTCCGTCGATCGCTGCCTGAACGAGAAGGGCTACATCCTTCCCGGGCTCGGCGACGCAGGCGACCGGCTGTACGGAACGAAGTAAGCCAAGTGCTCCCTCAGGGAATGTCATCCATGTCCCTGCGGGCTGCAAAGCGGCGCTATGCGGCGTCCTCGGTCGCACCCATATTTCAATATGGGTGCTCCCTGCGTCCTTGCCTAGCTTGCTTTTCGCCAGCAGGAACACGGCAACATCCCCTGAGGAAGCACTGATGTTCGACGAGCTGCGGGCGACGCCGGAGGTCCTCTACGGAGCTGCGATTGCCTTCGTCATCGTCATGCTGCTCACGCCTGCGGTCGGGGGTATGGCGCGCCTACTCGGGGCCGTCGACCGACCCGATGCCCGCCGCCTCAACCGCCGCCCGATTCCGCGCCTCGGCGGCCTCGCGATCTTCCTCGGCATTCTCGTTCCGGCGCTGGCGTTTCTCGATCTCTCGGGTGAGAGCCGGGGCGTCCTGCTCGGCGCGGCTGTCGCGACCGTCGTAGGTGCGGTCGACGACTTCCGCGGCCTCTCGCCGCCGACGAAGCTCGCCGGCCAGCTCGTCGCCGCGTCGATCCCGCCGATGTTCGGCGTCTGGATCGACCACTTCACGTTTCCGTTCCTCGGAGTCGTCGATCTACCCGCGTGGGTAGGTGTCCCGCTCTCGATGCTGTTCATCGTGGCCGTGATGAACATGGTCAACTTCCTCGACGGGCTCGACGGTCTCGCAGCCGGCGTCTGCGGAATAGCGGCCGTGACGTACGCGATCCTCGCTCTCTCGCTCGGGAAGCCCGATCCCGCGATTCTCTCCGCCATCGTCGCCGGGGCGTGCCTCGGCTTTCTCCGGCACAACTTCTTCCCGGCAAGAATCTTCATGGGCGACTCGGGTGCGCTCTGCCTGGGGTTCATCCTCGCTGCCGTGTCCATCCAGGGTCTGTTCAAGACCGCATCCACCGTTGTGCTGTTGCTTCCACTGCTCGTGCTCGCCGTACCGATCATCGACACGTCTTTCGTCGTCGCACGACGGCTGAAGCACAACCGGCCGATCTACGCCGCCGATCGCAGCCATCTCCACCATCGGTTCATGAACATCGGCTTCTCGCAGCGTCGAGCCGCGATCACGATGTGGCTCTGGTGCGCCAGCCTCGCGGGAGCGGCGCTCGCGACCCGCTTTGTCCCGTTTCGCGAGGGTGGCGAGTGGCATCCGCTGGAGACCGCGCTTGTTCTCGCGATCGGCCTCGCCGCTGTCGCATTCTCGATCTACGTCGTGTACCTGCTCGAGATCGTGAAGCTCATGAACCCACGCGTCCGTCGCCGTGTGCGCGAGGAGGACGAGGCCCGCGAGCGGATGACGGCCTAGTCGCCGACGCTCGGGTCACGAAGTCCGCGAGGGCTGCGTTGAACCCAGGGTGTCGCTGCACGGTGTGCCCGTAGCCATCGAGCACGACGCGCTCCGCGCGAAGCTCACGTTCCAGAACGTCACAGATCGCGTCGAACGCCGGGTGATGCGCTCCGGATACAACGAGCTTCGGGAACGCGGCCGCGGCCAGCGTATCGAGCGGAATCTCCGCCTCCCACGGCCCTCGCTCGACCATCAGCGCCCTCGCTCCCTGCTCGAGTGCCGGCGGAAGCGGGGAGGGGGGATCGAGGGTCGAGCCGACCGCTGCCAAGAACCTCCGGAGAAAGACCTCCGGCTCGTCGTCCGGCTGCTCGCGTAGAGCTCGACACCGCCTGCGGCGAACGCCGCGACGTGAGGGTCGTCGTGAGCGACGCGCGTCGCCGGAGGCTCGATCACCGTCAGCGAGCGCACCAGCTCCGGTCGCGAGGCCGCCGCGAGCAAGGAGATGACGCCGCCGTATGAGTGGCCGACCACATGGTCGCCGGGCTGGAGCAGCCCGGCGACGAGCTCTGCGTCCGCCTCGAAGTCGACACGCGCGACCGGCGGGTTCGGAGGGAAGCCTGGGCGTTCGAGGATGACGAGCTCGAACCGTCCCTCGAGCGGTAGCTGGGCTTTCCAGGTCGGACGCCCTCCGGCGACGCTGCCGTGGACGAGTACGAGCCGCTCCACTCTGGCGATCCTACGTGGGGTCAGACCCGGAGGGTCAGGCCCTCGGAAGCGATGTAACGAAGTCGGCGCAATTTCGCTTATGAGAGCGGCATTCGGCTGTTACAAGCTCGCTGATATGCTCCGCCTGGATGACGCCGGACGCGGCCTCCTCGCCTCACTCACTCGCCACAGCTTCGGGGCTACTCCTGGGCGCCCTCGCGGCCGCGATGCTCGTTGGAGCACTCGTCGGTTGGATGTTCGACGCTGCTGACATCGGACTGCTCGTCGGTGCAGTTCTGGGCATTCCCCTCGGGGTTCTCGCCGTGTACCAGGTCTACGGGAGGGCGAACCGCACATGAGCGCGGGGATCTTCTCGACTCCCCGCGCTGTTCCGAGTCGGTTCGCGCCGACGATCGCGGGTGGCGCCGTCATCGGCCTCGCGCTCCCCGTGTTCGCGGTCGCAGGGTGGCCGCTTTCAGGCTGGACGCTCGCTGCAGTCCTCTGGATCGCTGCGGAAGCGTTTGCGTTTCTACTGGCGCGTCTGCCGGGCGACCCAGATAACCTCGCCGCCGCAGGAATGCGGGGCATCGGAACCACCTCTCGTGCACTCCTCGTCGGCATCCCGCTCGTCATCGTGACGGTCACCGACGAGACCGTCGGCATCGCGGCGGCGAGCCTGTACGCCATCGCCTTCACTGTGGAGCTCCTCGTCGGCCTGGCGACGTACTTCGGCGGAGAGGCCAAGACGTGAAGCGCATGGCCGCAGTCCTCTTCGGGCTTGCACTGATCCTGCCGTCCGCCGGCCTCGCGCAGGGAGAGACGGAAGAGGACAAGGGCGCGTTCATCTCCGAGGAGTGGGAGCTACACGACTGGATCCCGATCCACATCGGGCCGATCGACATGTCGATCAACAAGGCCGTGGCGTATCTGCTTCTCGGTGCGCTTTGCTCGTGCCTTATCGGGATCTTCCTCATGAGAGTCAAGGTCGGGAAGGATCCGACGCGCCGCCAGGCATTGGGCGAGACGATCTACGAGATCGCGCAGGTTCAGGTGGCCGAGCAAGGGTTGCCCACGAAGGCAATCGGGCGCTGGTTTCCGTATGTCGCATCGCTGATGGTCTTCATCTGGACCGTCAACATGCTCGGCTTCATCCCGCTTCCCCTCTCGGACGAGAAGGTGACGATCTTCGGTGTCGAGCTTCCGACGCTCGCGATCTTTGCGGCGACCTCGACGCTCTCGGTCACGCTCGCGCTTGCGCTCATGACCTGGACGTTCACGCACGTCGAGGGAATCCGCGCCAACGGAGTGTGGAAGTACTTCAAGAGCTGGATCCCCGAGGTACCAAAGGTGATGCTCCCGCTGATCATCCCGCTCGAGATCCTGGGGCAGTTCATGCGCCTGATCAGCCTCTCGGTCCGGCTCTACGCGAACATGCTGGCCGGCCACATGCTGATCCTGACGTTCGTCGGCCTGATCATCGTGCTCGAAAACGTGTTCCTGGCCATCGTCGCCGTCCCCGCTGCTGCGCTCTTCTACCTCTTCGAAGTGGTGATCGTCGTCTCGATCCAGGCCTATATCTTCGCCGCCCTGTCCGCCATCTACATCGGCTCGGCCATTGAGCCAGAGCACTAAGGAGGACCTCAGACCATGCTCTCCTCGTTCTTCTTCCTCGCCGCCGCTGAAGACGGCGCCGACGCCGGCAAGGCGATCGCTCTTGCGCTCGGCATCGGTCTCGGGTCGCTCGGTGCCGGCATCGGTATCGGCAACATCTTCGGCTCGATGATCCAAGCTGTCGCCCGTCAGCCAGAGCTCCGCGGTGAGCTGACGGGAATCCAGTGGCTCGGTTTCGCCCTGACCGAGGCGGTCGTCTTCTACGGCCTCATCGGTGGACTGCTCGCGTACGTCCTGGTCTGAGAGTGCCTGCGCTCCTTGCATCAGGCCTGATCGAGGTCGTTCCCGGCCTCATGATCTGGACGCTCATCGCGTTCGGGATCACGTTCTTCGTGCTCAGGCGGTTTGCGTTCGGCCCGATCCAGAAGACGATCGACGAGCGCCGCGATCGCATTCGCGCGGCTGTCGACGAGGCTGACAAGGCGCGGGCGGAGGCACGGGAGCTGCTCGAGCAGCACCGGCAGCTCATCGCTGCGGCGAAAGGAGAGTCGGCCGAGATCCTCGCCGACGCGCGCAAGGTCGCGGACGCACAGATCGCGCGGGTGAAGGAGGAGGCAGAAGCCGAGCGAGAGCGCCGGCTCGAGGAGACGAAGCGCCAGATCGACGCGGAGACGAAGCGCTCGCTCGACATGATCCGCTCCGAAGTCGCAGACCTGACCCTCGAGGCGACGGCCCGTGTCACGGGCAAGGTCCTCGACGCAGAGGATCAGCGCCGCCTGATCGACGAGGCGATCTCCGAGCTCGATTTCTCCGTGCTCGAGAAGGACTCGCAGCTAGCGCATGGCCGTAGCCCAGCGCATGTACGCCCGCGCCCTCTTCCAAGCTGCGCAGGACGAGGGGCGGCTCGAGGCCGTCTCGGCGGATCTCGGCGCGCTCGCAGCGAGCCTCGAGGAGGTGCCCGAGCTGCGCGCATTCCTGCGCAACCCGCAGATCGATCCGGCCGGCAAGGCCGAGGTCCTCGATCAAGTCACGGCCGGCGCCGACGAGCTCGTACGCAACTTCGCGCGCCTCGTCGCGGAGAAGGGCCGGGCTGGAGAGCTCGCGGAGATGAACGCCGAGCTCGAGGCACTCGTGGCCCGTGCCCAGAATCGTCTGACTGTCGAGCTGACGACGTCGTACGAGCTCTCCGACGACGAAGCGCGATCGATCGTCGAGACCATCGAGAAGGCGTCCGAGCGCAAAGTCGAAGCGAGCCGCTCGGTCGATCCGAGCCTGATCGGCGGGATCGTCCTGCAGGTCGGCTCGTACCGCGCAGACGGCAGCGTCCGCGGCCGTCTCGAGCGCCTTCGCCACGAACTTGCCACCTCGCACTAAGGGCGACAGAGATGTCGCCCCTACGTAAGGAGACCACGTGAAGCTACGCCCCGAAGAGATCACCTCGATCCTCAAGGACCGCATCAGAGAGTTCGATGTCGAGACCGACCTCAGCGAGGTCGGGACCGTTCTCCAGGTCGGGGACGGCATAGCGCGCGTCCACGGGCTCGAGAACTGCGTCTCGCTCGAGCGCCTCGAGTTCGATCACGGCGTCGTCGGCATCGCTTTCAACCTGGAGGAGGACAACGTCGGCGTCGCACTGTTTGGTGAGTGGCAGCGCATCATGGAGGGCCAGCCGGTCCGTCGGACCGGCGAGGTCATGAGCGTGCCCGTAGGTCCCGGACTGCTCGGCAGGGTCGTCGACCCGCTCGGCAACCCGCTCGACGGGCTTGGCCCGATCGAGGCGACCGAGCGCCGGCCGCTCGAGTTCAAAGCCCCGGGCGTCATCAGCCGCCAGCCGGTGAAGGAGCCGCTGCAGACAGGAATCAAGTCCATCGACTCGATGACCCCGGTCGGTCGCGGCCAGCGCGAGCTCATCATCGGCGACCGCTCGACCGGCAAGACGGCCATTGCCATCGACACGATCCTGAACCAGCGCGGGGGAGACGTCGTCTGCGTGTACGTCGCCGTCGGCCAGAAGGGCTCGACCGTCGCGCAGGTGGTCGAGAGGCTTCGCGACGAGGGCGCGATGGAGTACACGATCGTCGTCTCGGCGCCGGCGCAGGAAGCGGCGCCTATCAAGTGGATGGCGCCCTTTGCAGGGTGTGCGATGGCGGAGTACTTCCTCTACTCGGGACAGCACGCGCTCTGCATCTACGACGACCTCTCGAAGCACGCCGACTCGTATCGCCAGCTGTCTCTGCTCCTCCGACGGCCGCCGGGCCGCGAGGCGTTCCCCGGCGACGTCTTCTACCTGCACTCCCGCCTGCTCGAGCGCGCCTGCAAGCTCTCGGACGACCTCGGCGGAGGGTCGCTCACGGCGCTGCCGGTCATCGAGACGCAGGCCGGCGACATCGCCGCCTACATCCCGACCAACGTCATCTCGATCACCGATGGTCAGATCTTCCTCGAGTCGAGCCTCTTCTTCTCGGGCGTGCGTCCGGCGATCAACGTCGGCACGTCGGTTTCGCGCGTCGGCGGAAACGCGCAGAGCAAGGCGATGAAGAAGGTGGCAGGACGTCTCCGCCTCGACCTCGCGCAGTATCGCGAGCTCGAGGCGTTCTCCCAGTTCGGCTCCGAGCTCGACACGGCAACGCAGAACGCCCTCGCTCGCGGAGAGCGCATGGTGGCGACGCTGAACCAGCCGCAGTATCAGCCGTGGCCCGTCGAGGAACAGGTCGTCGGCATCTATTCAGGCATCCATGGCTGGCTCGACAAGGTTCCTGTGAGCCAGGTGTCGCGCTTCCACGACGAGCTCCGCGAGCACCTGCGCACGGAGGGCTCGATCCTCGAAGCGATTCGCTCGACCGGCGACCTCTCCGACGAGGTAGCCGAAAAGCTCCAGGCGGAGCTCGAGCGGTTCATGCATGGGTTCAACGTCGAGGAGGAGAAGGGGCTCGCGGTCTAGGCGCCCGCCGCTCCACCTCTCATGGCCACGGTCCAAGAGCTCAAGCGGCGCATCAGCTCCGTCAGCAACACGCGGAAGATCACGCGTGCGATGGAGCTCGTCGCGGCCGCGAAGCTGCGGCGCGCCGAGCTTCGGATCAAGGCGCTCAGGCCGTACGCGGAGACGATGAACGAGCTCATCGCGGGCGTGGGGAGGGCGTCGGCGTCGGTCCGGCTTCCACTGCTCGAGCAACGCGAGAGCGTGGAGACGGTCGCGATCGTCCCGTTGACGGGCGACCGCGGACTCGCCGGTGCCTTCAACGCACAGATCGTGCGTCGCGCCCTCGCCCTCGAGCGTTCGGTCCAGGCCGACGGCAAGGGCGTTCGCTGGGTGGCGGTGGGCAAGAAGGGGCGCTCGACGCTCCTCTTTCGGCGTCGCGAGCTCGCGGGCTCGTACATCGGCTTCACCGACCGGCCGGCCTACGAGGATGCGCAGGCGATCGCCCACCGCTGCGCGGAGCTGTTCACGTCCGGTGAGGTCGATCGCGTCACGCTCGTCTACAACACGTTCATCTCGGCGCTCACGCAACGAGTGACCGAGCAGGACATCCTCCCGATCTCGCCCGACATTCTCGAGACCGATGAGGAAGAGCGCGCTGCGGACACGCTTCGGGGGGACTTCATCTTCGAGCCCGAGCCGGAGGAGATCATGCAGCGCCTGCTCCCGGTGTACCTCGAGACCCAGGTGTACCGCGCGCTGCTCGAGTCGACCGCATCCGAGCAGGGCGCGCGAATGACCGCGATGCGCAACGCCTCGAAGAACGCCGCGGATCTCATCGATTCGCTGACCTTGGGCATGAACCGCGCACGGCAGGCCGAGATCACGCAGGAGATCCTCGAAGTCGTCGGCGGCGCCGAAGCGCTGGTCTAGGTGTATGTCCCAGGGAGTTGTCGACGTGCTGAACGGCATGAGGCTCGCGAGGTCGCGGTGAGGGCGGAAGCGCTGACCCAGAAGTCGGGCTGACCACGCCGTCGCGCTAACAACGGGCGACGACGTTCGTAGAAGTACCTAAGTGCTCCCCACTAAGCACGCGCACGAACATGATGACCCCGGCCCGAGACACGCACACAGATACCATCACGCGGGTGGAGCCGGTTGTTTCCGATCGCGAGAGCGGGCCAGAGCGCTTTGCGCAGGCGGGCGAGATTTCGGATCGGTTCCTCGACAACATCGAGACGGTCGTCTACGGCAAGCGTGACGAGATCAAGCTCGTCCTGACCGCGCTGATGTGTGGGGGGCACGTGCTCCTCGAGGACGTGCCGGGTACCGCGAAGACTGTGCTCGCCCGTGCGATCGCCGGGAGCATCGAAGGGGCGACGTCGTCGCGCATCCAGTGCACGCCCGATCTTCAGCCGACCGACGTCACGGGACTCTCCGTCTTCGATCAGAAGACGCGAGACTTCGAGTATCGCCCAGGCCCCATCTTCACCAACGTCGTCCTGGTGGACGAGATCAACCGGGCGACGCCGAAGACTCAATCAGCGCTTCTCGAGGCGATGGCCGAGAGCCAGGTGACAGTAGACGGCATCACCAGGGAGCTCCCGTACCCCTTCCTGCTGCTCGCGACGGAGAACCCGATCGAATACGAAGGCACGTTCCCCCTTCCAGAGGCGCAGCTCGACCGCTTCTTCCTGAGGACGGCACTCGGGTATCCCGGCATCGACGACGAGCTCCGCATCCTCGAGGAGCAGCGCTTCAGCCATCCGCTCGAGGACCTCGAGCCCGTAGTCGGTCTGGACGACGTGCAAGAGCTTCGCGAGGCGAGCCAGCAGGTGTACCTCGACCGCGTGCTCCATCGTTGGGTCGTCGAGCTCGTGCGGGCGACACGCGACCAGGACGCGGTGGTGATCGGCAGCTCGGTCCGGGGCAGCCTCGCCCTCGAGCGTGCGGCGCGTGCGTGGGGCCTCCTACAGGGTCGGGCGTACGTGATCCCCGAGGACATCGAGCGTCTCTTCGTTCCGGTTCTCGTTCACCGCGTGGTATTCACGCCGAGCTTCGTCGCGAGGGCGCGCACATCGGGATGGGAGGAGACCATCGCGGAGTTCCGTCGCGGGTGTCTCGAGGTGGCGCCGCGCCCGGGGTCCGAGGAGGATCCACTGTTCGAGTCCGGCCCTGTGTAGGCGATCGCCGCCGTTGTGGTCGACGCCCGGCTGACTTTTACGCTCGTTCCGCGGCGGCGAGTGATGGGGCTCTCGTTCGGGGCAGTGCGGAGCCTCCGCAGAGGTGCAGGGTGGGACATCGCAGGGTCACGGCCATATCGCCCCGGCGACGACATGGATGCGATCGACTGGGCAGCTTCGGCCCGGCTCTCCACGGCCAGGAGCAGTAACGAGTTCCTCGTCCGCGAGCGCTTCGCGGAGGAGGCGCCGAAGGTCGTCATCGTGTGCGACCGCCGCCCGAACATGGCGCATTACTCGTCTCCGCTTCCCTGGCTCGACAAGCCGCTCGCGATGCGTCGTGTCGTCGAGCTGATTCTTGCGAGTGCGGGTGCTGCGGGCGGGTTCGTCGGCTACCTCGACTACGCGGACGGCGAGCCCCACTGGCGTCAGCCGAAGGGTGAGCGGAAGCTGCTGGAGATCCGGGACCACCGTTTGACGTCCTCCGAGTTCAACGGGCCATCCGACTGGCTCGAGCTGTCGGTTGCACATCTCGCGGCGCACCCGCGCGCGGTCAGCGCGGGGACGTTCATCTTCGTGCTCTCCGATTTCATCCCGACAGCCGTCTAAAGAGATGTGGTTGACCGCAGCGGAGCACCGCTGGGACATTGTCCCCGTCGTGATCCAGGATCCGACCTGGGAGCAGAGTTTCCCCGACGTCAGCGGGATCGTCGTCTCCCTCCGCAACCCGCGCACCGGACGTATCGCGCCCGTCCGCTTACGGGCGAACGAAGCAGCAGCCCGGAGGGTGGCGAACGAGGAGCGGACACGGGACCTGCTCGAGACATTTCGGGCTATCGACGTCGACCCGATTCTCGTCTCCTCGACGGACCCGGCCGAGGTTCTCGCCCCGTTCCTCGCCTGGACGGACCTGCGCCGAACGCGGCGGGTTCTTGGAGCGTAGGGAGGTGAGACGAAATCGTGCGCAGATGGTCATCGCCCTCGCGGTGGTCGCGGGGCTGAGCACTCTCGTCGTCGTGCTCTTCGCCTGGGATCGCGTACGGGACGGCGAATCGAACCCGACCGCCGAGGACGCGCCTGCGATCGAGGCCCGCGCCGACCTCTCTCCGCGGCGCGCGTCCTTCGGAGACACCGTGAGAGCGCTCGTCGACGTGACGCTCGATCGAGAGCGAGTCGATCCCGACTCGGTCCGGGTGCTGGTTGACTTCGCGCCCTGGAAGCGACTCGCGAACCCGGAGCGCCTTCGCCGGGACGGCGAGACGACGACCTCCATCCGGATGACGTACGTGCTGCGCTGCTTGACGAGCTCCTGCGTAGCGAGGGACGTCACCGCCGTCCAGAACGACACCACCACGAAGGTGTTCACGCAGGTGCGCGTGACATACACGGGCCGCGAAGGAAGCGGCGCGCGCTCCGAGCGCCGTGGCCGCTGCTCACTATCGGCGCGCGCTATTCGCCCACAGCTGCCCAGGCCGCGACACCTCTGGCAGGCAGATCTCCTTTCGCTGCCCGCGGTCACCTACAGCGTGACTCCCGGCCTCCTCTTCGTGCTCCTGCTCGCCGCAGGCACCTTGCTCGCGATCGCAGGTGGCGCGTTCGCCTACCGCGCCCTGCGGCGTCGCGCTCCACCGGCCCTTCCGAGGGCGGACGAGCCTTCGGGGCCAGTTCTGACTCCGCTCGAACGCGCCCTCGCGCTGCTCGAGGACTCTTCGCGGGTGGACGGCGCGGGCGACCAGCGCCGTGCACTCGAGCTCGTGGCTGCCGTGCTGGTCGAGCGTGGTGACATGAATCTGGCGCAGGCGGCGCGGGTACTCGCGTGGTCGAAGCTGGTGCCGGGAGTTGGGGAGACGAACGGTATGGCGGCTCGGGCCCGCTCGGCGCTGGGAGAGGAGCTGCATGCGCATCCGGAATAGGTGGCCCGCCGTCGACAGCCACGACGCCCAGGCGCTGCGGGTCGCGTCGCTTCGGACGCTCCTTTTCCAGGTCGCGCTCGTCGTTCTGGCGGTCGCCATGCTCGGGCTGGCGACCGCATCGGCTCGCGGGCTCAACCCCGGCTCACCGCGGCTCCTTTCCGGGGCGGGGGGCATCTTGGTCATCGATCTCTCGGCCAGCATCGGTGAAGAGGACTACGGTGGCATCCGTCGCACCGTGCGTCGGCTGATCGACGAGGACGCTTCAATAGGTCTCATAGTCTTCTCCGACGTGGGCTACGAGCTGCTGCCTCCGGGGACACCGGCGTCGGAGCTCCGTCCGCTCCTCCGACTCCTCGTACCTCGCCGCGAGACTCTCAACGACGCGGGGCTGCCGGTGAATCCGTGGTCCCAGACCTTCCGGGCAGGGACGCGGATCTCCTCGGCGCTCGAGCTCGCGCGGGACATACTCGTCCGCGACAGGGTGAAGAACGGCTCCATACTGCTCCTCAGCGACTTCGTTACTGCACCCGAGGATGAGCCGCAGCTTGCTCGCACGCTCCACGAGCTGCGCCGGCAGTCCATCGCCATTCGGGTCGTCGCTCTCTCGCCGTTGAAGGCCGGCCGCACGATCTTCGAGGGAGTGCTCGGCAAGAGCGCTCTGATCGAGCCGTCGCAGCTGCGAGATCCGCAGCGGGTGTGGACCAGGACCCGGGTGAACCTCCCGGCCGGCTTCCTCATCCTCGGCGGGTCCCTCCTCGCCGTGCTCGCCGCCCACGAGCGCTTCGCGGGTCGCCTCGGCCTGCCGCGGACGCGAAAGAAGCACGCGTGAGGCGAGCCGGACTCGTCATCGGCGCCGTTGTCTGCGTTGCGCTGGCCGCATTTCTAACGCTGCTTGCGGCCGATGCCTTGCGCTGGCGCCATGCCCTGCGCGCAGACGACGTTCGGTACCAAGAGGCTCCGGGCGCCGACCTGTGGAATTCCGGGCCGCTCGTTCCGCTCGGAGCAGCGCGGACCATCCTCGGCGTCGACGACGATCTGGCATTCCGACGAGCGGTGCGTGCGCTTCGCCTCGCGAGGCTCGAAGACACAGGGACTCCCGACACGAAGCTGGTGCTCCAACGCGCGGAGGCAGAGGTGCGACTCGAGGCGATCGCAGCGGGCGGTGGCGATCCCACGCGGCGCTCGAGAGCGATGGCCCTCCTCGGCGTGTTCCACCTCGCCACACCTGTCGCGGATGCCGAGGAGCAGGCAACGGCCCTGAAGGCCGCCGTCGCGAACCTGCAGGAGGCGATCGCGCTCGATCCTGATAACCACGAGGCCAAGTTCAACCTCGAGTATGCGCTGCTGCAACGCCGCGGAGGCCTGTCCGCAACGGGAGGGGCAGCGCCCAACCCCTCAGGAGCCGGCTCCACCACGGGCGCCGCTACCGGTTCTTCCGGCAGTGGCTACTAGAACTAGTGGTCTCTCCGGGAAGTACGGCACCCCTTCGCGCCGCTGCGAACACTTCGCATGCCGTCGTCCTCAGTCGGGCCAATGTTCTTGAATATGAGCCTCCCTGCGTCCTAGGTCTGCTCGGTTCTCGCCGACGAATGGGCACCGGACTTCCCGGAGAGACCACTCGCAACGCCGTGCAGGGCAACGGGCGCCGGTGACCATCGAGTTCTTGACTCCTCCAGCCGGGCTTCTCGCCCTTGTCGTGCTCGTTCCCTTGGCGGCGTTCCTCGGCGTCTCGAGACGCGCGGCTCGCATGCGGCAGGCTCTCGGCCTTCCCGGGCTGACCACGCGCCTGCGTCTCGTACCCATCATCGCGCTTCTCGCAGTAGCAGGACTACTGGGCCTCGCGGCGACACAGCCCGTGCTCCAGCGCACGACGACACGCCACGTCCGCTCCGACGCAGAGGTGCTCATGGTCATCGACGTCTCGCGCTCCATGCTCGCGCGGCGAAGCCCCGCCGCGCCGGGGCGGCTCGAGCGAGCCAAGGCGGCAGCTGCCCGGCTGCGTGCCTCGCTGCCGGGCGTGCCGGTCGGCATCGCCTCGTTGACGAACAGGGTGCTGCCACACCTGTTTCCGAGTGCAGACGAAGACGTCTTCCGTGCGACGCTCGAGCGTGCGATCGACATCGAGCGGCCCCCACCGGGCTTTAGCTTCATCGCGCCTGTACAGGGCACCCTCAGGAATGCGACGAGCCTCGCGTCGCTCGCCGCCGTCGCGACCCAGCGCTTCTACTCACGCGGTGACGGCCATCGGCTTCTCGTCGTGCTCACCGACGGCGAGAGCTCGCGCGTCTCCGCGTCGGCCGTTGGACGAAGCCTTCGAGAAGCGGGCATCGAGACCGTCTACCTCCAGTTCTGGGCGGCAAACGAACGAGTCTTCACCGCTGGCACACCCGAGCCTTACCGGGCCAACCCGGCGGCGCGTTCCATACTCGACGGACTGGCGGCGGCGACTCAGGGCAGGGTCTACGACGAGAGCAACGTCGGAGCCGCCGTGGGGAGGGCTCGCGAGGTGCTCGGCAGTGGGCCGACCCGCGTCGAGAAGGACGACCGCCGGCAACCGCTCGCGCTCGCTCCGTACCTGGCGGCCGCCGCCTTCCTGCCCCTCGCCCTCCTGCTCTGGCGCAGGGACCGCTAGTGGTCTCTCCGGGAAGTACGCCACCCCTTCGCGCGGCTGCGAACACTTCGCATGCCGTCGTCCTCAGTCGGCCACATACCTTTTGGTATGCGGCCTCCCTGCGTCCTAGGCCTGCTCGGTTCTCGCCGGCGAATGGGCACCGGACTTCCCGGAGAGACCACTAGTGCCCGGCCACGGTGGTTTTCCCATTGCTCAGGCGCTGGCCCATACAGGGCTCTGAACCATACGGACCTGTCCGAATGACGACCGGGCGTACGGCATTCGAGCGCGCGGTGTCTGACTACCGGCTGACAGATCTCGCGCCGCCCGCCGAGGCCCTCGCCGTGGCGGCCGCTTCGCTCGATCGGACGGGTCTCTTCCTGCTCGGCGAGACGCACGGCGTCGCGCAGAGCCCGCTCGCAATCCTCGGGCTCGCGCAGCGTCTCGGTGTTCGCACGCTCGCGTTCGAGTGGTCGCACGATGAGCTCGACGATGTCGTGCAGTCGGTGCTCTCGACCGGCACCGTCGCTTCCGACGCGCTGTGGAGGCTGCCGCCGTCGGCCGAGGTCTTCTCCGGCGATGGCCGCTTCACGGCCGGACACGTGCGACTGCTCGAGCACCTGGGCGACCAGACTCGATCGGATCGTCCTGCTCGACCGCGCCGGGTCGGAGGGGTCGGAACGCGAGCTAGGAATGACGCGGCGGTTGCTGGCAGGCCGTCGCCGGGACTCGCCGATGCTGGCAGTCCTCGGCGCGGGTCACGTTGTGCGTGCGCCGCTCGACGACGTCAAGCCGGTCGGGCTGCTCATCGAGGAGGAGCTACCCGGTGTCGCAAACGGCATCCTCGCGCCCTCGTCGGGAGCGGTCTGGTTCCACGGCGAGCATGAGTTCTCGCCCGGGGAGCTACCGCCTGCCGACGTCGTCGTTCCGCTTGGCGTCGCAGTCCCCGCTGTCGTTCCTCAGCATCCGCATGGCGGGACGTTCGTGCTCTGAGCTCGAGCCCGCGGAAGGAACTTCAGGCGCCCCGGGTCTCGGCGAACCAAGGCTCTACTGCTTCGGGAAAGCCGGTCTCGTCCATGTACGAGATCGCCCGGCTCGCGAACCAGACGAGCGCCTCCGGGTTGGCTAGAACGAGTGCTGCGCGGACGGCCTCGTCGCCGTGCAGAGGGCCACCTTTCTCGCCGGCCCGCGCGCGCCGCAGGCGGCAGAGCGCTGACGCGGCGAAGTCGACTTCGTTCCCGACCCGCTCGTACCACTCGACGCCCAGAGCGCGGTCGACGAGTGCTGACGCCTCATCCGTGGGTTGTGAAGCGTCGTCTGCAAGGAAAGACTTGGTATGTCGCCCCTTCTTGTCACTGCCCGGGATTCGCATGCACCCCTCCTAAGAACTCCATTCAGAATGAGCGGCCATGTCGCGATGCGGCGCTGGACGACGTGATGCGGCGTCCTCGGTCGCGCCAATATTCAAGAATATTGGCACTCCCTGCGTCCTTGCCTCACGGCGTCCATCATCCGCCTCGCGACGGGCGACCATTCTGAAAGAAGTTCTAACGAAAGTCGATCCAATACGTCACACACGTATGATCCTGCACGTGACCGCGGCGTGGATGCAGCGAGTACTTGCGTAAACGTTCACTACTGCTGTTGACTGTGGCGCTCGCGATCGTCGGGAGCCTCGTCGTCGGCCCCGCCGCGACGGCCGAGCCGGAGCGCATGTCCGCCGGAACGGTCGTTTTCATCCACGAACAGGAGCCCCCCAGCCTCAGGGGTAACTGGCTCGATAACAATCTCCTGGCGACCGGTCTCGTCACCAACAACATCTGGTACGGCGGTCAGATCTACGACAAGTCTGCGACCCTCCAACTACGACTCCTCGAGAGCAAGCCGAAGCTTGTCAAGAAAAGCCCGCAGACCGTCTCCTTCAAGTACAAGGAGTCCGCGGTCTGGAGTGACGGAAAGCCCGTAACGTGCGAGGACTGGAAGGCGACGTACCGGGTGTTCGTGAACCCGCAGTTCAACGTCGCCAGCCGAGCGGGCTATCAGGACATCAAGTCCGTCAACTGCCAGGGCAAGGCAGGGACGATCATCTTCAAAACGCCGTTCGCAGCCTGGGAGACGCTGGTGTCCGGCGGCGTCTACGCCGCGCACATCATCCGCGGCAAGAACATGAACCAGATGTTCAACGACTCGATCCCGGTCTCCAGTGGGCCGTGGAAGTTCCAGAGCTGGCAGAGGGGCGTTCAGCTCACCGTCGTCAGGAACCCTCGGTACAAAGTCGGGCCGGCGATGAAGCTCGACCGGGTCGTGTTTCGCTACATCTTGGACACGAACGCTCGCTTCCAGGCCATGAAAGCAGGCGAGGGGCAGGTGATGGAGCCGCAGCCGCAGCTCCAGATAGCCGACTTCCTGGACGACAAGGAGTTCAAGGTCCAGAAAGCACCTGAGTACGCCTTCGAGCACATCGACATCCAGTTCGGACCTCGGGGCCATCCGGCCCTGAAGCAGCCCTATGTCCGGCAAGCGTTGATCACGGGGATCAACCGGACACAGGTCGCACGCACGCTGTACGAAAAGCTTGCGCCCGGCTTGCCAAAGCTGGACAACCTCGTCTTCAAGACGTTCGAGAAGGGGACGTACCAGCCGCACTTCAAGAAGTGGGCCTTCAGTCCGAACAAGGTCCTCAGCATCCTGAAGGGGAAGGGCTGCACGGGCGGGCCAAGCACGCCGAGCGCGGGCAACTCCGACATCTTCTCGTGCCCGGGCGTCGGCAGGCTGTCGTTCCGTTTCTTCACGACCACGGGCAACCAGCTCCGTTTGCTGACGTTCGAGATCATCCAGAGCATGCTCAAGAGCGTCGGCATCGAGCTCCTCCCGCGGTTCCAGACGGCCGGAGTCCTCTTCGGATCTACGCTTCCGTCAGGTGACTGGGACCTGATCATGTTCACGTACGGCGGTGGTCCAGACTCGAAGATCACGAGCAACACGCTTTACTCGTGCCCGAACCAGAGGGGCGACCAGAACTACGGCAACTACTGCAAGCCCAAGGCGACGGCCCTTTTCAACGCGGCGTCGCGCGAGCTCGACACCGCGAAGCGAAACGCACTCCTGAACCAGGGAGACGCGCAGCTTGCAAACGACCTGCCGTCGATCCCGATGTACGTGCGTCCGAAGTTCGTCGTAACCGCCGGCGGCATCTCGGGCCCGGTCTTGAACACGACGAGTGAAGGCACGCCCTGGAACGTGGTCACCTGGCAATTGAAATAGCGCGATTTGTCGGACACCGCGTGGACTACTCGTCCCGTTCGCGCGATCCGCGGGCGCGGGACTGCCTTCTAAGATTCGGGACGTGGAAACGTGCTGAGCTACGTCGTTCGCAGGCTTCTCTATAGCGTCGTCGTCCTCGTCGCGGCCAGCTTCATTCTCTTCACGTTCGTCTCGGTCTCCGGCGACCCGCTCGCGCAGCTGAACATCATCCCGAATCTCTCCCAGCAGTCTCGCCAGAACGTCATCGACCAGAAGCACCTCGACGACCCGATCCCCGTCCGGTACTGGTACTGGGTGAAGGACGCGGTGACGAACGAGTTCGGTACGACCTTGCTCGGCGACCGGCCGATCCTGCCCGACCTCTGGCGGGTGATGAAGAACACGCTTCAGCTCGTCCTTGTCGCCGAGCTTCTCGCCATCCTGATCGCAGTCGGAATCGGCGTGTACTCGGCTCTGCGCCAGTACTCCGCCTTCGACTACACCGCGACGACGTTCAGCTTCCTCGGGCTCGCGACGCCGGTCTTCTGGCTGGCGCTCATGTTGCAGGTCGCGGTCGTGCAGATCTACACGACGACCGGTCACCGGATCTTCCCTATCGCGAGCCTGAACTCGGTCGATCCCGGAAGCGGACTCCACTTCGCCCTCGATCGCGCCCATCACCTCGTGCTGCCCGTCATCGTGCTGATGGTCGCCAGCGTCGCCAGCTATTCGCGTTACATGCGTGCCTCGATGCTCGAGGTGGTCAACGCGGACTACGTGCGAACCGCGCGTGCGAAGGGTCTCTCCGAGAGTCGGGTGACGATGAAGCACGCTTTCCGCAACGCTCTCATCCCGCTCGTGACGCTCGTCGCGCTGAACTTCGGAACGCTGCTCGGCGGCGTCATCGTCACCGAGACGGTCTTCTCGCTCGACGGCATGGGCCTCTACTTCTACAACGCCCTGCTCTCGAACGACCCGTACCCGGTGATGGCCTGGTTGATGGTCACGGCGACGATGATCATCATCTTCAACCTCCTCGCCGACGTCGCCTACGCGTATCTCGACCCGCGGGTGCGCTATGACTGACCACCTTCCGCCTGCTACTGGCGGTCTGACCGGGCGGCAGGAGCCGGTCGGGGCGGGCGCACCCGACCTCTCGTTGACCTACGAGTCGGGCGTCGAGGTGAAGGCGCGGAGCCAGTGGACATACGCGCGCATGCGCTTCTTCCGCCACCGTCTCGCGGTGGCGAGTCTCATCGTTCTCGTCCTGATCGCGCTCGTCGGGGTCTTCGCGCCCCAGCTCGCTCCCTACGGCTACGACGAGCTCGACCTCGATAACACCACTCGGAGCCCGACGCTCGAGGATTGGCACCTCTTCGGCACCGACCAGCTCGGGCGTGACTATCTCAGCCGCGTCATCTTCGGGATTCGGACGTCGCTCTGGGTCGCGGTCTTCGTCGCGCTTGTTTCGACGGCCCTCGGCACGGCTGTCGGTGCCTTGGCTGGCTACTACGGCGGCCACGTGGACAACCTGCTCATGCGCCTCACCGACCTCGTCCTCACTCTCCCGGGGCTTGCTGTCCTGCTGACCGCTTCCGTCTTCTTCGGCTCCGGGGATCCGCTGAAGATCGGCCTTATCCTTGCCTTCCTCTTCTGGACGGCGGTTGCGCGAATCGTTCGCGGCCTCTTCCTCTCGCTGCGGGAGAAGGAGTTCGTCGAGGCGGCGAAGGCGGCTGGAGCGAGCGATCTCCGCATCATCGTGCGTCACATGCTGCCGAACTGCGCCGGTCCGATCATCGTCAACACGACGCTGGTCGTCGCGTCCGCGATCCTTGTCGAGGCTGCGCTCTCCTTCCTGGGCTTCGGGATTCAGCCGCCGAACGCGGCGCTCGGGAAGCTCATCTCGGAGGGGCAGAGCGAGGGGTTCGAGCTCTGGTGGCTCGTCACCTTTCCAGGGCTGGTGATCGTGACAATCGCTCTTTGCATCAATTTCGTCGGCGATGGCCTCCGCGACGCGCTCGATCCCACGCAGGGGAGAGTCCGTGGATAAGAGCTCCCTTCAGAGCGACCACCGCGTGGATAGGCAGCGCTTGGCCTCTCGAGAGGCAGTCACCCTGAAATGAGCTCTGAGCCGATCCTCACGATCCGCGACCTGACCGTGGAGTTCGATACCGAGGACGGGGTGGTGCACGCCGTCGCGAACCTCAGCTACGACCTGCAACCGGGGGAAGTGCTCGGGGTAGTCGGTGAGTCGGGCTCCGGGAAGAGCGTGTCGATGCTCTCGGTGCTCGGGCTTATCCGCGTGCCACCGGGTCGGATCGTCAGCGGAGAGGCGATCTTCAGGAGCGAGGACCTGCTGAAGCTGCCGCACGACAGGCTCCGGAAGATCCGCGGCGGGCCGATCGCGATGATCTTCCAGGACCCGATGACAGCCCTGAACCCGGTGCTCACGATCGGCGACCAGATCTCCGAGGCGATCAAGGTGCACAACCCGGGGACGAACGGCAACGCTGCGCGGAAGCGCACTATCGAGCTGCTCGAGCTCGTGGGCGTTCCCTTCGCCGAGCGACGCGTCGACCAGTTCCCTCACGAGTTTTCCGGCGGCATGCGTCAGCGAGCGATGATCGCGATGGCGATCGCGAACGATCCGACCATCCTCGTCGCCGACGAGCCGACGACCGCGCTCGACGTGACGATTCAAGCCCAGATCGTGGAGGTGCTGAAAGCCGCCCAGCGGGAGACGCAAGCGGCGATCGTCTTGATCACACACGACCTAGGCCTGATCGCCGAGCTCGCCGACCGCGTCGTCGTGATGTACGCAGGAAGAGTCGTCGAGCTCGGTGACGTCTTCTCGATCTTCAACTGCGCCCCGCCACCCGTACACCGTCGGGCTGCTAAACAGCCTCGCCCGGCTCGACGCGGACAAGGAGTGGCTCGAGCCGATCCCGGGTCAGCCGCCCAGCCTGATCACTCCGCCGCCGGGCTGCGCCTTTCATCCCCGCTGTGCGCAGTCGCAGGGCCGCACGATCTGCAGGACCGATGTGCCGGAGCTGCGCGCCATCGGAGAGAGTGTGGATCACTGGTCCGCATGCCACTTCGCCGAGGAGCTCGAGTCCGCTCGAGTCCGCGTCGGGGCAGTCTCATGAGCGAGGCGCAGGCGGCTATCGCCGCCACGCGCGCGATGTCGGCGAACGGCGATGAGATCCTGCGCGTCGAGGGGCTCGTGAAGCACTTCCCGATCAAGGCGGGCGTCTTCAAACATACGGTCGGTCAAATCAGGGCCGTGGACGGGGTCGATCTCACAGTTCGCAACGGTGAGACGCTCGGAGTCGTCGGCGAATCCGGCTGCGGGAAAACGACGCTCGGGCGCACGATCATGAAGCTGGTGGAGCCCACCGCGGGCAGGATCATCTTCGAAGGCCGCGACATCACCGCGCTGAAGCGGCGGCAGATGCGGCCCGTCCGGCGGGACCTGCAGATCGTTTTCCAGGATCCGTACGCGTCGTTGAACCCACGGATGACGGTTCGCGAGATCGTTGCCGAGCCGCTCCGCATACACGGTCTGTACCACGGCGGTGACGGCAGAAGACGGGTCGAGGAGCTCCTGACAACGGTCGGCCTGAGCGCGGAGCACGCCAATCGTTTCCCTCACGAGTTCTCGGGCGGTCAGCGACAGCGGATCGGTGTCGCGCGCGCTCTAGCCCTCAGACCGAAGCTGGTCGTGCTCGACGAGCCCGTATCAGCACTGGATGTCTCGATCCAGGCTCAGGTGGTGAACCTCCTCGCACAGCTCCAGAAAGAGTTCGGGCTCACCTATCTCTTCATCGCCCACGACCTCTCAGTCGTGCGTCACGTCTCCGATCGGGTTTCGGTGATGTACCTCGGAAAGATCGTTGAAGTGGGAACACGCAACCAGATCTACGAGGCGCCCATGCACCCGTACACGCAGGCGCTGCTCTCCGCCGTTCCGATCGAGTCGCCAGACCTCCGGGGTCGTCGCACGCGCATCGTGCTCAAGGGTGAAGTCCCCAGCCCGGAGAACCCTCCCTCGGGGTGCCGGTTCCGGACGCGCTGCTGGAAGGCGCAGGAGATCTGCGCCCAAGAGGAGCCCGCCTTGCTCCCACGCGCGGGCGGGGACCACCCAGTCGCCTGTCACTTCGCCGAAGTGATCAGGCCCTTCAGCCTCGTCGAGAGCGCCCCACGCGACAGCGGGTCGGCGCACCCCGGCAGCCCGATCTCGCCGGAGCGGTAAGGCGCCCCGGCTCGCCGACCTTCCGGGAAACCGCCTCGAGATGCCCCGCCTGCTTCTCCTCCCCGTGCTCCTCTCGGTCGCCACGTTCGCCTTCGGTTGCGGCGACAACAGCATGCCGTCGGTCCAAGAGTTCGAGCAGTCGATCGTCACGACCCGTGACCGCGTCGACTTCGCTCTGGAGAGGATCACGCGGGCGCAGTCCCGGGACGAGCTGCTCGGGCGCATGGACGAGGCGGCGGACACGATCGACGCCGCCGCCGGCGACCTCGACGACGTCGGTACCCCGAAGGCGTACGAGAGTGAGGCGGGGAACCTCGTCGATTCCCTGCGGCAGCTCGCTTTCGACGTCCAGGCAACCGCCGACCAAATCCGGGAGCCCGGCTTCGGGGATCTCCTCCTAGGCACTCGCGGGTTGAGCTTCGAAAGCTGGGGCAAGGTGAACCTCGCGCTGGCCGGTCTCCTCCGGAAGGGAATCCAGGTCGGGCCCCTGGAACGTCACTAGATCGAGCATCTGAACCACGGTGGTCGAGATCGGCCGTCGGCATCGACCAGTCTCCACGGATCGCCTGCGCAGCGACCTTGCACCGCTGCGAACAGGACTCGCCGGCGGACCGCCGGCGATGCTCAGAGCGCTTCGGCGAGTGCGTGCTTGTGTCTGCGGCGCTCGGCCTTGCGCTCGCGCATCCGGCGGGGATCGGGGACCGGCACCGCGGCGAGGAGAGCCTTCGTGTAGTCGTCGCGTGGGTTGGTGTACACCTGGTCGGCCGAACCCGCCTCGACGATCTTGCCGCGGTTCATGACCGCGATCTGGTCGCTCATCTCCCGCACGACGGCGAGATCGTGGGCGATGAACAGGTACGTGAGGCCGAACGCCTGCTGAAGATCCTTGAGCAGGTTGAGGATCTGCGCCTGAACGGAGACGTCGAGCGCAGAGACCGGCTCGTCGCAGACGATGAGCCGTGGATTCAGTGCGAGCGCGCGAGCGACGCCGATGCGCTGACGCTGGCCACCTGAGAACTCGTGCGGGTAACGGTTGACGAAGTCGGGGTTGAAGCCGACGACCTCGAGCAGCTCCTCGACCGTCCTGCGCCTTCGCTTCCGGTCGCCGATCTTGTGAACGAGAAGCGGCTCCCCGACGATATCGCCGATCGTCATCCGCGGATTGAGGGAGGAGTACGGATCCTGGAAGACGATCTGCATCTCGCGGCGCATCCTGCGCAGCTCGTTACGAGGCATCGTCGTCAGCTCCTGGCCGTCGAAGCGGACCGAGCCCGAGGTCGGCTTCAGGAGCTCGAGAACGCAGTAGCCGGTCGTCGACTTCCCGGACCCGGACTCTCCGACGAGCCCCAGCGTCTCGCCCTGGCGGATCTCGAAGGAGACGTCGTCCACCGCTCTTACGTGGTCGACGGTCCGGTCGAAAAGGAGGCCCCCCTTGATGGGGAAGTACTTCTTCAGATTCTCGACGACGAGGAGCGGCTCGCCGTTCCGGCTCGCGGAGCCCTCCAGCTCGAGCCCGGTCATCGCGCTCCCACCGCCGTGGCGGCGCGCTCCGAGGCGGGGTGCGCGGAGCGGACCCAGTGGCCCGGGCGAACCTCACGCAGCTCAGGAGGCACGACAGTGCAGTCGTCCGTTCCGGCATGCGGGCAGCGCGGCCCGAAGCGGCAGGCCTCCGGCGGCACGAGCAGGTCGGGTGGGCGGCCGGGAATCGACCGGAGACGGCCGTTGCGCACGTCTTCGCCCTCCAGATGCGGGAGCGAGGCGAGCAGGGCCTCCGTGTAAGGGTGCTCCGGCCGGTCGAAGAGGTCGATCACTGTGGCTTGCTCGACCACCTGGCCGGCGTACATGACGAGGATGTCGTCCGCGGTCTCGGCGACGACGCCCATGTTGTGCGAGATCATCATCATCGTCATGTTGTGCTGCACGCGCAGCTCGTCCAGGAGATCGAGCACGCCTGCCTGCACGGTGACGTCGAGCGCCGTCGTCGGCTCGTCGGCGATCAGCAGCCGCGGGTTGCAGGAGATGGCGATCGCGATCATCACCCGCTGTCGCATCCCGCCCGAGAAGCGGTGTGGGTAGTCCGATAGGCGCCGAGCTGCGTCGGGGATGTGTACCTCCTCGAGCAACTCGATCGCGCGCTTGTTCGCTTGGTCGCTCGACATGTCCAAGTGGCGGCGGAGCGTCTCGGTAATCTGGGTCCCGATCGTCAGCACCGGGTTGAGTGAGGTCATCGGGTCCTGGAAGATCATCCCGATGCTCCGACCACGCACGTCCTCGAGCTCGCGCTCCTTGAGACCGGTCAGTTCCCGGCCGTCGAAGCGGACCGAGCCGGAGACAACGCGTCCCGGATTCTGCACGAGCCCCATGATCGAGAGCGCGGTCACCGACTTGCCACACCCCGACTCGCCCACGATCCCGAGCACCTTCCCCTCCTCGACCGTGAAAGAGACCCCGTCGACCGCGTGCACTTCCCCCTCGCGGGTCTTGAAGTACGTATAGAGGTCCGAGACTTCGAGCAGCGCCATCCTCAGTTGGTCTCCTTCATCCGTGGATCGAGCGCGTCGCGGAGGCCGTCCGCGATGAAAAAGGCGCTGAGGATGAGCCAGGCGATCATGAGGCTGGGGATCACGATGATGTACGGGTGCGCCTGATACTCGGTGTAGCCCTCGCTGGCAAGCGTGCCCCAGGATGCCTTCGGCGGACTGATCCCGAGCCCGATGAAGGAGAGGAAGGCCTCGCCGAGGATCACACCCGGCAGCTCGAGGAAGACGAACACGATGATCACCCCGAGCGTGTTCACGAGCAGATGGCGGAACAGGATTCGGCGCCGGGGCGCCCCGACCGCATAGGCGGCGCGCACGTAGTCGTTCTCCTTGAGCGTGATGATCTGGCCGCGCATCACCCGCGCGGTCGTGAACCACGAGGCGATCGTCAGCGCGACGACCATCGTCCAGAAGTTGACCGTCCCGAAGATCGCGAGCGTGATGATGGCGAACGGCAGGTAGGGGAGGCCGTAGAGCGCGTCGAGGAAGCGCATGAGCGCGTTGTCGAGCTGGCCGCCGACGAAGCCCGAGACCGCGCCGTAGGTGATCCCGACGATCATGATCGCGAACGTTGCGGCGAAGCCGATTGCGAAGGACACGCGACCCCCGAGCGCCGTGCGGAGAAACAGGTCGCGCCCGAACTGGTCGGTCCCGAAGAAATGCTCCAGACTCGGCGGCTGATAGGCCTGGGCGAAGTCGACGGCGTACGGGTCATACCTGCTGAAGATCGGCACGAAGACCACGTAGGCGAGCAGGAGGAGGAACGCGATGGAGGCGACGATGGAAGCCCGGTTGGCGACGAACCGGTAGTAAGCGTCTTTCCAGAGCGACGCACGGCCGAGCGCCGACCCGGCCTCGACTCCGCGCGCCTCGGCGGTGCGGGTAAGGGTCTCCTCGAACTCGGCCCTTCGACGATGCGTAGCCTCGAACGCGGCCTCTCGCTGATCGGTGGCCATCAGGTCCGCACATCCCGCGTACGCGGATCGAGGAAGCCATAGGCGATGTCGACGACGAGGTTGGCGACGATGATGATGACGGAGAGCAGAACCGTGATCCCCATTACGACGGAGTAATCGCGGCCCGTCACCGCGGTGACGTAGTACTTGCCGATGCCGGGAATGCCGAAGATCGTCTCGATGATGAACGATCCGGTGATGAGGTAGCCGAGCAGGGGACCGGTAGCGGTGACGGCCGGGATAAGGGAGTTGCGGAGCACATGCTTCAAGACGACGACTCGCCAGCGCAGGCCCTTGGCCTTCGCAGTGCGGATGTAGTCCTGCTGCAGCGTCTCGAGCATCGAGCCGCGGACGAGGCGGGCGAAGTAGGTCATCGGGAAGATGCCGAGCGCGATTGCGGGCAGCACCCACGAGCTCGGGCCGTTCCACCCGTTGGTTGGTAATCCCGTGTAGTCCTTGAGCCGAAGGGCGAAGAAGTAGATGAACAGGGTCGCTACCAGAAAGCTCGGGACCGCGAAGCCGATGTTTGCGAAGCCCATCGCCGCATAGTCGAAGACCGAGTTCTGCTTGAGCGCCGCCAGGATCCCGAGCGGAACGCCGACGACCACGGCGAACAGCAGCGCCAGCAGACCGAGCTGGATCGAGACGGGGAAGTGCTGCTTGATGATGTCGTTCACCGTCTGGCTTCGCTGCACGAGGGAGGGGCCGAGGTCGAGCGTGAACACGCCCTTCACGTAGTAGAAGTACTGCCCGTACCAGGGCTGGTCGAGGTGGAACTTACGCTCGAGGTTTAGCTGGACCGATTCGGGGACGGCGCGCTCGGTCGTCCGGAACGGGTTGCCCTCGATCTGCCGCATCATGACGAACGTCATGAAGATGACGAGAAGGAGAACCGGGATCGTCCACAGCACGCGTCTGACTACAAACTTGAGCATTGGCTAGAACCTTGGCATCGACGGGCGCGCTCCTTTCCTAAGCGTACGGACAGGGCGCTGGCCGCGCCCTGTCCGTACCCGTCGAGATGACTTTCCGCCTACTTGAGCGACACTCCCCCGTAGTTGACCGAGTCGGTGAGGCTGGTCTCGTATCCCTGCACGTACGGCTTGACCAGGGAATGGAAGACGTACCAGTAGATCGGCATGATCGGCAGCTGGCCGTTCGGGCCGGTGAGGATAGTCTCCGCCTGCTGGTACAGCTTGATGCGAGCGTCGTCGTTCGGCGTCCTTGCCGCCTTGTCGACGATCGCGTCGTACTTCTTGTTGCACCAGTTGGTGTTGTTGTTCCCCGAGTCGCACTTCCACAGCTCGAACCCGTTGTAGGCGTCGGGGTAGTCGTAGATCCAGCCGTTCCGATAGACGTCGACGTCCGAGTTCGGCGGCGGCCCCAGGAACTGGAGGTACTGCCCGAACTCCATGTTCTTGAGGGTGGTGGTGATCCCGAGCTCCTTCCAGAACGCCTGGACCGCCGTGGCGATCGAAGCGTGACCCGTCACGTGTTGAAGTAGAGGTTGATGTTCCTCTTCGGGTTCTTGACCTTGGCCATGAACGCCTTGGCCTGAGCCAGCTTCGCACTGGCGGGCATGGTGGCGTTCTTGAGGATCTCCTTGCTACCAGGGGCCCTGTTCGGCGTGAAGCCCTTGGCCGGGAACTGGCCGCCCTTGGTGACGAACTTGATGATCGCCTTGCGGTCGATTGCGAAGGCCATCGCACGGCGCTGGTTCACGTCGGGGATGTTCTTGACGTTGAACCCGTAGTAGTAGGTGCCGATCGTCCCGTTCGTCTTGTACTCCGGGTTCTTCACCCAACTGGGGACGCTGGCCCCCGCCAGATCCGTCTCGTTGGCGTCGGCGTTGCCCGCTTTGTACGCGTTCTCGGCCGTCACGGCGTCGGTGATGATAATGAGCGTCACCTTGTTCACCTTGACGGACTTGGCGCCATGCCACCTCGGCTCCTTGGTCAGCGTCAGGGAGGCGTCGTGCTTCCAGGACGTCAGCTTGTAGGCACCGTAGGTCTGGATGTTCCCCGGCTCGGTCCACTTGTCTCCGAACTTCTCGACCGTTGCCTTGTGCACGGCGTTGAACGACTGGTGGTTCAGCTGCTGGATGAACCACGCCTGGGGCGCCTTCAACTGCACCTTGAGCACGAACTTGCTCGGGGCCGAGACCCCGACCTGTGACCGCAGAGCGTTGCAGTTCGCCGCCTTGGGATCGCAAGCGTTGTATGCCTCCGCACCCTTGATGCCGAAGAACTGGTAGGCGTAGTCGCTTCCGATCTCAGGCGAGATCGTCCGCAGCCAGGAGTACACGTAGTCCTTGGCAGTGACGGCCTGCCCGTTCGTCCACTTCAAGTCCTTGCGGAGGTTGAGCGTGACGTTCGGGCCCTTTACGACCCAGCTCTGGGCCGCTCCGGGTACCGCCTTCAGCTGAGGCGGCGGGCCAAATGTGATGAGCGACTCCATGAGGTTCGAGAGGATGCTCGCCGACGTCGTGTCGGTAGCGAGGCCTGGGTCGAGCGACGGCGGTTCGCTAGCGATGATGACCCGCAGGTTCTGGGCCCTCTGCTGCGTAGCCCCTGTAGCTCCAACCGCGGCGCTGGCGACGATGATGGCGATGGCCCCTGCTGCGCCAGTCCAAAGGGTCCATCTCTTTCTCTTTCGCATTCTCTAGCCCTCCTTGTGATTACGTTCGCCTCGCTCTGCACGCTGCGGTCGTCCGCGGCGGCGAAGCGGGCGCTTATTTTAGCCGACTATCGCCTCGGGGTGGAAATGTGCGTCTTTGGGGTTAGCCCAAACCCGAGCGATCACTGCCGTTCGTCACATATCGCACACCTCCGTCATCCCGGGCCGTGAGTGGGATTCACGTCGCATCCTTGGCAGCCTCCAGACCCCGAGGGACTTGCTGAACCGGTCGAACGGTGGTGTTATCCAACTCTCGCATCAGGTGTTCCTTCAGGGTCATGCGCTCCCGCGCGTTCTGGATGTCGGAGGCCGAGATCTGGGGCGGCGAGGGGTGAAGGCCGACGACCCCGCCAACGGCGATCGCCACGGTGGCCGCTGCCGCGGCCGCGGTGCCTGCGCGAGCCACACCGAAGCGTGCGGGCCGACGCGGAAGCTGAAACTGAAAGGTCGGTTCTTCGAGCGGGGCTGCGCGCAGTGTGCCTGTGATCGTCTCGAGATCCATTGCGAAGGCCGAGCAGGCTGTGCACCGTCGGAGATGAGCCGCCACCAGCGCCTCCTCGAGCTCGGAGAGCTCCGTGTCGAGGCGCAGCGAGACGTGCTCGCGGGTCCGATGGCAGACCTCGGGCAGAGTCGGAACCATGTGCACCCTTAACTAGACGTCTCGGTGCCCTCGCGGTTAGTTGCCTGCTCTTGTCCGCGCATCGCGAGGTCGCCCGTTGGCTAGACTCCGGGCGCTCGTCCGGGCGCGTACGCGCCGAGGATTTCCATCCGAAACCGCATCCCGAGGAGTCGAATGCAGACCACGCAGGAGCGCGACGGCCGAAACACAGGCCGGATCGTCGAGATCAAGGGCGTCGTCATCGACGCCGTGTTCGCAGATCGCCTGCCCGAGATTTACACCGCGCTCGAGATCGAGATCGCCGAGCAGGACGGCTCGACGCGAATGCTGATCGCGGAGGTGCAGCAACACCTCGGAGACGATCGCGTCCGCGCGGTGGCGATGGACTCGACCGACGGACTGCCGCGCGGCGCGCTCTGTGTCGACACCGAGGGGCCGATCTCCGTCCCGGTGGGCGATGCCACCCTCGGGCGCCTCTGGAACGTGATCGGCGAGCCGATCGACGAGCAGGGTCCGGCTCCCGAGGGCACCGAGCGCTGGGCGATCCATCGCGACCCTCCGAGCTTCCGCGATCTCTCTCCCAAGATCGAGACGTTCGAGACTGGAATCAAGGTGGTCGACTTGATCGCGCCGTTCGTAAAGGGCGGCAAGGTCGGATTCTTCGGAGGCGCCGGCACCGGCAAGACCGTCCTCATCCAGGAGTTGATCCACAACGTCGCCCTGCAGCACGGCGGCGTCTCCGTGTTCGCCGGCGTGGGGGAGCGGACGCGCGAGGGGAACGACCTCTGGCTCGAGATGACCGAGTCGGGTGTCATCGACAAGGTCGCCCTGGTCTATGGGCAGATGAACGAGCCGCCGGGCGCACGGCTGCGCGTCGCGCTCTCCGGCCTGACCATGGCGGAGTACTTCCGCGATCAAGGCCAGGACGTCTTGCTCTTCATCGACAACATCTTCCGCTTCGTCCAAGCTGGGTCGGAGGTATCGGCGCTGCTCGGGCGCATGCCGAGCGCCGTCGGCTACCAGCCGACGCTCGCCACCGAGATGGGGCAGTTGCAGGAGCGCATAACGTCGACGAGGACAGGCTCCGTGACCTCGGTGCAGGCCATCTACGTGCCCGCGGACGACCTGACCGACCCGGCACCTGCGGCGACGTTCGCGCATCTCGACTCCACCGTGGTTCTCGAGCGCTCGATCGTCGAGAAGGGCATCTATCCCGCGGTCGACCCGCTCAAGTCGGTGTCACGCGCGCTGCAGCCCGGAATCGTCTCCGACGATCACTACGAGGTCGCGACGCTCGTGCAGCAGATCCTCCAGCGCTACGCCGACCTCCAGGACATCATCGCCATCCTCGGCATGGACGAGCTGACGGACGAGGACAAAGTCGTCGTCGCCAGAGCCCGCAGGATCGAGCGCTTCCTCTCGCAGCCCAACTTCGTCGCCGAGCAGTTCACCGGCACGCCGGGCAAGTACGTCAAGCTCGAGGACACGATCCGCAGCTTCCAGGCGATCATCTCCGGCGAGCACGACGAGTTGCCGGAGTCGGCGTTCTACATGGTCGGCACGATCGACGATGCGGTGGACAAGGCGCGGCAGGCCGAGGCCGTCGCGGCGTAGGGAGATCGATGTGATCATCGCTGACATTGCGGCCGCGAAGCGGACGCCTTCAGGGGTTCATGCGCGATCGGAATCCGCGCTAGCGGATTCCGATCTGACGCAGAGGTAATGCCCGAGTCGCACCCTAAGTTCGATGTCTCGCTCGTCACGCCGGACGGCGCGGCGTTCGACGGGGAGGCGGAGATGATCATCGTTCCGGGCGCGGCGGGAGAGATCGGAGTTCTCGCCCGGCATGCACCGCTCGTCGCGACGCTCAAAGCCGGCTCGACGCGCATCCATCTCAACCCGAACGAGATCCTCGAGTTCGCGACTGGCCCCGGCTTCTTCAAGGTCGAGCTCGATCGTGCCCTGGCACTCGTCGACGACGCCGTGAGCGTGAAGGAGATCGACGACGAGCGAGCGCGTGCGCAGCTGGAGGTGGCCGAAGCCGAGCTCGCGAAGGTCGACGCAGGCGAGTCGCAGGCCGACCGCTGGCAGCTCGAGCAACGGATCAAGCACGCCGAGAACCAGCTGTCTGTCTCGGGCCGCACGACCGGCTGAAGAGCTTCCGGTTCGATGACGAGCCAGCTCGCACCGGGAGTTCCGGAGGATTACTACCGCCGCATCTACGAAGCCGAGCCCAAGCACTTCTGGTATCGCGGGATGTGGGCGATCTCGGCCGCGCTGCTCGGATCACGGATGCACGCGGGTGGGCGCTTGCTCGACGCGGGCTGCGGGACAGGCGGGTATCTGCGCTTCCTTCTCGACGAAGGACGATTCGCCGCCGCCGCCGGGGTGGATATCGCCAGCGACGCGATCGAGCTCGCGCGCGAGCGAGTGCCCGTGGTCGATCTGAGGGTCGCACCGCTTCGCGAGCTTCCGTTCTCCGCTGCGTCCTTCGAGCTAGTCAGTCGTCTCGAACGACGTGCTCCAGCACGTGCCCGAAGCGGAGGTGCCCGAGAGCCTGCACGAGCTGCGTCGCGTCCTCGTCCCCGGTGGAGTGCTGCTCATGCGGACGAACGGGTCGCGCCGTCTGCGATGCGAGCGCGACGACTGGCACGCCTACGACGCCGGCACGCTTCGGCGCGTGCTCGAACACGCCGGGTTCACCGTTGAGCGGATGACCCATGCCAATGCTCTGCTCTCGTTCCTGGCCGCCGCACGTGGACGAATCCCGCACGCCCCGAGCGAGACGCGCTACGGGATTCCGACACGCCCGCCGTCGGAACTCGTGAACGCGATCGGGCGCCGCGCACTCGGCGGGGAGGCCTGGTGGGTGGGACAAGGACCACTCGTAGACAAGGGGAAGTGCGCCCTCAGCAAACGGGACCGCGAATCTCGGCGTACGGCCCCTCGGGACCACTCGACGAAGCGCGCCTCTTGCCATTCGGGGTCTCGTTAGCGCTCGGACCGCACCCGTGCGATCGCCAGGTCGGCGATCCGCCTACCGAGTGCGAGACCCGCGTCGTTGTCCTCGTCGAAGTGGATGCCACCGTAGAGGCGTGAGTCGGCCGCCTCTTGCGCGAGCTTGTTCAGCTCTTGGCCCGCTGCAGGGAAGAAGTAAGTAAGGAGCCTTCCCGCCCCACCGGAGAACGTCGAGTGGCCGCCGGGGTACGAAGGGAATGCGGGCGTTCCGATGATCGGGAACCACACGTCTCTGAGCGGGGCGCGCGTCGGATTGGCCGCAACCTCCGCATCCGTGCACAGACGTGAGCGGACATCGCAGAGGCGCCACATCGCCGTCAGCGGACGGATGCTCCACCAGTAGTACTTGGCCTCGAAGGACGCAATTGCAGCATCTCCCTCGACCGCACCGAGGTACGCGAATATGCGAGCGGTTTGCTCCTTCCCCGCCTTGAATGACTTCGCCAGGTCGATCGCGATCTCGAACCAGTGTCCGGCGGGCGTGAACGTCCCCGGCCCGTCGTCCCAGAAGAATGCCGTCTGTCTCTGCTCGGTCGTAAGCGTCTCGCTCACCCTGAGCACCTCGAGGAGCTGGTCGACGAACTTCTGCGACCCGTACGCCGATGGTCCGGGGATCACGCTGCGCAGTTGACCGGGGCTCGACATGAGCCACGGCCGCCAGGTTCCGACAGGACCGCCGATAGGAGGCTCGTACGCGGGCGGCGTGGGCGACCAGTAGGCCTCCCCTGACAAAGCGGGATGCGAGGTCCCGATGCTCGTGCTTCCGTCGGCTTTCGCGCGCTCGAGCACCTGCTCCGCGACGCGTTGACCGAGCGCGCGGGCGCGCGTCACGTCGCTGCGGTAGTTGGCCCCCGCCCACAGCCGCGAGTTGACCGCCTCGTCGGCGAGAGCGCGGAACGTGCGAGGGGGCTCGTTCGGGAACAGGTAGGCGAGAATTTGCTCGGCCGCGCCCGCGATCGCTGCCTCCTGAGCGGCGTACGTCGAGCCCGTCACGCGAAGGAGCGGCTTGAGCCGCGGTTCGAGTACGCCCGGCGAGGGCCGAGTCTGCTTCGCGTAGGCCGCCCGGCTGTCTTTTGCGGCGAGCAATGCGTCGTACATGCCGGTCTCCAGCATCGCGAGGGCGCGAGCCGAGAAGGGCGGTCGTGGCCTGTGGTCGACGATCATGCGCAAAGCGGCCTCGGTCCACGGAATCACCGCCGACCGGCCGTTCCATCTGCTGATCGCCGCTCGCATAGCCGGCGATCGGCGCCGCTGGAGACGCACGAGCTCGCGCAGCTCTGCTCGGGTTGTGCCCGAAGACGCTGCCGGAGGAGCCGGCAGGCGAAACTGGCTCGCCGACTTGAGATGCCATGGCTTCGGCCCTGACTGCGTCGAGGCGGGCGCCGCGGGCCCGACCGCCAGGGTTAGAAGGGCGGCTAGGGCGGCGAGCGCGAGGCGTGGCATCGTCAACACTTTTCGTTAGCTTTCCGGTTCGGTGACGGCGAGTTGGCGATCGACCTCGACGGCCGTCAGCTCCTGTCGCTTGCCCGAGGGCCAGAGGATGGCGAGCCTGTCTACCCGGGTCGCCTCTCCGAGGCCGAAGTGAACCGCCTTCTGGCTTCCGGAACCGACGCTCGTGGAACCACAGAAGACCTGGCGCAACAGGCGCGCGCTTCCCACGGTTGCGATCAGCCTTGCTCCGCAGCCGTCGCGGTTGGAGGCGGTACCGGTCAGCTCGACCTCGAGCCAGTGACGATTCTCGATTGGGGTGACGTTCCTGTACAGGCGGGGCGCACCCCCCTGATTGACGACGAACATGTCCATGTCGCCGTCCCGGTCGTAGTCGGCAAATGCGACCCCTTTTGAGTCGCCACCGTCATCTGCTCGACTCGGAGCGCTCAAATCGCGGAAGGGCTTACCGTTCCCGCTGTTGACGAACACCTCGTTGCGTTGGATTCCGACGACCTGGCCCAACTCCGTGAGGATGTTTCCGGCTGCGAAGTAGAGGTCCTCCCAGCCGTCGAGGTTGAGGTCGTGGAACGAGACGCCCCAGGTCACCGACTTGTATGTGGCCCGTTGTGCCGGGCGGGCGACGCCGAGCGCACCGGCAACGTCGCTGAACGAAGCACCCTTGTTGTGAAGCAGGCGGTTCGCCTCGATGTTCGAGAGCGCTACGTCGAGCTTGAGGTCGCGATCGAAGTCTCCCACCCCTATTCCCATCGTGTTCATCAGGTACGCCGTCCCGGATTGCTTCGATACGTCGGTAAAGGTCCACTTCCCGTCTGCTGCCGGGCCGTCGTTCCGCCAAAGCCGGTTGTGGTCGGGTCCCCTGCCGATGAAGTCGTTCGCAAGGTATATGTCGAGACGCCCATCGCCGTTGTAGTCGAACCAGGCTGCGACGAAGCCGGCGCCCGTCGTCGCCCCGTCTGCCGTCGTCGTCGGATCCTTTTCGAGCAACGCAGTGACGTCGGAGAATGTCCCGTCGTGGTTGCTCCGGTACAGACTGTCGGGGTGATAGTTGAGTCTTGACGGGACATTGCTAGTACCTGCCTGCTCGCCGATGCAGTGCGCATAGTTCGCCACGTAGATGTCGAGCCATCCGTCGTTGTCGTAGTCGCCCCACGACACGCTCATTCCCAGGTACGTGTCGGAGATGCCTGCGGCCTTGGAGACGTCACGAAAGCGCCCATTGCCCTCGTTGCGGAGGAGCGCGTCCGTGCGGTCCCGCGCGACGTAAAGGTCGGCATCGCCATCGTTGTCGTAGTCGGCGAACGCCGCCCCGAAAGCATCCGCCACGTCAGCTCCTCTCGCGCCGGCCTGCTCGACGAAGCCCCCGCGACCGTTCGAGACGAAGAGTTGGGCGCGCTCTCCCATTCGGGTGAGGAAGAGGTCGAGGTCGCGATCCTGGTCGATGTCGCCCCAGGCCGCTCCGTTCGCGAACATGCCGCACTGTGCCGGAGGCACACTGGTCGAGAGCCCCGCGTTAGACGTGACGTTCTCGAAGACAGGGACCGGAACAGTCGCCTTCGTGACGGTGAACGTGAGCGGCTTTCCGCCCGGCTGGGTCGGCACGATCCGGTACTTTCCGAGGCGACGGAACCACTGCGACGGCGTGACGGACACCTCGGAGTTCGCGCGCCCTTTGCCGGGGACGATCAACGCTTTACGGAAGAACGCAACCGAATCGCCGCCGGGTCCGGCGATGCTGAGCACCAGATCGGTCTTGACGGTCCGGGAGCTGGTGTTGCGAAGCGCGACGCTGAAGCGGAAGGCCTCGCCTTGTGGCACCGCTGTTTGCTCTTTCGGGACGATGAAGGCCCGTACTGCAGCCGGCGCCGTGGAGGCTCCGGGCGTGGCTCCCGCGACCACCGCAGACGCGATGAGCAAGACGCCGAGCGCGCTCCCTACTTTCCGCATCTCTCTCCTCCCTAACGCCGACCACCGTCCGGACCCACACGGAGTTGTCGGACCCTGGCACTTCAGACGGGCATTTGTAGCATTTGTCAGCGGCGGGAAAAGCGGTTCTGTCCCGTCTGAATGGACGGGCAACACGTATGACCTCAAGCGCCAGCGAGAAGCCGTACGAGCCGATGGCTAGGCTGACGAGGAGCAGATCTCGAGCCAAGGCGCCGGCAGGCGCCGAGTAGCCGAAGATCGTGGCGAGGAGCGCGCGCGTTCGAGCGGGCGCTGAACTAACGCGCCGTTTCTCTGGGGTGGAACTCAGAGTCCGAGCCAGTCGGGCAGCTGCGCCACCTGAAGCTGGACGTCAAGCGCCAAGACCCCGAGCGAGAAGACTGCGCTTGCCCCCGATGCAAGGGTGAATCGCCGGCGGAACTTCCTCTCGGATGCCGGCGACTCTTCCGTTAGGCGCTCGCGGATCCGTCGAAACGCAGCATCCGTTTCTTCAATCGCTTCGTCTTCGCGTTCGGGCGCCAGCACGGGATAGTGAGAGCTCGTCTGTTTACTTTGCGCGGGCGTCTGCTCCTCCTGATCTCGTCGTCGCTACAGCCGAACGAGCGCACGTAGTCGACAACAGCCTGTAGCGGCCAGGGACTCGCCAAGTGACAAAGTGTCACAAGGCCACCCTTGCGGTTCCGCTAGCCTGAGTGGTACCTGGAGAGCTTTGAAAGGCAGCTTGGCGACCAGGATAAAAAACGCCTAAAGAGCCGAGGGCCGTCCCGGCTCCCGACCTCTTTAGGCGGGAGTCGTTTTCGTGAAGGACACCCGCGAACACCTAAGCCAGCTTCTCGCCGAGAGGATCCTCGTCCTCGACGGCGCCTGGGGTGTGCTCATCCATCGTCGGGAGTTCTCCGAGGAGGAGTACCGGGGCGAGCGCTTTCGTGATCACGCACGCGACGTCAAGGGCGATCCCGACCTCCTGAACCTGACGCGGCCCGAGGTCGTCGCCGAGATCCACGACTCGTACTTCGACGCCGGTGCGGACATCACGACGACCAACACGTTCACGGCTACGCGTATCGGACAGGCCGACTACGCACTCGAGGACGCAGCCGCAGAGATGAGCCTCGAAGGTGCGCGGCTTGCGCGTCGGGTCGCTGACGAATGGACTGCGCGAACGCCCGAGAAGCCACGCTTCGTCGCAGGCTCCGTCGGTCCGCTCAATGTGACGCTCTCGCTATCTCCGAAGGTCGAGGACGCGGCCTACCGCGCGGTCACGTTCGACGCGGTGCGCGAGGCGTATGTGGAGCAGATCGCCGCGCTCCGCGACGGCGGTGTCGACCTCCTTCTGATCGAGACCATCTTCGACACCCTGAACGCCAAGGCCGCGATCGTCGCAGCGCGCGAAGTCGCGCCCGAGCTGCCGCTCTGGCTTTCGTTCACCGCAGTCGACAAGAGCGGGCGCAACCTCTCCGGCCAGACCTCGGACGCGTTCTGGATCTCGGTCGAGCACGCCGAGCCGTTCATCGTCGGCGTCAACTGCTCCCTGGGCGCAACCGAGATGCGGCCGTTTCTCGAGGGGCTCTCGAACATCGCTTCGACGTATGTGTCCTGCCATCCCAACGCGGGACTTCCGAACGAGCTCGGGCTCCACGACGAGCAGGCGGCGGACACGAGCCGCTTCCTGCGCGCGTTTGCAGAGGACGGTCTCGTGAACCTCGTCGGCGGTTGCTGTGGCACGACTCCCGAGCACACCCACGCCATAGCGCGGGCGGTGGCGGGTCTACCCCCGCGTCGCGTGCCCGGTCCGTCGAAGCTGCCGCGCTTCTCCGGCCTCGACCCCTTCGTGATCGGCCCGGACACCGGGTTCGTCGTCGTCGGAGAGCGGACCAACGTGACTGGCTCGGCGAAGTTCCGGCGACTCATCGAGGCGAACGACTTCCAGAGTGCAGGTGACGTGGCTCTCGAGCAGGTGAGAGGTGGGGCCAACCTGCTGGACGTCAACATGGACGCTGACCTGCTCGACGCGGAGCAGGCGATGACGACCTTCCTCAACCTGATCGCGACGGAGCCCGAGGCGGCGCGCCTGCCGATCATGGTCGACAGCTCGCGGTTCCGCGCGCTCGAAGCGGGGCTGAAGTGCGTTCAGGGGAAGGGCGTCGTCAACTCGATCTCGCTCAAGGAGGGAGAGGGGCCGTTTCTCGAGCAGGCGCGCACGATCCGCCGCTACGGCGCGGCGGTAGTCGTCATGGCGTTCGACGAGCAAGGACAGGCGGAGTCCATCGAACGGAAGGTCGAGATTCTAGGGCGGGCTTACGACCTGCTCACGAGTGAGGTCGGGCTGGGGTCAGACGCGTCGGGTCAGAGCCCGTTCGCGCCCGAGGATGTGATCCTCGACCCGAACGTCCTCGCCGTTGCTACGGGGATCGAGGAGCACGCGGGGTTCGCGAAGGCATTCATCGAGTCGATTCCGCGCATAAAGGAGAGGTGTCCCGGAGCGCTCGTCTCGGGCGGGATCTCGAACCTCTCGTTCGCGTTCCGTGGCAACGACGCCGTGCGCGAGGCGATGCACGCGTCGTTCCTCTACCACGCCATCGGCGCGGGACTCGACATGGGGATCGTCAACGCCGGCCAGCTCGCCGTCTATGCAGAAATCGAGCCGGAGCTGCTGGAGCGGGTCGAGGACGTCCTCTTCGACCGCCGACCCGACGCCACCGAGCGGCTCGTCGAGCACGCGAGCTCGGTCACCGGCGGCGCGACGGAGCGGGTGATCGATCTCTCCTGGCGCGAGGCCGCGGTCGGCGAACGGCTCGCTCACGCGCTCGTGCACGGGATCGTCGACTTCATAGAGGAGGACACGGAGGAGGCGCGTCGCGGCGCCACTCGACCACTCGACGTGATCGAAGGGCCGCTCATGGACGGGATGTCGATCGTCGGCGACCTCTTCGGCGCCGGGAAGATGTTCCTGCCGCAGGTCGTCAAGAGCGCTCGAGCGATGAAGCGCGCGGTGTCGTATCTCGAGCCGTACATGGAGGCCGAGAAGACCGAGCGGTCGGCGGCAGCGCGGATCGTGATGGCAACTGTGAAGGGCGACGTGCACGACATCGGAAAGAACATCGTGGGTGTCGTCCTCGGTTGCAACGGCTACGAGGTCATCGACCTCGGGGTGATGGTGCCCGCGGATCGGATCCTCGACGTCGCCGTCGAGCAAGACTGTGACTTCGTCGGCCTCTCCGGTCTCATTACTCCCTCGCTCGACGAGATGGTGAGTGTCGCCAAGGAGATGGAGCGACGTGGGCTCGAGCTGCCGCTCCTGATCGGAGGTGCGACGACGTCGAAGCAGCACACAGCGGTACGCATAGCGCCCGAGTACGAGCAACCGACGCTCCATGTGCTCGACGCCTCACGGGTTGTCGGCGTCGTCGGCGACCTGCTCGACGGCGACAGGCGCGTGCGCCTCGACGGCGAGAACCGCGTCGAGCAGGAGCGGCTCCGCGCTCTCCATGCGGAGCGTGGCCGGAAGCCGTTGCTCTCCCTCCGCGAGGCCCGCACACGGCGAACGCCGATCGACTGGCACGCCGAGGACCTCGCTGTTCCCGCATTCACGGGATCGCGCCTCGTGCAGGAGGACATCGCCACGCTGCGGGGATATGTGGACTGGACGTTCTTCTTCCACGCGTGGGAGCTCAAGGGACGCTATCCGGCGATCCTCGACGACCCCGAGAAAGGGGAGGTCGCGCGCGATCTCTTCGCTGCGGCGAACGAGCTCCTCGACGAGGTCGTCGACTCGGGCTCGCTCGAGGCTCGTGGCGTCCACGGCTTTTGGCCGGCGCAGGCAGAGGAGGACGACGTCGTGCTCGAAGGCGGAGTTCGCTTCCCGATGCTTCGCCAGCAAGCCGATCACGCCGACTCGCGGCCGAACCGCTCGCTGGCGGATTACGTCGCCCCCGCGTCGACCGGTCTCACCGACTACGTCGGGGCGTTCGCCGTCGCGATCCACGGGGCGGGGGAGCTTGCAGTCCGTTTCGAGGCCGAGCTGGACGACTACCGCGCGATCATGATCCGCGCGCTTGCCGATCGCCTTGCCGAGGCGTTTGCCGAGCGGCTCCACGAGGTCGCGCGACATCAATGGCACTCGCCGGACGAGGCCCTCGCAGGCAAGGATCTGATCGAGGAGCGCTTCCGTGGCATCAGGCCCGCCTTCGGCTATCCGGCCTGCCCCGATCACTCCGAGAAGGGGACGTTGCTCGCGCTGCTCGACGCCGAACGTGCAGGTGTGGGCATGACCGAGACCTTCGCGACGATTCCGGCAGCCAGCGTGAGCGGTCTCTACTTTGGACATCCGCAAGCCCGGTACTTCTCGATCGGGAGGATCGGGAAGGATCAGGTTGCCGACTACGCGCAGCGAAAAGGGATGGACATTGCCGAGGCCGAGCGCTGGTTGCGCGTGAACCTCGCGTACGAGCCGTAGATCAAGCAGCTCAGGGTCCGTACGATGAGATCGATGCGCCGCCTCCTCGCTTTCGGGCTACTGCTCGCGCTGCTGCCGGTCGGGACGGCGCTTGCGAACCACCTCGACCCGCAGAAGCGGATCCGTCCAGCCGACCAGGCGCGAGCCCGTGCGATGCTGCTCAAGAAGGCGGATCTCGGCCCTGCGTACCGCGCAGAGCGCTCGAATAGTCCGGACACCGAAGTCGACTGTGCCGGGCTCGACGAGTCCGACCTCACAGTGACCGGCGAGGCCGAGTCGCCGACCTTCACCCTCGGCGTTTCGTTCCTGTCCTCCAGCGCTCAGGTGTACGAGTCTTTCGCGGACGCAAATGCGTCCTGGAGGCGGGGCACCGGCACTGCAGGCACGCGGTGCATCACAGCCACACTTCGCCGTGAGTTCGCGAAACAGAGCATCCGGCTCCAGTCCTTGCGGAAGATCGCGTTTCCGCGCGTGTCTCAGCGTACGGCTGCGTACCGCGTAGCCCTCCTTGCCAGCGTGCAAGGGCAGGAGGTGCCCGTCTACGTCGATCTCGTGATCCTCATGCACTCGCGTGCTCAGGCTGCTCTGTACTTCGGCTCCGGTCTGGCTACCACGGCCAGAGCTGAGGAGTTGCGGCTCGCGCGGGTTGTCGCAGGTCACATGGCGAAGGCGATGCGCGGCTCGTAGCAAGGGCAGGCGGTACGTCACAGGCGACGAACCTTTCGCCCATGGCCATTGAGGACAAGGCCAAAAGCGCCGTAGAGAGAATCGAGAACAGGTGGTAGGTTCACCACCGGTCGTGGAGAGCTCAAGCCGTCTCGGCCTTCTTCGCCGGTCGCCGTCCTTCGGATACCTCTTCCTTGCCACAGCCGGGTCGAGCTTCGGCACCTATCTCGCAGTCATCGCGCTCATCGTTTCGATCAAGGACCTCACGGAATCGGGAGTCTGGGTCGCTGCTCTCCTGATCGCCGACTTCTTCCCGATCGTCGTCATCGGGCTCCTGCTCGGCCCTCTCATCGACCGGCTCTCGCGACGAGGGTTGATGATCGCTTCCGACCTCCTCCGCTTCGGCGTCTTCGCCGCTCTCCCGTTCGTCGACAATGCGGCCACGATCGTCGCCTTGGCCGCCGTCGCGGGCATCGCGACCGGGTTCTTCATGCCCGCCGCCAACGCTGGTCTGCCGAACCTCGTTCCGGACGAGGAGCTCCCGAACGCGAACTCGCTCGTCCAGACGATGGAAAACCTCGCCTGGATGGTCGGGCCGGTCGTAGGAGGGCTCATGCTCGCGGCCTGGGGGAGCTCTGTGCCGTACGCCGTGAACGCGGTGACGTTCCTCGTCTCGGCGGTGCTCATCGCACGCATCCCACGGGGAATGCTCCAATCGGAAGAGCCGCTGACCCGCGGCCATTGGCGCGACGTCGCGGACGGATTTCGGCTCGTCGTTACAGCGCGCCCGCTTCTCACCGTGCTCATCGTCTGGAATGTCGTCTTGATCGGCGCCGGCGCGGTGAACGTCGCCGAAGTCTTCTTCGCAAAGGACACCCTCGATGCGGGTGATCTGGGTTTCGGTGCGATCATCGCCGCTAGCGGGGTGGGTCTTGTGCTCGGGAGCTTCCTCGCCCCGGCCGCACTCGGGAAGGTCGGTCTGCGTCGCCACTACGTCGGGTCGATCGCGTTGATGGCTGTCGGTTGGGGGGGTGCAGCCCTCAGCGGGACGATCTGGATCGCAGTTCCATTCGTCGTCGGGGGCGCGGCGGGGAACGGCGCGGCGATCATCTGCAACAGACTCCTCGTCCAACGCGGCGCGCCTGACCGCTATCGGGGCCGGGCGCTCGCGACGATCATGAGCTCGAACTACGCGGTGCTCGGTCTCTCGATGGCCGCTGCAGGCGTTCTCGTCGGCACGTTCGGCGCGAGAGCCGTCTGGATCGCCGCCGGCGTTCTCTACCTCGTGGGTGCAGTCGTCGCGCTCGTCATGACCCGCTGGCTGCCCGTCGCTCAGGAGGACGAGTGGAGTGCCGTCGAGGCGAGCTCGGAGTCCGCGGTCGCGTCGCTGGTCAACGGCCAGCCGGAGATCGAGCCGCAGGAGGTTACGAACGGCATCCCAACAGCTCCGCTCGAGCGGATCGCAACATTGCTCGAGGAGATCGAAGCACGTCGCGCAGCAGAAGCCGGACGTCCAGCGTCCGGCTGAGTCGGTCGCGGACTCCCGTCTTGCGCTGAATAGAGTCCAAGCGTGCCACGGAAGGAGCTGACGCTCGAGGAGCTCGTCGAAGGTGTGCGCGGTGGAGATCGCCGCGCGCTCGCACGCGCGATCTCCCTCGTCGAGGACGGCAACCCGCTCGCGTACCCGCTCGTGCGCGATCTCTATCCGGAGACCGGGAAGGCGGCCGTGATCGGCATCACCGGACCTCCCGGAGTCGGCAAGTCGAGCCTGATCGCGGCACTCGTGGCGCACGTGCGCGAGCTCGACAGGACGGTCGGGGTCGTCTCGGTCGATCCCTCGAGCCCGTTCTCACGGGGCGCATTGCTCGGCGATCGCATCCGTCTCTCCGATCACTTCCTCGATCCAGGGGTGTACATCCGCTCGATGGGGACGCGCGGACACCTCGGAGGCCTCGCGGAGGCGACGCTCCAGGCCGTGCTCCTGCTCGATGCGTCTTGCAAGGACGTCGTCTTCGTGGAGACGGTGGGTGCGGGTCAGAGCGAGGTCGAGGTCACGGGGATAGCCGACACCGTGCTGCTGGTCCTCATGCCCGGCTCCGGCGACTCCGTGCAGGCGCTCAAGGCCGGAATCATGGAGATTCCCGATGTGATCGCAATCAACAAGATGGATCACCCGGGTGCGAAAACGATGCTGAACGAGGTGCGCTCGATCGTCGGTCTCGCCGAGCCCGATCGCCGCCCGGCGATCCTTCTGACCGAGGCCCTTCGAGGCGAGAACGTGCCCGAGCTCTGGACAGCTCTCGAGGAGCACCGCGAGGCGCTCTCGAGCGACGGTCGACTCGAGGAGCGTCGTCGGAGCAACCTTGCGGCCGAGGTGTTTGCGGTGGCATCGAGTCGGGCGAAGAGCCATCTTCAGGCGGCTGTTGCCGGCGACCCGGAGCTCCGGCGCGTCCTCGACGCCGTCGAGCGCCGCGAGCTCGATCCGCTGAGCGCGGTTCGGGAGATCATGGAGGAGGTCTTCCAGATCCGCACGGATAACGGAGGTCCGACTCCGTGAGCGACACGCCCTCCATCTCCGAGATCCGCGCGGCGCGCGAGCGTCTTGCGGGCGTCGCGCGCGAGACTCCCGTCCACCCGACCGAGACGTTCTCGCGGTTGACCGGTCGCCAGGTGTTCCTCAAGGCTGAGAACCTCCAGCGAACCGGCTCGTTCAAGATCCGCGGTGCGTACAACACGATCGCGACGCTGGGCGAGGCGGAGCGAGAGGCGGGCGTCGTCGCCGCGAGCGCAGGAAATCACGGGCAGGCCGTCGCCTGGGCAGCCAGAGAAGCGGGCATCTCGGCGACGATCTTCATGCCTCAGGACGCACCGATGGCGAAGGTCGAGGCGACACGCTCGTACGGCGGCGTCACCGAGCTCGTCGGGGAAGGTTTCGAGGAGGCGGTCGCAGCCGCGCAAGCACACGTCGAGCGCACCGGTGCGACTCTGGTGCACGCGTTCGAGGACGAGCGCGTGATCGCAGGGCAGGGGACGATCGGGCTCGAGCTCGCCGAGCAGGCATCGGATGCGGAGACCGTGCTGATCCCGATCGGCGGCGGTGGACTTGCCGCCGGGATCACGCTGGCTCTCAAGGAGCTGCGGCCGAGCGTTCGAGTTGTCGGCATCGTCAGCCAGCCGGGCTACACGATCGCGGACGGCATCGCCGTGAAGGATCGCGGCGAGCTGGCGTCCTCGATTCTGGAGCGCGTCCTCGACGACACCGTGTCCGTCTCGGACGAGGAGATCTCCGAGGCGCTCGTCCTCTGCGTGGAGCGCACGAAGCTGCTCGTCGAGGGAGCCGGAGCCGTGGGTCTAGCCGCCTTGCTCGCGGGACGCATATCGGGCTCCGGCTCGGTCGCCGTCGTCCTTTCGGGTGGAAACATCGACGCGACGACGCTCATCTCCGTCCTTGCGCCACGGATTGACGCAGGCGGGCCGCTTCCTCGCCGTCCGGTTGCTCATCCCGGATCGCCCGGGCGAGCTGCGCAGCGTGCTCGACCTCGTCGCTACCGGCCGTGGCAACGTCATATCCGTGGACCATCACCGCGAGGGGAGGACGACGAGCGCGCTGCAGACGGAGATCGAACTCGTGATCTCCACGCGCGACGAGGAACATTGCGAGGAGCTGCTCGCGGCGATGCGCGCGGCCGGTTACAGCGTCGAGCGAGTGGGTCCACCGGCGTAGACTCGCCAAGATGCTGGCCTGCCCTTCCTGCGGGTTAGAGAACGCCGAAAGCGCCAAGTTCTGCTCGGAGTGCGGGGCTTCGCTCGTCACGGTGCCGGCACTGCGTCGAGAAGAGCGGAAGGTCGTCACGGTGGTCTTCGCCGACCTCGTCGGCTCGACGGCTCGCGCCGAGCGGCTCGACCCCGAGGACGTTCGCGCAATTCTCGCGCCGTATCACGACCGGCTGCGGCACGAGCTCGAGCGTTACGGAGGGACAGTCGAGAAGTTCATCGGCGACGCAGTCGTGGGCGTCTTCGGCGCGCCGGTCACGCATGAGGACGATCCGGAGCGGGCCGTTCGTGCGGCGCTCGCGATCCAGGAGGCGATCGCCGAGTTGAACGAGGCCGATCCGGCGCTCGCAGCTCGAAGTACGAATCGGTGTCAACACAGGAGACGCCCTCGTCGCGATCGGGGCACGCCCGGAGCTCGGGGAGGCGATGGTTGCTGGCGACGTCATGAACACGGCTGCTCGCATCCAGGCGGCCGCTCCGCCCAGTGGCACCCTGGTCGGCGAGCAGACGTTCTGGGCGACCGACCGCGCGATCGAGTACCGCGAGGTCGAGCCGGTCACGGCGAAGGGAAAGGCCACGCCTGTCCCAGTCTGGCAAGCGCTCCAGGCGCGATCCCGCTTCGGGATCGACCTCGCTCCATCTAGCGGCGCGGAGCTGATCGGCCGCGAGCGTGAGCTCGACCTGCTCGCGGGTGCACTCGCCCGCGTCCGGGCGGACCGAACGACGGAGCTCGTGACTCTCGTGGGTGTGCCCGGAATCGGCAAGTCGCGACTCGTCTGGGAGCTGTTCGGGATCGTCGGTCGCGATCCCGACCTCATCTACTGGCGTCAGGGCCGATGTCTGCCCTACGGCGACGGCGTCACCTTCTGGGCGCTCGGCGAGATGGCGAAGGCGCACACCGGCATCCTCGAGTCCGATTCGAGCACGGATGCGGAGGCGAAGCTGAGCCGCACCGTCGCAGGGCTACTGCCGGACGAGCGCGAGGCGAGCTGGGTCGCTGGACACCTCCGTCCGCTCGTCGGGCTCGTGACCGAGGCCGACGCGAGCGCCGAGAGCCGCCACGAGGCGTTCGCCGCCTGGCGGCGCTTCTTCGAGGCTGTCGCCGAGGAGCGCCCGCTCGTGCTGGTCTTCGAGGATCTTCACTGGGCCGACGAAGGCTTACTCGACTTCGTCGACGGGCTTGCCGACCGCGTGTCCAGGGTGCCGCTGCTCGTCCTCTGCTCGGCCAGGCTGGAGCTGCTCGAACGGCGTCCCGGGTGGGGTGGGGGAAAGCGCAATACGGCGACCGTCTCTCTCGCGCCGCTCACGGAGGACGAGACCGCGCGTCTGCTCGCGGTGCTCCTCGACCGGCCGCTGCTCCCGGCGGAGACGCAGGCCGCGCTCCTCCAGCGGGCCGGGGGCAATCCGCTGTACGCGGAGGAGTATGTCGCGCATGCTGGGCGATCGGGGCGACAGCGATCTCCCACTCCCGGAGACGGTTCAGGGCATCGTCGCGGCCCGGCTAGACCTGCTCGGAGACAACGAGAAGGCGCTTCTCCAGGACGCCGCTGTCCTCGGCAAGGTCTTCTGGACGGACGCGCTGACATCGCTCTCGGGACTCGAGTCGCTCGAGCTCGAGGAGCGTTTGCTCGCGCTCGAGCGCAAGGAGTTCGTCCACCGGGAGCGACGGTCGGCCGTCGCCGGCGAGGCGCAGTACGCGTTCAGGCACGTAGTCGTGCGCGACGTGGCGTACGGGCAGATGCCTCGGGCTGCGCGCATCGACCGCCATCGGAGGGCGGCCGAATGGATCGAGTCGCTCGCCCACGACCGTGCCGAGGACCGCTCGGAGATGCTCGCTCACCACTACCTGGCAGCGCTGGACTATGCACGAAGCGCCGGCCATAAGGTCGACGAGCTCGTCGTCCGCGCAGCCCCCGCGCTCCAGGAGGCCGGAGATCGCGCCTTCGCTCTCAAGGCTTTCCCCGCGGCAGCGCATTACTATGCCTCGGCACTCGAGCTCGCCGAGCTCGACGCGAAGCGTCTACTGGCCTATGGCCGGGCTCTGAGCACCAGCGCGCGTGGCGGCGAGGAGGTGCTTTCGAAGGCAGTCGAGGCAGCGTTCGCCGGCGGACATCCGGAGACGGCTGCGGAGGCCGAGATCGAGCTGGGAACCCTCTGCTTTCTCCAGGGAAACCGCGACGCTGCGTCCTCTCACTTCGAGCGGGCGGCCTCGCTCGTTGCGGATCTCCCGCTTTCCGCACCCAAGGCGTTCGTCACGAGCAGCGTTTCTCGATACCTCATGCTCGCCGGACGAAGCGACGAAGCGATCCGGATCGGCGGCGAAGCGCTTTCGATGGCGGAGGAGCTCGGCCTCGACGAGCTGCGTGCGCACGCGCTCAACAACATCGGAGTGGCCAAGACGGGCATGGGCGACCTCTCGGGGCTCGACGACTTGCGCACGAGCATCGATCTCTCCACTGAGCTCAACTCACCCGAGGCGCGGCGCGGGATCAACAATCTCGCCACGCTCACTTTTCAGCTCGGGGACCTTCCCCGCTCGGAGCAGCTCCACCTCGAGGCTCTCGTGGTTGCGGAGCGGTTTGGAATTGCCATGGGGATCATTTGGGACCGGGCCGAGCTCGCGTTCGATGCCTACTACGCGGGTCGCTGGGACGAGGGCATACAGGCGGTCGATGCGCTGATCGCCGAGTCCCAGGCGGGAACTCGCCACTACATGGAGGCCGCTTGCCGCGATGTCCGCTCGAGAGTGCGTTTCGCGCGCGGGGATGTCGGCGGGGCCGTCGCCGACGCCTTAGCTGCGCTCGAGCTGGCAGCGGCAATCAAGGACCCGCAGGTTCTCTATCCGACCCGCGCGGGCGCCGCTCACATCTTCCTCGTGGCGGGGCGGCTTACGGACGCTTCGTTCCAAGTGGACACGCTGCTCGCAGACGTCGGGACGGAAGGCGTGGAGGACTTCGCGGGTTTCTGGGCCCCCCACCTGGCCGTCGTCATGGACGCCCTCGGTCGCGGAAAGGAGTTCCTCGAACGCGCGCCAACGCTCGGGGCGTCGACGCCATGGCTCGAGGCGGCGACGCTGTGGGCGGAGGGCGAGCTCGACCGCGCGGCCGACCTGCTGGGCGAGATGGGCTCGCTGCCCGACGAGGCGCTCGCCCGCCTCCGGGCGGCCGACAAGCTCGTGACTGCCGGTCGTCGCGCGGAGGCGGACGAGCAGCTCGGCCGAGCGCTGGCGTTCTTCCGCGCGGTGGGCGCAACCCACTACATCCGCGAGGCGGAGGAGCTTCTGGCCGCCGCGAGCTAGGAGCCGCAGCGGCGGAACTCGACGGTGGGACGGCCCGATGCCGCCCAGCTGTCGATGCCGCCGTTCACCACCGGGTGCGCGTCGAATCCGCGTGCAGCGAGGATGCTCGCTGCGATCGCGGCCCGCGGGCCTGTCTCACAGATCGTCACGATCGGCCGGTCCCGGGGAAGGTCGGACTCCCCGAGCGCAAGCAAGCGATAGGGGATGTTGCGGCTGCCGGCGATGTAACCGCGGTCGCGTTCGTCCTTCTCCCTGACGTCGATGAGCTCTGCGCCCTCGGCGAGCAGGCCGTCCAGCTCATCGATCGTCACGACAGCCAGCGTCTCGGGCCCGGCGCCGAGGACGTAGCCCGCGTATGTCGAGTAGCCCGACCGAGCGAAGCGAGCGGATGGCATCTGCGGCTTCGCGCGCATCCGCCGCCGATACGACGACAGGACTCGAGTCGAGGACGAAGGCTGCCTTCGTCGAGAAGCGCGTTCCCGAGATCGGCACGCTGAGCGCGCCCGTGAAGTGACCCTGCGCGAAGGCTTCGACCGGCCTCACGTCCAGAACTTGCGCACTCGCTGGAGGCGCGGGAAGCTCCTCCGGCTCCGGCCTGGCGGCGATGAACGGGCCGCGGTTGAGCTCCACGATCCGCTCCATGTTCGGTGGGCGGGGGGCGGAGACCGAGGCTGACTCGGCGATGAACAGCGCAACATCGTCGTACGCGAGCGCAGGGTTGAAGCGCCGCTCGAAGCCGATCGTAGTGGACGCCTTGGAGCTCATCGCCTTGCCGCAGAGCGACCCGGCGACGTGCCCGGGATAGACCTCGACGCCGTCTCCGAGGTCGACAAGACGCCGGAGCGAGTGAAACAGACTCTCGGCGCCTTCGCGCGACTCGACGGCCAGGTCCGGCCGAGCAGCGTCGCCGACGAAGAGCGAGTCGCCGGTAAGGACGATCCAGGGATCCGGGCCGCGCGAAAGATCGCTCACCGCGAGGCAGCAGTGCTCAGGGCGGTGGCCGGGTGTGTGAATACACCGCAGAACGACCTCCCCTACCGAAATCTCGTTGCCGTCTTCCATCGGGTCGCTGGGATACGCGGCGTCGGCGAGCGGGTGAATGCTCACCGGGACATCGTGCTCCAGAGCGAGTCGTCCGTGGCCCGAGACGTGGTCGGCGTGCGTATGCGTCTCGATCGTCCTGACGATGCGAACGCCTTGCCGCTCGGCGTCTTCGAGGTACTGCTCGATCGCGAAGGCCGGATCGACCACGACTGCGGTCTGGGTCTCTGCGTCGCCGACGAGGTAGGACGCGCAACCGAGAGCGTCGTCGACGAACTGCGTGAAGATCACGAGTGGTCTCTCCGGGAAGTCCGGTGCCCGTTCGCCGGCGAGAACCGAGCAGGCCTAGGACGCAGGGAGGCCGCATACCCATAGGTATGTGGCCGACTGAGGACGACGGCATGCGAAGTGTTCGCAGCCGCGCGAAGGGGTGCCGTACTTCCCGGAGCGACCACTGGGATCGACCGTAGCAGCGCAATCCGCTATTTCTCTTGAAGTGATCGCCCCCGTCGCCACCATGCGAGAGCGACAACTCCCGCGAACGCAAGCAGGCCGACAACTGCGACGATGCCGGCGAGTGCAAGGTTCTGGGAGGGCGTCTCCTCGGCTGGCGTCACCGTGAGTGGCACTTGCCAGCGGACCACGTCGCCGCCCGTGTAGAGCAGCTCGGCGACGAGCTCGGCCGGCGCAGGCTCCCCCGGTGTCTTCAGCTGCACGGCGAACTCGGTTATGCCGCCTGCTGGGAGACTGCCTCCCGTCCAGGTTGCCGTCGATTGCTCGAGCCCCGATTTCCATCCGGCTGCTTGGTGCGCGTGCTCGATCACGAAACCACTCGGCACGGTCACTCGAAAGCCGGTCATCGGGGCGGACCGCTCGTTCGGTGTCGAGAGGCTCACAGTGGCCGTGTCGTTGGCGGGGACGAACGGCGGCGTAGCGACAACGTGGGCGCTCGCCGCGTGCGGGAAAGCGAGCGCGAGCGCGCTTAGAGCTCCTAACAGGATGAGCGACCATGTCGGGATGCGGCGCTGGGCAGCGCGAGGCCGCGTCCTCAGTCGCGCCCATATGTCCAATATGGGCGCTCCCTGCGTCCTTGCCTCGCCCTGCCCAGCATCCGCCCCCCGACGGGCGATCATCCTGTTAGGAGCTCAGGCCGAGATGGCGAGCGATGACCATCCGCTGCACCTCATTCGTGCCCTCGCCGATCTCCAGGATCTTTTGATCCCGGTAGAGACGCGAGATCGCCGATTCCTCCATGTAGCCGTACCCGCCATGGATCAGCAGTGCGGCGTTCACGACGCGGTTCGAGAGCTCGCCCGTATACAGCTTCGCCATCGCGGCTTCGCGCGCGAACGGCCGGTCCTGATCCTTCAACCAGGCGGCCTTGTAGACAAGCGCGCGCCCCGACTCGATCTCGGTCGCCATGTCGGCGAGCTTGAACCGGACCGCCTGGAAGGCTGCGATCGGCTTGCCGAATTGCTCCCGCTCCTGCGCGTAGGCGTACGCGAGGTCGTACGCGCCCTGCGCGAGTCCGACCCCCATCGCAGCCACAGATATGCGTCCGCCGTCGAGGATCTCGAGGAACTGCTGGAACCCGGCTCCGCGCTCGCCGAGGAGGTTCCCCTCGGGCACCGCGCAGCCCTCGAAGGAAAGCTCGCGCGTGTCGGACGCGCGCCAGCCGAGCTTGTGCATCGGCGCCGAGATGGTGTAACCAAGGGTTCCATTCTCGACGACGATGTTGGAGATCTCGTCGTCGCCGGTGCGTGCCGTGATCGTCACGCCCCAGGTGATGTCCGTGCCGGCATTCGTGATGAAGAGCTTGGAGCCCGAGATCGTCCAGGAGCCGTCGCGGAGCTCGGCGGTCGTCCGCGTCGCTCCCGCGTCCGAGCCGGCCCCGGCCTCCGTAAGACCGAAAGCGGCCAGCCGCTTGCCTGACGCGAGGTCGGGGAGCCAGCGACGCTTCTGCTCCTCCGTCCCGTAGAGCAAGATCGGCATCGTCCCGAGCGAGGTGTGCGCGGCGACGGTGATCGCCACGGAGGAGTCGACGCGCGTCAGCTCCTCGATCGCGATCGCGTAGGACGCCGTGTCGCCTCCGGCGCCTCCGTACTCCTCGGGGATCGGGAGACCCATGAGCCCGAGGTCGGCCAACTCGGAGACGAGCTCATACGGAAAACGTCCCTCGAGGTCGAGAGCTGCGGCCGCCGGCTCGACGCGTTCTCGCGCGAACGTTCGGACGGTGTCGCGGATCAGCTCCTGCTCGGGAGTGAGGTCGAAGTCCACGCGCGCGGATGGTATCCGCGCGGTAGGCTCCGCCCGGTCCGAGTGGAGAGGAGGCAGTGATGGCCAGTGTTCAGGAGTTCTTCGAAGGTCTGGCGGCGCGGGTACCGGCGGATCGGGTAGCCGGGATGAACAACACGTACGTCTTCGACATCGAAGGCGCCGGGGCCTGGACCGTCGCGATCGCAAACGGGCTGATCGAAGTCACCGAGGGAATCGGCGAAGCTGACACCACGTTCTCGGCGAGCGAGGAGAGCTTCGAGAAGATCGTCGCAGGCGAGCAGAACCCGACGACGGCGTACATGACGGGAAAGCTCAAGATCAAGGGCGACATGGGCGCCGCGATGAAGCTCCAGAAGCTCTTCTGACGCTCGACCTCGCTGCTCCCTAGAATCGCCGCCGTGATCCTGCTCATCCGCTTCCTCGTCCTCTGGGGCATCAACGTCCTTGCGCTGATCGTCGTCGACTGGATGTTCGACGGCGTGACGATCGAGCGTTGGGGCTCACTGCTGCTCGGCGCGTTCGTGCTGACGATCGGAAACACGATCCTGAAGCCGATCCTCGCGATCCTCACGCTCCCGCTCATCCTCGTCACGTTCGGCCTCGCGTACTTCGCCCTGAACGTCCTCATGCTGGCGCTCGCCGAGTGGATCGCTCCCAACTTCGTCATCAACGGGTTCTGGACCTACGTGGGGGCGACCATCGTCGTCTGGCTCGTGAACGTCACGGTCGGCTGGCTGCTCGACCGGGTCCGCGGGTAAGCCATGACCTCGTACGAGTTCTGGTTGTTCCTCCACATCACTGCGGCGATCGTCTGGATCGGCGGAGGAGTCGTAGGTCAGGTTTTCGGCGCGCTCGCCAAGCGCTCGGCCGATCCGGCCCGCACGGCTGCATTCGGACAGGACATGTCTTTCGTAGCGCTCAAGGTCTTCCTGCCAGCCTCGCTCGTCCTCGGCGCGTCCGGTCTGCTGCTTACGCAGGACGGGAACTGGGACTGGGGCGAGCTCTTCATCGTCCTCGGATTGGTGGGCTGGGCCGTGGTCTCGATCACAGCCTTCGGCTACATCACCCGTGGGATGGGTCGAGTAGGCGCGCAGATGGCAGCACAGGGTCCAACCCCTGAGCTTGCGGCACAGGTCGGCCGGCTCGTGCTGCTCGGTCGCCTGGTGCTCCTCATTCTCTTCGCGATCGTCTTCGTGATGGTCGTGAAGCCCGGGAGCTAACTCTCGAGCTCGACGAGGAGCGCGCCGCCGGCGACGCGATCGCCGGGGGCGATGTGGACGGACTTCACTCTTCCTTCGAACGGTGAGTTGACGGGGATCTCCATCTTCATCGCCTCGAGAACGACGAGCGCCTGGCGAGCTCTGACGTCACTGCCGGGCTCGACCTCGACGCGGATCACCGTGCCCGGCATGGGCGCGACGACCGTGCTCTCGCCGTGCGTGGCGCCATGACGATGCGACTCTAGATCGACGTCCGGAGGAGCTGCCGGTGGCGGCGCCGGAAGGTTCAGGCGCCACGGTGCTCGCCAGGCGGCCGGCGCCCGCATGAGTGGTACATGGGACAGCGGTGGATACTCGCTCAGGAAGGCGGTCGTCGCCTCGCCGGCTCGAATAACCGGATGCGAGACGAGCCAGCGCAGGAACGGGAGGTTTGTGGTGACGCCCTCGATCACCGTCTCGTCGAGGGCGGCGGCGAGCGTGCCGAGGGCGTAACGCCGATCACGCCCGTGGGCGATGAGCTTCACGAGCATCGGGTCGTAGGCGAGGCCGACCTCGTCTCCTTCTTCGACCCCGGCGTCCACGCGGAGTCCTCGCGGCCCTTCACTTTGCAACAGACTGTTGCCTGGCAGCTTGAGCCGCTCGATCCGACCCGTCTGCGGGAAGAAGCTGCGTGGATCCTCGGCGTAGAGCCGGGCCTCGACCGCGTGCCCGTCGACTTTGCAACAGTCTGTTGCAAGGCGTTCTCCTTCGGCGATACGGATCTGGCGCTCGACGAGGTCGAGGCCCGTGACCGCCTCGGTCACCGGGTGCTCGACCTGGATCCGGCCGTTGAGCTCGAGGAAGAAGAACTCGCCCTCGTCGACGACGAACTCGACCGTCCCGGCGCTGCGGTATCCGATCGCCTCGCCGAACGTGACCGCTGCATCGAGCATCCGACTCCGCAGCCCCTCGTCGAGGTGCGGCGCCGGGGCTTCCTCCAGCACCTTCTGATGACGGCGCTGTACGGAGCAGTCCCGCTCACCGAGCGCGACGACATGCCCGTGTGCGTCCGCGAGCAGCTGCACCTCGATGTGGCGAGGACGCTCGAGATAGCGCTCGCAGTAGAGGGTTCCGTCGTTGAAGGCTCCCGCGGCCTCTCGCTCGGCTGCGGCGAGTGCGTCGTCGAGCTCGACCTGCGATCGAACGACGCGCATCCCTCGGCCACCACCTCCCGCTGCGGCCTTGACGAGCAGAGGAAATCCGATCTCCTGGGGTGTTCCGTCGGGGAGCACCGGAACTCCAGCCTCGCGGGCGATCCGCTTGGCCGCGAGCTTGTCGCCGCCGAGCCGAAGCGCCTCCGGCGACGGGCCGACCCACGTCAGCCCTGCGGCTTCGACGGCTTCTGCAAAGTCGCCGCGCTCCGCCAGAAATCCGTAGCCGGGATGGATCGCGTCGGCCCCGCTCGCCTTCGCCGCACGGATGTGTTCTTCCTGATGGAGGTAGCTCGCAATCTCGACCGTATCGTCCGCCGATCGTGCGTGGAGTGAACCTGTGTCGTCGGGCGCAACGACGGCGACCGTGGCGATGTCGAGCTCGCGGCACGTGCGGAACACGCGCATCGCGATCTCACCGCGATTGGCTACGAGCAGCTTCGCGATCGCCACGCGCTCACTCTACGGCGACGACCCGCGTCGGCCAGATCTGACGTACCTTCAGACACCCTGATCCCGTTACTCCCGTGAACCGCCGATCGCGATGGCTCGTAAGGAAGCTTTGAACATCCGGTTCGGTTTCGATTTTTCCGGGTACCGTCGAAGTCATGAGAGCTCTGATGCTCGGGTTCGCCCTGGTCGCCATCGCCCTCTCAGCTGGGCCGGCTACGGCCGCACCCGGTGTGCGATTCGGTATTCAAGATGACGCCTGGCTCCAGTACGGGCCGGGAACACTGAGCTCTCGTGCCGCGAGCCTCGACCGACTCGGGCTCGAGGTCGTGCGAGTCACCGTCAACTGGTACGACGTCGAGCGTGCTCCCGGCAGGTACACGTGGCGTCGTACCGACGCATTGCTCAACGCCTTGAACTCGCGGGGGCTCGATCCCGTCGTGACGCTCTGGGGCACACCGGGGTGGGCGAACGAAGGTCAGGCGCCCAACCGACTCCCTGATCAGGCCACCGACTTTGCGAACTTCGCTCGCACCATTGCTGCGCGCTACGCCTTCGTCGATTACTGGGTGATCTGGAACGAGCCTAACCAGCGACGTTGGCTCGACCCGGTCTCGCCTGGGCAGTACGTCTCGAAGCTTCTGAACCCGGCGTACCAAGCCATCAAGAGCGTCGCTCCTTCGGCCAAGGTCGCGGGTGGGGTCACGGCTCCGCGCGGGAACAAGGGCGGCATGTCGCCCGTGAACTTCCTGCGCCTCATGGATCGTGCGGGAGCCCGTCTCGATGCGTATGCGCACCACCCGTATCCGGCGAACTCGAGCGAGACCCCCTATCAAGGCGCGTGCAAAGGATGCAAGACCATCACGATGGGAACGCTCGAACGGCTCGTCCGCGAGGTCAACCGCGCATTCCCCCGTGCGCGCATCTGGCTGACGGAGTACGGCTACCAGACGACCCCGGATCCGTTCGGCGTCTCCCCGGAGCTGCAGGCGCGCTACATCGCCCAGGCGGCGCGCCGGGTGTACGCGCTGCCGAAGGTGGACATGCTGATCCACTACCTCTACCGCGACGAGCCGGATCTCGCGCGCTGGCAGAGCGGGCTCGAGACCGTCGACGGACGGGTCAAGCCGGCGATGAGCGCCACGATGCTCCCGTTCGCCCAGGTGTCCCGCCGCGGCTCGGCGACGAGGGTGTGGGGGCAGATTCGCCCGGGCAAGGGTTCTCAGCGCTACGCGCTGCAACTCTTGAGCGGCGGACGCTGGGTAACGCTCGGCGGCGTTCGGACGACGTCGACGAGTGGCTACCTTGCCCGCCGGATCTCCGCGCAGCGAGGCGACAAGCTTCGGCTGTGGTATCCCGCCGCACGCGTCGCGAGCCCGGTTCTCGCCGTTCGGTGAGGGCTCGTGGCTGAGGCGCACGCGGGCCGGCTTTTCGACCACGTTCATCTACGAGTGGCGGATCTCCAAGCGAGCAAGCGGTTCTATGCCGGCGCACTCGCCCCGCTCGGGCTGTCCCTCACCCGCGAAGGAGACAGATCGTTCCTGGTCGACGAGCTCTACGTCAGCGACGATGGCCCGGCCACGAGCGGGCTGCACATCGCGTTCCAGGCGCCAGACCGCGAGTCCGTGGAGCGATTCCACGAGGCCGCAATCGCGGCGGGCGGCCGAGACAACGGTGCGCCGGGTGAGCGGCCGTATCACCCGGGCTACTACGCCGCGTACGTTCTCGACCCGGACGGTACGAACGTCGAGGCGGTGTACCACGGCCCGGTGGACCGCTCGGTGCCCTCTGTGGTACTCACCTGGGACGGTTAGTGCTTCTCGCCGTAAATACGGTCGTGATTCGCCGGCGAGAACCGAGCAGGCCTAGGACGCAGGGAGGGCCAATATTCAAGAATATTGGCCCGACTGAGGACGACGGCATGCGAAGCGTTCGCAGCCGCGCGAAGTGCGGCATTACGGCGGACTTGGGCTCTAGCTCACCTTTGGTCCCACGAGGGGTCGCGCTTCTCGAGGAACGCCCTGAGCCCGTCCTGCCCTTCGTTGCTCGTTCTTCTGGCAGCCGCGATGTGTGCGGTTTCGAGCCCCTGAGGACTCTCCCGGATCAGGCGCTTCGCCTCGCGCACTGCCTCGGGACCGCCGGCGAGGATATCCCGCACCAGTCTTTCGGCAGTCTCGCCGGCGTCCTCGGAGACCTCCTGGACGAGGCCGATGCGGAGCGCGGCGGGGGCGTCGAAGCGCTCACCGGTGAGGAAGTAACGGCGCGCCGCCGCTCCGATCTTGGGAAGAACGAATGGAGAGATCACGGCGGGAATGATCCCCAGTCGCACCTCGGAAAAGCCGAACACCGCATCCGGCCACGCGACGGCGATGTCTGCACAGGCCACGAGTCCAGAACCACCGCCGAGCGCATATCCGTGGACGCAGCAGACCACGGGCGCCGGGCACGAGTCGATCGCCTCGAGCATCCGGAAGAGGCGCATCGCATCCTCGACGTTCTCGTCGTAGGAGAGGTCGATCGACGAACGCTGCCACTCGACGTCGGCACCGGCACAGAAGCTCGGACCCTCGCCTGAGAGAACCACCGCGCGTGCGTCTCCAATGTCTGCGAACGCGTCGGTGAGCTCAGCGATGAGAACGGCGTCGAACGCATTGCGACGCTCGGGCCTGGCGAGCGTTACGCGTAGGACATGGCCATCTCGTTCTACCTTGAGCGCGCTCACTCCCTGCAGCCTAAAGGGGGTCAGCGACCCCGTAGAGTCAAGCCATGCTCAAAGGAGCCCTCGCCGCATCGGTCACGCCGCTGACAGAGCACGGAAGCGCCGTTGACGAGGACGCGTTCGGGCCGCTCGTCGACTTCTTCGTCGCATCCGGGCTCGACGGCATCCTTGCCCTCGGCACGGCCGGTGAGGGGATCCTCCTTCGGCAGGAGGAGCGTCGGCGCGTGGCAGACCTGTTCCTGCAGGCCTCCGATCGCAGGCTTCAGGTGGCGATCCACTGCGGAGCACAGACGACTGCCGACACCGTCGCATTGTCGACCCATGCGGCGGAGGTCGGAGCCGATGCCGTGGTCGTCATCGGGCCGCCGTACTTCGTGCTCGACGAGAGGGCGCAGTTCGCCCACTTCCTCGCGGCGGCGCTCGCGTGCGCTCCGCTGCCGTTCTACGTGTACGAGTTTGCCGCGACGACCGGTTACGCCGTCGCGCCGGCGGTGCTCGAGCGGCTTCGGAAGGACGCCTCGAACGTGGTCGGCCTCAAAGTGTCCGACACGCCGTTCGATCGTTTCGAGCGTTACCTCCTACCGGGGTTCGACATCTTCGTCGGGCCGGAGGCGCTCATCGCGAAGGGAATGGGACGCGGTGCCATCGGCGCAGTCTCCGCTCTGGCATCGGCGTTCCCGGCTGAGGTCGTCGCCGTCGTACGCGAGCCCACCGAGGAGGGAGCTGAGCGTCTCGGCGAGCTGCGAGCCTTCGTCGAGCGGTTCCCTCGACAGGCGACGCTCAAGCACCTGCTCGGGCGTCGGGGGATTCCTGTGCGAGAGGAAGTGCGCGCGCCCCTTCGGGGGCTCACCGTCGAGGAGCGCGAAGAGCTGGATGCCTGGGCCGAGGGCGTCGTCGTCTAAACGACGTCGAATTCCTCGTAGACGTCCGCGTCCGCGCCGATCAGGTCCTGGACCCAGCCGAGGGTCTCCGGCAGCTCGTCACCGAACGCGAGGACGCCGAAGCGCTCGCTCCCTTCGTTCCAGATCCACTCGCTCGGCGGCTCCAGCTCTACGAGCGCCGCGCGGAGCTCGTCAATCGTCGTCTGCGAGGCCGCGAGATTCCAGATCAGGATGCGGACGATCACGACCTAGAACGGCCGCCGCGGTTCGTAGCTCCCGGGCCGTCGTCGACGTGAACGATCGAGTACGCCATCACAGCCTCCTCGGTTACATCCGGAAGATGCCGAAGGTGGTCTCCGGCACCAATGCGTTCGCCGCGGCTGCCAATCCGAGAGCCAGCACGCGTCGAGTGTCCAGAGGGTCGATGATGCCGTCGTCCCAGAGACGCGCGGTTGAGTAGTAAGGGTTGCCCTCGGCCTCGTATGTCGCACGGATCTCGTCCGCGTCCGCATCGCCGACCATGGTCAGCACGGTCGCAGCCTGCTCGCCGCCCATGACCGAGATCCTCGCGTTCGGCCACATCCACAGCTGGCGCGGCTCGTACGCACGTCCGCACATCGCGTAGTTGCCCGCTCCGAACGATCCCCCGATGACCACGGTGAACTTCGGCACGTCAGCGCAGGCGACTGCCATGACGAGCTTGGCACCGTCACGCGCGATGCCACCTTCCTCGTACTCCTTCCCGACCATGAAGCCGGTGATGTTCTGGAGGAAGACGAGCGGGATCTTGCGCTTGCACGCGAGCTCGATGAAGTGCGCGCCCTTCTGGGACGACTCCGCGAACAAGATCCCCTTGTTCGCGAGGATCGCCACCGGGTAGCCCTCGATGCGAGCGAAGCCGCAGACGAGCGTCTCGCCGTACAGCTCCTTGAACTCCTGAAAGCGCGAGCCGTCCACGATCCGCCCGATGACCTCCCGGGCATCCAACTCGTGCCGGAAGTCCTCGGGAACGAGACCGTAGAGGTCGCCCGGGTCGAGGGCCGGAGCCTCCGTCGGAGCGAGCTCCCAGGGAGGCGGGGGAGGAGGGTCGAGGTGACGGACGATCTCGCGAGCAATCGCGAGTGCGTGCTCGTCGGAGGTCGCGTAGTGGTCGGCGACGCCCGAGCGCCGCGCGTGGACGTCGGCCCCGCCGAGCTCCTCGGCGGTGACGTCCTGGCCCGTTGCCGCCTTCACGAGCGGCGGGCCGCCGATGAAGATCGTGCCGGTGCCGCGGACGATCACGGTCTCGTCAGACATCGCCGGTACGTAGGCGCCTCCCGCGGTGCATGACCCCATCACCACGGCGATCTGCGGGATCCCGAGAGCGGACAGCCGAGCCTGGTTGAAGAAGATCCGACCGAAGTGGTCGCGGTCGGGGAAGACCTCGGCCTGCAGGGGTAGGAAAGCGCCGCCCGAGTCGACGAGGTAGAGGCAGGGCAGGCGGTTCTGGCGCGCGATCTCCTGTGCGCGAAGGTGTTTCTTGACGGTGAGCGGATAGTAGGAGCCGCCCTTGACCGTCGCGTCGTTCGCCACGACGACGCATTGCCGGCCCTCGACGATCCCGATCCCGGTCACGATCCCCGCGGACGGGGCATCCCCGTCGTAGAGCTCCCACGCTGCAAGCGCGTTCAGTTCGAGGAACGCGGTGCCCGGGTCGATCAGTCGGTCGATCCGCTCGCGCGCCGTCAGCTTCCCACGCGACCGGTGGCGCTCGACCGCCTTCTCACCGCCGCCGGCCGCAACGGCTGCGGTTCGCTCGCGCAGCTCGACGACGAGACCCTGCATTCGCGCTCGGCGCGCTTCGAGCGCCTCGTCGCGGACGACCTGCGTCGTGAGCACCCCCATCGGCGGCTGAGCCTACCGCTTGCCCCTCTCTACGGTGTCGGCCAGACTCCCGGGGTCCGCCGTTCGGAGAGAGGGGAGAGCACGATGAGCGACCAGGTGAAGTACGTCCTCGACGAGAGCCGCCTTCCCGAGGCTTGGTACAACATCGCGGCCGATCTCCCGGCCCCTCCTCCGCCCGTGCTGCATCCGGGGACAGGGCAGCCGGTCGGGCCGGACGACCTCGCTCCGCTCTTTCCGATGCAGATCATCCTGCAGGAGGTCTCGACCGACCGCTTCGTCGCCATTCCGGAGGAGGTACGAACGGTCTACCGCCAGTGGAGGCCGACTCCGCTCTACCGCGCCCGACGTCTCGAGGCCGCGCTCGGAACACCTGCGCGCATCTACTACAAGTACGAAGGCGTCTCCCCGACCGGCTCGCACAAGCCGAATACGGCGGTCCCACAGGCGTACTACAACAAGCAGGAGGGCGTGAGCCGCCTCATCACCGAGACGGGCGCGGGCCAGTGGGGCTCGGCGCTGGCGTTCGCGGGCGCGCTCTTCGGCCTCGAGGTCGACGTCTACATGGTCAGGGTCTCCTATGACCAGAAGCCGTATCGGCGCGGGCTCATCGAGGCGTTCGGCGGCCGCGTCGTCGCCAGCCCGTCCGAGGAGACGAACGCGGGGCGAACGATCCTCGCCGAGAACCCGGGCTCGACCGGGAGCCTCGGCATCGCTATCTCGGAGGCCGTCGAGTCGGCAGCGCCACGCGAGGACTCCAAGTACTCACTCGGCTCGGTGCTCAACCACGTCCTCATGCACCAGACGGTGATCGGCGAAGAGGCGCAGATGCAGATGGACGAGGCGGAGGACTATCCGGACATCCTCATCGGCTGCACCGGTGGGGGCTCGAACTTCTCGGGCCTCTCGTTTCCGTTCATTGGCCGGGCGCTCCGCGAAGAGACGACGATCCGCGTGATCGCGGTCGAGCCTGCGGCCTGCCCGAGCTTGACGAAGGGCCTGTACGCGTTCGACTTCGGCGACACCGGCCACCTCACTCCGCTCGTCAAGATGCATACCCTGGGGTCGAGCTTCATCCCGCCGCCGTTCCACGCGGGAGGTCTGCGCTACCACGGCATGGCACCGCTGGTGAGCCATCTCCACGAGCTCGGGCTGATCGAGGCGCGCGCCTACACGCAGACCGAGGTCTTCGCCGCCGGCGTCGAGTTCGCGCGTCTCGAGGGGATCCTTCCGGCGCCGGAGGCGAACCACGCGATCAAAGCGGCGATAGACGAGGCCGTCCGCTGCCGCGAGGAGGACGTCTCGCAGGCGATCCTCTTCAACCTCTGCGGGCACGGTCACTTCGACATGCAGGCCTACATCGACTACTTCGCCGGGAAGCTCGAAGACCATGCGTACTCGGAGGACGAGGTGGCGATGGCGCTCGCCGGGCTTCCCGCGGTCGCGTTCTAGGCCCGGCTGCGGTCAGCCGGTCGCCGATGGGTTCGCAAGCCGCGTTGCGGCCACCGACTCCGCTGCCGCTCGCCCCGCAGGCCCGGCGAGCGCTGCGAGAAACGTGGGCGCGTCGATCTCATAGCCCTCCACACGCGTCAACGCCGTGACCGTGGCCGTCCGCGGCACGCGGCGAATGAGTGCGATCTCGCCCACCCCTTCGTCTGGCCCGCACGTGCCGAGGTGGAGCTCGTCGTCATATACATCGACGTTGCCGCTCGCGATCAGCACGTAGCGCTCGCCGGGCTCTCCTTTCCGCATGAGCGTCTCGCCCGGTTCGAAGGACACCGGACGCAGACTTTCCGCGAGTCGATCGAGTGCAGTCAAGGGCAGCGGAGCGAAGAGCGTGTTGCGTCGCAAGAGCGCGATGTGCTCCTCCTGAGACGCCCGCTGCTTCGTCCCTCGCGAGATCGGTCGCCACGTGACGAGGGCGAGGAGGGGCAGGATCGCCCCGGCGACGACGAGCGCTCCTTCCGTTCCGAGCAGCGCCACGAGCGCCGGGGCCACCAGGCTTCCGGTGAGAAGCCCCACGCCGAGCAAGGCCTCCATCACGCCGAACATCGTCACGCGGTCCTCGTTGCGAACGCCGCGCTGGATCAGTGTGAATCCTGAGACGTCGAGCACCGCGTTGCTCACGCCGGTGACGAAGAGCGCGGCAACCGCGAGCAGCGCAACGGGCCACACTCCGATGAAGATGAGCGGCAGCCCCCAGCCCACGAGCGCGATGGCGAAAACGGTCGTCAGCCGTGAGCCTCCGGCAAGCCCGAGTGCGCCGATCGCGCCGACAAGACTTCCGAGCCCGATTGCGGCGTTCAGGAGGCCGACTCCGCCGTCGCCCATGTTGAGCAACTCGATCGACGCGACCACGATGAGCGTGATGAGAAGCCCGCGAACGAAGATCTGCGCGACGAAGTCGCTCATGATCAGCGTCGCGTGCGGGTATCGACGTAACACGGCTGGACCCTCGGCCAGGCGGAAGCGTCGATCTCCGGCCGCAAGGCCTCCGTACGCGTCCGCGTCTCGCTCGAAACGGACGCCGGTAGCAGCCGCCGCCGCGCCGGCGAACGTCGCCGCAATGAGCACGCTTGCCGGCACGGACCCTGTCGAGGCGACGAGAACCCCGGCGATGAGCGGGCCTACGAAGGCCCCCATGCCTTCGCCCATGCTCGACGCAACGTTCGCAGCCACGAGCTCACCAGGGGTTCGTGCCAGCGCGGGCAGCATCGCGAGCAGGATCGGCCGCACCAGTGCGCCCGCCCCGGCCACCACGGCCGCGAGCACGTACGTCACCTCGACCGGCGGGCCGAGAGCGAGGACGAGCGCGGTTGTCAGTGCCCCCCCACATCGCACGACGTTGATCGCGGTGAGAACGCGATCGCCTCGGAACCGCTCCACGAGCGTGCTCGCGAATGGCGCGGCGACTATCGCCGGGATGACCCGCACGGCACCGAGGATTCCGACGGCGAGCGTGCCTCCTTCGTCGTATGCGACCACGAGCAGGACGACGAGGAACGCCCAGTCCGCCGCGACGCCCAACATCCAGGCGATCTCGATGCGGCGAATCGCGCGGTTCCGCAAGATCTCGCGAACTGCTGCCGCGGCCGCACGCTCGTTCATGGCGCAGATCATGTCGCTCCGCGCTCGTCCGACCTAATTCCTCATCCGCGACCAAAGGAGCCTGTACCCGAACTAACGTGTCCAGCATGATCAGGGAGTACCGAGCGTCCGACCGCGCGTGGGCGGCCGCCTACATGGAAGACGAGTTCGGCGGAGCGCTCCAGGCGCGACGCGGCGAGCTGATCGACGTGGTGGCGCTACCGGGCTTCGTCGCCGAGGAAAACGGCAGGCCTGCGGGGCTCGTGACCTATCGGCGCGAGGGCCGCGACTGTGAGCTCGCGTTCATCGCGGCCTTCGAGCGCCACCGGGGCATCGGTACTCAGCTCCTCGAGGCTTTGCTCGAAACGGTCAGCGAGTGCGACCGGATCTGGCTCGTGACCACGAACGACAACCTCGACGCGCTCCGGTTCTATCAGCGGCGTGGTTTCCGACTAGTCGCGCTTCGGCCTGGAGCAGTCGACGAATCGCGTATCTCTTTGAAGCCTCAGATTAGGCCCGGTGGCGACTTCGGCATCCCGCTACGCGACGAGCTCGAGCTCGAACGGTGGCTCGCCGTCGTGCCTTAGCCCTCGAGCTGGATAGCGGGGTGGCACAGTGGCCCTTCCGTTTCCTGCGCAACGGGCGTAACGTGGTTGGAAGCCAACCGACCAGGGAGGTTCGTCGTGTAAGCCGCCGCCACCGACCAAACTCCGCTGATGCTGATTCATGGCGCCGGGCTCCCTTCGCGGAACTGGGAGGACTTCGCCGAGTCAACCGGGCGTCTCCACGAGAACCAGCATCCCTACAGAAAGGAACTTCTCATGAGCAAGTCGGACACTCCCACTGTCGTTCTTGTTCACGGCGGTTTCGTGGACGGCTCAGGCTGGCAGGGTGTCTACGAGCAGCTAAAGAAGGACGGGCACAACGTCGCGGTTGTGCAGAACCCGACGATTTCGCTCGAAGGCGATGCCGCCGCGACGAATCTCATCCTCGACGCGCAGGACGAACCAGTGATACTCGTCGGCCATTCCTACGGCGGCGCGGTGATCACCGAGGCGGGTACCCATCCCAAAGTTGCGGCGCTCGTCTACATCGCAGGCTTCGTGCCGGACAAGGGCGAGTCGGTGAACACCCTCATCGGGGGCTTCCCGACCGATGGCCCGCAGCCGCCGATTCTGCCGCCGCGGGACGGGTTTCTCTTTCTCGACCGGGAGAAGTTCCATGCCTCATTCGCAGGTGACGTGAGCGCCGAAGAGGCCGCCTTCATGGCTGACTCGCAAGTCCCGTGGGGCGTTGGCGCCCTGGGCGGCACGATCAGCGAGCCTGCGTGGCAGAGCAAGCCAAGCTGGTACCTGGTCACGACCGAAGACCGGATGATCCCTCCATCTGCCCAGCGCGAGATGTCTGCGCGGGCGGGTTCGACCGTCATCGAGGTCGCGGGCAGCCATGCGATCTACGTCTCGCAGCCTGAGGCCGTGGCCGAACTGATCCAGACGGCGGTCACCGCGACGATCCCGGTCGCGATTGGCTCCTCGGCTTAGCTCGCAGCACTCTCGACGGGTCGGGGGACGTAAGCCGTGCCCCCGACCCGGGCTCGTGATTTCGTATGACGATAATCGCAGTCACGCCAGAGCGACCTACCTCGGGGGCATGAACAGCAACGGTCGCATCGAGCTGAAGCCGGCTCCACTCGAACTGGCCAGCGTCGGGGCTACACTCGGCACGCGAAGGGGCGTAGCTCAGTTGGTAGAGCGGCGGTCTCCAAAACCGTAGGTCGCAGGTTCGAGTCCTGTCGCCCCTGTGTTCGGGCTCCCGGTGTTCATGACCTGGAGCCTGGGGGTGGCAACATCCTGTCGTGCAGCGGCGGCTACTCGGGCTTCTCTTCGCGGTGCTCGCAACGGGCCTCGGCCTGATCGCCGTCTTCTCGGCGCTCGAGGGCGGGGGTGCCTGGGTGATCGCTCTAGCTGCTGCAGCCTTGGCGTCTGGATCGGCGATCTGGCGAGGCGCGCACGCGTGCACCGACGACGCTGAGGAGTCCGCCTCTCCACGGCGTATTCTCTTTCCGTGGCTGCGGTGGACCAGACTCAAACGCTCTGGCAGGAGTACCGCAAGTCGGGAGACCAGCATCTCCGCGACCGGCTGATCCTGACCTATGCGCCGCTCGTAAAGTTCGTCGCCGGGCGCGTGGGCGCGAGCCTGCCGGCGCACGTGGACGAGCAGGATCTCGTCTCGTACGGCCTGCTCGGGCTGATCGGCGCGATCGAGCGCTTCGACCCGGGACGCGAGATCAAGTTCGAGACGTTCGCGATGGCGCGCATCCGCGGCGCGATCATCGACGAGCTGCGCTCGCTCGACTGGGTTCCGCGCTCGGTGCGAACGCGCGCGCGCCAGATCGAGCGCGCGATCGCCGCGCTCGAGAAGGAGCTCATGCGAGCGCCGACCGACGAGGAGATCGCGAAGAAGCTCGGCGTGACGAACGACGAGCTCGAGGAGAGCCTGCACGAGATCTCGCGCTCGTCGGTCGCCGCGCTCGACGAGCTCTGGTCACCGTCCGGAAGCGGCGACCAGATCGCCCTGATCGACACGATCGAGGACGAGTCCGGGCCTGACCCGGAGCTTCGCTCGAGCTGACCGAGGTCAAGGAGGCGCTGGCGGAGTCGATCTCGAGCTCCCCGAGCGCGAGAAGCTCGTCGTCACGCTCTACTACTACGAGGAGCTGACCCTGCGCGAGATCGGCGAGGTGCTCGGCGTCACCGAGTCGCGCGTCTCGCAGCTGCATACGAAGGCGATCCTGCGCCTGAAGGCGCACCTCTCGGGCGCGCAGCGCGAGCCGGCCGAGACCTAGAGCTCCGCGGCTATCACTCAGCTCGAATCTCGTCGGTAAGAGGAGTCTCGCGTCCCGTCGAGGCAGGAGCCGCGCCGAATCCCTGAAGCAGCTGACTAAGCTTGCGTCCGAACCGAGCCCGAGGAGGACGAGAAGCCCATGCCCGAGCCCGCCAGGATCCGCAACGTCGCCGTCGTCGGCCACCGCGGGACGGGGAAGACGTCGCTCGTCGAGGCGCTCCTCTTCCAGTCGGGCGCGGTCAACCGGCTCGGGACGGTCGAGGCCGGGACGACGATCTCGGACTCGGACGAGGACGAGCACAAGCGGCAGCTCTCGATCGCGATGTCGCTCGACGCACGCGACCTGGCAGGAGCGCAAGCTCAACCTGATCGACGTCCCGGGCGACCCGAGCTTCCAGGGGGAGCTGCGGACGGCCGCACGCGTCGTCGAGGGCGCGCTCGTGACCGTCTCGGGCGTCATGGGCGTCGAGGTCGGGAACGTCGCGCGCCTGGAAGCTCGCGGACGAGCTCGGCCTCGCACGCGTCGTCTTCGTGAACATGCTCGACCGCGAGCGCGCCGACTTCTTCCGCACCCTCGAGCAGCTCCGCGCCCAGCTCTCGCCGCAGTGCGTCGCGGTGCATATCCCGATCGGCTCCGAGCACGAGCTGACCGGGATCGTCGACGTGCTGCACATGTGCGCGTACACGAGCCCCGAGGGCGGGAAGGAGGGCGAGCCGGGCCCGATCCCCGACGACATGGCCGAGGTCGCCGCCGAGTACCGCGAGAAGCTGCTCGACGCGGTCGTCGAGACCGACGAGGGGCTCATGGAGCGCTATCTCGACGGCCAGGAGCTCGACGCGCACGAGGTCGCGTCGGCGCTCAAGGCGGCGGTCACGAGCGGCGACGTGTTCCCGGTCGCGTGCGGCGTCGCGACGAAGAACCTCGGCACGCACGCCGTGCTCGACCTGCTCGTCGAGGGGGTGCCGTCGCCGGCGAAGAAGGGCTCGCCGATCGACGTCGACGGCGCCTCGACGGCGCTCTTCGTCTTCAAGACCGTCGCCGACCCGTTCGCGGGTCGCATCAACCTCTTCCGCGTGCTGAAGGGCACGGTCACCGCCGACACGACGCTCGTGAACCTCCGCGGCGAGAGGAAAGGAGCGGCTCGGCTCGCTCCTCGAGCTGCAGGGGAAGGAGCACAAGCCTGCGCTCGACTTCGGCGAGGGCGACATCGGCGGCGGTCGCGAAGCTCAAGGACGCGCAGACGGGCGATCTGCTCGTCGACAAGGAGGTCGCGATCGAGGTGCCGGACTTCGGCTTCCCGGAGCCGGTCATGAGCTTCGCGATCACGCCGAAGGCGAAGGGCGACGAGGAGAAGGTCGCGACGGCGATTCGGCGGCTCGCGGAGGAGGATCAGACGCTGCACCTGCGCCGCGACCAGCAGACGGGCGAGGAGATCCTCTCCGGGATGAGCCAGATGCACGTCGAGGTCGCGCTCGAGCGCGCCAAGCGCCGCTTCGGCGTCGACATCGAGCTGCACCCGCCGCGCGTCCCGTACCGCGAGACGATCCGCCGCGAGGCCCGTGCCCACGCGCGCTACAAGAAGCAGACCGGCGGGCCGCGGCCAGTTCGGCGACTGCCACATCGTCGTCACGCCATTCGCCGAGGGCGAGTACGAGTTCGTCGACAAGATCGTCGGCGGCGTGATCCCGCAGAGCTTCCGGCCGGCGGTGAACAAGGGGATCCAGGAGGCGATGCACCACGGCGAGCTCGCCGGCGCGCCGGTGCAGGGCGTGCGAGTCGAGCTCGTGGACGGCTCGTACCACACCGTCGACTCCTCGGAGATGGCGTTCAAGATCGCCGGCTCGATGGCCTGGAAGGACGCGTACATGAACGCCGATCCCGTCCTGCTCGAGCCGATCATGGAGCTCGAGGTCACGGTCCCGGACGACGCCGTCGGCGCCGTGAACGGCGACCTCAACTCGCGGCGCGGCCGGCTGCAGGGGATGGAGCCGCTCGGCGGGCATGACGACGATCCGCGCCGAGGTGCCGATGGCCGAGCTCCTCACCTACGCGCAGTCGCTCACCTCGATGACGGGCGGCCGCGGCGACTACTCGATGCACTTCCTCCGCTACGAGGAGGTGCCGTCACACGTCGCGCAGAAGGTGATCGAGGAGACGAGGCGCGAGCGGGAGGCCGCGAAAGCGTACGGAGTGGGTCTGACCCGTCGGTCACGACCGCCGTGTGGATAACGAAAGATGCCTGCTAGGGTCCGCGCGATGCGCGTGACGAAGTCAACCGTCCTCCGCGCGTGCGCCGTCTGCGAGCGGACGCTGCTCCAGGGGGAGTACACGGTCCGGTTCTCGCCCGACGGGGTCGAGTTCGTCGACGTGTGCCCGCTCTGCCAGGACGTCGCGCTCGAGTACGGTTGGGTGCGCGAGGGCGGGCCGATCTCGCGCGCGCTGTCGCCGCACGCCCGCCGGAAGCGCCCGCGCTGGGCGCAGCTTCTCGGCGTCGGCGAACGGCGAGGCCGCAGCCGGTCTGTCCCGGAGCCCGTCCTGCGTCGGCTCTCCGACTCGGAGGCCGCGCTCGTCGAGGCGGCCGACCTCTTCAACGCGAGCCTCTTCCGGCGCACGATCGAGGGCGTCGCGAGGGCGCTCGGTGCGCCGCTCGTCTCGATCGTCCCGCTCTCGGGCGTCAACAGCGAGCTCGTGCTCACGTTCGCGTGGGAGATCACCTGGTACCAGTACCGCGTCCTGCCCGAGGCCGGCAGCCGATCCGGCTCGCCGACCGCGGCGCCGACATCTCGGAGATCGAGATCGCGTTCACCGACTGGAACGGGCACCTCGACGACAGCGGCCGCGTCGTCCCGAACGTCGCGCGGTAGCCAGGGCCGGGCATCCGCGGCGCGTACGCGCTCGAGCGCATCCTCCTGTCGCCGTAGCGGCGAGGCGTGCACTCGGCCGCTCACCATAGAATCGGCACATGGCGACGACCGTGAAGCAGTTCCAGAACTTCATCGGCGGCGAGTGGGTCGACGCCGCCTCCGGCGAGACGTTCGAGTCGACGAGCCCGGCCGACGGCGAGCTGATCGGGACGTTCCCGAAGTCGGGCGCCGAGGACGTCGATCGCGCGGTCGCGGCTGCGAAGGAGGCGTTCGAGGAGTGGAGGCTCGTGCCGGCGCCGAAGCGCGGCGAGATCCTCTTCCGCTTCGCGCAGCTCCTCGTCGAGCACAAGGCCGAGCTGACCGACCTCATGACCCACGAGATGGGGAAGGTGAAGGCGGAGGCCGGCGGCGACGTCCAGGAAGCGATCGACATGAGCTACTACATGGGCGGCGAGGGCCGGCGCCTCTTCGGCCAGACGACGCCCTCCGAGCTCCGCGACAAGTTCAACATGTCGGTCCGGATGCCGATCGGCGTCATCGGCGTCATCACGCCGTGGAACTTCCCGATCGCGATCCCCTCGTGGAAGATCGCGCCCGCGCTCGTCGCCGGGAACACCGTCGTCTTCAAGCCCGCGACGGACACGCCCGCGCTCGGGCAGCGCTTCGTCGAGCTGCTCGACGAGGCCGGCGTTCCGAAGGGCGTCGTCAACATCGTCCACGGCGGCGGCGGCGCGGTCGGCGACCGGCTCGTCCGGCATCCGGACGTCCCCGTGATCACGCTCACGGGCTCGCGCGAGACGGGCGTCACGGTGATGCGGAACGCCGCCGAGAACCTCAAGCACATCCACCTCGAGCTCGGCGGCAAGAACGCGATCATCGTCATGGAGGACGCCGACCTCGACCTCGCCGTCGACGGAATCCTCTGGTCGGCGTTCGGGACGTCCGGGCCAGCGCTGCACCGCCGCGAGCCGCGTCATCGTCCACGAGAGCCTGTACGACGCAGCTCGCCGAGGCGGCTGGTGGAGCGGGCGGAGGCGCTTCGCCTCGGGCCGGGCTGGGAGGACGAGACCGACGTCGGGCCGGTGATCAACGAGGCCGCGCTCGAGAAGATCCACTCGTACACGCAGATCGGGATCGACGACGGCGCGAAGCTCCTCACGGGCGGCGAGATCGCGAGCGACGGCGACCTCGCGAAGGGCTTCTACTACCGCCCGACGATCTTCGGCGACGTCGAGCCCGACATGCGGATCGCGCAGGAGGAGATCTTCGGTCCGACGCTCTCGCTCATCTCGCGTGCGGGACGAGGCCGAGGCCGATCCGCGTCTCGAACGGCATCCGCTACGGGCTCTCGTCCTCGATCTTCACCCGGGACGTCAACCGCGCGTTCCGCGCGATGCGCGACCTCGAGGCGGGGATCACGTACATCAACGCGGGCACGATCGGCGCCGAGGTGCACCTCCCGTTCGGCGGCATGAAGGAGACCGGCAACGGCCACCGCGAGGCGGGGCAGGCGGCGCTCGACGTCTTCACCGAGTGGAAGTCGGTCTACGTCGACTACTCCGGGCACGCTCCAGCGCGCCCAGATCGACAACGCAGTGAACGACAAGGTCAATCTCGCGGAGAAGCTCGCGACCTTCGACGAGCCGTTCCAGCCGAAGATCGTCGGCTACTACAACGACAACAAGATCATGGTCGGCAAGATCGATGGCGAGTTCGTCTGGCACTCGCATCCCGATACCGACGACTTCTTCCTCGTCGTCTCCGGGCGGCTGACGATCCAGCTCCGAGACCGGCGACATCGAGCTCGGGCCGGGCGAGCTCTTCGTCGTTCCGCGCGGCATCGAGCACTGCCCACGGTCGGACGAGGGCGCCGAGATCCTCCTGATCGAGCCGCAAGGGCACGCCGAACACCGGTGACTCGGGCGCCGAGGCGGCGCCCGAGGACGAGATCTGAAGCGGGGCTCTGTGGCCCGCGTCAAGCTCGTCTGGTTCGTTCCCGAGGAGGCGCTCGACGCCACGCGCGACGCCGTGTTCGAAGCTGGCGGCAGGGCGGATCGGCGACTACGAGCGCTGCTCCTGGTACGCGGCTGGAACCGGGACGTTCCTCGGACGGGGAGGGCCGCATCGCCGGCACTCGGAGAGCGGGGGAGGGAGGAGCACGTCGCCGAGCTCCGAGTCGAGACTGTCGTTCCCGCCGAGCGGCTCGAGACGGTCGTCGCCGCGCTCGAGCGCGCGCATCCGTACGAGGAGCCGGCCTACGACGTCTACCCGCTGCTCGACGAATGAAGGCGAAGCTCTTCACCGACGGGGGCTCGCGCGGCAATCCCGGCCCGGCCGCCTACGCCTTCGTGCTCGAGGCCGAGGACGGAACGGTGCTCGACGCGCGCGGCGAGACGATCGGCGTCGCGACGAACAACGTCGCCGAGTACTCGGCGCTCGTCGCCGGGCTCGAGCGGGCGGCCGAGGTGGGGGTCAACGAGCTCGAGGTCGTCTCCGACTCGGAGCTTCTCGTGAAGCAGATGCGGGGCGAGTACAAGGTGAAGAACCGCGCGCTGCAGGAGCTGTTCGCGGAGGCCTCGCGGCTCGCCCGGAAGATCCACCGCGTGACCTACACGGCGGTCCGCCGCGAGCACAACGAGCTCGCGGACAGCCTCGTGAACGAGGCGCTCGACCGGGCGACCCGTAAGTCGAGTATCAGACGGGGGACCGTGCGGTTTGGCGCAGCGACCCGCGTCGGGCGCGCGCAGCAGCCTTTCCAGGAATATTCGCCCCCCGGCTATAATCGGGCGCTCCCGCGGATGTAGCTCAGTTGGTAGAGCGTCTGCTTGCCATGCCGCCCACGCGGGTCGCCCTCAGTAGCCAGTAGTCGCCAACATGCGGTGTTCGCGGCGTTCGGCACGTCCCGGCAGCGTCACGAACGGACACCAGCGGACGCTCCAACTCGCCTAGAAACTCGCCTAGGCGCCCAGCCGGGCGGACTGATGCACCGCATGAAAGACTCCGCAAGCACGCAGCCCTGGAAACGACCGGAAAGGAGACCCCATGCCTAAGGCATCGAAGGAGACAGCATCTGAGAGCGCGACAATGGAGGGCTACGAAGGCCACTTCGAACACTTCGACGGGGGCTACACCGTCGGTTTTGAGACCTACAGCGCCGACGCCGACCTTGCCCCGTTCTTCAAGGGCCTACCCAACGACGAATGTCAGTGCGAACACTGGGGCTACGTCGTCAAGGGCAAGGTGAGGTTCACATCCGCCGACGGCACCGAAGAGATCTTCGAAACGGGTGACGCCTATTACGTCCCGCCGGGACACACTCCCAGCATCTACAACGGGACTCAGGTGGTCGAGTTCTCCCCGACAGCGGAGCTGGCGAGGACGATGGAGGTCGTCGAGAAGAACATGGAGGCAATAGGGGCTAGCCTCGACTAGCCAAGGGAAGCGGCCGGGTCGGAGTCGAACCGCCTGTGGGCGAGATGCCCTCGACGCCTGCCATCGGGAAACTCGCCTACAACTCGCCTAGGTCCGGTTCGACGTCCAGACGAGAACCCCTGATTCGGCTCGATGCTAGTGTGGGAGCCACCTCGCGGATGTAGCTCAGTTGGTAGAGCGTCTGCTTGCCATGCAGAAGGTCGAGGGTTCGAGCCCCTTCATCCGCTTCACATGAACCCCGCTGAAGCGGGGTTTTTCTTATAGCCCGACGAGGTGCTTCGTCGCCAATTGAGCGCGCTGCGGTCGAGGAGGCTCGTGCGCAAGGCGCTACCTGGTCGCAGGTCGCACAGGCCCTACGCCAGACGCGGCAAGCCGTCGACGCGCGCTACGGCAAGAGCGTTGTCCCTGGCGACGTACCTCCGGCGTGATCTGCCACGGTGTCCGGGCCAATCGTCCCAGAGCCAGACGTGCCGGAGCCGCTGGCGGTACTCGGGAACGTTCCCCAACGCCCACTTGCACACCCGCTCGAAGTCGCGGCCACCCAGACGAAGCGAGGCAAGCAGTGAGTCGAACGGCACCCGTGGAGTATCGACTTCCCTGAGGCCGTAGTTACCCCTTCGCCGTAGTGGCGGCGACCTGACCCTCGGTCGGTGTCTCCCGAGTCCACCGCTTTCGCGGGGGGTGTCAACGTTGCGTGCGGCTTCTGCGAGGCGCTCGCTCAGCGCCTTTGCACCCTTGACATCCATTCCTTGACCTCCTGGCCCCCCCGGCTTTGTTCGGAGGGTCAGGCGCTCAAGCCGCCGGGATGCGGGCCGAACCGGTGGTTCGGCCTCGACTTGCGACGGGTTCCACGCTTACCCCGCGGAGGGGATCGCGGGCTCCCTGCGGATCGAGGAGCGGGAGCTCGAGGCGGGCAGGCTGGACTGAGCCCGTTGACTTTCTGCTTCGCAACCCCTTAGATCCCACGCCGGATCAGTTCGCTACCAACTAGGGGAGGTTCCATGTCTGCGGTACGAATGTTCCTCGCGTCGCTCATTGTCGTCGGCACGCTGGCCGGGTCTTCCACTGCGCTTGCCGATCCACCGGTAAGAGTACCGGCGCCTCCCCTCGACGACTTCACGCTAGCCGCCGGTGAGGTGTGCCCGTTCGACGTTTTTTTTGAGATCGTCAGTGCCAAGGGGATCTTCAAGTTCTTCAGCGACGGGCGGTTCCTGGTCACGGGTCAGTTGAAGGTGCGGCTGACGAATCTGGACTCTCCCGAGAATGCGCTCGCACTCAATATCTCGGGTCCTGGAAGCATCGACGCTTCGGGTAACGAAATATTGCTCAGGAAGCGGGATCCTCATTCTCTTCGCCGGCTTCGATGCCGACGGACCTGCTCTCCTCTTCACTCACGGGCGATTCGAGATCACCCGCGCTCCGGACGGATCGATCGCCAACATCCAGGCGCACGGAACCAGCACTGACCTCTGCGCCGCGCTGGCGTAGCCGCGAAGGGTGCGGGAGCGGGGCCGGAGCTCCGCTCCCGCACCCCGACGTCGTAGTGGATCAACCGGTACTTGCTCCCGCGATGCGATCGAGCGCCGCGCCCTCTGGAGGCAGCGAAGGCGCTGGCTCGAGCGGTATCTGACCGAAGGCTCTCCGAGGCTCCGGCACTTCGCGGAGATCACGACGAGTCTCGCCAAGTGCGAGTCCTGAGCTCGCGAGCCACCTGCGGATCGAGGAGCGGGAGCTAGAGGCGGGCGGGCTGAACTGAGCGACAGAGAGAAGAGGCGCCGGCTTCCCAGGAGTCGTTCACACTCGGCACCACTCGAGTCTCAAGGCGGGGCCTTATAGCCTCGGCCCCCGTGAACCCCGATGACGTAGCGCCGATCTGGCTCCAAGCGGTCGCTTTGACCGTGATCTTGACGCCGACCGTCGCCTTGATCGTTTTTCGGCGGAGCATCGGCGTCATGAACGCAGCCGCCGGGCTTGTCATCTGGGGTGCGCTGACCGCTTGTGGCGAGCACGGCTATCTGGGCGATGCGACTGTCGATCCACGAGCGGCTCCTTGCGAATCCCCACTCCACGGTTCACTACTTCATGGCTGGCGTATACGCAGCCGTCGCGGGAGTCCTCTTGAGCGTGATCGCGCTCACGCTGTTCCGCGAAGGCCGCCGCAGCGGATGGTTCGCCGTGCTCTTTGCGCTGCTCGTCGGGGGAAGCCTCGAGCTGGTGATGAACGGCCCCACCGGATACCTGTACCACCACGTTGGCCTCTACGGATACGTGGTGGCGTGGGCTGCCGCATTGGTAATCGCCTACAAGCCGACCTTCGGAGGACCTCGACCTATCAGTCAATGATGACCTACGCCGTCGTCGACGAAGCCCTCTCGCCCGACTCCCGCCGCGACGACAGGCTCTAACCGCTTGACCCGCGTTCCAGGGAGTGGAACGATGCTGCCCGCGATGAGACGAGCACGCGGCGTGACGTTGGTCTGCGCTCTGCTCTTCGTCGTGACCGGCTGTGGAGGCGACGGCGATGACGAGGTGACCGTCGGCGACCCGATCGCGGGCAAGGTGGTATTCGAGCAGCAGGGGTGCGGCAACTGCCACACCCTCGCAGCAGTCGGGTCGAACAGGAACGTGGGGCCGAACCTAGACGAGGTGGTTCGCCGCTACGACGCGGCGTTCATCGAGGAATCGATCGTCAATCCCGCGGCGTATCTCGAGAAAGGCTCGGGGGGATCGATCGGCGGCGAACGGAGCTATCAAGACATCATGCCCCCGTTCGGGCCCAATCCAGAAACCGAGGCGAATAGGCTCACAGACGAGCAGGTCGCCGACCTCGTTAGCTTTCTGACGCAGAGCTAGTAGCTCTGACGATCCCGAGTTTCGCGACTTACTGCTAGTCGAGGAGCGCGAGCTCGAGGCGGGCGGGCTGAACTGACCGAGCGCGACATCGTTCTACAGGCAGGCGAGCGCCCAGGAGGCGGTGCCGCGCAGAGACAACAGACGGCGAGCAGACGCCGGACCGTCATGGTCAGCGCATTGTTACCGCGAGACCGTCCCGGTCATCGTGACGAATGGTCAGGCGACCCCGCACGGCCTCGCTTCCCCTTGCGCCGGACCTGTGCGTGGAGTCGCGACGTGCGGAGGACGGTGCGCAAAGCAGCGCGCTGATATCCGGCGGTGTGGGCGGTGGTCCAGGCAAGCGGTGTGAGATGACGGCGACACGGTCGCCGTTTTCGCTCGCGCTGACGAACGTGCCGTAGTCGAGGATGCCGCCGGTGTGACCCCAGGTGCGACCGCACGGCAACCGGAGCGCGAAGATGCCGAGCCCAGGGCTGAACTGCCCGCCCACCTGCCTCTTCATCTTCGCGAGGGAGGCGCGCGACACGACCTGGCCCGAGAGGAGCGCCGAGAAGAAGCGGGCGAGGTCGCGTGCGTTCGAGACGATGGCGCCGGCCGCCCAGGGGAGATTCGGGTTGTAACCAGCGTCGTCGAGGTCCGGCAGGCGCCTCGTCTTCGGTAGCTCGGTGTGGTCGAGCTCCAGGGGTTCGAGAATGCGCTCCTCGAGCTCTCTCGCGTAGGAGTGCCCCGTGACCTTCTCGATCACGAGACCCAGCGCGATGTAGTTCGTGTTCGAATACTGAAACGTGCTCCCGGGCGGAAAGTCGAGCGGGTGCGAGGCGGCGAAGCGCAGGGTTCGGATCGGCCGAGTCGAGGACGATCGTTCCGCCCGGTTGAGCCACGGGTACTTCGTGACGTTCACGAGCCCGGAGCGATGGCTGAGCAGGTGGCGGACAGTGATCTCGTCTCCCCGGGGGACGACGCCGGGCAGGTAGTCGTCGAGCGTCTCGTTGAGACGAAGCCTCCCCTCCTCGATGAGCTGGAGCACGATCGTCGCCGTGAACGTCTTCGTCACGCTGCCGATCCGAAAGCGCTGATCAGGCGCCGGAAAGGTGGCGCCGGCTGTGGCGCTGTACTCCTGCCCGCCATCTAAGACGAAGACGATCACGCTCTTCACCGGTGGATTGCGCTCCGGTGGCGCCAGCTGTTGTGCCACACGTTCCACCGGGGGAGGCGCGGTCGGCGTCTGCCCCATCCCTGCCGACGCAGCCGTGACCACCACGCCGATGCAGACAAGCAGGGCCGAGAGCACGCGCAGTGCGCTTTTCATGACGTGTGCACCACTTCCCACCTCGACCGCCCGCCGTTACGTGATCTTCTGCACATGGACAGTACGCCTACTACGGATAAGGGACAAGCCGGAGCGCGGATCGCCGAAGTATGAGAAGGCGGCGCTGCGCTGGCTCGAGCGGTACCTGACGGAGGGCGCGCGACGAGACTGCAGCACTTCGCTGAGGTCACGGCGGATCTGGCGAAGCGGGAGGTCTAGCGGAGCGTCTCGATTCCGCGGTACGGGTCATACACCGTACGCGGACACGCCCTCCACAGGCCGAGCCTCTTCGCTCGAGCCCGTTTGGCGAGCGCTTCCAAAAGCCAGTAGCCATTGTCCTCCTGGTGCCCGCGCTGGGTAGCTGCCACGCCATAGAAGAAAAAGGGCGTTGCATAAAGCACAACGAGCGTGAGTCCAGCGAGCTTCAGCTTCCCTGCGTGTCGGAACTCGCGCCATCGCTCCGTCTTCGCCACGGGCGCACTCTATGAAACCGACGTGCGCGGCATCAGAGCCGCAAGTGGCGCACAGGGAACCGCCTGGGTGCTGGATACCCCATGTCGACGGCGGCGAACCCGCAGCATGCATACATCAATTCTCATGATTCGGAGCGGCGAGATCCGCTCCATACCGAGCATCGCCCGCATGCCCGAGTGTTCAGGAACGTCCCTCGACGTTGCTCGTACGAGACGTCGCTGTTTCACTGATCCCCTATCGCCGGCTCGAGCTGACGTGCTGCAAAGTCGAAAAGTCAGGCCCGGTGAGCGTGAACTGCCGGCCTAGTAACTCCAGCCTCGTCCAGCAGCCGCTCGAGCTCGCTCATCGGAATCCGAATCGCCCCGCGCTTACTATCCGTCAGCCTCACCGCGCGGAGCTCACCACTGCGCACTGCCCGGTAGATCGAGGTGACGCTCACTCGGAGGACCTCGGCGGACTCGGCGGGTGTAAGCAGCGCCGGAATCGCATACGCCTCCGCGCGCCGTGCCCGCAGGTTGGAGTCCATGATTCTCCGTGGCTCCTTCTCGAGCTCCAGGACGCGCGCCTCGGCAATGTCCGCGCGACTGACTTCGTCGTCGAGGGCGGCGGCGAACGCCTCTCGCAGTTGACGGACGGCCGTGCTCGCGCGGGAACGACCTTCCTCGCGTTTTACGAGCCCGGGTGAGTCGATGCCATCTCCGAGCAGCAATAGGCGCAGTCGTAGCTCCGCCCTGCGGTAAGTCTCTTTCAGATCAGTGGAACCGACGGCTGTCATGCTCCTGAACCTGCTGTGTAAAGAAAAGCAGAAGTTGACTCAAACGTCACCTGTTTGGGTGACTAGCCCGATTGCACCTGTGCCAAACCACGCGGCGCATGTTTTGTGGGTCGGGGGTGCAAACGGCAGCCAAACTCGACTGCTACCGCGAGGGGGTGGGGTCGCTCCCCGAACCCCTGGCCTGCATACATCAATTTTCAGGATTCGGAGCGACGAGATCCGCTCACACCGAGACGCGCCAGCGCGAGTGTTCAAAAAATGTCGCTCAAACCTTCTGGGTCATGATCGATCACGGATCTCACCGTATGAACCAGATGCGGGGGCTTCGTCGGGTGTTGCGCTCAAGTGTGGACAGTCCTTCGGTTGCAGCCAAGATGCTGGTAGTGCTCGATGAGGCGATCAGTCGACCTCGACGCCGAGCGAAGAGAGACGCGAGCGAAACTGCGCGGCGGCGGTGACGTCACCCTTCGCCTCGAAGATCTCGAACGCCTCCGCCGCCACCTCCGCCGCCTCTTCGCTCCGACCGGACAGCGCCAAGACCTCGGCGAGGTACGCACGGGCGTACGACCGCGCGCCGTGGAAGTCCGTTGTTTCGGCCAGCGCGACCGCTCGACGTGAGCGCTCCTCGGCCTGCTCGTATTCGCCGCGGCGTGCGTGAAGCAACCCGCTGACCATGTCGAGCCAGACGAAGTTGATGAGATCGTCGGCGGCCGTCGTCTCGCGCGCCTTCGCGCACAACTCCTCGATCTCTGTGTCATCCGCTCCTGCGCGGTAGAGGCACTCGGCGAGCAGGAGAGCCTGGGTGGAATAGAAAGCCACGCTCGCCGATTCCTTCGAGGATCTCGAGACTGTCCCGAAGCAACGCCTCCTCGCTCTGGAGGTCGCCTGCCCGGAAGGCGATCTCGGCTCCGCCCTGGGCGAACGTAGCGGCGCTCAAGAGGAGACCCGCGTCGACATACACCTGGCGCGCGTCACTCCAGAGCTCGCGGGCACGCTCGACTTCCCCTTTCATGGCGTGCAGGCGTCCGATGTCGACGCTCGACCATGCTGCCGCGAGGAGGCCGTGCTCGCCTGCCCGTAGCGCCCGGATGCGCTCCAGTGCCTCGTCGACCGGCATCGGGCCGCTGTAGTAGCAGGTGCCCAACCTGCTTCGAACCATCCCTCTCAGTCGTGCGCCCCTCTCGCCGGCGCGCTCGAGATGCGCGAGCGCGCGCTCCACGCTTCGGCCGTCTCCTGCACGCGCAGCCTGCCCACATGACTCCAAGGCGACGCTCCACCAGTAGCGCGCGAGGCCGTACTCGTCCCCGGACTCCTCGAAGACGGCCCGCGCCTCGTTCCGCCACGCCTCGCTGTCCTCGGAGCGAGCTCGCGTGACCCGTATCGAGCCTCATGGTCGCCATCGACACTGCGGCGTGAGCCCGCGTTCCCGGGTCGACGGCTTCCCTCGCCTGCGACAGCACGTTCCAGGCTTCGTCGTAGTTCGACTCGAGCAGGGCGTCGGCGAAGTCCGGCGCAAGCGCGAGTCTCGCCTCGTCGTGCTCCGGCAACAGGCTCGTCGCACGGCCGAACAGAGAGCGGCCGGCGTTGAAATCGCCGCGTTCGAGGGCTCCTCGCCCGGCCGCCGCGAGACACGCGGAAGCGCGACGCGCGAGCCCGTCGAGCGCCGCATCCGAGCCGTCGAGCTCGGCCCGGTACCGATGCGCCTGCTCGAGGTGGTAGCCGACGATCTCGTCGCCCTCGACGAGGTCGTGCGCCGAGAGCCACTCGGCGAAGCGCTCGTGCAGCTCGGCTCGGGTCGCCTTCGGGAGCGACTCGTAGGCGGCGTCGCGGATGAGCAGGTGCCGGAAGCGGAAGCCCTCGTCGTCCGGAAAGGTCGGTGACGTCGAGCGGATGAGCTCCTTGCGGACGAGCGTCGCGAGATGCGACTCGACCGCGGGTCGAAGCGGATCCGGGGAGAGCATCGGCGACGGAGCCGCGGTGGAAGACCTCGCCCTCGACTGACCCGCGCTCCATGACCACGCGCACGTCGCCGTCGAGCGAGTCGATGCGCGCCTGCAGGAGCGCGTGGATCGTCGGCGGGACGACGATCTCGCCGTCGCCTCCGTGCTCGCGCACCATCGCGAGCATCTCCTCGACGTAGAGCGGGTTACCCGGCCGACGCCGACGTGATGCGCTCGCGGAGCTGCGCCGTCGAGCGGCGCGTCCGCGACGAGGCGTGTCGATGAGCTCCCCGCACTCCTCCGCAGCGAGCGGCTCGAGCAGAAGCGACGTCGCGTTGAGCTTGCCTCCGCCCCAGCCCGGCCGCGTGTCGAGCAGCTCCGTCCGTGCGATGCAGAGCAGGAAGATCGGCGCGTCGCGCGACAGGTCGGCGATGTGCTCGACGAGGTCGACGAAGACCGGCTCCGCCCACTGCAGGTCGTCGATCACGACGACCTGCGGCCGCTCGGCGGCGCGCGCCTCGAGCAGCCGCCGGAAGGCGAGCTGCGTCTCCGGCGGCGACGTGCCGATCACGGAGTCGGGCTCGACGCCGATCGCGATCAGGATCTCGACGAGCGGCCAGTAGGTGATGCCCTCGCCGTACGAGAGGCAGCGCCCGCGGAGGACGTCGGCCGAGTCGCCCACGCGCTCGAGGAAGTCGGCGACGAGGCGCGACTTCCCGATCCCGGCCGGGCCGAGCAGCGTGAAGAGCCGGCACGTGCGATCGGCGACTGCATCCTCGTAGTCGCGCCAGAGCCGCTGGCGCTCGCGCTCGCGGCCGACGAGCGGCGTCTCGAAGCTGCCGCGCGAGCGAGGGCAGCCCCGGCGACGACCTCGAGGAGCCGGAAGGCCTCGACCGGCTCGGACTTCCCCTTGAGCGCGAGCGGCTCGACAGGCTCGACCTGGACGGCATCGCGCACGAGCAGCCGAGTCTCGGCGCCGATCAGCGTCTCTCCCGCCGCGGCGGCCTGCTCGAGGCGCGCAGCGACGTTGACGGCGTCTCCGGTGACGAGCGTCTCGCCCTCGCCGCCGACGACGACCTCGCCCGTGTTGACGCCGATCCGAGCCTCGAGCCCGTGCTCCGCGATCGCGGCGCGCATCTCCGAGGCTGCACGCACCGCGCGGAGGGCGTCGTCCTCGTGCGACACCGGGATCCCGAAGACGGCCATGACCGCGTCGCCGACGAACTTCTCGACCGTGCCGCCGTGACGCTCGATGATCGCGCGCAGATCCTCGAAGTAGCGGCGCATGCGCGCGCGCAGCGCCTCCGGATCGGTCGACTCGCCGAGCGCCGTCGAGCCGACGAGGTCGCAGAAGAGGACGGTGACGACCTTGCGCTGCTCGCGCGCGGGCGCCGAGTCGGAGGTGAGCGACGTGCCGCACATCCCGCACAGGCGGAAGCCTTCCGGGTTCTCTTGGCCGCAGCTTGGGCAGATGATCACGCGAGGAGACTATGGTGTAGACCCCCGGGTAGGACCCATTGCGTCGCGCATGGCATTCGCCGAAGCTGCGCCCCGATCCTTGTCGCGCCTGCCGTCATCTACGCTTTGCGTCATGAGCGAGCACGCTGAGAACAGCGAAGGAACAGTGAGGAGAATCGGCCGGCCCTTCCAGCCTGGGCAGTCCGGTAACCCCGGAGGGAGACCCAAGGGGGTTGCAAAGACATTTCGCGAGGTATGCGGGGGTTCGCCCCTCCTCCTTGCCCAGGTCCTCCTGGAGATTGCGTTGGACCCCAAGGCGCGCGACCGGGACCGGATCGCGGCAGTGCGCGAGCTGCTCGACGAGGCTGGGGCAAGGCCGTGGGGTTCGCCGACATCGAGGGTGCTGACCCGCTGGCGATGGATGAAGTGGAGGCGGAGATCAGGGCCATCGCTGAGGCAGCTGAAGCAAGAGCGCCCCTGAGACACTTTCGCCCGAGTGATCGTCTACGCCGTGGTCGATGACGCTCCTGAGATCGAGGACTACGCTCGGCGAGCCGTGTATGTCCGACAGCAGGCAATGACCGACCTAAGCCGCTTGATGGAGGCCCTCGGGAGCTTGGTGACTCAAGCAGAAGCGATCGCCGGAAGCCCGGATGCGGAGGAGCGCGTTGCTCGACCTGCTCGAGCCGACCGGAGAGCTGCTGCGCCGAGTGACGGAGTGGCTGGACCTGGCCGACAACGGCGAAGGCGCGTGGAGCACGTTCCTCGAGTCGCACCCTGAGCTAGACAGTCGTCCTCCAGGCTAGACAACGCGTGCCGGCGCGCTTAGGGTCCGAAGTCACGGGCGCGGATTTGATCCCCTTTTGGGTTTCCTTTCTCCGTCCGCGTCCGTGCCACCTCAAACAAACCGAGCGCTGAGTCCGACGTAGATCGGCCGGGTCGGCAACCCAATCGCGCCCCAGACCCAGACGTCAGGGGAGAGGGAAGAGGATGCAAGACCGCCCCGGCCGCCCGGAGCCGTCAAGCCTCTCAGTCGAGGGGGTTACCGAGTTAAGCTCTAGACTCCGGTTGCCCGGGCGATGCGGTGAAGTTCCAGGTGCCCGGGGGCTCCCTCCCCTACTACCCCCGCCCCCAGCCGCAAGGTGCCTTGGAGGCTAGCCCGCCGCCCGGGCGACGGCTCCCACCGAAGGTCTAGCGCTGCCTATCCCCAGGTATGGAACCCGGTTCGACCAGCCCTAGCGCAATCCGGGCGTGCCCGATCGCGCGCAGCCCGGCCGCCAGCACCAGAACCGGCGACCGGGCCGCGGAAAGGGATCGGACGCGGAGGGTGAGGAGTCAGTTCCCCCTCGGGACCGCCACCTGCGGCTCGCGCCCGGCCCCCGTGCAACGAGCATAAGCCTTTCCAGGGCATCTGAACAGGGAGCTAGGCTCGACCCTTTGTCGTGCTCGTGGTTCAGGGCGGCGTCGACAACATCCGCTTCTCGCGACAGCCGAACGGGGGGCCGACGGATCACTTCACAAGCGGGCATGTCCGCGAACGATTGGCCTAACACTCGTACGAAACGGGTGGTTCGAGTTTTCGGACACGGGTGCAGGGCTGCGGATCAAGCTGGGCGAGCGGGCGCGAGAAGGTGCGCGAGGGGAAGGAGCTGAAGCCCTCAGGTCACGTAAGTCGTAGAGGCCAGGCGTTCCGGCCCGAGCACCGCCAGAGCCACTGCCACGGCTAGTTTGTCTCCACGGTCCCGTACTCATCGTGAAAGGAGCAGTCCGTGGAGAAGAGGCTCGTGACCCGCTACGAAATGCGCTCGGCCGAGGCGGCGGACGAGAACCAGCGCCGAGTCGAAGGCGTCTTTGAAGAGCTGGCGGCTACCAACCCCTGACAACGTGAGTTACATCGTCCTCCGGCTCGCAGATGACTCGTTTGTGCATGTGTCATTTCACAACCACGGTGACGACGAGGTGAACCCAATCGCCTCAACAGCTGCCTTTGCTCACTTCCAGGAGGGCCATGCCGACCGCCGGGAAGGCGACGTCAACCAACAGACCGCGCAGTTGGTTGGTGCGTACATCACGACCATCGATTGACGAACCCCAAGCTTGCGACTTTCGAGTTCGGGGTCAGCTCCGTCTAGGACTAGACCGGCAGTCTTGCGAGACTCGGCCTGTGCCCACCTACCGCCTCCACGACACGAGCGGCGACGATCTCTGCCCTACTCGAGCATCCCGCCCCGAACGTCGAGCCGGGTGACGTGGTCGTGCTGCCCGACGGCAGGGAGGCGCTCGTTACGGCTCGCGTCGAGGCCGAGCGTGGGCCCGTCGCGGGGCTGCTGGAGGTTGTGATCGCTCCCACGCGGCTTGAGGCCGACGACGCACTCCCCTAGCGCTGCCCTTCGGAGTCGAGGCGTTCCCTGGGCGGAGCCGCCGTACGACGTCCTGCTCTGGGTAGAAAGCCATCGCGCTGTCGCCATCGGCGACACGCTCATCGACCACGGCCGCGACATCGAGCTCCTCGAGAGGTGGCTGGCCGAGGGCGTGACACGGGAGCAGGTCGTCGAGGAACTGCGCCCTCCGCTGCTCGCGCGGGCGATCGAGGTGGTCCTGCCGACCCATGGTGCGCAGACCCACCGAGCCGCCCTCGAGCGCGCGTTCTCCGACGTCCGCACCGGCTCGCCGCTGGGTCTTCGTCGAAGTTTGCGCGATCCCTTCACGGGGAGGGATAGGCGCGCCGCACGCGCCAGCGTGCACGAGTGCCCCCTGAGCTAGACGGGAGTCGACCGATGAGTTCGGCAGCCCGGGAGAGTCTGTCGTGTTGAAAAGAGCCGAGTGAGGAGCCTGGCTCGGTCTAACCAGAAAGGCGGCACCAGCGTCGACGATTGATACGTTCAATCTCTTCTAGCGGCGAGACCGATGAGGGGCCTTCCGAGGGCGCCCGGTTACCGGCTTGCAGGGCCGCTCCGCGTTGGGTCGAAGCTTGGAGGCGTCGAGGCTCGGCATGAGCGTCTATGACCTGCCGCCGGGGAGGCGATCGGCCCTTACCACTTTGAATGGACTGATGAGGAGTGGCTGATAGCCCTCGAGGGCCTCGCCGACGGTCGCACCCCGCAGGGTGAGCGCGTGCTCGATCCCGGCGATTTGCTTTGTGCTTCCCGGCCGGCCCCGAAGGCGCTCACCAGGTGCAGGAACGCGGACGACTCACCAGTGCGCGTCGCGATCGTCTCCACGAAGAACGAGTTCGGGCATCGTTGAATACCTTGACGACGCGAAAGTCGGGAATCTGGGCGGGGAGACGAGCACTACCTGCTCGACCGCCCGACCAAATAGTTCGGGTGGGCGATTTGGGGACGTCGCGCCTCGTATCAGCAAGTCCGTTGAGCTGCGCACGCGGATCGAGGAGCCGCGAGCTCGAGGCGGGCGGGGGTGAACGAAACGGCTTCGCCAGGCCCGGCGCATGAACTGGCGAAGCCGCTCAAGCCCCGTAGGTGTCAGTGACAGTGGAAAAACTCGTTCACCGACCCATCGGGGCGTACGTTGAAATGCTCGACGTGGTGGTTCGTGAAGGTCGATCCGTCCGAGCCGACCCCGCGAATGTTGAAAGTGAACGTGCCGTTGACTGTCGTGCCGTTCTCGTTGAAGCCGCCCCACTGCGTGAACTTGCCCGTGTAGCTCGGCAGGCTCGGATCCTCCAGCGGCACCGCGCTAAAGGTGCCCGTCTGCGTGAACGTGGCGTGGACGCGCCCATCGGCGAACACCGTCTCGTGAAAAACCGAATTGCTGGTGGTCGTGATGGTGTAGAGCGGCCCTCCTCCCTCGCAGGTGGGCACGACGTCGACGAAGGTCTCGACAAGCCCCTTCTCGTGAGTGGTCGTCGTGGTGGGCGGGGCAGCAAACGCTGGCACCGCGACCACCAACAAGCCCACAGCTGCGATGAGGCTTACGACCAGGCGATAGAGCATGGAATCCCCTCCTTCCGTGCGTTGGTAGCGCCGGGCAGTTGTCAGGATGTTCCCAGCAGTTTCGTTCCTCAAACTCGCCGCTCGAAACCGTGATTGGCGGATTGAGCACTCGCAACCTCGCCAAGTGCGAGTCCCAAGCCTCGCGAGCTACCTGCGGATCGAGGGGCGGCGAGCTTGAGGCGGGCGGGCTGAACTAGCCCGCCCGCCACACTTCGGGACTGTCAGCTACCCGAGGAGAATGGGCACGGCGGCTTCGCAGAAGTCGTCGCTTCGCCCAGTGGATCCCTTCACGTCTCCGAGAAAGTCGAGGAACGTGTCGTCATCGGGATTGGTTGGCGTGTCGTTGTTGTCGATCAGAATCTCGAACCGAATCTGGCCCGGATTCCTCGCGATTGCCTTGCCGTCCGGCCCGTAGAGCACCGCATTCCCGGTAGAGAGGACAAGGATCGTGAACGTGCCGTTGCCGTTGTCGGTCACGCGCTGATCCTTGTCTCTGACCGTCCCGGTCGACATCACGGAGTTACCGTTGTCGACGTTCGTGACCACGTCTGTGAACTTGAAGTTGGCTCCGAAATACGGAAGCTGATTGCGGCCGTGCGAGACCACATGGAACCTGCCGACCCTGTGGGTCACAAACTCGACGGTCAGCCCCTCGACACCGCAGAAGTTCTCTTCCTCTTCAATCACGACCTCGTCGATCGGGCCGCTATCGATCTGACGAGCGCTCGCCACAGCGACGAACGTGGTCGCCGCCGCTGTTACGAGCACCAGCGCCACACTGAACCAAAGCACGCGTGCTTGTCTCATTTCCCCTCCCCATTAGGACGCCGCAGATTGCTTGACGCCGGAGTCTTTACCACGCGCAGGCTGAATTCAACCGGCCGTGAGAACATATGTTCGGTGACAGCGCGGCCTCATGCAAGCGTCCGCTTCCGCCGAGCGATCGAGCGCCGAGCGCTCTGGATCCCCGCAGCGAAGCCGGATCAGTTCACGGCCGCGGGCCTCTGGAGCCTCAGCGGCACCTGAGATCGATGGCTTGGATTGCGAGGTCTCCTCCGGCTCCGGTCGCGATAGCGCAGCGGCCCAGCGAACTGACTCATCGAGGCTCGGAGCATCTCCGAGCCCTCGATGACGAGGCAAGAGTTGCTTGGTTCGTCACGCCATCAAGAGTGGCTTCGTTAAGCCATGGAGCGTGCCGGGGTCGAATCGGCGACCTCCGGTTTGCAAAGCCATAACGTGGACGACGACGCGTGACGACGCACGACGACGACGCCCTAAACGCCTGCAGCCATGCGTGTTTCCGGGGAGTCCCACCCCTCGGAACCCGCATGACTGCGTGAGCGGTTCCTCAGACGTTTGGGCCACGAGTGAGCCACGGGCGACTGCGGAAGTGGGTAGGCGGGCGCGGGCTTCTCGCTGGCACGGCATTCGGGAGTCCGTCATCGTTACGAGGGGCGCGCGAGCCCATGGGCGAGATCCCGCGCGTCAGGGACTCGAACATCCGCCCGGGGGAGCCGGGCCGCCAGGGGTATCCTCATCGGGTGCTCGTTCTGATCGCTCTCGCCCTCGGAACCTTCATCTCCGATGGCCCTGGGGAGTCGTCCTCGTGAGAATCGCGGTGCGCGCTGCGCTCGCCGTTGCGGGCGCAGTCGGTGCTCGCTTCCTCGTCGGGAGCAGCATCAGCCGATTGGGAGGTGCGGGCGGAGATGCCGATCCCGCGGACCGAGGTGGCCGCCGCGGTACTCGGAAACGAGATCGTCGTCCTCGGCGGGGCCGCGCCTTACATGGGAGCGTCGAACGCGTTGACGCATACTCGCCGGCGCGCGACTCTTGGCGGCGCCTGCCGGACCTCCCTGTCGGCGTCCATCACTCGATGGCGGTCGGAGCTGGCGGGCGGCTTTACGTGCTAGGCGGCTACACCGCGTCGGGAGCGGTGCTGCGAAGCGTCTTCGTGCTCCAGGGCGCCACATGGCAACAGCTTCCGCGCATGCCCTTCCCGCGTGCTGCTGCCGGTGCGGGTGTGGTAGGAAGGCGAATCGTCGTCGCAGGAGGCATCGGCGAGGGGCGGCGTCTTGCGAGAAACGCACTGGTCTTCGATCTCCGCACGGCACGTTGGTCGGTCGTGGCCGGGCCGACGCCGCGCGAGCACCTCGGCGTGACCGCACTGGCAGGAACGGTCTACGCCGTCGGTGGCCGCACGGCGGGACTCGACACGAATCTCCTGACCTTGAGAGCTTTCGCCCGGGGGATCGGGCGTGGAGGCGACTGCAGCCGGTTCCTGACCCCCGCGGTGGGACCGGAGCGGCAGCACTCGCCGGACAGGTCGTGTCGGTCGGCGGCGAGGAGCGGGCCGGAACGATCGCGGAAGTGCTCGCATATCGCGTCGCTGAGCGGCGTTGGGTTCGGCTGCAGGACCTGCCGACGCCGCGGCACGGAGTGGGCGTCGCCGCCCTCGGTGGGCGCGTGTTCGTGATCGGCGGCGGGCCGGAGCCCGGTCTCTCGGTCAGCGCGGCGAACGAAGCCCTTGCTCTCGCGCCGTAGTACGCTTACACCGGCCCGGTCTGGGAGCCGTGATCACGCCTTCGCTAGACGCAGCGTGGCCTCCCTTGCCTGGGGGCGCGCTCTAAGGTCTCCTTTTGGGAGATCCCACAAACAACAGGAATACGAGGACCTAGGATGGGAACCGGGAACTGCACCCGTTGGCACTGCTGCTCATCTTCGGAAAGGCTGTCCGGATCATCCATGTAGGGATCAAGGGTGTACGAGTTGCAGGTGTACGAGTTGCAGCTCGTCCACCTGCACGCCGAGCGCGGATCGCCGAAGTACGAGCGGGCGGCGATGCGGTGGCTCAAGCGGATATCTGACTTGAGACTCGCTGAGGCTCGAGCATTTCGCCGAGGTCACGGCGAGTCTTGCGAAGCTCACGCCGTCGTAAGCGCGTAGACGTCAAGCGCCAGCCCGAGGACGATAACCGCGAGCCCAATGGCGACCGCTGCCGCGCCTTGCCAGTGGCGACCGCGCCACCCCTCCTTACGTGCAGCATCCCGCAGGGGTTGCGCGGGATCCAGGAGTGTGAAGTAATGGCAGCCCTTCGCTCTTGCCCAGATCCTTCTGGAGATTGCGTGCGTTGGACACGAAGGCGCGCGGACGGGACCGAATCGCCGCAGTGCGCGAGCTGTTGGACAGAGGCTGGGAGAGGCTGTTGGGTACGCCGACATCGAGGGTGCGGACCCTCTCGATCACGACGAAATTGCAGCGGAGATCAGGTCCATCGCTGAGGCGCTGAAACAAGAGCGCGGTTGAAACGCTGCCCGCGTAGTGGTGGTACAACGGCGTCGTCGACGACGCCCTTTCGCCCGACTTCCCGCTCGGCGTCGAGCTCGAGGTGTTCGTTCGCCGCGAGGACGCGGAACGGTTCATCGAAGAGGTGCGCGGCGACGAGCCTGAGATCGCGGCTACCTGCGGATCGCTGAGCGCGCGTCCGAGGCGGGCGGCTGAGCTCGACGCCGGGCGTTAGTTTGTCTTCGGCTGGCGGCTGTCGAATCCGGGGAGCGTTCGGACCGAGAGCCGCCAGCACTACTCCGTTGGACGGCGGCTGCCGCTGATCGCTAGCGCCCTTCACCGTCTCCGAACACGACCTTCCCGAGATTACCCAGCGGCAAGTCCTGCGAGACCGGGCCGTGCCGACCTACCGCCTCCACGACACGACCGGCGACGACCTCGGCCTCATCGAGCATCCCGCCCCGAACGTCGAGCCGGGTGAGTGGTCGTGCTTCCCGACGGCGAGAGGCGCTCGTAACGTCGGGTCGAGGCCGAGCCTGGGCCGCTGGCGGCGCTGCTCAAGGTTGCTAATCACTCCCCTCACGCGGCTTGAGGCCGACGACGCTCTCCCCCTCACGCCCCTCGCAGGCCGCCTGCGGATCGAG
>CAWHBH010000021.1:0-7819 GCA_963827525.1 uncultured Thermoleophilia bacterium
GCGACCCTGCCCGCGGTCGGGCGAGGTTCCCGTCCCGAGACTTCCTAACCTGAGGGGTCCGTATCATCGACACCCTGTGCGCCACGAGTCAGCCGGGCCGAGCGACGCGGACGTTTCAGTGTCGAGCAGAGACGACTGGGACCGACACTGGCACGAGTATGCGGACTCTGCGGCGGACAATCCCGCCCAGGAGTTCCGCCGTCGGCTGATCCTGCAGCTGCTTCCCTCCGGAACGCCGCCCCGACGCATCCTCGACATCGGCTCCGGCACAGGTGATCTGGCCGCAGTCCTCAGAGAGGCCTATCCGACAGCCGAGGTGCTCGGGCTCGAGCTGAGTCGCGCGGGGATCGAGCACGCCCAGGGGAAGGTTCCCGACGCTGTGTTTCTCCAGCGGGATCTCCTGATTCGTACCCCGGTTCCTGTCGAGCATGCGGACTGGGCGACCCATGCGGTGTGCTCGGAGGTGCTCGAGCACGTCGACGACCCCGGACTGCTCCTCTCGAACGCGCATGGGTACATGGCGCCAGGATGCCGCCTCGTCGTCACGGTGCCCGGTGGGCCGATGACGGCCTATGACCGCCACATCGGGCACCGGCGGCACTTCCGCCCGGAGGAGCTCGCGGTGCTTCTGCGGGAGTCGGGCTTCGAGGTACTCCGGGTCACTGGTGCGGGTTTCCCGGCGTTCAACCTCTATCGGCTCGGTATGCGTGCGCTCGGGCGTCGTCTCATCGACGTCGCCGGCTCCGCGAGCCCCTCGATGCCAGTGCGTTCGGCGACGCGCGTCTTCGGCACGCTGCTGCGACTCAACGCACGGCTTTCGAGCCGGGGCTGGCAGATCGTCGCAACGGCACGTCGGCCTGACGCGACGACAGTCGACGGCCGGAGTTCGTGAATACAGGGTTTGTGCTCCACGCACGAATTGCTCCTACGGCCATGGCGTGCGGCTATCGGGCTGGGTTCTCGACCCTCGTCGAGCGTGCCGCGGGACGTCCGTGAGATGCAGCTCGAGGGGTAGTCCGGGTCAGCGCGTCAGCGGGTCGCGGACATCGAGCGTGTAACCGGCCGCTTGCGCGTCGCGATAGAACATCCGGACCGTGTCGAGCGAGAAGTCGTCGAGATCGCGGCCGAGGCTCGCGAGGCGGCGCAAGATCTCGTCGGTGACCGTAATGACGTCACAGCCGATGGAATCGGCCTGGACCACGTTCAGCACCTCGCGTGGGCTCGCCCAGATGAGCTCCAGATGCGGATGGGGTGCGAGCCGCTCCAGAGCCGAAGTCATGATCGGGATCGGATCCCGGCCCGAGTCCGCGATGCGACCTGCGAAGACTGAGACGAATCCGCCCGGCCCGTCGGCAAGCCAGCCTCCCGCATCCTCGACTTGGCGGACCGTCATCAGTGCCGTGACGTTCACTTTGATGCCACTGCCTGCGAGGTGTCGCACGGCCTCGGCCGTCGTGTCACCGCGCGTCGTCGTGATGGGGACCTTCACGTAGACGTTCTCCCCCCAGGACGCAATAAGGCGGGCCTGGCGCTCGATCTCGTCGAGCTCGTCTGCGATCACCTCGAACGAGATCGGACGGTCCGGGACGAGCTCGAGGAGGTTGCGGGCGAACGTCTCGTAGTCGGCGACGCCGGCCGCTCGCATCAACGTCGGGTTCGTGGTGAACCCGCGGATCCAGGGCTCCGCACGCAGCGCCTCCACGCGGGCGCGATCTGCGCCGTCCGCAAAGATCTTGACGCGCAGCTCGTCGAGCACTCTTAGCCGCGCCCCTTCGCCAGGATCCAGGACGTCGCCTCGTCGAGATCCGACACGGTTGCGTCGGGACGCTGACGCATCGTCTCACTGTACTCACGGTTCAGGAAGACGGTGTTGCAGCCTGCGCGGTTTCCTGCCTCGATATCGCGCCAGCGGTCACCGACCATGAAGCTCGCTCCAAGGTCGATACCGAGCCGGTGGGCGGCGTCGACGAGCATCCCTGACCGGGGTTTGCGACATCCGCAGTCGTCCGAGTCGTCGTGCGGGCAGACGACGATCTCGTCGAGTGGCAGGAGCACTAGCAGTCGCTCGTGGATTCGGTCGAGGGCGGCTTGGCTCAGCGTTCCGCGGGCCACCTCCGGCTGGTTCGTCACGACCACGAGCACGAAGCCAGCCTCGCGCAGCGTCAGGCACGCGGCTGCCGCTCCAAGCTCCAGCTCGAGCTCATCGGCGTCCCGAATCGAGTGCGGCAGGCCGTCGACGACCGGGGCGCGTACGATCACGCCGTCGCGGTCGAGGAAGACTGCCGGCCTGGCCAAGGTCACAGTCCCCCGGCCCGCGCCGCATCGACAAGAGCCAGCATCGACTCTCGCATCGCCTCGGACGACGAACGTGTGGGCCTCCAACCGAGCTGTTGGATGCGTTCGATCGAGAGCCTGACGACTGGAACGTCGCCCTTCCACCCGCGGTCTCCGCCCGTGTACTCGAGCCGCACCGCATGCACGTCGAGGCCGACGCACTGCACAGCCACCTCGGCGATCTTCGCGACGGTCATGTAGTCGCCGGTGGCGACGTTGAAGACGTCGTAAGGCTCACGGCCCGATCGGTTGGCGAGCAGCATCGCCCCTACGACGTCTTCGACGTGGATGTACGACTTGCTCTGGCTGCCGTCGCCCATGATGCGAAGCCGGCTGGGATCGTCCAGTAGCGCGCGCACGAAGTCGAGACCCACGCCGTGGGTCTGCCAGGGACCTACGACATTCCCGAATCGGAACGCGCGGCCGGAGAGCCCGAACATCGCGCAGTACGACGCGATCAGCGCTTCCCCGGCGAGCTTGCTTGCGCCGTAGGTCGAGATCGGAAGGAGCGGGCCACGGTCTTCGTGCGCCTCGATGTCGCCGATGTCGCCGTAGACGCCGCTCCCGGACGCGTAGAGAATTCTCCCCACCGAACTTCGCCGCATCGCCTCGACCACGTGCTGGGTGAGGAGCGTCCCCTCGTCGAAGTCGATGCTCGGCTCGGTCGCAGCCCTTGCGATGTCGGGATTCGAAGCGAGGTGTACCGCGACATCGTGCCCTCCGGCGGCATCGACGAGCGCGCCGAGGTCCCGAACGTCGCCACGGATGACGGCGAGTCGCGGGTCGCCGAGATGTTGTTCGAGATGTGACTCGCGACCCGATGTGAAGTTGTCGTAGACCGTTACGGCCAAAACCTCCACATCGGAGAGCAGGCGGGCTACGAGATGGCCGCCGATGAAACCGGCGCCGCCGACGACGAGCCACCGACGGGCGGACGCCGAAGGTTGCTCCGTCAGCGGAGTGACTCCCACTTCGGCGGCGAGGTCCGTAGAGCGGGATGGCTGACGAGCAGATGCCAGACGACTGCGCACATGCCCTCGGTGTGGGCGGTGACTCGTTCGTCGCTCGCGGTCGGGATGAGGACGCACTCTTCCGCGACGCGGAGTGTGTAGCCGCCGTCGCGTCCCACGATGCCGAACACCTTCGCGCCGACCTGCTGCGCGTAGGCGAGCGCCCGAATCAGGTTGACCGAAATGCCGCTCTCCTCACTCCCGCCTCCCACGGAAAAAGCCAGGACGGCGTCGTCCTGGTCGATGCGTGACCCCTCGAGCCAGCTTGCGAAGACCGTTTCCCAGCCGTCGTCGTTCGTCCGAGCCGTTAGCTCGGCGACGTTGTCGGTCGGTGCGTACGTCTCCAGATCGCACAGCTTGCGAAAGTCGCACGCGGCGTGTGACGCATGGGCAGCCGATCCCCCGACGCCGAGCACGAACAGGCGCCCCCCGCCGTCGCGCACCGTGGCGAGGGCTGTCGCGAGCCGCTCGATCGCAGCGGCATCGAGCTGCTCAGCGATGGCAACCGTTTCGACGAGGTACTTCTCGGCGAACGAGCTCACGCGCCACCTCCCGGAACGCGACAAGCAGCGAACGTGTTGAGGCCGAGCTTGTGTCGCGAGCAATGGATGTTGCTCGGCAGGAACCCAGCTTCCACGAGCAGAGGCCACAGGTCGCGCGGGTCGTAGTAACGCTTGTGGTCGTCCATCTCCTCTGCCGGGCTAAGGTTGAGGCGGAAGGCCGACAGCTCGAGGAAACGCTTCCCGCGCCAGCTAGGCACGTTGACGAGACAGACTCCACCCGAGCGCAGGACTTTGCGGAAGCCACGTAACGTCTGCAGGGGATCCCAGAGGTGCTCGAGGGCCGAGATGCAAAGCACGATGTCGAGCGTCTCGTCCGGAATCTCCGCGAGCGCGTCCGGCAGGCGACCTTCGATCGCGGTCACACGGGGATGCGAACGAAGATCCGGTGCGAGCGCGACGTCGACGAGCACCGCGGCTTCCAAGTCCTCGAGCACGGTTCGCACGAAGCGAGCCTCGTAGCCGCATCCGAAGTCACCAAGGCGGGCACCCGCAAAGCTGGTCACGTGCTTTCGGATCGCCCGGGCCGAGAGCCAGGTGCCGAGGCGATCAACGGCCGACAGACTCCCGTGCTGGCCGAACGCCCGCTCTCGGAGAGACTCAGTCCGCTCTGTCACCGCGTCCCGATTGCCGTGAAGTGCTTGCGGCGTTGATGATGAGCGTGAACGCGAAGGTGGTAAACCCGACGATCATCGTGAACAGTCCAGCAACCGCCAGATGATGGATGGAGCCCGGGTTGTCCGGGAGGCTGAGACCGGAGCTCACGTAATCCACGATCAGCGGCACGGTGAGTACGACCCCCAGCACGAATGCCAGGGCGCTTCCCGCAACGCTGCGGTTGTACGGGAACCGGCCAAGCCAGCGCTTCGTCGCCTCTCCCGTGTAGTCGTAGAGCACCTGCGCTAGCGCGCCGAAGTAGAGGTACTGGAGACCGACCACTGCCAGTGTGACGCCCGCGAGCATCCAGTACAGCGAAAACGTGAGAGGGCCGATCGTGATCGGTCCAAAGCTGAGCGGGAGCGTGATCACGAGGCCGAGAAAGAGCAGCAGAAGCCCGGGCTTGAGGACGAAGAAGTCGGCGCCGTTCACGAACATCGCCCGGAGATTGATCCACGCCGCCTTCCACGGAGCTGTCCATCCCGCGCGCTTGTGGTGACTCATCCGACCCTCGCGGTCCTTGAGGAATCGGACCGGGACCTCTGTCGTGCGCAGCTCCATGCGAATGGACTTAAGCACCATCTCGGACGCGTACTCCCACGACTGGGAGGACAGATTCATTCGCGCGAGGGCGTCCCGGCTGATCGCACGCATTCCGCAATGGATGTCCGAGAATGAACTGCCATAGAGGAGGTTGAGGATCCAAGTCGTGACGGGCGTTCCCAGGTAACGGTGGAGAAAGGGCATCGAGCCGGGCTCGATAGAGCCGCGCCACCTCGAACCCATCACGAACTCGTAGCCTTCCCGAAGCTTCTCCAGGAACGGGGCAACCTCGCGGAAGTCGTATGTGCAGTCCGCATCTCCCATCAGGATGTAGCGGCCTCGCACGTAGGGCAGCGCATCGATGTAGGCGCGCCCAAGCCCGCGGCGCGGCGTCTTCAGGACACGCGCGCCGCGCTCGAGCGCGATGCCGGCTGTGCGGTCGGACGAGCTGTCCACGATGATGACTTCGCCGGCGACGCCTGCTGCCTCGAGGCCCTGCCGGCACCAGTCGACGAATTCGCCGACCGTGATCTCCTCGTCGAGAGCCGGGATGACGATCGAGAGCTCGGGCGCCGCGACGTCGTCCTCCGGCACGAGCAGCTGGATGTCTCGGTCGAGGCTGTCGTGTTCCAACGGCGGGTCGTCCACCGTCCGCGTCTCGCCAACGGCCATGCTCGGCCGCACGTTAGCGGCTCGCACAGACGGCCCAGCTAAGGTCTTTGCCCGTGCTGATCACCCGGACGCCACTCCGCATCACCTTGGGCGGTGGGGGCACGGATCTCCCTTCGTACTTCAGGCTTCGAACCGGCTTCGTCATCTCGGCGGCGATCGACAAGTACATCTTTATCGGCATCAATCGCACGTTCACGAACGACTACTTCCTCAAGTACTCGGCGCTCGAACGAGTCGAACGACCCGCCGAGATCGAGCACCCGATCATCCGGGCAGCACTCGAGTTGCATCCCGTCGGGCCGGCAATCGAGATCGTGAGCCTCGCGGACATCCCGGCCGGGACCGGGCTCGGCTCCTCGGGCAGCTTCACGGTCGGCCTGCTTCGCGCGCTCCATGCGTGGAAGCGAGAGCACGTGGCGGCAGGAGCGCTGGCCGAGGAGGCGTGCCTGGTCGAGATCGACATGCTGGGCCGGCCGGTCGGAAAGCAGGACCAGTACATCGCTGCCTACGGAGGTGTCTCGTGCTTCCGCTTCAAGGCGGACGGCAGTGTCGACGTCGCGCCGCTCGACCTCTCGACCTCGACGATGCACGAGCTCGAGGAACGCCTCCTCATGTTCTTCACCGGAAGCTCGCGCACGGCCGACGAGCTTCTGGAAGACCAGCGGCGCCGGACCGAGGCGGGCGACAATGAGATGATTCAAGGGCTTCGCCGGGTGGAGGAGATCGGCCTCCAGATTGAGAAAGCTCTCGTGGACGGTGACGTGGCCCAATTCGGGTCTCTGATGCACGAGCACTGGCTCGAGAAACGAGAGCGATCGCGAGGCATGTCCAGTGGCGACATCGACCGCTGGTACGACCTCGGCCTGGCGAGTGGCGCCCTGGGCGGCAAGCTGACGGGAGCGGGAGGGGGCGGATTCCTGCTCTTCCTCGCCGAGGATCCCGCAGCCCTTCGCGCCGCGATGGCATCCGAGGGGTTGACAGAGGTGCGGTTCGGCTTCGATCAAGATGGCTCCAGCATCGTCGTTCGGGCCTGAGCCCTCTGTGCCGCCCCCGGTCGTCGTCCTTGCAGGCGGCCTCGGAGCCCGCCTGCATCCAGTTACGAATGATCTTCCGAAGGCGCTCGTCCCCGTGCTCGGAGAGCCGTTCGCGCACCACCAGCTGCGTCTACTGCAGTCTCAGGAGGTGCGCGAGGTCGTGTTCGTGATCGGGTATCGCGGCCCGCAGATTCGGACAGCGGTTGGGGACGGAAGCGCCTTCGGGCTCTCGGTGACGTATGTGGACGAGGGCGAAAGTCTGAATGGAACCGCTGGTGCGCTTCGGTTTGCACTTGACTCAGGCGTTCTCGCGGAGGTCTTCGGCGTGCTTGTACGGCGACTCCTATCTTCCGCTGGATCTCACACCCGTCTGGGGCGCATTCCGAACAGCGGAGCGTCCGGCTCTGATGACGGTGCACCGAAACGAGGATCGCTGGGACCAGAGCAACGCCGTGGTGGAGGACGGCATGGTCGTCCTGTACGACAAGCGGCCCGAGCACCGCGAGCCTCGCATGGCCTGGATCGACTACGGCTTCGCGGTACTGCGGCGTGAGGTTGTCGAAGAGATTCCGCGCGGCGCGGTCGCCGATCTCGGTGATGTCTACCGGGATCTGAGCTCCCGCGGCGACCTTGCGGCGTACGAGGTATTCACCCGGTTCTACGAGGCTGGATCGCTCGATGGCCTGGTCGAGCTCGAGCGCTACCTCTCGACACCAGTCCCGTATCCTCCGCGGCCGTGAGGGTCGCCCGCCTCGAAACGCTCTTCTGCGACGCTGGCTGGCGGCCCTGGATTTTTCTCAAGGCGACAGCCGACGACGGGTCGGTGGGTTGGGCGGAGATCACAGACTCGCACGGATCACCCCGCGGGCTCGCGGGGATCGTGGAGGACCTCGCCCCGCTCGTCGTCGGTCGCGATCCGCGGCCCGTCGAGGCGATCTACTGGGATCTCTATCGCGCGACGCGCCAGAGCCCCGGCTCGGTCATCGCGAAGGCACTCGCAGGGATCGAG
>CAWHBH010000022.1:0-36594 GCA_963827525.1 uncultured Thermoleophilia bacterium
ACCGTCCGCAACGTTTTCGTCATCGGCCCCGACAAGAAGATCAAGCTGATCCTCGTCTATCCGATGACGACGGGCCGCAACTTCGACGAGGTGCTGCGCGTGATCGACTCGTTGCAGCTCACCGCCACCCACAGGGTTTCGACGCCGGTGAACTGGCAGCAGGGCGACGACGTCATCATCGCCGGCTCGGTCTCGAACGACGAGGCGAAGGAGATCTGGCCGGACGGCTGGGAGTCGCCGAAGCCGTACATCCGGATCGTGCCGCAGCCCGACATGACGCTGGCCAAGGTCTGACCGACCCGCCGACGGCGAGGCCCAAAGAAGCGGATCACCGGAAAGCCCCGCACGCTGCGGGGCTTTCCGTGAATGCGAAGAGTTCCTTGCGAGCGTCGCATGCTCCCCCGGCCCGCTCGGTTAGGCTCAGGCGCGCATGTCCGAAGCCATGGCGACACGGCCTGTCGCTCCCGAGCGTCCGCGTCGGCGAATCCTGCGCGTTGCCGGCTGGGTCGTCGGGACGCTGGTCGTCCTCGGCGTGCTCGAGCTCGCGGGCATCGACGTCGTCGGCTGGTTCGCAGACCTGTGGGATGCGGTCACGGCGATCTCGCTCGGTTACGTCATCCTCGGCTGCCTCCTGCAAGGGACACAGACTGCGCTTACGGCGCTCGGCTGGTACGGGATCCTGCGCTACGCGTACCCCGGCGGCGTGACGTACATGGAGGTCCTCGCGTCGTACGCGGCGGGGGTCGCGCTCAATAACTACGTCCCTGCGAACATGGGAACGTTCGTCATGCTGCTCATGTTCGTCGCGGTGGTTCGGGGCGCGACGTTCCCGGGCGTTCTCGCCGGGTACATGGTGCAGAAGATCTTCTACCTCGTCATCGGCACGCTCATCTACCTCTACCTCTTCTCGGCCGTAGCGGGGTCGTTCGACTTCCAGTTCGGGAACGAGTGGGACGCGATCTCGAACCATCCAGTGCTCGTCCTCGGGATCATCGCCGGCGGAATCTTCCTGGCGGCGATCCTGCTCAGGATCTTCTGGCGCTGGGTCAAGGTGATATGGGAGAAGGCGAAGCAGGGCGCTGCGATCCTCGGCGACCTCCGCGCATATGCGCTGTGGGTCGTGCTACCGCAGGCAGGGGGGTACGCGGCAAAGGTCGGCGTGATCATGGTGTTTCTCGCCGCATACGGGATCCCGGTGACTTTCGGCTCGGTGATGAGCGTGCTCGGCTCGAACCAGCTCGCGAACCTCCTCTCGTTCACACCTGGGGGTGTGGGCGTGAACCAGGCGTTCAACACGTTCGCCCTCGATAGTTACACCGACCCCGAGACGGCAACGGCATACTCGCTCGGGCAGCAGCTCATCACGACTGCGTTCAACACCGGCTTCGCGATCGTTGTCATCTGCATCGTCTTCGGCTGGAGCGGGGGCTCGAAGCTCGTCAAGGACTCATACGTGGATGCGAAGGAGAAGAAGACCGAGATGAGCGAGCAGCGCCACGAAAAGAAGGAAGTGAAGCGGCAGGCGCGCCAGGAGGAAGGCCGGCGCGGCCTCCTCGGGGTCTTTCGACGCTCCGGCGACGGCACACCGGAGGAATAGCCGCAGCGCCGGCACTCCGAGGTGGTTGCCCGACACCGCAGCCGCGACTCCGGCTGCGTTTGACGGACTTTAACGGCCTGCATAGCAAGGGGCCCGGGTGGGCGGGCCCCTCACTGAAGCGGCGCAACTTCGGGGCCAGGCGAGTTCTTCGCCTGCGGGGAGAGGAGTCGCGCCGGTACCCGGTATCTGTTTCACATCGTGCGGACGGACTCGAAGTTTTCCAGGGGATTTCCACACCTGAAAGTCGCAATTTCGACAAGGTCGTTGGCGGCTATCCACAGGGCTCTGGAAAGCCGCGCGTGGCTAGACTGCGAATATGGCCGAGTACGGGACGCTGAAGGTCAAGACCGGTCTTGCGGAGATGCTCAAGGGCGGCGTCATCATGGACGTCGTCGACGCCGAGCAGGCGGTGATCGCCGAGGAGGCTGGCGCCTGTGCCGTGATGGCGCTCGAGCGTGTACCGGCGGACATCCGCTCCGAGGGTGGAGTCGCCCGGATGAGCGACCCCCAGAGGATCAAGGAGATCCAGGCCGCAGTGTCCATTCCGGTGATGGCGAAGTGCCGTATCGGTCACTTCGCCGAGGCGCAGATCCTGCAGGAGCTCGAGATCGACTACATCGACGAGTCCGAGGTACTCACACCCGCGGATGTGACGCACCACGTCGACAAGTGGGGGTTCACGGTTCCGTTCGTCTGCGGGGCGACGAATCTCGGCGAAGCACTGCGCAGGATCTCCGAAGGTGCCGCGATGATCAGAACGAAGGGTGAAGCGGGCACCGGCGACATCGTGAACGCCGTAACGCACATGCGCGCCGTGTTCGGCTCCATCCGTGGGCTTCAGGCCTCCCGCGACGACGAGCTGTTTGCCGCGGCGAAGGAGCACCGGGCACCGTACGAGCTCGTGCGCTGGGTCGCGGAGAATGGCCGCCTCCCGGTTGTCACGTTCACGGCCGGTGGCATCGCGACACCGGCCGACGCGTCGCTCTGCATGCAGCTCGGCGCCGACGGTGTCTTCGTGGGCTCCGGCATCTTCAAGTCGGGGCGGGATGTGCTCATCGATCGTGACGGCTGGATCGAGGACGTCTCACGGCGCGCGCGTGCCATCGTCGAGGCGACCACGCACTTCGACGACGCCAAAGTGTTGGCAGACGTCTCGACGGGCCTCGGTCAGCCGATGGTCGGCATCTCGGCGAGCTCGCTCGGAGACGACGAGCGGCTCGAAGTCCGCGGCTGGTAAGCACGTCGCGGCACGATCGTCCACGTCGGACGACATAACGGGCAATCGCACCTCCGCGGCTACGTTCCGCGGGCCGCCGCCCGGGGCCAGCGGCAAAGCCGGATCTACACTTCGACCGATGAGCGATCGTCTGACCATCGGTGTGCTGGCCCTGCAGGGAGCATTCCGGGAACACGTCCGCGTCCTGGGAGCCCTCGGCGCGAACGTCGTCGAGGTTCGCCTGCCTCGAGATCTCTCGGGGCTCGACGGCCTCGTCATCCCGGGCGGCGAATCGACGACGATCATGCATCTCGCGGGGCTGTACGAGCTCGACGACGCCATCCGTGACTACCCAGGCCCGATTCTCGGTACCTGTGCCGGGATGATCGTGCTCGACCGGGATCACCTCGATCTCGCGGATCTCGTGGTCGACCGAAATGCCTACGGTCGGCAGGTCAGGAGCTTCGAAGCCGATGTGGTACTCGCCGGCGAGGAGGTGCCGATGCGCGGCGTCTTCATCCGAGCGCCGCGTATTCGTGACGCTGGCGCGGAGGTGAAAGTGTTGGGCGAACTGGACGGGGAGCCGGTGCTCGTGCGCGATAGGCGGCTGCTCCTAGCCTCGTTCCATCCTGAACTGACCGACGATCCGCGCGTGCACGAGCTGTTTCTCGAGATGGTCCGCGAAGCGCCTCACGTCTCTGACGCGTCGCTGGCGAGCGTCCCGAGGGGGCACAGTGCTCAGCACGGGCACCCGAGGAGAGCGAAGTCCAGCGGCGCGAGGGCGGCGGAGCCGGGCTCCGCCCGGCGGTAGGCGCCCGCTCAGAGGCGTGAGGAAGGAGGAAGCGCGTGTCCGGGCATAGCAAGTGGTCGAGCATCAAGCACAAGAAGGGTGCCGCCGACGCCAAACGGGGGCAGCTCTTCTCGAAGCTCTCTCGCGCGATCATCGTCGCCGCGAAAGAGGGCGGACCTGATCCCGCCGCCAACCTCGCGCTCGCAAACGCGATCGAGAAAGCTCGCTCGTATTCGATGCCCAAGGACAACATCGAGCGCGCCATCGCGAAGGGCTCAGGCGCCGATGCAGAGGGCTCGAACTTCGAGACGGTGATCTACGAGGGATACGGTCCCGAGGGCGTCGCCGTCCTCGTCGAAGCGCTGACCGACAATCGCAACCGCACAGCCTCCGAGGTCAGGCATCTCTTTGCGAAGTTCGGCGGCAATCTCGGTACGACGGGAGCCGTGGCGTGGCAGTTCGAGCGGAAGGGAGTCGTCCTGGTGCCTGCGGCCGATGTCGACGAGGACGCTCTCGTGCTGACGGCCGCCGAGGCGGAAGCCGAGGACGTCGAGCTCGACGGTTCGACCTTCGTCGTCACGACCGCGCCGGAAGCACTGTCTGCGGTGCGATCGGCGGTCGAGGACGCCGGGTTCTCGGTCGAGTCTGTCGAGCTGGCGATGATCCCGAAGGTGACCGTCGCCATCGGCGACGAGAGCGTGGCGCGGAGCCTCGTTCGGCTCGTGGAGGGGCTCGAGGAGGCTGACGACGTCCAGGACGTGTACGCGAACTTCGACATTCCCGAAACGTTGCTCGAAGCTGTAGTAGCCTGAGAGAACTTCTGTGGTCGTCGAGCAGGAGTCACGCGATCTCGTCGAGGAGCTTCGCGGACGCGGGCGCGCGGTCGACTACCTCGTCTTCGAGGACGAGGGGCACGACGTGTTGAAGCTGCCGAATCGCGTTCGGTGCTACGAGAGGATCGTCGGATTCTTCTCCGAGCACCTGTCGTAGATCGGCTGTTAGGGTCGCGCGCGATGCGCTGGCTAGCCGATCCTCGTCGTTGCTCTCGCGCTGGTCGCCGCGGGTTGCGGCGGCGACGACGAGTCGGCTGCCTCCGACGAGACGACGGTCGAGGAGACCCTGACGGAGACCACGACCGACGACTCGACCACTGAGGGCGCGGGCACCGACACCGACGCGGACTTCAACTTCGCCGACGAGGACTGCAGAAGCCTCGTCGCGGCATTCGTCGCGGTCGGCTCGGCGTTCTCCGCTGCCGCGGGAGGCTCTGACGAGCTCGCAGAGCAGGCCGAGGCGTTCGCGCAGTTCGCCGACGACGTCCCGGAGGAGATTCGCGCCGATGTCGAGACGCTTGGCGCCGCCTATAGCCAGTACGTCGAAGTGATCCAGGATGCCGGTATCCAGCCGGGGCAGATCCCGACTGCGGAACAGGCGCAGCAGCTCCAGGACGCGCTCGCGTCCGTCGGAACTGCGGATGTCAGCGCAGCGTCCGAGCGGCTGAGCGCCTGGACGAACGAAAACTGCAGCTAGCGGCCTCAGCACCGGGTGGCGGACCGTCCGGTCTCCCACCTAACTTCCGTACGTGAAAGTCCTCGGAATCGACCCAGGGACGGCTGCGTGCGGGTACGGGATCGTCCAAGGAAGCGAAGGGCGCCTCCGGGCGGTGGAATCCGGTTGCTGGCGGACGTCCGCACAGGAGCGTCTCGACGTACGACTCAAGACGATCTTCGAGGGCGTTCAGGATCTCATTGCGGAGCACGCGCCGGACGCCGTCGCGCTCGAGGAGTCCTACGTGGGTGCCGACGCCCGCATCGCGCTCTCCGTCGGGCAAGCGCGCGGCGCCGTTCTCGTCGCGGCCGCATCCGCCGGGGTCGATTGTGCCGAGTACGCGCCGGCGCGAGTCAAGCAGACGGTCTGCGGATATGGGCGCGCCGAGAAGGTCCAGATGCAGCGGATGGTGAAGATCATCCTCAGTCTCGACACTGAGCCCAAGACGTCCCACGAGGCTGACGCGTTCGCCGTTGCGATTTGCCACGCCCTCGCCCCGCCGTTGCTCGAGGTCGCGAGATGATCTCGCGACTACGCGGAGCACCCGCGGGTACATCTGTCGACGGGCTCGTCCTGGACGTCGCGAGGCGTCGGATACCTCGTGGCGGCGACCCCGAGCGCGCTCCGGCGGGCGGACGGCGTCACCGAGGTGACCCTCGAGACGTATTTGCACGTGCGCGACGACGTGCTCCAGCTCTACGGTTTTTCGGACACTGCCGAGCGGGCGCTCTTCATCCACCTTCTCGGCGTGAGCGGGATCGGACCGAAGGTCGCACTCGCCATCGTCTCGAGCGCCCCGCCGGCCGACCTGCACCGAGCCATCGCACTCGGCGACGTCGTGCGCTTTCAGGCAATACCCGGGATCGGAAAGAAGACGGCTGAGCGCATCGCTCTCGAGTTGAAGGACTCCATCGCCGATGCCATCGAGCCCGGCGTCGAGACGCACGCGCCCCGCGAGCTCGTGGCGCGCGATGCCCTCGTCGAGCTCGGCTACTCGGTTGTCGAGGCCGAGCGAGCTCTCGCACGAGTCGACCCCGACTTGCCTGCAGAGGAGCGCGTGCGGGAAGCCCTGAGGAGCGCGGCATGACCAACGCGCGCCTTCGGCTCGCTTTCACGGGGGAAACCATGTTTCCGCCGTGTGCCCCCTTCTTCCTGAGAGCGTGGGGAACCTCCCGAGTCCCCACGCCCCTCCACGCTCACAGGCGAGGAGACCGTCTGTGAGCAGCCAGTTCCTGGCGCCGGTCCTGAGTGAAGGGGACGAGGAACTCGAACAGTCGCTTCGTCCCCGCCGACTGGACGACTTCGTCGGACAGGAGCGGATCAAGGAGCAGCTCGACATCGCGCTCGAGGCCGCGAAGAGGCGCGGCGACGCCCTCGATCATGTGCTTCTCGTAGGGCCGCCCGGTCTCGGTAAGACAACGCTTGCGACCATCATCCGCGAGGAGCTCGGAGTCGGCATCCGCACAGTCGCGGGCCCGGCTCTCGAACGCAAGGGGGACATGGCCGCGATCCTTACGGGTCTGGAGCCGCGCGATGTCCTGTTCGTGGACGAGATCCACCGCGTCAACCGAGCGATCGAGGAGATCCTGTACCCGGCGCTCGAAGACTTCAGGCTCGACATCATCGTCGGCCAGGGGGCGGGCGCGCGGACGCTCACCCTCGACCTGCCGCCGTTCACGCTCGTCGGTGCGACAACCCGCACGGGCCTGCTCACGACGCCACTGCGCGACCGCTTCGGGATGACCTTCCGGCTCGGCTACTACGAGCAGTCGGAGCTGACCTCGATCGTCCGCCGCTCGGCGGGCATCCTCGGCGTAGAGGTCGAGGACGGCGCCGCGGAAGAGATCGCACGCAGAGCTCGTGGCACACCGCGGGTCGCAAACCGGATCCTTCGCCGGATCCGAGACGTCGCCGAGGTGCGCCACGCCGGGGCCGTCACCCTCGATATCGCGCGTGAGGCGCTGGAGCTCCTCGAGGTCGACGAAGTGGGGCTCGAGCGGACAGATCGAGAGCTCCTCTTCGCCGTCACCCACAAGTTCGGCGGCGGGCCGGTCGGCCTCTCGACTCTCGCGGTCACCCTCGGCGAGGAACAAGACACCATCGAGGACGTCTACGAGCCCTATCTCCTACAGCTCGGCTTCCTCCAGCGCACGCCGCGGGGCCGTGTCATCACCGCACTCGGCCGGGAGCACATCGGCACTCCTGCCGCCAGCGACGGTCTCTTCTAGAGCAACTACGTGTCGACACATATCTGGACTCCGGGGATGGCAGGGCCACTCGACGAGTTCGTCGCCCGGCTCATTCGCATGATCGAGGCGTTCACCCAGCAGCACGGCCTCGAAGAGGCCGAGGTACGCGTCGAGCTCGCCGACGGCTCGCGTCACGTTCTCGCCACCGCAACGTCAGAGCCGGGGTTCGGCTTCTTCTCATTCGTTCCGCACCGAAAGGACGGAGATGAGCCGCGTCACGTCATCGTCCCTATCGGCGCGGTCAAGGCGATCGAGATCTCCGCACCCGATCCTGTCCGTCCCTTCGGCTTCACCGCGACGGCCGGACAGCAGCCGTAGCAGCCGCAAGATCTGGCGTCAGCCTCTGTACTGGAGCTCGCGCCACGAAGGCACCGGCGCGAGCTCGAGCAGCGTTCGGCCACCCTGGGGCTCGGCGTATCCGAAGTCTCCCGTGTCCTCGAGCCAGGCGACGTCGAGCAGCCCTTCCTTGACGCGGTGGTCGAGCCAGGCGCCCCGGAACACCAGCTTCCGCATCCAGTAGACGAGGGACTCACCGCCGACGAGTGACACCCGTTCCCAGTGGCGGACGAGGTAGAGGCCAAGACCGCTTCGCGGATCGACGATGCGGCCGTCGGCGACCAGCTCGACGAGGTCTGCGGCCTCCTCGTCGTCGAGGTCGTTCGAGCCGATCAGGCTGAGCCGTACGGCCGCCGCTGTAACACGCTCCTCGAAGTCCTTCGCGCTGAACTCGAAGCGGTGGCCGAGGAATTCGACCACGAAATCGTCGCCTGAGCGGTAGTTGGCAGCGAGCATCTCGATCAGCGTATCTAGGCTTTACGACGTGATTCGGTGGAAATCGGTGGGTGTGATGGCGATCGTCGTGCTTGCGATCTGGCTGGGTGGTGCGGCCGTGACGAAGTACTCGCTCGAGCAGATGGCGTTCGTCACACCGATTGCAGTCGTGGTCGTCGGCGCGACCATCGGAATCGTCCTTCTCTGGGTGAAGGTGGTCGCCGACTCGATACGAAGGCGCGGCGGAAGCTAGCCAAGCACGTCCGGCGCCGCCCGTACCGTCCATCGCGTGACCGGCGCATGGACGATCGCACCCTACGATGCGTCGGCAGCGGCCCAGCTTGCTCGTGAGCTCGACCTCAGCGAGGTCACCGCAGCTGTGCTCGCGCGACGCGGATACGTGGATTCCGGAGCGCGCGCGCCGATTCCTCGACGCCGAGCTCCCTGGGCACGATCCGCTGCTGCTCGGCGACATGGCGACGGCAGTCGAACGGATTCGCGCTGCAATCGAGCGCCGCATGCGGATTTGCGTCCACGGGGACTACGACGTCGACGGCATCTGCGCGACCGCGCTCGCAGTTCTCTATCTGCGGGAGCTCGACGCAGACGTCGTCTGGCACCTGCCGAGTCGGTTCGAGGAGGGCTACGGACTTTCGAGCGAGACGCTCGGTCGGCTCGGGGACGAGGGGGTCGGGCTCGTTCTGACGGTCGACTGCGGGATCACGGCCGTCGAAGAAATCGCCACGGCGAAAGCGAGCGGGCTCGAAGTCGTCGTAACCGATCACCACCGGCCCGGAGATTCGCTTCCCGACTGCCCGGTCGTCTCTACGAGGCCGTCCTCCTATCCGTTTCCGGAGCTGTGCGGGACCGGGGTCGTGCACAAGCTGGGCGAGGCCTTGCTCGGTGTCGACCACCCAGCGGTGCAGCGGAACCTCGACCTCGTCGCGCTCGCGACGATCGCCGACGTCGTTCCGCTCGTCGACGAGAATCGCGCGCTTGCGTCTGCAGGGCTCCTGGCTCTGGCGAGCACACGCCGGCCCGGCCTGCAGGCGCTGATGCGTAGCGCTCACGTCGATCCTGCAGCCGTGGACTCAGGCTCCGTGGGCTTCAGACTGGCGCCACGCATCAACGCGGCAGGACGGCTCTGCCGGCCCGACGTCGCTCTAGAGCTTGTGCTCACCGAGGATCCCGACGAGGCGAAGCGACTCGCCGCAGAGCTCGAAGACCTGAACCGCGAGCGTCAGGGTGTCGAGGAGCGCATCGTGCGTGAGGCAATCGGAATCGTCGAGGAGATGCCAGAACCCACCCGAAGCCGGCGCGGCTACGTGCTCTGGCGGGAGGAATGGCATGAGGGGGTGATCGGGATCGTCGCCTCGCGCCTCGTCGAGCGATTCCACCGCCCCGTCGTTCTCATAGCGGGCTCGCACGATGGTTGGAAGGGGTCGGGACGGTCCGTCGCCCAGTTCGATCTCCATGCGGCACTCGGCGCCTGCGCGCAGTATCTCCAGCGTTACGGTGGCCATCGCGCGGCAGCCGGACTGTCGATCGACCCGACGCAGGTCGAAGCGTTTGCCGATGCTTTCGCAGCTCATGCGGACGCCCAGCTCTCGCAGGACGAGCTCTTCGAGCCAACCGTCGTAGACGCCGTGGTCTCTGCGCAAGATCTCACGCTCGAGCTCGCGCAGGAGCTCGAGCGCCTTGCGCCGTTCGGACTCGGCAACCCCGATGTGACCCTGCTCGTCCCGGCGATCAAGCCGCTGACTCCCACGACCGTCGGTGACGGAAAACATCTGCGCTTCCGCGTTCGACAACACGGCCGTGACGCGGGTAGCGCAATCGCGTTCGGACAGGGCTCCCAGCTCGACCGGCTGAGCGCTGAAGGACTCTTCGACGTCGCGTGCCGTCTGAAGGAGAACCACTGGAACGGCACGGTGTCGCCGCAACTCGTCGTGCGTCGACTGTTCGATAGTCCAGAGGGATACGAGGAGCTTCGTGCGGTGCTGGCGCAGCTCTGGCGGTCTGGTGAGTCTTCATGGACGCCTGACGCCCGTCGCATCTTCGGAGAGTTGGGTCTCGACGGAGATCAAGGACGGCGTCGCCAGCTCCTCGAGTCAGAGTCCTTTCGCGCGCTCCTCGAGCACGCAACGTTACCGCAGGCCGCCTAGCCCGAGCCTCAGCCCAGGCCGGGACGCGAGGGCAGGAGCGCGTCGCGCATGGCCAGCGCGAGGCGTCGTGCAGTGCGCTGTCGGAACCAACGGCGAAACGTGCCCATGGGCTGTCGCAGTTCGGCATGGGGACGCGCGTTCCTCTCCGGCGAGCAGGGGTCGGGAACCCCGCTCAGTACACTGATCTCATGAGCAACGCTCGCCTCCGGCTCGCGTTCGTGGGGGAAACCATGTCTCCCCCACGTGCCCCCTTCTTCTTGAAATCGTGGGGAACCTCCCGGTTCCCCACACCCCTCCACGCTCATGAATCGAAGAGCGATCCATGAGCGTCCTCGATGCAAAACGACACCACGAAGACCTCGTCGAGGAGTTGATTGCCGAGGTCGAGGCGTACAACCCGGACGTCGACAAAGACCTGCTCCGACGAGCGTTCGAGTTCGCTGAACGCGCGCACGCAGGCCAGACACGCCGTTCCGGAGAGGAGTTCATCCACCACCCGCTGGGAGCCGCGCGCGTCTGTGCAGAGCTCCGTCTCGACGAGCATACGATCGCGGCCGCTCTCCTCCATGACGTCGTTGAGGACACCGGGGCCGATCTCGACGAGCTTCGCACGGAGTTCGGCGCCGAGATCGCCCAACTCGTCGAGGGCGTCACGAAGTTGACGAGGATCAGCTTCCAGAGCCGCGAGCAGGCGGAGGCCGAGAACTACCGGAAGATGATCGTCGCGATGGCGCAAGACGTTCGCGTCATCCTCATCAAGCTCGCTGACCGTCTGCACAACATGCGGACGATCGAGTACCTCGGAAAGCAGAAGCAAGCACAAAAGGCTCGCGAGACCCTCGAGGTCTACGCGCCGCTTGCGCACCGGCTCGGGATCCATGCGCTCAAGTGGGAGCTGGAGGACCTCGCGTTCCAGACTCTGCATCCACGGAAGTACGCCGAGATCAAGGCGATGGTGGCCGACCAGCGAGCCGACCGCGAGGGGCAGGCCGACAAGGCGGCGGAGATCCTCGGCCTCGAGTTGCACAAAGCCGATGTTCCGGCCGACATCACAGGGCGCGCAAAGCACCTTTACTCGATCTACGACAAGATGGCCAAGCGCGGCCGCGAGTTCAACGAGATCTACGACCTGACCGCGCTCCGCGTCATCTGCGAGCGCTCGGCCGAGGAGGGAACACGCGACTGTTACGCCGCGCTCGGGCTCGTGCACTCGCTATGGAAGCCGATGCCGGGGCGCTTCAAGGACTTCATCGCGATGCCGAAGCTCAACCGGTACCGCTCGCTGCACACGACTGTCATCGGTCCCGAGGGGAAGCCGCTCGAGATTCAGGTCCGCACCCGCGACATGCACGAAGAGGCCGAGTACGGGGTGGCGGCGCACTGGCTCTACAAGCGCGGTCGAGCCTCGAAGGCGGACGACGAGTGGCTCTCGTGGGTCAAGACGCTCATGGACTGGCAGTCCGATGAACAGGACCCGGGCGAGTACATGCGGAGCCTCCGCACCGACCTCTTCGACGACGAGGTATACGTCTTCACCCCGAAAGGCGAGGTGAAGGTTCTTCCCTCGGGCGCGACCCCGATCGACTTCGCGTATGCGGTCCACACAGACGTGGGTCACCGAACGGTGGGCGCGAAGGTCAACGGGCGCATCGTCCCGCTCCACTACCGGCTGAAGAGTGGCGAATTCGTCGAGATTCTGACCACGAAGTCGGGTCGCGGCCCGTCCAGGGACTGGCTTGCGGTCGTCAAGTCATCAAGGGCGCGCAACAAGATCCGGCAGTGGTACCAGCGCGAGACGCGAGGAGAAACCGAGGCGAAGGGCCGAGAGCTCCTCGACCAGGCGCTGAAGGCGCAGAAGCTTCCCTATCGCAAGCTCCAGGGCTCGAGCATCCTCGCCCAGGTGATCCGCGAGACCGGGTTCAAGAAAGCGGAAGACTTCTACGTCGCACTCGGCGCGGGGAAGCTCCCACCGACGCAGATCGTCAACAAGGTCCTCCAGCGGTTGAAGACCGACGAGGGAGTCGCCGAGCCCGCCGTCACGACCAAACCGCCGAGAGCCAAGACAGCCGTCTCGAGCGACCGGCTCGGCATCAGCGTGATTGGCGTCGAGGACGTGCTCGTCCGTCTGGCCAAGTGCTGTACGCCGGTTCCGGGTGACTCGATCGTCGGTTACATCTCGATGGGACGAGGTATCACCGTCCACCGCGAGGACTGCCCGAACGTACGGGCGCTCAAGCGGAATCCCGAACGCTTCACCGCAGTGGAGTGGGAGGGAGGCGCCTCGGCGGGGTTCCTCGTGCAGATCGCGGTCGATGCCTGGGATCGTTCACGGCTGCTCGAGGACGTCGCGCGAACGTTTGCCGAGCACGGGGCGAACATCGTCTCTTACGGAGGTGTCGTCGAGGACGGGATGGCGCGGAACTGGTACACCGCCGAGGTGGGGGAGGTGAAGGAGCTCCGCTCGCTCCTTACCGCCCTCCGCAACCTCGAGGCCGTGTTCGACGCGTACCGCGTCACGCCCTCCTAACGCGACAACGGGAGGACGCATTACTCCGGCCAGCCGGAGAGATCGCGCAGAGAGACGAGGTCGTCGTCTTTGCGAGCCCACTCTGCGCACTCGGGCTTCAGCTCGATCGCACCCAGCAAGTGCTCGAGCGCATCGTCAGGACGACCCGCGAGCGCTTCGGCGCAGGCCAGGTTATAGAGCGTCGACGGATGGTCGGGGCGGCGCACGAGAGCCTCCGCGAGCTCTGCAGCGTACGCGTCGTAATCGCCCGCCGCACGGTGCCTCTCGGCCGCGAAGAAGTCCTCCCACGGCGATGGCTCGTACGCGCCTTCGCGCGGCCCGCCGACGGCCAGGACTGCGGTCGCAGGCTCGGCTGCACGGGCGTGCCGTTTCACCTTCGGGTCGCGAACGAAGACGACGGTGCCCGCAGGCGCGTCGAGCGTCTCGTCGTCGAGGGTGAAAGTTGCACGACCCGCGAGCACGACGTACACCTCTTCGTGCCCCAGTGCCGTCTCCGAGTGCTCTTCCACGACGTCGTCCCCTGCATTTCTCGCGATGTAAGCGTTGATCCCGAACGCTCCGATGTCGAGAGTGCGGCGAACCGGTCGCCACAGGAGTTTGCCGTCGACGACGGGAATCGGCTCGATCTCGTCGATGCGTACGCTCTGCCAGCCGTCAGCCATGCGGGCGACTCTAGCCACTCAGCTCGATGACGCGGCGTTCTTCTCGGTCACCCGAATCGGCCGCGCATACACGAGGTAACGATCGCTCGCGAAGAAACGGGGGTGGCACGCCTGGAGCACGAGCTCCTCGCGACCCCCCGAATGCAGAACCGAAAGATCGTTGTCGTCCACGACCCGATGGCTCATGACTTTGTACTCCAAGGACGCGTAGGGAAGCTCCAGGAATATCGAGTCGCCGCGACGAAGCTTGTCGATATCGGAGAAAGGAGCGCCGTATGTGGTCCGATGGCCAGCGACGTAGACGAGCCCGCGCTCGCCCGGCATCGACGTCTCCAGATGTCGACCGGGGCCGCGGCGCAGGTCGCCGGAGCTCGTACCGTTGACGATCACCGCCTCGAGATCGAGTCGCGGAACTTCGAGTCGTGCGACGGCGTCGCCTTCGTCGCTCGCAAGGCGGTACCTCCGAGCCTCGCGACGGACGTCGGCCATTGTCGGCGGGCTGACGTTGTTCTTCGGTGGCTGCACAGGCTTTGTAGGCTTCGGGCTGGGGGTCCACTGCTCGAACTGCCGATCGAGCTTCGTCTCGAGCCGGCGCTGCTCGTAGGCGGTGTACGCCGTGGTGAACGGGTCCTTCCAGAGGTAGACCGTGGCAGACCATGCCAGCACGCCGAGTCCGATGACGAGAATGAGTGTTCCGAGCCGATGCCGCATGACGCCAGTCACAGAGTAGGGCCAACGTGCCGGATGTAGTCCGGGTGCGGCGCATGACGCGGACCTCGCGGACGATTGTCGTGGCCGTCGCGACCGCGTCCATCGTCACTGCAGCGAACGCCAGCGAAGGAGCGTACTTCTCGCAGTCCTGGGGATGGGTCGCGCTTGCGTTCCTCATCCCGACGAGCCTTGCACTCATCCTCGAGCGGGCGACTACCCCTGGTCGGCTGCGAGCCGCATTCGCCGCACTCATGTGTGCGCTTGCGGCGTGGATCGCTCTCTCCTCACTCTGGTCGGTGAGTCAGCCAGGGTCGTTCCGCGAGGCCGAGCGGATGCTCGTCTACGTGGGACTTGCTCTCGTCCTCGCGATCGTGCTTCGGCGAGGAGACGCACCGGGCGTGGCCGGTGGTGTGTTCGTGGGAATCACGCTCATCTCGGGATACGCGCTGGCAACGCGGCTCTTCCCGGATCGGTTCGATACCTACGACGACCCGTCCCTTCCGTACCGGTTGTCGGAGCCGCTCGGCTACTGGAACGCCCTCGGCCTGCTTGCTGCGATGGGGATGCTCGGTGCGATCGGGTTCGTCGCACATGGGCGCCGCACCCGCTACACGATGGTTGCGGGTGCCGTGTTGCCGCTCCTCGCAGCCACGCTCTACTTCACCTTCAGTCGCGGTGCGTGGGCCGGTCTCGCCGTCGGCTTCGGCGGGATGGTCGCACTCGATCCGCGTCGGCTGCGCCTCCTCTGGTCAGTGCTCGTCGTCGTGCCCGCTTCTGTGGCGTGCGTCGTGTATGCCTCGCGTCAGGATGCGCTCACGACCGAGGATGCGCCGACCGCACAAGCCGTCACAGAAGGGCCATCGCTTCGCAGTCGTCGTCATTGCGCTGATGCTCTGCTCGGGCTTCCTCGCCGTTGGCGCCGGTCTCGTGGCTCGCCACATGACCGTGTCGCGAGGTTTCGTTCGCGCGGTGAACGCCGGACTCGCGGCACTCGTCGTTGCCGCCGCTTCCATCGCACTCGTCGTTGCGGGAGGACCTTCCCGTGGCATTTCTGAGCTCAAGGAGCGCTTTGACGCGGAGCCGGTGACCGGAGTCGATCTCAACAAGCGGCTGTTCAGCGTGTCGAGCAACGGCCGCAGCGAGAGCATTCGGGTCGCGTGGGAAGCAGCCAGAGGAGCGCCCTGTGGTCGGTCACGGTGCCGGCTCGTACGAGTACCTGTGGTACGAGCGTCGTCAGACCGAGGGCGTGATTCGAGACGCGCACTCACTGTACGCGGAGGTACTGAGTGAGCTGGGCGCCGTCGGCCTTGCGCTGCTCATCGCCGTACTCGCTCTACCTCTCGTCGGAGCGTTCGTCGCGCGACGTTCCCGGTTCGTGGCCGCGGGCGCGGGCGCGTTCCTCGCCTGGTTGGCAGCAAGCGCACTGGACTGGCACTGGGAGATGGTGGGGGTCACGCTCTCGGCGTTCCTCCTCGGCGGCGCAGCTCTGCTCGCATCCGATCGCAGGCGTCCGGCCCCGTTCGCTGGCGCGTTCGCGCTGGGTGGCGCTGGGCCTTTCGATCGCCTCACGGCTGTTTCGATCGTGAGCCTCGTCGGCAACCAGGCGTTGTTCGCTGCAAGAGACGACGTGGCACGAAAGAATTGGGCCTCGGCGACCGACGACGGGCGCCGCGCGCGAGGTCTGCTCTTCTGGTCACAGGAGCCGGAGTTGGTTCTCGGAGATGCCGCTGCCGGACTGGGCGATCGCGCGGCGGCATTGAGCGTCTATCGAGATGCGGTGCGATCCGATCCGGCGAACTGGGTCGCGTGGCTTCGTCTTGCCCAGGTCGCCCAAGGCGGAGAGCGTGCGACAGCCTACGAGATGGTACGAGGCCTCAATCCGCTCGAGGAGAACCTGCCAGGCGAGTCATCCTCGCCGTCCGGATAAGGGATCTCGTCCCCGATCGACGTAGCTCAGCGTTGGAACCAGCCGCCAGCCGGGACCCGCATCAGCGAGTTCCGGCTGGCAGGCGGTAAGCGAACTTAGCTCTTGCTGCGTTCGCGACGTCGTAGCGCCACGCCGGCAGCGACCAGAGCACCCCCGACCGCGACCACTCCGAGAAGCGAGAGCCCGGTATTCGGCAACGCCTGGGCTGCGGTCGCGGTGGGTGAGGCGGTCTTTCCGGCTGCCGTAGCCGAGACCGTGACCCCTACAACCTTGGTCCCGTACTGATCCGAGGCCGAGGAGGGACCCGCTGCATATGCAACCCCTCCGAGCGCGACGAAGAGCCCGAGCACCAAGACGATGTATGCGGCCGCGAAAGCAACCGTGGACGAGCGGGTTTTACCCATTCCTCAAACCTCCCTCACGCAGCATACAGACGGACTGCGGAAAGTCGACACTAGCTCTAGGTCTAGGTATGCCTAGACCTGCGACCTGCTCACGAAGGCCGCACGACCAAGTTGACATCGATGTTCCGACGCTTGCCGTCTCTCAGGATCGTGATCGACACCTCGTCACCCGGGCGCATCGCATCGACCGCGCTCTGCAACTCCGCGGCCGAGGTCACCTCTTGACCGGCGAAAGCAACGATCACATCGCCTCCCGTGGGCCGCTCCTGGCCGTTGACGGTCTCTGTGCCGGTCGCAGCGCGAAGGCCTGCGTTCTCCGCCGGCGTGCCGCTCCGCACTTGGGTGATCGCGACGCCTTCGGGAACCGCAGTCATCGTGATCCCGAGGTAGGCGTGCCGCACCTCGCCGCGCTCGATGAGTTGCGCCGCGATCGAGCGGACCGTGTTGGAGGGGATGGCGAACCCGACCCCGTCAGAGCCTCCCGACTCGCTCTCGATCTGCGCGTTGACGCCTACGACGCGGCCTCGCCGATCGAGCAGCGGCCCACCTGAGTTGCCGTGGTTGATCGCGGCGTCGGTCTGAATGGTGTCCGTGATCGTGAAGTCGTTGGGAGCCGTCATTTGCCGATGGAGTGCGCTCACGATCCCGCTCGTCACCGTTCCCTCCAGACCGAACGGGCTTCCCAGAGCAAGCACTGTGTCTCCGACGTCGACGTCGCTCGAGTTTGCTAGGCGAAGCGGATCGAGGAGCGATGCTGGCGCATTGACCTTGAGCACCGCGAGATCGGTCGAAGGGTCCGAGCCTACGAGCACGGCCTCGAATGCCGCACCGTTCCAGAAGCTGACCGAGATGGAGGCCGCGCCCGCAACCACGTGCTGGTTCGTCACGATATGGCCTTTCTTGTCCAGCACGAACCCTGAGCCCTGTGCGCGCGTCGTCGGATCGCCGAACGACGATGCGGCTGTGGTAGCAGAGATCTCGACCACCGCTTTGGACGCTTGGTCGTAGATCTGCCCAATGGAGACTTCGTCCGACGCTGCAGTGGGCTCCGAGTCGCCTACCGTGACCTGGCGCACGACCGTTGCCGGCTCGTCTCCGAGTACGGCGAAGGAGGCTGCTCCGAGGCCAATCCCTAGTACTAGGGCGGCGACGAGGCCGGCGACGATGAGTGGCGTGCGACTTGAGCGGGTGTCCATCGGGTTCCTTTCGTTCCTCAGTGTGTCGGAAACGGAACCGGCTGCGACTGAACGAGGGCTGAGATACGGGTAAGAAGTCGCTAAGACTCCGTCCGCGGCTGATGGGAGCACGCACAATGCGGCGATGAGGATTCTCGTGGTCGATGACGAGCGTGCAGTTCGTGAGTCGCTTCGGCGCGCTCTCGAGCTCGAAGGTTACGAGATCGAGCTTGCGGCGGACGGTGAAGAGGCCATCGCGCGGCTCGAGCGCGAGGCCCCGGTCGACGGGGCAATCCTCGACGTTCTCATGCCGGGCATCGACGGTCTGGAGGTCTGTCGGCGCTTGCGGGCTAATGGCAATCGGGTGCCGGTGTTGATGCTCACCGCACGAGCCGAGGTGGACAGCCGGGTGGCGGGCCTCGATGCTGGGGCTGACGACTACCTCCCGAAGCCGTTCGCGCTCGCGGAGCTCCTGGCACGCCTTCGGGCTCTGCTGCGCCGCGCCGGGAATGGGGAGGGCGGCCGCGATGTCCTCCGCTTCGCCGACCTCGAGCTCGAACCCGGTACCCGCGAAGTCCGGCGTGCCGGTCGGCTGATCGAGCTGACACGCACCGAGTTCGCCTTGCTCGAGCTCTTCCTGCGCAACCCACGCCAGGTTCTGACTCGATCGATCATCTTCGAGCGTGTCTGGGGATATGACTTCGGCCCGAGCTCGAACTCCCTGGACGTGTACATCGGCTATCTGCGTCGCAAGACCGAGGATCTGGGAGCGACGCGTCTCATCCACACCGTGCGTGGTGTGGGGTACGCCCTCCGCGAGTAATGAGAAACACCCGACTTCGGTTCGCGTTCGCGTCGGAGAGCCGCTCATGAGTTTCCGCGCCCGCATCGCGGTATCCGCGGCCGTAGCCGTAGCGCTGAGCATCGTTCTTGCATCGGTGCTCGTCTACGTCGTGGCGCGCGAGCAGTTGCGGGCACCGGTCGACGAAGCGCTCGAGCAACGGGCCGCGGAGATCTCGCGGCAGCCACTCGGCGTCTTCCCGGCTCCCGGTGGTGGCTCGTTCCTCGCGGTTCGACCCGAGTTCGGGGAGGCTCGCGGCTACGTCCAGCTCGTCAAGACAGACGGAAGCGTGCTCGTGCCGGCTCGGCAGGACATCGAGTTGCCGGTCTCCGACGATGTGCTCGCCGTCGCGAGAGATGGGGCTCCAGCATTCTGGACCGACCTCGACGTCGACGGCACCCACCTCCGAGTCTTCACGTTCGCATACGGACCTGGGGCAGCGGTGCAGATCGCACGGCCGCTTACCGAGGCGGATCGGGCGCTCGAGCAGATCGGGCTGTTCCTGCTCTTGATAGCTGCCGGTGGAGTCGTCATTGCGGCGGGTCTGGGCCTCGTGGTAGCACGGGCCGCCCTTGCTCCGGTCACGAAGCTCACCGAGACCGCGGAGCACGTGACCGAGACTCGGGACCTCTCACAGCGAATCGAAGTGAGCGGTCGCGACGAGCTCAGCCGGCTTGCAGTGAGCTTCAACACGATGCTGGCCGCTCTCGAAGAGTCGACACGTGCACAGCGCCAACTCGTAGCCGACGCCTCGCACGAGCTGCGCACGCCCCTCACGAGCGTGCGCACCAACATCGAGGTGCTCGCCGGCGATCATGCGCTTCCCGTCGGCGAGCGAGGCAGGTTGCTGTCCGACGTCGTCGAGCAGTTGGGTGAGATGACGACCTTGATCGCGGAGCTCATCGAGCTTGCGCGTGCCGAGCAGCAGATCGCCGAGCCCGAGGACATCAGGCTCGACCTCCTCGTCATGGATGCCGTCGAGCGCGCTCGGCGTAACCGACCAGGAGTGGCATTTGCGACCGAGCTCGACGAGTCGGTCGTCCACGGCGTTCCGACGACGATAGAGCGCGCCGTGACCAATCTGCTCGACAACGCCGCAAAGTGGAGCCCCCCGGGAGCGACGGTCGACGTCACCGTACGGGACGGTCGGCTAGCCGTCCGCGATCACGGCCCGGGGATCGCCGACGAGGACCTCCCGTATGTCTTCGACCGCTTCTACCGCGCGCGGTCGGCGCGCGGTATGCCGGGCTCCGGGCTCGGTCTCGCGATCGTCCGCCAGGTCGCCGAGGCGCACGGGGGAGAGGTCGTCGCCGAGCCGGCGGAAGGGGGCGGGACCCGAATGGTGCTCGACCTAGGTGTTGCGGTCGGCACCGCTTCTTAGCGACTTCTTACCGGCCCTTCACCGCGCTCTCAGGCCCCGCTGGTTCGCTCCGGGGCATGTTCTTCATGACGTACATGCTCGCGGAGCTTCGTCGCCGGAGCAGCAGCGCGTAGCCATTGCCCGCGCTCTCGCGAACGAGCCACACGTTCTTCTGGCCGACGAGCCGACCGGGAATCTCGACTCGACGACGGGAACAGGGATCATGGACCTGCTTCTCTCGCTGTCGGGAGAGGGCGGCCGGACCGTGATCGTCGTCACGCACGATGCCGAGATCGCTGGACGTGCCGAGCGCGTGCTGCGAATGCACGATGGGAAGCTGCTGCCCCCGCTCGAAGACGCTCGCACCGTGGTCGGCTCCAGAGCTTCGGATCTTCTTAGCGGCCTCTCAGCGAGCTCTTAGACGCGGGTGGTCTCATGCGACTCATGACGAAACGAAGGAACCTCAAATTCGCTGCCGGTGCCGCTGCTATCGCAATGCTCGTCGTTGCTCTTGGTGCCACGGGAGCGGTCGCGGCGTCACGTGCTCTCTCACCCAGCGAGGAGAGCAAAGCCGTCATCGAGGATGCGGCCGGTCAGCTGGGTGTCCAGCCCGACGACCTTTCTGACGCGCTGAAGGAGGCGCTGAAGAACCGGATCGACGCGGCGGTGGAGGCAGGACGTCTCACCGAAGCGCAGGCGACCGAGCTCAAGGAGCGAATCGACTCCGGAGACGGCGTGCCTCTGTTCGGCGGGCCAGGTCTTGGAGGGCATGGTCCCGGTCACGTCGGCCATTTCAGAGACCTGACTGCGGCCGGGGCGTATCTGGGCCTCACGGAGGTCGAGCTGCGTGAACAGCTCGAGGAAAAGACCTTGGCCCAGATTGCCAAGGACCAGGGGAAGTCCGTCACCGGTCTCGTCGCGGCACTCGTGAACGCTGCAGGAAAGGCGATCGACGAAGCGGTAGCCGATGGTCGACTCACGCAGGAACGCGCGGACGAGCTCAAATCGAACCTCGATGAGCGGATCGAGAGCTTCGTCAACGCTGAATTCGCCGAACGCGGCCACGGCTTTCATCGCGGTTTCGGGGCGGGTGGCACCTCCCCCCGCGGCCCGCCGGGCTTCGACGGCCCACACGCATAGCTCCCTCCCTCCAACCAAGCGGGGTCAGGCTCTGAGGCCTGGCCCCGCTGCCGTGATGCGACTCACTCGATCGAGTGCGATCCCTCGTTCGAGGGGGTCCCTCGATCGAGGGATTGCATCCCCCAGATGCGTCATTACAAGGAGATTGGGGAGAGGGGAAGGGGGCCGCGCGCTCGCCTGAGGGCGGGCGCGCGGCAGATCCCGACCCCCACCGGTCGGGGCAGCCGCCCCCCTCCCCAGTTTTTCCACAAGATCGGAATCGCTCACGCGAACTCCGATCGTGCGAACATTGAGTCGGTTAGGGCTCCCAGGCTTCGCCGCTCGTGTCCCAGCCGATGAGGACGTGGGCCGAAAGAAGAGCCGCGACACCCTCGAGGAACGGACGCTCTGCGCTTCCGTCGACCCACAGCTCCCCAACGTTCGACCCCTGAAATGTGATCGGAATGCTGATTCGGTGTCGCTCGTCGGGCTCACCGGCTGCCGGGCCGAGTGCGAGCGCCCCTTCGTCGAGAAACGCGATGCCCGCCCACGTGATCCCTGGCTCGTCCGCGAGCATCGAGACAGCGGTTCTCAGGGCGTCGTCTGGCTCGCCGCCTCTGTCGAGGATGCGGTCCAGCTCTTCGAGAGTGCGTGCGCTCACGCTTCGACGTCAGCCCCCTCGAATTCGCGAATGGCCGAACGTAGCTCGTCGGGCACCCGCGTCGGGCGACGCGACTCGAGGTCGACGAGAACGAGTGTCTGCGTTGCCGTCACCATGAGGAGGTCGTCCGGCAGGCGGAACGCTGCGCACTCGTAGGTGACGCTCGAGTTGCCGATTCGCCGCACGCGCACGAATAGCTCGAGCAGGTCGTCGAAGCGTGCCGGCGCGACGTACTCGACCTCGAGAGCGCGCGCATCACGAACTCGGCTCCATCGATGCGAGGGCTTGCGACGTGACGGTGATACTCGGTGCGCGCATGATCGAAGTAGGGGAGGTAGCGTCCGTAGTACACGACGCCCTGCGCGTCCGTGTCCGAAAACCAGACGCGCGCCAGCGCTGCGTACTTGAACGGAGGACGCCGGTTGGTCACCCGGCCGAGCTCGGGCGGTTCGTTCACTGCGCGATCCTAGGCACGGATCAACCCGAGCACCTCGTCCCGCTTCTCCTCCATCAGGTCCTTTGAGAGCGCCTCCAGGTTCAGGCGTAACAGCGGCTCCGTGTTCGACGGCCGCACGTTGAAATGCCAGTCGTCGAACTCGATCGAGATGCCGTCGAGGTGCGAGATTCGCCCACCCGCGGCCGTGTATCGCTCCTTGAGCTCCTGGAGCTTCAGCGGGACATCCGCTACCGGCGTGTTGATCTCGCCGGTGAGGAAGAACCGTGCTCGATAGGGCGCGAGGATCTCGGACAGCTTCTCTCGTCGCCGCGAAAGGAGCTCCAGCATGAGCAGGAACGGTACGACGCCGGTGTCGGCCTGAGAGAACTCTCGGAAGTAGTAGTGGGCCGAGACCTCGCCGGCGAACGCGGCGTCCTCCTTGCGCATCCGCTGCTTGATGAACGCATGCCCGACGCGATTGATGAGTGCGATGCCGCCAGCCCGTTCGATCGTCTCTGGCACCGCCCAGCTTGCGCGAACGTCGTAGATCACCTTCTCTCCCGGCCGCCGCTCGAGCACGGTCTCGGCGAGGAGCGCCGTCACGAAGTCGCCTGGGACGAACTCACCCGAGTCGTCCACGAAGAAGCAGCGGTCGGCGTCGCCGTCGTACGCGACCCCGAGCTCGGCGCCCTCCTCGCGCACCTTGGCGACGATGAACTCGCGGTTCTCGGGGAGAAGAGGATTGGGCTCGTGGTTGGGGAAGCTCCCGTCCGGCTCGAAGTAGCAACGAACGACGTCGAGCTGGGGAAGTCGATCGAGGACTGGCGGCAGCATGGAGCCGGCCATTCCGTTGGCGGCATCGACGACAACGCGCAGCGGGCTGATCGCGTCCGGGTCGATGAACGAGAGGACCTTGTCCACGAACCCGTCCCAGACATCCTCCTCGCGCACCTCGCCTCGACGTCCGGCCGGACCGAATCCCTTCTCGGCGAGACCGCGAATCTCGAGGAGCCCTGAATCGCCACCGACAGGAAGTGCACCACGCCGAACGATCTTCATCCCCGTGTACTCCTTCGGGTTGTGCGACGCGGTGACGCAGATCCCGCCTTCGAGCGAGAGGTCCGAGACGGCGTGATAGAGCATCTCGGTTCCGACGAGCCCGATATCGATCACATCCGCACCGCCATCCGCGGCACCTTCGATCGCCGCTCGAGCCATGGCGGGTGAGGAGAGGCGCATGTCGCGCCCGACTGCGATCGTCCGTGGCTCGAAGTGCCCGACGTACGCTCTGCCGACGCGGTAGGCGCCCTCCTCGTCGAGTTGCGACGGATAGAGCCCGCGTATGTCGTACGCCTTGAAGACGGCAGGGTCGAGCACGAGCCGATGCTATCGGTGGATCTTGTCGCGCTTCCCGTTCGCGTCTACCTAGGAAACCGGGAAGGACATGCAACCGGCGAAGGAGAAGCCGAGGTCGTCGACCTCGCGAACGGGACAGTGCTTGCACGACTCGTGGGCGATCCGTTGCCCCAGCTTCTCGTTGACAAAACGTCGAACTGGTAAACGCCCATCCGCGGGAAGGCAGGCGCCCCCGCGATCGTTTCTACACTTCAGGTATGGAGCGCAAGCTCGCCACTGTGCTGTTCGTCGACATCGTCGACTCCACGGGCCTCGTCACGGGGACCGACCCGGAGGTCGTCCGGCGACGCGTGAACCAATTCTTCGAGATGGTTTCGCAGTGCGTTACTCAGCACGGCGGAATCGTCGAGAAGTTCGCAGGAGATGCGGTCTTGGCTGCGTTCGGTGTGCCTCAAGCGCACGAGGACGACGCATTGCGCGCCACCCGAGCAGCTCTTGCAATGCGTGCCTCGGTCGTCGAACTCGGCCTCCAGGCACGGATCGGGATCGAGGCCGGAGAGCTCGTGGTCGAGGATGCGGAGTCGACGTTCGCCACAGGCGAGGCCGTGAACCACGCTGCGCGACTCCAACAGGCGGCGATGCCGGGTGAGATCCTCGTCGGGCCGACCGCTTACCGGCTTGCCTGCAGGCAGCCTCGTCGTCGAGGATGCCGGGCCCCTCGAGCTGAAGGGGATGGACGTGCCGCTTCGGGCCTGGCGGGTTGTCGACATGCTCGACGGCCCCGGGCGCTCTCTCGGGCCGCGTGCCCCGCTCGTCGGTCGGGAATCCGAGCTCGAGCTCCTCGAGAACACGTTCGGTCGCAGCCTTCGCGACCGTCGCGCACATCTGTTCACGATCTACGGCGAACCCGGTGTAGGCAAGAGCCGCCTCGCCCGAGAGTTTCTCGACGGGGTGGAGCGAGCAAGCGTTCTCATGGGTCGTGCGCTCCCGTACGGGGAAGGAGTGACGTACTGGCCGCTCGCCGAGATGATCAAGGCCGCTGCGGGCATCTCCGACGACGACCCGCTCGAGGAGGCGTTCGAAAAGCTCCGTGAGTGTTGTGCAGAGGATGCGGTCGCCGACGTGCTCGGCCTCGCCGCCGGGCTGATGCAGGCGCTCGACGGTGAGCGCAGTCCACAGGAGATCGCGTGGGGCGCACGAGAGGTGATGGACCGCATCGCGGACGTGCAGCCCCTCATCCTCCTCTTCGAAGACATCCACTGGGCGGAGGCGCCGCTTCTCGACCTGGTCGAGCATCTGGCCGATTTCGTGCATGCACCGCTTCTCATCATCTGTCTCGCCCGTCCGGAGCTGCTCGAGACGCGGCCGGGGTGGGGTGGAGGACGCGTCCGTTCGACGGCGATCGAGCTCGAGCCGCTCTCGGAGGAAGAGAGCGAGCTGCTCGTCGAGAAGCTCCTCGCTCAGCTCGCCGGAACGTCGGGCGCGGTTCCGGCGACCTTTCCGCGGGACGCGCTCGCGCGAGCCGAAGGTAACCCGCTCTTCGTCGAGGAGACGATTCGCATGCTGGTCGAGAGCGGCTCCGGAAACGGCGCGTCCGACCGTGTCCCGGACACCTTGCAGGCGCTGATCGCGGCCCGCATCGACCACCTGCCGCCCGCGGCGAAAACACTGCTGCAGCGTGGCTCGGTCGTCGGGCGAGTGTTCTGGAAAGGTGCGCTCGAGCACCTGTCGCCGGACGTCGACGGGATCGACGGTTTGCTCGACGATCTCTTGCAGCGCGAGTTCCTCCTGCGCGAGCCTCGCTCGTCGATCTCGGGCGAGACGGCATACCGGTTCAAGCACCTCCTGATTCGCGAGGTTGCGTACACGGGTATGGCCAAGCTCGCCCGCGCCCAGTACCACGCGCGGTTTGCAGAATGGCTCGCCGAACGTACCGGCGAGGAGCTCGTCGAGATACGCGCATATCACCTCGACCAAGCCGTCGAATTTCTCACGGAGCTCGAAGGCGCGGCTCCCGAAGAGCTTGCGCAAGAGACGGCCGAAACGCTCGTCAAGGCCGCCAAGCGCGCGATCTCCCGTGAGGCGTATGCGCACGCACGCACCCTCGGCCTGCGCGCGCTCGAGCTTCGTCCGACGCTTGGCGCCCGGTACATCGCGGCTCGAGCCGCCTGGAGGCTGCAGGACTGGGCGTCCGTTGAGGTCGAGATGTCGAAGGTCCGCGATCAGGCACGAGAGCAGGATGACCGCGTCCTGGAGGCGCTGGCGCTGACCGCGCTAGGCGAGGCGTCGATCAAACACGACGGCGACGTCGCTCAGGCAAAGGTTCTCGTCGACGAGGCGCTCGAGATCCTTCCGGGGGAGGACCACCCTGCTGCCCACTTCGAAGCACTCGCGGTCCGTGCGACCGTGGGTGCCTGGCAAGGCGCAGAGGACGACGTCGTGCGCTTCATGGAACGGGCGTACGTGATCGCCCTCGAGGAGGGCCGCAAGGATCTGCAGACGATCGCCGCGCAGTCGCTCGCGCACACCCACATCGTCCGTCTGGAGCTCGACGAGGCGGAGCTCCTGCTCGCCCGCGCGCTCGAGCTCGCCGGGGAGAGCGGCAGCGTGCGAGCACGGGTGAGCGCCACCTTGGCCTACGGCTGGTTCCTCATCGTGAAGGGAGAACTCGACGCCGCGGAGACCGTCCTCGAAGAGGTCCGGACAACCGCCGCCGAGCTCGGCGTGGAGCCGGCGATCGCGGCGGCGCTCCTCAAGCTCGGCTTGATCGCACGGCTCAGGGGCGACCACAAGCACGCCGAGAAGCTGCTTCGCGAGGCCGTCCGTATGACGACGGCTCGGGGCGACCGTGGAATGCTGCCGGACTACCAGGCCGTGCTCGCCGCGACGCTCGCCGACATCGGGAAGGTCGACGAGGCCGAGCGGTTGGCGCTCGAGGCTCGTCAGAACGCCAGCCCTGAGGATACGAGCTGCAAGATCGCCGCGACGACCGCGCTCGCCGCCGTCCGGGCCGCCCAGGGGCGTGACGATGAGGCGGAGGAGCTCTTCCGTTCGGCGCTCGCACTTGCTCGCGCGGGCAATTTCGAGGTCTTCGAGATCGAGCCGCTCGAGCGGCTTACGGATTTTCTGCGTGATCGGGGCCGCGACGACGACACCGCTCCTTATGAGGCGCGGCTCGCGGAACTCGTCCCACCAGCGCCGACGAGCACCGAGCGAATAGCCTGACTCGAGCGCTCGTCCGGCGACTCGGAGATCACGGTCGCCGGGCGCTCGAAACCGCCTAACGCATCGCGCAGCGGCTCCGCTCGGAGGGTTCCGTCGCCGTAGGGAAGATGCTTCGTCTCGTTGCGGTTGGCGAAGGCGATGTCGGAGAAGTGGATGTGAAACGGCGCGTCGGGCTCGAGGACAGCGTCTACGGCGGCAAGGGCTGCGCGGAAACGCTCGGGTTCGAGGAACTGCCCGTCGCTCGTCGCGTGCATGTGCGCGAAGTCGAGCACGGGACGCACCCAGTCGGTACGCCGCGAGATCTCGACGACATCGTCGATCGAGCCGAGATCGCGCACACGCCCCATCACCTCGATGCCGAACGGGACTGCTCGACCTTTGCCTTCCAGTCGCTCGCGCAATGTGGCGAGCTGTTCGACCACCGCGTCGATTGCGTCCTCGCGACTCCGGCCGAGAAGAAAGCCAGGGTGGAAGACGACGAGCTCTGCGCCGCTCGCTGCCGCGATTCCCGCGCTGCGGTCGAGGGCGCCGACGGCAGACGTGAACTTTCGCCCGCTTGCTTCGAGATGGCCCATGAAGCCGAACAGCGGCGCATGCACGGAGAGCGCGAGATCGTGTTCTCGAGCTAGTTCGCCGAGACGCTCGGCGAACGGGTAGTCCATCCAGAACCCACTCTCGAAGTCGACCTCGCAGGCTGAGTATCCGCGCTCGAGGAGGGCATCGACCGCCTGCTCGGGCGACTCCCGCGACGGCAGTCGAGCCGGGCCGATACGGATCGCAGACGCCACGTGCGTTCATCGTAGTGCCGTCGATGTGATTGCCTTCACTCCGTGAAGGCGACCATGCTCCTGGCCGACTACGCGGTGGTGTCGGACGGCAAGCTCACCATCGTCGGCGGCGGGTGGTCCCAGACGGGGCCCGAGCCCGCGGCATTCGGAATCGGGCTCTTGATCCAGGTGCCGTGGGACCGGGCGAACACGGTGCACTCGTTCTCGGTGGAGTTGCTCGACGCCGACGGGGGCGCCGTTGCCTTCGAGGCGGACGAGGACGATGATCATGCGGTGGCGTTCGGAGGCGAGTTCGAGGTCGGGCGACCGCCCGGGCTCAAGCCCGGGACTCCGCTCGACTTCCCGGTTGCGGTCAACTCGACGCCCTTGCCACTCGAGGCGGGCCGTTACGAATGGCGTTTGACGATCGACGGCGATTCGCGCGAGGACTGGACGTTGCCTTTCACCGTCCGCGCCGAGGACTCGTAGCGCTTCGACCCGTCGCGGGTGTTCCGTCCGACCGGGTCCGTACGCTCGAAAGCGTGTCCAAGACCCCGACTCGTATCGATCTTCTCGAGCTCGATATCGACCTCCGCCTGTCGGATCTCTGGCGCGAGGCGATCGACGTTTCCGACTGGAGCATCGAGGTCGTCGCTGCGTTTATCCGGGCGGCATACGGCAAGGGCTACTGCGACGCCCTGACCGAAGAAGCGCCTGGCGCGCTTTGCCTCGAGCACGGATATCGGATGCCCGATCGCCGCGTTCCCGAGCGCGACGCCGCGTAAGCGGATGTTCAGCCAGCCCTGCTGCTCGCGGGGCTAGACTCTCTCCGTGGCACGGAAAGCGAGTCCCGCGCGGCTCGTGGTCGCGCTCTCGGTGGCTGCGGTCCTGGCCGTGTTCCTTCTGTACACGTCCCTCGCCGGTGGCGGCAATCCGTCCATCGCGCCGAGTGAGCTCGCAGGCCGTACCGGCGAGGTGCAGCTCGCCGGACTCGTTGTCGGCCCAGTGGGCGGAGATTCCTACGAGGGGGGCCTTCGCTTCAGGCTCAAGGACATCGGAGGCGAAGCTCGACGCACGGTTGCAGTCCGGTACTCGGGGTCGGTACCCGACCTGTTCAAGGTCGGCCGTCATGTCGTGATCGACGGTCGGCTCCGCAACGGCGTGTTCGTCGCGCAACCTGGCTCGATGATCACGAAGTGCCCCTCGAAGTACGCGCCGAAGCAGAGCGGCGACTCCGCGTAGAGGCAGCGATCCATGCCCGAGCTGGGTCGCGCTGCGCTCGTCGTCACTCTCGGTCTGTCTGCGTACGCCTTGGTCGCCGGTGTGATGGCTGCGCATCTTGGTCGCCGGCGGCTGGCCCAGTCGGCACAGAACGCTCTGATTGCGGCCTTCTTCACGACCGTCATCGCGGCTCTCGTGCTCCTTGCAGCACTCGTCCGCCACGACTTCTCCTTCGCGTACGTCGCGCGAACGACGAGCGAGGCGCTACCGACGGGCTACACGATCTCGGCGTTCTGGGGCGGCCAGGAGGGTTCCCTGCTTCTGTGGCTGCTCATCCTGACGGGGTTCGGCGCCGCGGCGGTGAGGCTGAACCGAAGCTGGGCTCGCGACCTCATCGTCTGGGTCGTGCCGGTTTTCGGGGCGGTGGCCGTCTTCTTCTCGTTTCTGGTCGTTGCCGTCGCGAGCCCGTTCGCGACGCAAGTGGCTCCCGCAGACGGCGCCGGCATGACCCCGAGCCTCCAAAACCCTTACATGCTCGCCCACCCTCCAATGCTCTATCTCGGGTACGTGGGGCTCACCGTTCCGTTCGCCTTCGCGCTGGGTGCACTTCTCTCCGGGCGACTCGACGAGCGTTGGCTCATCGCCACGCGGCGCTGGACGCTCTTCGCGTGGACGGCGCTCGGGATCGGGCAGCTTCTCGGCGCCCACTGGGCGTACGTGGAAGTGGGGTGGGGTGGCTACTACGCGTGGGACCCTGTCGAGAACGCGGCGCTGATGCCCTGGCTTGCGGCCACGGCATTCCTGCACTCGGTGATGATCCAGGAGAAACGCGGGATGCTCAGGGTCTGGAACGTCCTCCTCGTCATCCTCGCGTTCTCGCTTTCGCTCTTCGGGACGTTCCTGACTCGGTCCGGGGTCGTCAACTCGATCCACTCGTTCACGCAGAGCTCGATCGGGCCTTGGTTTCTTGCCTTCATCGGCGTCACCGTGGCCGGATCGCTGACGCTCGTCTTCTGGCGGCTTCCGCGGCTTCGTTCCCCGACGAAGCTCGAGTCTCCGATCTCGCGAGAGGCGGCGTTCCTCTACAACAACCTGCTGCTGCTCGCGCTCTGCCTCGCGATTCTCTGGGGTGTCGTGTACCCGATGCTCTCCGAGGCGATCCGCGGCGAGGCGGTGGTGCTGGGGCGCTCGTACTACGACTTCTTCCTCCGGGCCTTCGGGCTGCCCCTTCTCCTGTTGATGGGAATCGGCCCGCTGATCGCCTGGCGGAGAGCGTCGCTTCGGAGCCTGCTCACCACCTTTCGCTGGCCGACCTTCGTCGCGCTCGCGACGGGTGCCGTGCTGCTCGCGCTCGGCGCCGGGAGCTCCGTCCCTGGGCTGATCGCGTACACGTTCTCGGCTTTCGTCGGCTCAACGATCGTCGTGGAGTTCGCTCGCGGCACGCGTGCACGCAAGGCCCTCGGAGCAGCGTCTTGGCCGGGTGCGTTCTCTTCGCTCGTGGCTCGGAACCGGCGACGCTACGGCGGCTACGTCGTTCACGCTTCGATCGTCCTCCTCGCGATCGGCGTTGCCGGTTCGAGCGCCTTCGACTCGGTCGCGGAGGCCAAGCTCGCGCAGGGCGAGTCGCTCGCGATCGGCGGCTACACGCTGGTCTACCGGTCGCTCGACGAGCGGCAGTCGGCGAATGCGACCGAGATTCGAGCGACGTTGGGCATCCGCCGCGGCGGTGACGACCTGGGGACGCTCGAGGCCGGAAAAAACGCCTACACGATCGAGCAGCAGGTGTCGAACGAGGTCGGGATACGGAGTGACAAGCTGACGGGTGAGGATCTCTTCGTGATCGCCGAGCAGATCGATCCAGATGGAAGCGTCTATTTTCGCGTCTTCGTCAAGCCTCTCGTCAACCTCATCTGGCTTGCGGGGCTGGTATTCCTCCTCGGATCGCTCATCACACTCTGGCCAGATCGGCGTGAGCAGCGGAGGCTCGTGGCACGGGCGAGTGAGGTCGGACTTCCGGCAACCCATTGACGGTCGCCTTGCTGCTTGCGGTGACGCTTGCGGTCGCCTGCGTGATCGTGGTTGCGCTCCCGTTTCTCCGAGAGCCCGATCCCGAGACAGACGCCCTCGACGAGCTCGACGAGGAGGACCGACGCCGCCTGGAGCGGCTCGAGGCGCGAGACAGGGCGCTGTCGGCACTCAGGGAGCTCGAGTTCGACCATCGAACGGGGACGATCACCGACGACGACTATCGTGAGCAGATCGGACCCCTTCGACGCGAAGCTGCCACGGCGTTACAGGCTCTCGAGCGTGATGCCCCCGGACATCAGGAGCAGAGCCCGGACGAGAAGGGACGTCCGACGGGTGGGCGAACCTAGAATTATGGGACGACGATCGCTCCTCGTCGTCGGGCTCGCGCTGGCGCTCGTCTTCGCCACGCCCGCAGCGGGTGACGACGTCGACGATCAGAAGGCCGCAGTCGATGCGCGCATCGCGGCTCTCCAGGCCGAGATCGCCGCGTCGAAGCAGCAGGAAGGTGTGCTCACGTCCCAGCTGTCAGCGGTCGTCTCTGAGCTCGGAGCTGCGCAAGCAGCGGTCGGCGAGGCCCAGTCGAGCGTCGACCTCCTCGAAGCGGAGCTTGTAGCGGAACGGGAACGCCTGGAACGGTTGACGAGATTGCTCCAGGCGCAGACGCGCCGCCTGGAGCGCCTTCAGGCGGAGTACGAGCGGGCGGTCGCAATACTCGAAGCGCGTGTGAGGGCCATCTACATCGAGGAGCAGCCGGACGTTCTGTCCTTCCTCGTGTCGGCCTCGAGCTTCGACGATCTCATCGACAGCTACGAGTTCATGGACCGAATCGGTGTCCAGGATCGCCGCATCGCCCGACAGGTTGAGTTGGCCAAGCGGAAAGCGGCGGCGGAGCGTCGTGCGACGGCCAGCACGAGGCGGCTGAGCGCTGCCACCGTCTCGGTCATCTCTGCCCGCACCGACGAAGCTCGCACCGCTCGCGACCGGCTCGCGGCGAACCGGGACACGCTCGTCGCCGCGCGCGAGCTCAAGCAGAGTGCGGTGGCGGACTCCCGTGAGACTCGAGAGGAGTACCTCGCCGAGGTCGAAGCCCTCGCTGCGCAGAGCGCAACCCTTGCTGCGGCGATCCGCGACTCGCAGGCTGGCGCGGGCTCGACCGGCACGGGAGCGCCCTCTGCCTCGGGCCTCATCTGGCCGCTCGACGGCGTCGTCACAAGTGGCTTCGGCACGCGCTGGGGCCGCATGCACGAGGGGATCGACATCGCGACATCCACCGGAGCGCCAATCTGGGCGGCAGCGGCCGGCACCGTTATCCACGCCGGCTGGCTGGGCGGGTATGGGAACCTCGTCGTCCTCGACCATGGCAACGGGCTTGCGACCGCGTATGCACACTGCTCGGCGATCCTCGTCGGCATAGGCCAGACGGTGATCCAGGGCGAGACGATCGCCCTCGTCGGCTCGACCGGGCACTCCACGGGGCCCCACCTCCACTTCGAGGTCCGTGTCAACGGCGTGGCCGTCGATCCGCTGCTCTATCTCTGATTGAGTTCCTACGCTGCCTCGGTCGCCGCACGGGGCAGAGCTACGGGAACGACGAAGTGCAGGTCCGGGAATGCGCGCCAACGCTCATCGAGCCCCAATCCGTAGCCGGCGAAGAGCTCGTCTGGAACCGTGAAACCGATGTAGTTGAGCGGGATCTCGTCAACCAGTCGGCGATACGGTCGGTCGAGGAGCGTTACCGCTGCAACGCTCGCAGGACCACGGAGGCCGAGCGTCTTGCACAGGAAGTGGAGAGTCAGCCCGGTGTCGACCACATCTTCGACGATCAGGACGTGGCGACCTTCGAGGGGTGCGTCGACGTCCTTCAGGAGGCGGACGGCTCCGTCACTCCCACCGGTGTAGGGGGCGAGCTCGATCACATCGATCGTGTGAGGAATCCTTAGCTCCCGTGTCAGGTCTGCGAGAAACACGACGCTCGACTTCAGCGGCGCGATGAGGATCGGATCGAGTCCTGCGTAGTCCCGCGCGAGCTCGACGCCGAGCTCTTGTACCCGAGCCGCGATCTCGGACCGCGTAGATAGACGGCTCCGACCTCGCCGTTGTCCGATCGGTTGCGGGACGCCACAGATTACGAGGCCAGCCGCAGGCGATAACGCTGCGCGAGACGCTCGATGTCGCGACGGTAGAAGAGCTTGATCCGGATGTGGGGATACAGCCGCTGAATCTCGCGGAGCTTCTTGTTCTTGCGTGTGACCAACGATTGCTTCATCACCGTCACCTCGATGAAGAGGTTCTGCTCGGGGAGATAAAAGTCGGGCGTGAATGCGCTGACCACCCGCCCTTCCTCATCGCGCTCCAGGACGAAGGAGTGGGGCTCGTAATCCCATGGTACTCCGTAGTAGTCCAGGATCTTGGCGCATTCAACCTCGACACGATTCGCGAATCGCGGAGGTTGCGTTCCACAATATGCCTGGAAAACGGGGCTTTCGACCCGCACCTGCGCCAGGGTAGCAGTGGTCTCGGACGGCCCGCGACCGCGCCGTAGACTGTCTGCATGGCAGGTTCTGGCGCCGTGTTCCGAATTGCGCAGTTCTCGGACCTGCACTGCGGAGGGCCGTACTTCGAAGCAAGTCTGCTCGAGCGGGCGATCGGCGAGATCAACGAGCTGCGGCCTGACATCGTCGTCTGTTCCGGAGATCTGACGACATTTGGCTTCAAGCACGAGTACCTGACGGCGCGCGAATACATCGACCGTCTCGACTGCGACTCGCTCGTCGTCGTGCCCGGGAATCACGATTCACGCAACGTCGGGTACGTCCACTTCGAGGAGATGTTCGGAGAGCGAAATTCCGTGCTCCGCAAGGAGGACGTCGCGATCGTCGCAGTAGATTCCAGCGAGCCCGACCTCGATCACGGTCAGATCGGTCGTGGCCGATACCGCTGGATCGAGGAGCAGTTCACGAACGAGCCTGCGGATCTGAAGATCTTCGTCCTCCACCATCACCTTCTTCCGGTACCCGGTACCGGCCGAGAGCGAAACGTGGTGTACGACGCCGGCGACGCAATCGAGTGCCTGCAGCGCGCAGGGGTTCGGCTCGTCCTCTCCGGCCACAAGCACGTCCCGTACGTCTGGCGGCTCGAAGACCTGTTCGTCGTCAATGCGGGGACCGTTTCGTCCCTGCGACTCCGTGGAAACACGAGGCCCTGTTACAACGTGATCGAGATCGCGGACCGGAAGGTCGACATCTGGAGGCGGCATCCCTTCCACGGTCAGGTCCGGCTCGTCTCGTTCTCGCTCGACACGCTCGAGTACGCAAAGTTCACCGGCGCGATCGAGGACGAGGTCACCTCGCGCACTTGAGGGCTCTCGCGATCGTCGACGGCGAGCATTACGCGTCCGTCGTCCGGGATACGCTCGCGGAGCTTCCATTCGAGGTCACCGCGGCAGTTCTTATCGGCGGGACGGAGAAGCTCCGCGGCGGAGAGGATTACGGGGTTCCGATCGCTCTCGACGTCGACGCGGCCATTGCGAGCTACGGCCCCGAGATCGTGGTCGACCTTTCGGACGAGCCGGTGCTAGGACCCGTCGAGCGCTTCGCATTGGCAAGCCGCGTTCTTGCTCGGGGCTTGCCGTATGTCGGCGCCGACTTTCGTCTCGACCCCCCGGAGCGCCTGTCGTTCGAGTTCCCCTCGATCGCCGTCGTCGGTACCGGAAAGCGAGTGGGAAAGACGGCCGTCACTGGCCAGCTCGTGCGGCTTGTCTCCGCACACCGTCGCGTCGTCGTCGTCGCCATGGGCAGGGGCGGTCCGCGCGAACCCGAGGTGATCACGATTCCGCCGACGATCGAGGCTCTCGTTGAGCTCTCTCGGTCCGGGCGCCACGCTGCATCGGATCATCTCGAGACCGCGGCAATCACCGGCGTCGAGACGGTGGGTTGCCGACGCTGCGGGGGAGGGCTCGCGGGTGCAGTGACAAGCTCGAATGTCGCAAAAGGCGCCTCGGTCGCCGCGAGTCTCGCTCCGGATCTCGTCGTCTTCGACGGGAGCGGGGCGGCACTGCCGCCGATCGCAGCGGATCGGACGGTCGTCGTCGTCGGAGGGCACCAGGATCCGGCCGTCGTCGCCGGATATCTGAACTCCTACCGTCTGCTGCTTGCAGACGTGGTCGTCGTCACCATGGCGGAGCCGCAATCAGGTTGGGAGCACGTGCGCCGTGCTGTCCAGGCGGTTGTACGGCCGGAGGTGACCGTCGTCGGAGCGGTTCTGCGACCACGCCCTGTCGTAGACGTGAGCAACAGGTCGGTGGCGTATTTCTGCACTGCGCCTCCCACCGCGCACGCCGTGCTCGCGGCGCATCTCGCCGAGTCTTATGGAGCCGACGTCGTGCACATCTCGGGCAATCTCGGTCGCCGCGACCTGCTTCGCGCCGAGCTCCCACGCGTCGAGGCCGACGTGTTCCTGATCGAGTTGAAAGCAGCTGCCGTCGATTTGGTCACGGAATCGGCGCTTGCGAAAGGTGCCGAGATCGTGCTCGCGGCGAACGATCTCGCCCCCGCCGGAGACGAGGCCCTTGACGAGATACTCCTCGAAGTGGCCAAATTCACTCAATGAGAGAACGTCGACACACGATCCCGCTGCCCCTCGGCGACGAGGTTCCGTTCTCGAAGGGGCTCATGGCCCGCGCTCTCGTCGTCACGGGCCTCGATCCCGAGCGCGCGTACTTGATCGCCCGGCTCGCGGATCGAGACCTCGCGGAGCGTGGCGCGCTCTCCCTCGATCTCGATCGCCTCGGGGAGCTTGCCGCAGAGGTGATCGGAGACGACGAGGCCGCGACCACCGTTCGGCGGTTACGTCGGCTGGATGCTCTGGCACGGCTGGAGGAACCTCTTCTCCTCCTGGTGGGCGGCGCGACCGGCACCGGGAAGTCGACGATCGCAACCGAGGCCGCCCACCGGCTCGGGATCACGCGTGTGACCTCGACGGACTTCATTCGCCAGACGATGCGCGCGTTTTTTTCGGAGGAGTTCATGCCCTCCGTGCACTACTCGAGCTTCGAGGCCAGGCTTGCTCTCACGAGAGCCGAGGAAGAGGAGTCGGGCGACGCGGCGCTTCTCGGGTTCCTCGACCAGACGAGGAACGTTCTCGTCGGCGTGCATGCCGCATTGGGCGCGCGGCCACCGAGCACTGGTCGACCGTTCTCGAAGGCGTCCATCTCGTCCCTGGGATGGTCGGCACTGACTACCCCGGCGCCTTCGTCGTCCAGTGCGTCGTGGCGATCGAGGACGAAAACCTGCAGCGGAGTCACTTCTGGGTGCGAGATCAGGCGACCGACGGGCTCCGGCCCCTCGAGAGTATCTCGATTCACTGCCTAGATCCGGGCGATTCAGGAGTACCTGATCGAGCGCGCGAGGCGCACGACGTTCCCGTGATCGTCAACGACTCGCTCGATCGCGCGATCGGCGACGTCCTCGATCTCGTTCTCCGGCGGGCCGACCAGCTCGTCGGCGCGGCCTGACCGCCTTGTGCATCGGCGAGGCGCGCCTCGCCCTAAGGCTGCTGACTAGACTTGATCGGGATGGTACGCGCGAGGACGTCGTCGAGGCACTGCACGGTGTCGAGGATCCCGAGCTCGGAATGGACATCGTCGAGCTCGGGCTCATGTACGAGGTCGAAGTCGATGGCCCAACGTGAAGGTGCTCTACAGCCTCACCTCGATGGGCTGTCCGGCCGCGCGATGATCGCCGACGGCATCGTCGACGCCGCGCGCGGCGTGTCCGGGGTCGACGAGGTCGAGGCCGAGCTGACATTCGATCCGCCCTGGACCCCGATCGCATGTCCGAC
>CAWHBH010000023.1:0-70203 GCA_963827525.1 uncultured Thermoleophilia bacterium
GAGTCGTCCACGAAGAAGCAGCGGTCGGCGTCGCCGTCGTACGCGACCCCGAGCTCGGCACCCTCCTCGCGCACCTTCGCGACGATGAACTCGCGGTTCTCGGGGAGAAGCGGATTGGGCTCGTGGTTGGGGAAGCTCCCGTCCGGCTCGAAGTAGCAGCGAACGACGTCGAGCTGGGGAAGTCGATCGAGGACTGGCGGCAGCATGGAGCCGGCCATTCCGTTGGCGGCATCCACGACAACGCGCAGCGGGCTGATCACGTCCGGGTCGATGAACGAGAGGACCTTGTCCACGAACCCGTCCCAGACATCCTCCTCGCGCACCTCGCCTCGACGTCCTGCCGGACCGAATCCCTTCTCGGCGAGACCGCGAATCTCGAGGAGCCCTGAATCGCCGCCGACAGGAAGTGCGCCACGCCGAACGATCTTCATCCCCGTGTACTCCTTCGGGTTGTGCGACGCGGTGACGCAGATCCCGCCTTCGAGCGAGAGGTCCGAGACGGCGTGATAGAGCATCTCGGTTCCGACGAGCCCGATATCGATCACATCCGCACCGCCATCCGCGGCACCTTCGATCGCGGCTCGAGCCATGGCGGGTGAGGAGAGGCGCATGTCGCGCCCGACTGCGATCGTCCGTGGTTCGAAGTGCTCGACATACGCTCTGCCGACGCGGTAGGCGCCCTCCTTGTCCAGTTGCGACGGATAGAGCCCGCGTATGTCGTACGCCTTGAAGACGGCAGGGTCGAGCACGAGCCGATGCTATCGGTGGATCTTGTCCCGCTTCCCGTTCCCGTCTACCTAGGAAACCGGGAAGGACATGCAACCGGCGAAGGGGAGGCCGAGGTCGTCGACCTCGCGACGGGGACCGTGCTTGCACGACTCGTGGGCGATCCGTTGCCCGAGCTGCTCGTTGAAAGACGTCGATGAGGTAGTCGACACGCGCGGGCTTTGCGCCAACTGGTAAACGCCCATCCGCGGGATGGCAGGCGCCCCTGCGATCGTTTCTACACTTCAGGGTATGGAGCGCAAGCTCGCCACAGTGCTGTTCGTCGACATCGTCGACTCCACGGGCCTCGTCACGGGGACTGACCCGGAGGTCGTCCGGCGTCGCGTGAACCAATTCTTCGAGATGGTTTCGCAGTGCGTTACTCAGCACGGCGGAATCGTCGAGAAGTTCGCAGGGGATGCGGTCTTGGCCGCGTTCGGTGTGCCTCAAGCGCACGAGGACGACGCATTGCGCGCGACCCGAGCAGCTCTCGCGATGCGTGCCTCGGTCATCGAGCTCAGCCTCCAGGCACGGATTGGGATCGAGGCCGGCGAGCTCGTGGTCGAGGATGCGGAGTCCACGTTCGCCACAGGCGAGGCTGTGAACCACGCTGCGCGACTGCAACAGGCGGCGATGCCGGGGGAGATCCTCGTCGGGCCGACTGCGTACCGGCTTGCCGCAGGCAGCCTCGTCGTCGAGGATGCAGGGCCCCTCGAGCTGAAGGGGATGGACGTGCCGCTTCGGGCCTGGCGGGTGGTCGAGATGCTCGACGGCCCTGGGCGCTCTCTCGGGCCGCGCGCTCCGCTAGTCGGTCGGGAATCCGAGCTCGAGCTGCTCGAGAACACGTTCAGTCGCAGCCTTCGCGACCGTCGCGCACACCTGTTCACGATCTACGGCGAACCCGGGGTAGGCAAGAGCCGCCTCGCCCGAGAGTTTCTCGACGGGGTAGAGCGAGCAAGCGTTCTCATGGGTCGTGCGCTCCCGTACGGGGAAGGAGTGACGTACTGGCCGCTCGCCGAGATGATCAAGGCCGCTGCAGGCATCTCCGACGACGACCCGCTCGAGGAGGCGTTCGAGAAGCTCCGTGAGTGTTGTGCAGAGGATGCGGTCGCCGACGTGCTCGGCCTCGCCGCCGGGCTGATGCAGGCGCTCGACGGTGAGCGCAGTCCACAGGAGATCGCGTGGGGCGCACGAGAGGTGATGGACCGCATCGCGGACGTGCAGCCCCTCATCCTCCTCTTCGAAGACATCCACTGGGCGGAGGCGCCGCTTCTCGACCTGGTCGAGCATCTGGCCGATTTCGTGCATGCGCCGCTTCTCATCATCTGTCTCGCCCGTCCGGAGCTGCTCGAGACGCGGCCGGGGTGGGGTGGAGGACGCGTCCGTTCGACGGCGATCGAGCTCGAGCCGCTCTCGGAGGAAGAGAGCGAGCTGCTCGTCGAGAAGCTCCTCGCTCAGCTCGCCGGAACGTCGGGCGTGGTTCCGGCGACCTTTCCGCGGGACGCGCTCGCGCGAGCCGAAGGTAACCCGCTCTTCGTCGAGGAGACGATTCGCATGCTGGTCGAGAGCGGCTCCGGAAACGGCGCGTCGGACCGTGTCCCAGACACCTTGCAGGCGCTGATCGCGGCCCGCATCGACCACCTGCCGCCAGCGGCGAAAACACTGCTGCAGCGTGGCTCGGTCGTCGGGCGGGTGTTCTGGAAAGGTGCGCTCGAGCACCTGTCGCCGGACGTCGACGGGATCGACGGCCTGCTCGACGATCTCTTGCAGCGCGAGTTCCTCCTGCGCGAGCCACGCTCGTCGATCTCGGGCGAGACGGCGTACCGGTTCAAGCACCTCCTGATTCGCGAGGTTGCGTACACGGGTATGGCCAAGCTCGCCCGCGCCCAGTACCACGCGCGGTTTGCAGAATGGCTCGCCGAACGTACCGGCGAGGAGCTCGTCGAGATACGCGCATATCACCTCGACCAAGCCGTCGAATTTCTCACGGAGCTCGAAGGCGCGGCTCCCGAAGAGCTTGCGCAAGAGACGGCCGAAACGCTCGTCAAGGCCGCCAAGCGCGCGATCTCCCGTGAGGCGTATGCGCACGCACGCACCCTGGGCCTGCGCGCGCTCGAGCTTCGTCCGACGCTTGGCGCCCGGTACATCGCGGCTCGAGCCGCCTGGAGGCTGCAGGACTGGGCGTCCGTTGAGGTCGAGATGTCGAAGGTCCGCGATCAGGCACGAGAGCAGGATGACCGCGTCCTGGAGGCGCTGGCGCTGACCGCGCTAGGCGAGGCGTCGATCAAACACGACGGCGACGTCGCTCAGGCAAAGGTTCTCGTCGACGAGGCGCTCGAGATCCTTCCGGGGGAGGACCACCCTGCTGCCCACTTCGAAGCACTCGCGGTCCGTGCGACCGTGGGTGCCTGGCAAGGCGCAGAGGACGACGTCGTGCGCTTTATGGAACGGGCGTACGTGATCGCCCTCGAGGAGGGCCGCAAGGATCTGCAGACGATCGCCGCGCAGTCGCTCGCGCACACCCACATCGTCCGTCTGGAGCTCGACGAGGCGGAGCTCCTGCTCGCCCGCGCGCTCGAGCTCGCCGGGGAGAGCGGCAGCGTGCGAGCACGGGTGAGCGCCACCTTGGCCTACGGCTGGTTCCTCATCGTGAAGGGAGAACTCGACGCCGCGGAGACCGTCCTCGAAGAGGTCCGGACAACCGCCGCCGAGCTCGGCGTGGAGCCGGCGATCGCGGCGGCGCTCCTCAAGCTCGGCTTGATCGCACGGCTCAGGGGCGACCACAAGCACGCCGAGAAGCTGCTTCGCGAGGCCGTCCGTATGACGACGGCTCGGGGCGACCGTGGAATGCTGCCGGACTACCAGGCCGTGCTCGCCGCGACGCTCGCCGACATCGGGAAGGTCGACGAGGCCGAGCGGTTGGCGCTCGAGGCTCGTCAGAACGCCAGCCCTGAGGATACGAGCTGCAAGATCGCCGCGACGACCGCGCTCGCCGCCGTCCGGGCCGCCCAGGGGCGTGACGATGAGGCGGAGGAGCTCTTCCGTTCGGCGCTCGCACTTGCTCGCGCGGGCAATTTCGAGGTCTTCGAGATCGAGCCGCTCGAGCGGCTTACGGATTTTCTGCGTGATCGGGGCCGCGACGACGACACCGCTCCTTATGAGGCGCGGCTCGCGGAACTCGTCCCACCAGCGCCGACGAGCACCGAGCGAATAGCCTGACTCGAGCGCTCGTCCGGCGACTCGGAGATCACGGTCGCCGCGCGCTCGAAACCGCGTAGCGCATCGCGCAGCGGCTCCGCTCGGAGGGTTCCGTCGCCGTAGGGAAGATGCTTCGTCTCGTTGCGGTTCGCGAAGGCGATGTCGGAAAAATGGATGTGGAACGGCGCGTCGGGCTCGAGAACCGCGTCTACGGCAACAAGGGCAGCGCGGAAACGCTCCGGTTCGAGGAACTGCCCGTCGCTCGTCGCGTGCATGTGCGCGAAGTCGAGCACCGGACGCACCCAGTCGGTGCGCCGAGAGATCTCGACGACATCGTCGATAGATCCGAGATCGCGCACACGCCCCATCACCTCGATGCCGAACGGGACAGCTCGGCCTTTGCCTTCCAGTCGGTCGCGCAGCGTGGCGAGCTGTTCGACCACCGCGTCGATTGCGTCCTCACGACTCCGGCCGAGAAGGAAGCCAGGGTGGAAGACGACGAGCTCTGCGCCGCTCGCTGCCGCGATTCCCGCGCTGCGGTCGAGGGCGCCGACCGCAGAGGTGAACTTTCGCCCGCTTGCTTCGAGATGGCCCATGAAGCCGAACAGCGGCGCATGCACGGAGAGCGCGAGATCGTGCTCTCGAGCAAGCTCGCCGAGACGCTCGGCGAACGGGTAGTCCATCCAGAACCCACTCTCGAAGTCGATCTCGCAGGCCGAGTATCCGCGCTCGAGGAGGACGTCGACCGCCTGCTCGGGCGACTCCCGCGACGGCAGTCGAGCGGGGCCGATACGGATCGCAGACGACACTGCGTTCATCGTAGTGCCGTCGATGTGATTGCCTTCACTCCGTGAAGGCGACCATGCTCCTGGCCGACTACGCAGTGGTGTCGGACGGCAAGCTCACCATCGTCGGCGGCGGGTGGTCCCAGACAGGCCCCGAGCCCGCGGCATTCGGAATCGGGCTCTTGATCCAGGTGCCGTGGGACCGGGCGAACACGGTGCACTCGTTCTCGGTGGAGTTGCTCGACGCCGACGGGGGCGCCGTTGCCTTCGAGGCGGACGAGGACGACGATCATGCGGTGGCGTTCGGAGGCGAGTTCGAGGTCGGGCGCCCGCCCGGGCTCAAGCCCGGGACTCCGCTCGACTTCCCGGTTGCGGTCAACTCGACGCCCTTGCCACTCGAGGCGGGCCGTTACGAATGGCGCTTGACGATCGACGGCGATTCGCGCGAGGACTGGACGTTGCCTTTCACCGTCCGCGCCGAGGACTCGTAGCGCCCTCGACTCGTCGCGGGTGTTCCGTCCGACCGGGTCCGTACGCTCGAATGCGTGTCCAAGACCCCGACTCGTATCGATCTTCTCGAGCTCGATATCGACCTCCGCCTGTCGGATCTCTGGCGCGAGGCGATCGACGTTTCCGACTGGAGCATCGAGGTCGTCGCTGCGTTTATCCGGGCGGCGTACGGCAAGGGCTACTGCGATGCCCTGACCGAAGAAGCGCCTGGCGCGCTTTGCCTCGAGCACGGATATCGGATGCCCGATCGCCGCGTTACCGAGCGCGACGCCGCGTAAGCGGATGTTCAGCCAGCCCTGCTGCTCGCGGGGCTAGACTCTCTCCGTGGCACGGAAAGCGAGTCCCGCGCGGCTCGTGGTCGCGCTCTCGGTGGCTGCGGTCCTGGCCGTGTTTCTTCTGTACACGTCCATCGCCGGTGGCGGCAATCCGTCTATCGCGCCGAGTGAGCTCGCGGGCCGTACCGGCGAGGTGCAGCTCGCCGGACTCGTCGTCGGTCCCGTGGGCGGAGATTCCTACGACGGAGGCCTTCGCTTCAGGCTCAAGGACATCGGAGGCGAAGCTCGGCGCACGGTCGCAGTCCGGTACTCGGGGTCGGTACCCGACCTCTTCAAGGTCGGCCGTCACGTCGTGATCGACGGTCGACTCCGCAACGGCGTGTTCGTTGCGCAACCCGGCTCGATGATCACGAAGTGCCCCTCGAAGTACGCGCCGAAGCAGAGCGGCGACTCCGCGTAGAGGCAGCGATCCATGCCCGAGCTGGGTCGCGCTGCGCTCGTCGTCACTCTTGGCCTGTCCGCGTACGCCTTGGTCGCTGGTGCGATGGCTGCGCATCTTGGTCGCCGGCGGCTGGCCCAATCCGCACAGAACGCTCTGATTGCGGCCTTCTTCACGACCGTCATCGCGGCTCTCGTGCTCCTTACAGCACTCGTCCGCCACGACTTCTCCTTCACGTACGTCGCGCGAACGACGAGCGAGGCGCTACCGACGGGCTACACGATCTCGGCGTTCTGGGGCGGCCAGGAAGGTTCCCTGCTTCTGTGGCTGCTCATCCTGACGGGGTTCGGCGCCGCGGCGGTGAGGTTGAACCGAAGCTGGGCTCGCGACCTCATCGTCTGGGTCGTGCCGGTTTTCGGGGCGGTGGCCGTCTTCTTTTCGTTTCTGGTCGTTGCCGTCGCGAGCCCATTCGCGACGCAGGTGGCTCCCGCAGACGGTGCCGGCATGACCCCGAGCCTGCAAAACCCGTACATGCTCGCCCACCCTCCAATGCTCTATCTCGGGTACGTGGGGCTCACCGTTCCGTTCGCCTTCGCGCTGGGTGCACTTCTCTCCGGGCGACTCGACGAGCGTTGGCTCATCGCCACGCGGCGCTGGACGCTCTTCGCGTGGACGGCGCTCGGGATCGGGCAACTTCTCGGCGCCCACTGGGCGTACGTGGAAGTGGGGTGGGGTGGCTACTACGCGTGGGACCCTGTCGAGAACGCCGCGCTGATGCCTTGGCTTGCGGCTACGGCATTCCTGCACTCGGTGATGATCCAGGAGAAACGCGGGATGCTCAGGGTCTGGAACGTCCTCCTCGTCCTCCTCGCGTTCTCGCTTTCGCTCTTCGGGACGTTCCTGACTCGGTCCGGGGTCGTCAACTCGATCCATTCGTTCACGCAGAGCTCGATCGGGCCGTGGTTTCTTGCCTTCATCGGTGTCACCGTGGCCGTATCGCTGGCGCTCGTCTTCTGGCGGCTTCCGCGGCTTCGTTCCCCGACGAAGCTCGAGTCTCCGATCTCGCGAGAGGCGGCGTTCCTCTACAACAACCTGCTGCTGCTCGCGCTCTGCCTCGCGATTCTCTGGGGTGTCGTGTACCCGATGCTCTCCGAGGCGATCCGCGGAGAGGCGGTGGTGCTGGGCCGCTCGTACTACGACTTCTTCCTCCGGGCCTTCGGGCTGCCCCTTCTCCTGTTGATGGGGATCGGGCCGCTGATCGCCTGGCGGAGGGCGTCGCTTCGGAGCCTGCTCACGACCTTTCGTTGGCCGACCTTCGTCGCGCTCGCAACGGGTGCCGTGCTGCTCGCGCTCGGTGCCGGGAGCTCCGTCCCTGGGCTGATCGCGTACACGTTCTCGGCTTTCGTCGGCTCAACGATCGTCATGGAGTTCGCTCGCGGCACGCGTGCACGCAAGGCCCTCGGAGCAGCGTCTTGGCCGGGTGCGTTCACTTCGCTCATGGCTCGGAACCGGCGACGCTACGGCGGCTACGTCGTTCACGCTTCGATCGTCCTCCTCGCGATCGGCGTTGCCGGTTCGAGCGCCTTCGACTCGGTCGCGGAGGCCAAGCTCGCGCAGGGCGAGTCGCTCGCGATCGGCGGCTACACGCTGGTCTACCGGTCGCTCGACGAGCGGCAGTCGGCGAATGCGACCGAGATTCGAGCGACGTTGGGCATCCGCCGCGGCGGTGACGACCTGGGGACGCTCGAGGCCGGAAAGAACGCCTACACGATCGAGCAGCAGGTGTCGAACGAGGTCGGGATACGGAGTGACAAGCTGACGGGTGAGGATCTCTTCGTGATCGCCGAGCAGATCGATCCGGATGGAAGCGTCTACTTTCGCGTCTTCGTCAAGCCTCTCGTCAACCTCATCTGGCTTGCGGGGCTGGTATTCCTCCTCGGATCGCTCATCACACTCTGGCCAGATCGGCGTGAGCAGCGGAGGCTCGTCGCACGGGCGAGTGAGGTCGGACTTCCGGCAACCCGTTGACGGTCGCCCTGCTGCTTGCGGTGACGCTTGCGGTCGCCTGCGTGATCGTGGTTGCGCTCCCGTTTCTCCGAGAGCCGGATCCCGAGACAGACGCCCTCGACGAGCTCGACGAGGAGGATCGACGCCGCCTGGAGCGGCTCGAGGCGCGAGACAGGGCGCTCTCGGCACTGAGGGAGCTCGAGTTCGACCATCGAACGGGGACGATCTCCGACGACGACTATCGTGAGCAGATCGGACCCCTTCGACGCGAAGCTGCCACGGCGTTACAGGCTCTCGAGCGTGATGCCCCTGGACACCAGGAGCAGAGCCCTGACGAGAAGGGACGTCCGACGGGCGGGCGAACCTAGAAGTATGGGACGACGATCGCTCCTCGTCGTCGGGCTCGCGCTTGCGCTCGTCTTCGCCGCGCCCGCAGCGGGTGACGACATCGACGATCAGAAGGCCGCAGTCGATGCGCGCATCGCGGCTCTCCAGGCCGAGATCGCCGCGTCGAAGCAGCAGGAAGGTGTGCTCACGTCCCAGCTGTCAGCGGTCGTCTCTGAGCTCGGAGCTGCGCAAGCAGCGGTCGGCGAGGCCCAGTCGAGCGTCGACCTCCTCGAAGCGGAGCTTGTAGCGGAACGGGAACGCCTCGAACGGTTGACGACATTGCTCCAGTCGCAGACGCGCCGCCTGCAGCGCCTTCAGGCGGAGTACGAGCGGGCGGTCGCAATACTCGAAGCGCGTGTGAGAGCCATCTACATCGAGGAGCAGCCCGACGTTCTGTCCTTCCTCGTGTCGGCCTCGAGCTTCGACGATCTCATCGACAGCTACGAGTTCATGGACCGGATCGGTGTCCAGGATCGCCGCATCGCCCGACAGGTTGAGTTGGCCAAGCGGAAAGCGGCGGCGGAGCGTCGTGCGACGGCCAGCACGAGGCGGCTGAGTGCTGCCACCGTCTCGGTCATCTCCGCCCGCACCGACGAAGCTCGCACCGCTCGGGACCGGCTCGCGGCGAACCGGGACACGCTCGCCGCTGCGCGCGAGCTCAAGCAAAGTGCGGTGGCGAGCTCACGTGAGACCCGCGAGGAGTACCTCGCGGAGGTCGAAGCCCTCGCGGCGCAGAGCGCCACCCTCGCGGCGGCGATCCGCGACTCTCAGGCAGGCGCAGGCTCGACCGGGGCGGGAGCGCCCTCGGCAGCGGGGCTCATCTGGCCGGTCGACGGCATCGTCACAAGTGGCTTCGGCATGCGCTGGGGCCGGATGCATGAAGGAATCGACATCGCGGCATCCACCGGAACGCCAATCTGGGCGGCAGCCGCCGGGACCGTTATCCACGCCGGCTCGCTGGGCGGCTATGGGAACCTCGTCGTCCTCGACCATGGCAATGGGCTCGCGACCGCGTATGCACACTGCTCCGCGATCCTCGTCGGCGTAGGCCAGACGGTGGCCCAGGGCGAGACGATCGCCCTCGTCGGCTCGACCGGACACTCCACGGGGCCTCACCTCCACTTCGAGGTCCGCGTCAACGGCGTCGCCGTCGATCCGCTGCTCTATCTCTGATTCGAGTTCCTACGCTGCCTCGGTCGCCGCACGGGGCAGAGCTACGGGAACGACGAAGTGCAGGTCCGGGAATGCGCGCCAACGCTCGTCGAGCCCCAATCCGTAGCCGGCGAAGAGCTCGTCCGGAACCGTGAAACCGATGTAGTTGAGCGGGATCTCGTCGACCAGTCGGCGATACGGTCGATCGAGGAGCGTTACCGCTGCAAGGCTCGCAGGACCACGGAGGCCGAGCGTCTTGCACAGGAAGTGGAGAGTCAGCCCGGTGTCGACCACGTCTTCGACGATCAGGACGTGGCGACCTTCGAGGGGTGCGTCGACGTCCTTCAGGAGGCGGACGGCTCCGTCGCTCCCGCCGGTGTAGGGGGCGAGCTCGATCACATCGATCGTGTGAGGAATCCGGAGCTCCCGTGTCAGGTCTGCGAGAAACACCACGCTCGACTTCAGCGGCGCGATGAGGATCGGATCGAGTCCCGCGTAGTCCCGCGCGATCTCGACGCCGAGCTCTCGTACCCGAGCCGCGATCTCGGCCCGCGTGAGATAGACGGCTCCGACCTCGCCGTTGTCCGATCGGTTGCGGGACGCCACAGATTACGAGGCCAGACGCAGGCGATAGCGCTGCGCGAGACGCTCGATGTCGCGACGGTAGAAGAGCTTGATCCGGATGTGGGGATACAGCCGCTGAATCTCGCGGAGCTTCTTGTTCTTGCGTGTGACCAACGATTGCTTCATCACGGTCACCTCGATGAAGAGGTTCTGCTCGGGGAGATAAAAGTCGGGCGTGAACGCGCTCACCACCCGCCCTTCCTCATCGCGCTCCAGGACGAAGGAGTGGGGCTCGTAATCCCAGGGTACTCCGTAGTAGTCAAGGATCTTGGCGCACTCAACCTCGACGCGATTCGCGAATCGCGGAGGTTGCGTTCCACAATATGCCTGGAAAACGGGGCTTTCCACCCGCACCTGCGCCAGGGTAGCAGTGGTCTCGGACGGCCCGCGACCGCGCCGTAGACTGTCCGCATGGCAGGTTCTGGCGCCGTGTTCCGAATTGCGCAGTTCTCGGACCTGCACTGCGGCGGGCCGTACTTCGAAGCGAGCCTGCTCGAGCGGGCGATCGGCGAGATCAACGAGCTGCGGCCTGACATCGTCGTCTGCTCCGGAGATCTGACGACATTTGGCTTCAAGCACGAGTACCTGACGGCGCGCGAATACATCGACCGTCTCGACTGCGACTCGCTCGTCGTCGTGCCCGGGAATCACGATTCACGCAACGTCGGGTACGTCCACTTCGAGGAGATGTTCGGAGAGCGAAATTCCGTGCTCCGCAAGGAGGACGTCGCGATCGTCGCAGTAGATTCCAGCGAGCCCGACCTCGATCACGGTCAGATCGGTCGTGGCCGATACCGCTGGATCGAAGAGCAGTTCGCGAACGAGCCTGCGGATCTGAAGATCTTCGTCCTCCACCATCACCTTCTTCCGGTACCCGGTACCGGCCGAGAGCGAAACGTGGTGTACGACGCCGGCGACGCCATCGAGTGCCTGCAGCGCGCAGGGGTTCGGCTCGTCCTCTCCGGCCACAAGCACGTCCCGTACGTCTGGCGGCTCGAAGACCTGTTCGTCGTCAATGCGGGGACCGTTTCGTCCCTGCGACTCCGTGGAAACACGAGGCCCTGTTACAACGTGATCGAGATCGCGGACCGGAAGGTCGACATCTGGAGGCGGCATCCCTTCCACGGTCAGGTCCGGCTCGTCTCGTTCTCGCTCGACACGCTCGAGTACGCAAAGTTCACCGGCGCGATCGAGGACGAGGTCACCTCGCGCACTTGAGGGCTCTCGCGATCGTCGACGGCGAGCATTACGCGTCCGTCGTCCGGGATACGCTCGCGGAGCTTCCATTCGAGGTCACCGCGGCAGTTCTCATCGGCGGGACGGAGAAGCTCCGCGGCGGAGAGGATTACGGGGTTCCGATCGCTCTCGACGTCGACGCGGCCATTGCGAGCTACGGCCCCGAGATCGTGGTCGACCTTTCGGACGAGCCGGTGCTGGGACCCGTCGAGCGCTTCGCATTGGCAAGCCGCGTTCTTGCTCGGGGCTTGCCGTATGTCGGCGCCGACTTTCGTCTCGACCCCCCGGAGCGCCTGTCGTTCGAGCTCCCCTCGATCGCCGTCGTCGGTACCGGAAAGCGAGTGGGAAAGACGGCCGTCACTGGCCAGCTCGTGCGGCTTGTCTCCGCACACCGTCGCGTCGTCGTCGTCGCCATGGGCAGGGGCGGTCCGCGCGAACCCGAGGTGATCACGATTCCGCCGACGATCGAGGCTCTCGTCGAGCTCTCTCGGTCCGGGCGCCACGCTGCATCGGATCATCTCGAGACCGCGGCAATCACCGGCGTCGAGACGGTGGGTTGCCGACGCTGCGGGGGAGGGCTCGCGGGTGCAGTGACAAGCTCGAATGTCGCAAAAGGCGCCTCGGTCGCCGCGAGTCTCGCTCCGGATCTCGTCGTCTTCGACGGGAGCGGGGCGGCACTGCCGCCGATCGCAGCGGATCGGACGGTCGTCGTCGTCGGAGGGCACCAGGATCCGGCCGTCGTCGCCGGATATCTGAACTCCTACCGTCTGCTGCTTGCAGACGTGGTCGTCGTCACCATGGCGGAGCCGCAATCAGGTTGGGAGCACGTGCGCCGTGCTGTCCAGGCGGTTGTACGGCCGGAGGTGACCGTCGTCGGAGCGGTTCTGCGACCACGCCCTGTCGTAGACGTGAGCAAGAGGTCGGTGGCGTATTTCTGCACTGCGCCTCCCACCGCGCACGCCGTGCTCGCGGCGCATCTCGCCGAGTCTTATGGAGCCGACGTCGTGCACATCTCGGGCAATCTCGGTCGCCGCGACCTGCTTCGCGCCGAGCTCCCACGCGTCGAGGCCGACGTGTTCCTGATCGAGTTGAAAGCAGCTGCCGTCGATTTGGTCACGGAATCGGCGCTTGCGAAAGGTGCCGAGATCGTGCTCGCGGCGAACGATCTCGCCCCCGCCGGAGACGAGGCCCTTGACGAGATACTCCTCGAAGTGGCCAAATTCACTCAATGAGAGAACGTCGACACACGATCCCGCTGCCCCTCGGCGACGAGGTTCCGTTCTCGAAGGGGCTCATGGCCCGCGCTCTCGTCGTCACGGGCCTCGATCCCGAGCGCGCGTACTTGATCGCCCGGCTCGCGGATCGAGACCTCGCGGAGCGTGGCGCGCTCTCCCTCGATCTCGATCGCCTCGGGGAGCTTGCCGCAGAGGTGATCGGAGACGACGAGGCCGCGACCACCGTTCGGCGGTTACGTCGGCTGGATGCTCTGGCACGGCTGGAGGAACCTCTTCTCCTCCTGGTGGGCGGCGCGACCGGCACCGGGAAGTCGACGATCGCAACCGAGGCCGCCCACCGGCTCGGGATCACGCGTGTGACCTCGACGGACTTCATTCGCCAGACGATGCGCGCGTTTTTTTCGGAGGAGTTCATGCCCTCCGTGCACTACTCGAGCTTCGAGGCCAGGCTTGCTCTCACGAGAGCCGAGGAAGAGGAGTCGGGCGATGCGGCGCTTCTCGGGTTCCTCGACCAGACGAGGAACGTTCTCGTCGGCGTGCATGCCGCATTGGGGCGCGCGGCCACCGAGCACTGGTCGACCGTTCTCGAAGGCGTCCATCTCGTCCCTGGGATGGTCGGCACTGACTACCCCGGCGCCTTCGTCGTCCAGTGCGTCGTGGCGATCGAGGACGAAAACCTGCACCGGAGTCACTTCTGGGTGCGAGATCAGGCGACCGACGGGCTCCGGCCCCTCGAGAAATATCTCGACTCACTGCCTCAGATCCGGGCGATTCAGGAGTACCTGATCGAGCGCGCGAGGCGCCACGACGTTCCCGTGATCGTCAACGACTCGCTCGATCGCGCGATCGGCGACGTCCTCGATCTCGTTCTCCGGCGGGCCGACCAGCTCGTCGGCGCGGCCTGACCGCCTTGTGCATTTAGGCGAGGCGCGCCTCGCCCTAAGGCTGCTGACTAGACTTGATCGGGATGGTTACGCGCGAGGACGTCGTCGAGGCACTGCACGGTGTCGAGGATCCCGAGCTCGGAATGGACATCGTCGAGCTCGGGCTCATGTACGAGGTCGAAGTCGATGGCCCCAACGTGAAGGTGCTCTACAGCCTCACCTCGATGGGCTGTCCGGCCGGCGCGATGATCGCCGACGGCATCGTCGACGCCGCGCGCGGCGTGTCCGGGGTCGACGAGGTCGAGGCCGAGCTGACATTCGATCCACCCTGGACGCCCGATCGCATGTCGGACGATGCCAAGTTCATTCTCGGCTTCGGCTAAGGACTTGCGGGCGCGCCTCTAGGCGGAGATCACAAAGCGACGCCCGGCTTCGGCCAGAGATTGTCGCAGGGGCGCTCAGCCCGGGATCGCGAGAACGACCTTGCCGAACTGCGCGCCCGACTCGAGACGCTCGTGCGCGGCCGCGGCTTCCGCGAGCGGATAGACGCTGTCGACGTGGACACGCGCACGTCCTGCGCGGATGAGCTCGTAGGCACCCTCGAAGTCCGACGCCAGGCCCATCGTGGATCCGTAGATCACGAGCTGCTTCCACCAGAGCCGGTAGAGGCGAGCCGGTGGGCTGTGGCCCGAGGTCGCCCCGCACACGACGATGCGGCCGTCTTGAGCTGCTGCCGCGAGCGACCGCTCCCACGTCGCCTCGCCCACGGTCTCGACGACGACGTCCACACCGCGACCACCGGTTGCGTCTTTCACGGCCTGCACGACGTCGCCTTCCGAGTGGCTCACAGCGACGTCCGCGCCGAGCCCCCGCGCGCGTTCGAGCTTCTCAGCGCTCGACGAGGTGACAATGGTGCGCGCGCCGAGGGCGCGACAAAGCTCGAAGGCCGCCAGCGCAACGCCTCCACCGATCCCCCAGATCAGCACCCACTCGCCCTCGCGGACCGAGGCTTTGGTCACGAGCATCCTGTGCGCGGTCTCGAAGGTGAGCGGAAACGCGGCGCCCTCCTCGAACGAGAGCGACTCGGCGAGTGGGTACAGCTGCCCGACCGGTAAGGCCTTCAGCTCGCAGTACGTCCCGTCCGTATGCTCGCCGATCACGGTGATGCGGCCGTCGTGGACGATTCCTGGGTTCACGACGACGCGATCGCCGATCTCGAAACCGTCGACGCCATCGCCCAGACCTGCAACGACTCCGGAGCCGTCGGCTCCGAGGATGCGCGGCTTCGGTGCGGAGGGGAGTCCCTTACGCACCCAGACGTCCAGATGGTTCAGCCCTGCCGCTCTCAGCGAGACGAGAACCTCACCAGGGCCGGGCTCTGGGTCGGGTATGTCCTCGTAACGAAGAACCTCCGGTCCTCCGTCCTCATGGATGCGAACGGCCTTCACGAGGCAGAATCCTCGCATGACCGTGGCCGAGCTGAGTAGGTTGGCGGCCGACATCGGGCTGGACGTGGTCGGGGCGGCCCCCGCGGAGCCGTACGCCGAGACCGAGCGACACATTCGCGAGCGACGGACTCGAGGGCTCTTCGCCGACATGCGCTTCACGATGGCGCGACCGGAGGTGTCCTGCCATCCCGAGCTTCTTCTCGACGGCGCACGCTCGGTCGTCGCAGCCGCGCTCTGTTACTACGCACCCGCCGCCGAACCGGACATCGACGAGGGTCGTCTGCCACGCTATACCTGGCGGGACGAGTACACGACGCTGCGCGAGCGACTCGAGGCGCTAGGGCAAAGGCTGGGCGGCTCGTATCGCGTCCTCGTGGACGAGAACGACCACGTCGATCGCGAAGCTGCCGTGCGCGCTGGGGTCGCGTTCTACGGAAAGAACACGATGGCGATCACCCGCCGCCACGGATCATGGGTCGTTCTCGGAACGCTCGTCACGGCCGTCGAGATCGAGCGCTCGCCGCCTCTCGAGCTCGACTGCGGTTCGTGCCGGCTGTGCATCGATGCCTGTCCCACGGGCGCACTGGACGACCCGGGAGTGCTCGACGCGACCAAGTGCCTCTCGTACTGGACACAGGCGGCGTCACCGATTCCCGAGGAGCATCGCCGCGAGCTCCGAGACACGGTGTACGGCTGCGACATCTGTCAGGACGTCTGCCCCTGGAACCGGGGAGTAGAGAAGAGACGCGAGGGCGTGCAGGTACCTGATGATGCGCAACCGACCGTATCCCTGCGCGAGTGGCTGGACGGGGACGAAGCGGGGCTGATCGCCGAGTTCGACCGTCTGTACGTACCGAGGAACGATGCGCGCTGGCTGCGACGGAATGCTCTGATTGCCGCGGGAAACGTGGCCACCGACGACCTGATCCCGAGCGTCGAACGGCACGCCGCAGGGGAGGACACGATGCTCTCGGAGACGGCGACCTGGGCGCTGGCTCGGATGGCCGAGCGATCGGCGTGACGTGGGCGGCGGATACCCAGCGGCTCGCCGTGCTCGTTCACGAGGTACGAAGCCCGGTCGCCGCGCTCTCGGCCATTGCCGAGACGTTTGCTCGCGATGGCCTCGACGCGCCGGCGCGGGTAGACCTCGCTCGCCTTGCGATCGCCGCGTGCCGAGGCATCGAGCGGATCGTCCGCGATGTTGCGGTCGCATCGATTCGCCTCGAGCGCGTCGACGCCGGCGCCCTCGTGCATGAGGCCGCCGCTGCAGCCGCGCTGGGTGGGGCAAGGGTCGAAGCAACGGTCGCGCCTGGCCTTCCCCTCATCGCCGGGGATCCGCTGCGCCTGCGCCAGGCGCTCGACAACCTCGTTGTCAACGGGCTGACACACACCGGATCGCACGCTGGCGTAACCCTGACCGCATCGACGCGCGGGGCACGCGTCTTGCTTTCGGTCTCGGACTCCGGAGACGGAGTTGCGTCCGTCGACCAGGAGCGAATCTTCGAAGCGGGTGTCCGACTGGATTCGAATAGTTCCGGATCGGGGCTAGGCCTCGCGCATCGCCCGCGCTATCGCCGAGGCACACGGCGGGACGCTGACCGTGGCGTCAACTCCGGGCGAGGGCGCGACCTTCACCATCACGCTCCCGGTCGTCTAGATGCTTGAGCGGAGAATTCACGCGGGCCGGATGACGGCCACGATATTGCGCCGGATCGCCACCCTCGCGCGTCGCACAGCTCCTAGCCTGCACGACGCGTGAGTGCGACGCTCGGCTTGGTCGTGACCGCCCCCGACTGCGCGTCAATTTCCGCTGAAGCATCTAGCCGGCGACACTGGCCTCCAGCCGGTAGTCGTGGATCCGCGTGCCGTCTGATGTGTGCTCCGAGACTTCGAAGGCCGCGCTGGAGTGCTCGGTCTCGACAGCGCTCGTCGTCACGCGGACCGGTAACCCGCCTGTGACGGCGTAGATCTCGGCATACCCGGACTGCTCGACGACGACGTACTCGACGTCTCGGCCGAGGCTCGATCCAGGCAAATCCGAGCGGCGCACCTTCACGGGTCCTGCACGCTCCCATGTCGAGGCGCGGGTCGCGAAGATGGCCGGCGTAGAGCCGACCGAATGCCCCGCCGCACCAACTGCGATCCTCCTCTCTTGGCCCTTCGCTGTTGTCACAGCCATAGAGACCGCGGCGCGACTGATCTCGAAAGGTGACGCTCTCGCCACTGACACCTACGCGGACGACGATCGCTCCGAGTGGTCGCTTTCTCCAGTCGTGCCGAATGCATGTTGCGACTCTCGGCGCACCGGCCACGTCCATGGCGTCGGCGATCCTGACGGAGGTCAGGACGGCGTGACCCTCGACACCTTCGAGGTCGACAAAGAGCTCGGCTGCCGGAGAGCCGTCCATGAGTGTGGTCGGCGCGCCGTCATCACTCCCGTCGCAAGCCGCCATGAGTATCGAGGCGGTGACGACCAAAGCCCCGAAGGGCAGAAGGCGGCCGAGAGCCGACCGCCTTCCACGCATTCGCTCAGGAGCTCCAGCCGGTCCGGCGAACGCCCCCATAGCTCGAATCTCCTCGGTACGTCCGAGTCCAGATGTTCGTTCCGTAGGCCTCGCCTTTCGCCTCGATGATCTGATCCGTTCCGTCGGCGTTCGTCGCGTAGATCATCCCGATGTGGCTCTCGCTCGCCAAGGCGTCCATCTTGGTCAGGGCCGATTTGGACACCGTGATGTTCGGCGCTCCATGACCCGACCTGAAGCGTGATGCCGTATACGGTCCATGAACGTCGCGGAGCATGCCCCACTGCTGGAAGCCCGCGTCACTCTCGTTCAACGACTCGCGCCAGACCTTGAACGTGAAGCCGGAGCAGTCCCCGCCCTCGCCGTCGGTCGAGGGGTCGCTGGTTGGATCGTTCGGCGAGTCGTCGCGATCGTTGTCGTTCCAGCAGCCACCTGCCCACTGGTACCCCTCGTGACGCGCTCTGAGGGCGACTGCGGCCGAGCCGTCACGCGTGATGAACGGCGTAGGCGTCGGGGCGGCGTAGTTGCAGTTGTTGGCGACGAACCGTGTGTGGTAGGCGCCGGCTGTTCCCGCGGCCCCGAAGAGGAACGCGCCCACGAGGCTCGCCACAAGCATGCGTGAGTGCCACATCACCGAACCTCCAGGTCGTATCGATCGACGAATGCCCCAGCCGGCGTAGAGCCGAGCTGGTACAGCGAATGGCCGACGAGTCGGAAGCGGCCGAGCGGGGCGGCCTCTGCCCAGTCCGCATCGTCGACGGAGAACCGCGCGACGATCCCCTCGTCGTCCAGGACGAGAGCCTCGAACTCGTCTTCGTCATCCGTGAAGACGCGCACGACCAGCACGAGCCGCCGGCCCATGGGCTCTGCGAGCTGAACTTCTGCCAAGGCCGTGTCGCTCGTCACGCGCCACGAACGTCGAGTCCCTATGGGCGCGGTCAGCGCGACGCGAATCTCATTGCCTCGGCGGAGCACGATCACTTCGCCGCCCTCGCGAAGCGGGCGTCCGGACCGACCACTCTGACGCTGGCCTTCAGGTTCGATCGGATGCTCCGCCGGCTGCGACCGGCATCCATTGGCTCGACGGCTGCTGGAGGACGAGAGCCCCGGCCGGGCCCTGCCGTATCTGCGCTGAGGTTCGCTCGGCGATCTCGGTAGACCCGAGCCCACGGCCATAGGAGTCGAAGCGTCGAACGAGCGGCGTCGCTCCGGTGCGGCTCACCGATTCGAGAACATCGATCGTCCCGTCGGACGCCAGCGACATGTCGGCCAGGGTTCCAGCGATTGCGACAGGAACTCGCGTCGGCAGCGCCGAGCCCTTCCTCCAACGGAGGAGGCGTCGATGGGCCTGGTCGAGGAGTATGACCGTTCCGCTCGGATCGACGTCGAACGCCGACGCCCCGGTCGGCGCGAGATTGCGCCCTTGTTCGAGACCCGCATCGTTCGGCCCTGTACCCCATGCCGCGCTCGCGACGCGCTCGTCGGGCCTCGTCGGCTCGTCGAACCGATGCTTTCCGAGGTCGATCTCGACCGTCCGCTCGAGCGGAAGGCTTCGATGCGGCGCCACCGCGCCGCCCGCCGGAAGCGTCATCACCGCTGTGCCCGACGCTGCCTCGATCTCGGCGTAGTAGCTGAAGCCAGTTCGCGACCTTGCGATGGCCTCGGGAACCCGAGCACTGAGCCGACTTCCCGAAGGGCCAACTCTCTCCAGCGCGAGCTTGAGGAACTCACCCTTCGTCCCAGCTCGAAGGAAAACCCAGCCTTCGACGGCGCACGACGCCTCGGCGTCCTCCACCTCCGGATCGATGCAGACCGCGTCGTAGTTGAGGTCGACCTGCTCCCCTGGAGCTGTCAGCAGAGGCGGCAAGTGTGTGGCGTCGAGCAGCAGGCTGGTCGATTCAGCTCCGCGTTGGGCGATTGCCGAGCCAGCAACGACGAAGCTCGTCGCTCCCGCCAGCGCAGCGGCGAGGAGTCCTGCGATCGGGACGAGCTTTCTGCCGAAAGCGTTCGGAAGTTCGTCCATCCCACTCTCCTTGGTTGTCTGGTGCGACAACGCTAGCCGGCATGGCGGAAGAGCGGCAATGGCCGATGCGAAATTCGGCGCGAAATCGCCGCAGTCTTGCGAGGAGTCAGCCGCGCGTGGGGACTCGGCCCAGCTCGCGCTGTAGCCGCCGCGCGCGTTTTGCGACGAGGTCTCGGATCCGTTGAGGCTCGAGGACCGTGGTCTCACCTCGGTCCGCGAGGATCTCGGACAGGAGCCACTCCTCGGTCTTGTACGGAACGTCGGCGAGAGCAGAGCCATCGGTGAGGGGACGGGCGCCCCGCTCGAGCTTCCACCGCGCGATCGTCGGCGAGTGGAGAAGCGTCGCGACTCGAGGATTTCGGAGATAGGACGGATCGAACCCGTCTCTAGACTCGAAGCGCGTGTCGGTTAGGCGAGCCGATCGCATCCGGTCGAGGCGGAACGTGCGTGCGGCGTCGACCGTCTGATCCCACGTGTGCACCCGCCACACAGGCAGCTCTCGCTCGATCATGTACGGCTCGACGCGACGAAGCGACGGTCCGTCGTCTCCCTCCTTGAGGTACTCGATCTCGACGACGATGCGCTTCTCGGCCGCTTCGCTCAGAACCTTGACGAGCGCCTCCTCGTCCGATGCGTCCCGGGGCTCGGGGGTCCCGGCCAGGTCGAAGCGACCGAAGGTCTCCTCGAGCTTCTTGCGAACACGCTTGAGCGGACTGTGGGCATCCGCCGCGATCGTCGGCCCGACGTATTCGATCGCCAGTCGGATTGCCCGTGCCTCGAGTGGGGTGAGCTTCGGCGAACGCCGGAAGACGTCGCCGTAGAGCTCCTTGTCGACGTGCACGACGTCCCCGTCGTGTACGGCGTAGACCGCGTAGCAACCACCGCCGAAGTTGACGAGATTTAGGAGCGAGAGGTGATCCTGAAGCTCTTCGAGCGGGATCGAGAATCGCGCGGCGAGCTCCGCTGCGTCGATCACCGCCGAGCGTTCGTCGCCGCACGCTGTGAGAAGCTGTGCCAGAAGCGCCTGCAAGACGCCGAACCGCTCGGGAGCCACGGGCCCGAGGGGCCTCTCCGGGGGCGGTTGCCTCGGCGAGCGCTTCGGCCCGGCTGCTGTGGGCGCCGGTCCGTCGTGCCCCTCGGCAAGCCGCGAGAGCGCGGCTGAAACCGCCTCGAAGAGCTCGTCTGGCTCGAGCGGCGTCGCGCGGCCGTTCTGGCGCAGAATCCAGCCCGCGAGCAGCTCGACGCTCGCGTACTCGGTCTCGAACACTCCCTCCTCGACGCTCCCTGCGTCGGAGAGCGTTCGCTCGACCCACCACGCCGTGTCGTCGGAGACGGAGATTCGAGCGGTCCCGACCGTTTCGCCGATCTGCCAGGGACGAGGAATCCGGTGCTTCTCGACGTCGAAATCGGGTGGAATCCGGAAGTCTCGCTCACGTCGCGTCGCGAAGCGGATGTCGCCGCGAATGCGCGAGACCTTGAACGTTCGGGCGGTCTTGCGGTCCAGGTCGTGGCCGATCACGTACCAGTTGCCGTCGTCGAGACGGAGCGCGTACGGGTTCATGGTTCGCTCACCCTGGCGCGTCCGCCGTGGGCTCCAGTACTCGAATTTTACGGTGCGCTGCTTCGAGATCGCCGATTCGAGCTTGGACAGCCGGCCTGCGAGCTCGGGCGAATAGTCGGGTGCGCTGACACGGACGCGCTCGGCGGTCTCCGTCGTGGGCTCCGGGAATCCGGTCCGCCCGAGCGCGAGGTTCTGGAGCGCCAGCCGGAAAGGCTCGGCGTACGCAAACTTGCCCTCGAGGTAATAGAGGGCGGTCTGGAGTGCGGCGAGCTCGTCGTTGTCGAGCTCGAGCCGATCGAGGAAATAGTGCTCGGAGCGAAGCGTGTAGAGCTCTTCCCCGGTGAACTCGTCCCGTTGCGATTGAAGCGGGACGCCGAGCGCGGTGAGCTCGGCGCGATCGGAGTAGAAGCGGCGTGCAAAGGCCTCATCCGACATCTCGCTGTAGCCCTCGACGTTCGACTTGACGTCGCGTGCAGTGAGCAGGCGGCGCTCGGCCATGAGGAACGCGACCAGTGAGAGCTGCCGGATGAGCTTGTCGGCGTCGTGCGACATTCGCGCTGCGAGCTTACCGCTCTACCAGCGGTCGCGTTCCTGACGTCGCAGGGGCGGCGCCCGCAAGCGAGTGTCGTCAGCTGGTCGCGGAGGCCCGCTCCGACGGGCCAGGGGCGACTGGCGCCTGCGGCGTCAGGCGGCGACGTTGGCGGAGTGCTCGAGATGCTGGTGCGACGGGCAGTAGTCGCGTCCCGGGAGCGGGGTGCGCTGACACGCCTTGCCCTTGCGGGTCGTCGCATGACAGCGGGCAACCCCACCGTCGAGCAGTCCCGCCTCGATCTGCTGCTCGATGAACGACGTTGCCGCACCCACGCCCTCGCGTACCGACCAGGCGACCTGGGCTTGCGCCGTGATCGGGAAATAGCGCCGAATATCGGCGAACAGGGCACGATCCGGGCGCGCGAAATAGTGGGGATCCTCCGCAAGCCGAGCCATAGTCAACTCGCACTCGTCGAGCACCGCACGCCGATACTCGAGCTGGGACGCCTTGCTCGCGTATGGATCGATCAGACTCTTGATCGAGCGGTAGATTGCTCGCGAGTATTGATACATACACGAGCGAAGTTGTGCAGCGTGATCGTCCACCGGATCTGCCGAGTCTCTCCTGGGATCCCTCTTGCCGGGCGAAAAAGAGGCGAAGCGCACGCTTCGCAGGGGAGATTGTAGCGCCTTTTCGATGTTGTTACAAAGTCGGAGGCGAAAATCGCCAGCACTGACAACGCGCTGGACGATGCGTGATCCCTAGGAGACGACTCGTCGTACGGTTGCTGTTCGCGCGAACCCCCGCGCGGTCTCGAGCACGCTCGTCGCCTCTGCTTCGGACGAGTAGATACCGGTGAAGACGATCCAGTACCCGGGATGCAGGCTCGCGTAGCGAGAAGAGTCGAGGACGCCGACCTGCGTAAGGCCCCGCGCCCGCGCCGTTCGAGCCCGCGCGATCGCTGCACGTCGTCCTCCGGTCTGAGGAAGAGAGGCGACTGCGACCGTCCAACCATCCTCGCCCGGCGGCCAGTCTGCGACAGCGCCTTCGCCGGCAGGGGACGGAAGAGTGCTCGAGGTCGGCACCGTGGCGAATCCGCCGGTAGCGACGATTACCTCGGGATCGCTCGTTGATCCGCCGGTCGCGGCCACCGCTGCGGCCACTCCGACCAGCGCGACGACCGCCGCGATCGCGGTACGGAGAACCCATCTCGAGCCTGCGCTCCTTGGATTGCCCACGCCGGATGTCGGAAGTCGAATGCCACACTCGAGGCAGTACTCCTGCCCACGAGCAGAAGGCTCGCCACAGCGGGGGCACACCGTCATTCTGCGATGTCGGAGACGGGGGCCTCGGTCGGCGGTGCGCCGCCGACGGGCCGTCCACACGTTGCGCAGAAATGGGCGCCGAGAAGAAGGGGAGCACCGCAGACGCATACGGCTCCTCCGCCTCCGCGACGGAGGCGCGCCGTCCCGTCGAGCAGAGCGTCGATCTCCTGAACCCGAACCTCGACCGCGACGAGCTCGGCGCAGCGCTCGACGACGAGTCCCGCGCTGAACCGGTCGCGCTTGTACATCTCGAGGGCAAGTCCGCCCAGATCGCGGAGCCGCTCTTCGCGCACCTCGAGAAGCGCCTTGCGCTCCCGCTTCAGCTCCCGCACCGGTGGGACGACGTACCCGGGACCTGGAAGGCGTGTCGTCTCGAGGCCGCGCATACCTTCGGTTCTTGCCACGACAGAACCTTAGATGAGCGATCTCACGGCATAGGACATCAGAGCTGGAGCACGACGAGCCGCTCTTGGGTCATCTCCCGAACGGCGTACGCCGGGCCTTCGCGCGTGTTGCCCGAGTCCTTGACCCCACCGTACGGCATCTGATCGGCACGGAACGTCGGTGCTTCGTTGACGGTCACGCCGCCGAACTCGAGCTCGCGGGCCGCACGCAGTGCCGACTTCACGTCGCTCGTGAAAATGCCCGCCTGGAGCCCGTAGCGCGTGCTGTTGGCGAGCGCGATCGCCTCGTCGAGCGTCTCATATGGCGTTACCGTGCAGAGCGGGCCGAAGACCTCTTCGGACGACACCTTCGCGTCGCGTGGCGCATCGGCGATCACAGTAGGTCGGAGCAGCTCGCCGTCGAGCTTGCCACCTGAAAGGACACGCGCGCCCCGCGACGTCGCGTCGTCTATCCATGAGAGGACTCGATCACGCTCGGATTCGGCTATCACGGGGCCGACCTCCGTGCCTTCGTCCGCGGGATCGCCGACCTCCAGCGCCTCGACGCGAGGCAAGAAACGCTCGAGAAAGGAGTCGTAGGCCTCGCGTTCGACATAGATCCGCTGTACGGAGATGCAGCTCTGGCCCGCAAAGGAAAACGCGTTTGCGGCGAGCCGCGCGGCAGCGTCCCCGAGGTCGGCGTCGGCCGCGACGATCACCGGGGTTGCATTCCCGAGCTCGAGGTTGACGCGCTTGCGTGCGGCACGCTCACGAAGCCGCCACCCGACGGAGCTGGAGCCGGTGAAGGTGATCAGCTTCACGCGCTCGTCCTCGACGAGCACATCGCCGATCTCGCCGGCAGGCCCGCAGACGACGTTGAGCCAACCCGGCGGGAGCCCGGCCTCCGTCTCGAGCTCGGCCAGGAGCAGTGCCGAGAGCGGTGTTTGCGATGCCGGCTTCAACACGACGGAACACCCGGCGGCGAGTGCGGGAGCGATCTTGTGCGCGACGAGGTTGAGCGGGAAGTTGAACGGCGAGATCGCCGCAACGATGCCGATCGGTACGCGAAGCGTGAACGCGAGCTTGCCGACACCGGCCGGCGACGCGTCCATCGGGACGGCATCACCCGCGAGCCTTCGAGCCTCGACGGCAGCCATCGTGTACGTCGAGACCGCACGCGCGGCCTCGACACGAGCCGCCTTCATCGGCTTACCGGCTTCGGCCGAGATCGTCCGCGCAGCCTCGTCGGAGCGCTCCGAGAGTAGCGCCGCGACCCGATCGAGGATCGCGGCCCGCTCGTGCGCGGGAATCGGCTTCTGCATGGCGGCCTCCGCAGAGTCGAGAGCTCTCCTGGTCTCACCAGCACCGGCCTTGGCCACTCGTCCGATGAGTGAGCCGTCGTAAGGCGAGCGGACTTCGAGCCATTCACCGGTCTCGACCCAGTCGCCTCCGATCAACAGCTTCCGTTCGGACGCCGTGGTGGCCATGGCGTGAGTGTAGACCGGGAAGGGAAGATCCCAGACGGGCCTGGGTCGTGGATCTATGCTGTCGTCGATGGCCAGGGACGCGTACATCGTCGACGCCGTACGTTCCCCGATCGGGAGACGGAACGGCTCGCTTTCGGAGATCCGAGCCGACGAGCTCGCAGCCCAAGTTCTGAATGGCCTCGTCGAGCGCGTCGATGTCGACCCAGGAGAGATCGAGGACGTCCAGATGGGCTGCGTCACCCAGGTCGGAGAGCAGGCGTTGAACGTCGGCCGGGGCGCAGTCCTCGTGGCCGGCTGGCCGGAGACGGTCGCCGCAACAACCGTCGACCGGCAGTGTGGCTCATCCATGCAGGCCGCCTTCAACGGCGCCTCGGCGATCCAGGCGGGCCACCTCGATCTGGTTGTCGCCGCCGGAGTGGAGCACATGACTCGCGTTCCCATGGGCTCGAACCTCGGCGACCTCGGCTGGGGCGCGGTCAACGAGAAGATCGGCGAGCGTTGGCCGATCGTGCCGCAGGGAATCTCCGCGGAGGTGATCGCCGAAGAGTGGAATCTGACTCGCCTCGAGCTCGACGAGTACTCGCTCGAGTCGCACAGACGGGCGGTGGCTGCAATCGATGAGGGTCGCTTCGAGAACGAGATCGTCCCGATCGAGACAGGAGCGGGTGGGGCGGTCGTGCTCTTTGCGGTCGACGAGACGCCGCGGCGCGACACGTCACTCGAGAAGCTGTCCTCGCTCCAGCCGGCGTTCAAGCCCGACGGCGTCGTGACGGCGGGGAACTCGAGCTCCATCGTCGACGGGTCGGCCGCGATGCTGCTCGCGAGCGGCGAGGCTGTGGAGCGACTCGGGCTGGAGCCTCGTGCGCGCTTCGTCTCGTTCGGGCTCTCCGGCGTCGACCCGTATCGGATGCTGCACGGCAACCCGGAGGCGTGCGCGCGCGCACTCTCCAAGGCCGGGCTGACCTGGGGCGACATCTCCGTGATCGAGGTCAACGAGGCGTTCGCGTCAGTCGTCCTCCAGTTCCTGGCGGACACGGGGATGCACGAGCGCTGGGAAGCCGGAGACGTGAACCCGAACGGAGGGGGAATCTCACTCGGGCACCCGCTCGGAGCCACGGGCGCCCGGATCACGGCAACACTTCTGAACGAGCTCGTGCGACGCGACACACGCTTTGGAATCGCGACGATGTGCATCGGCCAAGGGCAGGCGATCGCGGGCATCGTCGAGCGTCTCTGACGCTTACTGCGTCGATCAGAACCACTAATAACCACTGATCAAAGGCCGACTGGTGCTGATGAAGGACGATCGGCACGATGAGGACATGTTCGGTTTCATCCTCCTCGCGTTGATACTGGTGGCAGGGCCACTCGCGGTCGTCGCGGGCGCCGACTCCCGCATCGACGAGCACGCTCGTCGCCGCCGCTACAACGACTAACGACGCGCTCGATACGTCCCCCGCCACGCCCCGCTAGGATCGCGCCCGGTGACCCCGTCCGCCATACGAAAGATCGGCGTCGTCGGCCTTGGCGCAATGGGCTCCGGGATCGCCCAATTGGCGATCGAAGCCGGTTACGAGGTGGTCGGGCGTGAGGTGACCGACGCTCTCGGAGAGCAGGCGCGCGGGCGAATCGCGCACTTCCTCCAGCGCAAGGTCGACAAGGAGCGCATGAGCGTCGAGGAGCGCGAGTCTGCACTCGCGCGGCTCTCCCTCACGACCGAGCTCGCCGACCTGGCCGACTGCGATCTCGTCATCGAGGCCATCGTCGAGGAGCTCGCCGCAAAGCTCACGCTCTTCGCGGAGCTCGAGGCAATCGTCCGCGCCGACACGATCCTCGCGACGAACACGTCTGCACTGTCGGTCACCGAGATCGCGGCAGCTGTCGGGACTCCGGCTCGCGTCGTCGGGATGCACTTCTTCAACCCTGCTCCACTGATGCCACTTGTCGAGATCGTCCAGGCGGAGCTGTCTTCTGACGAGGCCGTGGAAACCGCGTACGCCGTTGGCGAGCGGCTGGGAAAGCGACCGATTCGCTGTCACGACACGCCCGGATTCGTCGTCAACCGCGTTCTCATCCCGCTGTTGAACGACTGCCTCCGCGTTCTCGACGAGGCGCGCGTCTCTCCGGAAGACCTCGACACTGCGATGACTGCCGGGGCCGGATGGCCGATGGGGCCATGCACGCTCGTGGATCTGGTCGGGATCGACGTTCACGTGCACGCGTCCGAGGCCCTGTACGAGAAGCTCCGCGAACCGCGAATGGCGCCGCCACCGCGGATCGTCGCGATGAAGAACGCCGGCCTGCTCGGGCGCAAGAGCGGCCGCGGCTTCTACGTCTACGAGTGAGCGACCCTCGGCTTCAAGCCGTCAGCCTACCCCACGCGCTAACAGTCTCCTTACACGCATCTCATCGCCGACTCACGCCGGATGCCGATACTGGCCCTGGAGTAATGCGGAAGCTTGCCGTTATCCCATGCGCGATCGTCGCGGCCTCGGCGATGCTGGCCGGCGTCGCCGGTGCAGCCGAGCCGACTGTCGGGACGTTGTCCGTCGAGCGAGGTAAAGGTGTCGTCATGCTCGACCTTCGGGGGAACGTGCTTGGTCGTCTGGCGAACGGCACCTTGCGCGTTACGGATCAGACACCGAACGATCGCTACGCCGCGTACGTCGTCGGCAGGAAGTTGACGCAGACGCGACTCGGTCCGCGCACTGTGCTCTACCGTGGTCAAGGACTTCGCTTTCGGATGCTCGGCGGTGGGTATCGCGTGGTGATTCGCGGAGCCGGCATCGACGTCGAGGCGGTCGGACGTGGCGTGGTCATGCTCGACGGCGACCCCAAGTTCGTGGGCGAGGACACGGGCGTGTACTCCCTCGACGGAGCCGATTGTGGGCTCGAGCCGCAACTCTGCGCTCCGCTTCCGTTGGAACCTGAGCGATTCGTCCTCGGATCGAGCACGGACGAGCGTTCGCCACGAATCGGGGCGTCGTGACCGCGCCGCACAGCATTCTTGTCGTCGAGGACGAAACCTCGATCGCCTCGTTCGTCGCCGCATATCTGCGAAACGCGGGGTACGTCGTCAAGACTGCGTCGACCGCGCAGGGGGCGTTGGTCGAGCTCGCGGGCGAGACGCCCGCTCTGATCATTCTCGACCTCAATCTGCCGGACGGTGACGGCGTCGAGCTCTGCCGTCGGATTCGAAAGGGCTCGGACGTCCCGATCCTGATGCTCACGGCGCGCGACGAGGACATCGACAAGATCATCGGCCTCGAGGTTGGCGCCGACGACTACATGACCAAGCCGTTCAACCCCCGTGAGCTCGTAGCCCGCGTGAAGAGCGTTCTTCGCCGCGCCGCGCCAGAGCGGCGGAAGGGCGAATCGGAGGAGCTACGCCATGGCGACCTCGCGATCAACTCGGGCAAGCGCGAGGTGTACGTGGGCGACGATGAGATTCGTCTTGCGCCCAAGGAGTTCGACTTGCTCTGGGAGCTACTCGACCACCGCGGGATCGTCCTGACGAGAGATCAGCTGCTCGAGCGCGTCTGGGGATACACATTCGCAGGCGATACTCGAACAGTGGACGTCCATGTGCGGCAGATCCGCCGCAAGCTCGGTGACGCGTCACCCATCGTCACGGTCTGGGGCGTCGGCTACAAGGTCGCGTCCGAGCGAACGCCGGCCCCCTCCGTGTAGCGGGCTACCCTGGATCCGTGCCCGGAACGCTTCGGTTCCGTCTGACGGCTCTCTTCCTCGCGGTCGTTCTCGTCTTCGGCCTCGTTTCGATCGCAGCGGCCGTCCGCCTCTTCCAGGACGTGACCCATGCGGAGTCAGTACAGGAGCTCGAACGCGAAGCATCGGGTCTTGCGGCTCTCTACGCAGAGTCGGCGCTGCGGTCCACCGACGAGGGGGCAAAGGCTCCGGAGTTCGCCGCAGAGAGGCTCGAGCTCGCGACAGGCGATGAGCTCTTCTACGTGGGGGCGTCCGTGTTCCCGGGCCAGCGGTCCGGCCTCGAGCGACTCTCGAGAAGCGCTCTTGGCGATGTCGCGCTGGATCGGGACCGGCAGGTGACGTTCGAGTTCACTCCGCCAGGGGAGACACGCATGCTGCTCGCCGTGGCGTATCCGGTGAAGCTCGAGCAGGGGACCGAGCCGTTCGGATGGCTCGTCGTCGCCAAGCCCACCGCGGAGTTGCGTGAGCAATGGCTGACCCTCGTGGGAAGGCTGGTGCTCGCTCTCGCCGTTGGCGTCGCTCTTGCCGCGGCTCTCTTCTACTGGCTCTCGCGTCGCCTGACCGAGCCCGTGCTGGCTCTCATGCGTGCGACGGAGGACGTTGCCGCCGGGCGCTACGACGTTCAGATTCCCGATACACGTGGAAGCGATGAGATCTCGCTCTTGACCGAGCGCTTCCGGGGGATGGTTGAGCAGCTCGCCGAGGCCGAGAAGCTCAAGCGCTCGTTCCTGATGTCCGTGTCCCACGAGCTTCGCACGCCTCTAACGGCAATTCGCGGCCATGTCGAGGCGATCCGGGAGGGCATCGTCCGCGAGCCGGATCAGGTGCAGAGCTCGCTCGACATCATCGCCGCCGAGACCGACCGGCTCGAGCGGCTAGTGGGAGACGTGCTGGATCTCGCCAAGCTCCAAGCGCATCGCTTCACGGTTCGCCACGAAGAAGTCGATCTCACGCGAGTCCTCGACCATGCGTACGGCGCGTTCGCGGAGGAGGCGCGGCGCCGCGAGATCGACTACCGCCTAGCCGCGGATGCTGACCCGCCGGTGATCGTGTCCGACGGTGACCGAGTGCTGCAGGTCATCACCAACCTGCTCTCGAACGCATTCCGTTGGACGCCGGACGGCGGTCGCATCGAGCTTCTCCTCGGATCTGAGAACGGGGTGGTTCGCGTCGACGTACTCGATACCGGTCCGGGCGTTGCCTTGGAGGAGCGAACACGGATCTTCGACGCGTTCGTGTCTCAGGACGTCAACGGCACCGGACTCGGTTTGCCGATTGCGCAAGAGCTTGCTTTGGCCCTCGGTGGACGTCTCGAACTCAAGTCGGAACTAGGTCGTGGAAGCCGGTTCCGGTTCGTGCTCCCGACCTTGCCGGCCGGGTCGCTCGTTTAACTGCTTCGCCGTAGGTACGGCGGGGAGCGCTAAGCCGCTGCTGCTGTGGCGTGTTCGCCGCGCCGAGATCGGGCGTCGTCGGCAGAGTGCTCACCTACGACGGACGCGACGAGAGCGATGTCGGCCTGGTCGCGCTCGAGCCTTTCGAGCCGCGCATCGACGCCTTTCCAGCCCGAGCTCACGAGGTCGACGAGCAGCGCGAGATCATCGACGCGCGCGTGCCGCTCGGCGAGCAGCGCACCCTCGAGGCGCTCGAGCCGACGGATCGCCTGGTTGAGGAGCCCACGAATCTCGGCTATGTGTCGCGCGACCGGGAGCACCTCCGTCCTGAGGCTGTCACGAACGGAACTCCCGACCTGGGCAGGAATCGAGGCCTCGAGCTCGGCTGCAGTGACCGCGAGCGCCTCGATCTGGAATCGAGAGCGCTCGAGCGCCGCTTCGAGCGCCGCAGGCTCTGGGCGACCGGCCGCTGCGTCCGAAATCCGCTGCTTCGCGCGTTCGAGAGCAAGGCTGTCCATGGGCGCCGAGGCTACTCTCAGCGCCGGATGGACACGGCTCTCCTCGATTACGAGCTGCCGTCGGACTTGATTGCACAGCGCCCGACCGAGCCTCGCGATGCATCGAGGCTGCTCGTGTATCGACGGGATTCGGCCTCGATCGAGCACCGGGTCTTCTCGGAGCTTCCGGGGCTGCTCGACGACGAGCTCGTGGTCGTGAACGACAGCCGCGTCGTGCCGGCGCGGTTGCGGCTGCAACGCGCGTCCGGCGGCTCAGTGGAGGTGCTTCTTCTCGAGGCGGTCGATGACCAGGGGACGTGGGAAGCGCTCGCGCGACCGGGGCGTCGGTTGCGGACCGGGGAGCAACTCGGGCCGGTCCGATTCCTGGAACGACTTGGTGACGGGCGCTGGCTGGTCCGTCTCGACGGTGAGCCGGCTGGCGAGGTTCCGCTCCCGCCGTACATCCACGAGCGGCTCGACGATCCCGAGCGGTATCAGACCGTCTACGCCCGTGAGCCGGGCTCGGCCGCCGCCCCGACCGCAGGGCTCCACTTCACGGCCGGCACCCTCGATTCCCTCGACCCTGTGCGCGTCACGCTGCACGTCGGGCTCGACACCTTCAGACCGGTGGCAGGGCACGCGGCTGGAAGAGCACGTGCTCCTCGGTGAGCGATATGCGGTCGACACCGGCGCATGGGCGCAGATTGCGGGCGCTCGTCGTGTTCTGGCAGTCGGCACGACCACCGTGCGTGTGGTCGAGACCGTCGCGCGGACCGGCGATGTCTCGGGACGGACGACTCTCTTCATCGCACCCGGCTTCGAGTTCAGGCGTGTCGACGCGTTGCTCACCAACTTCCACCTCCCGCGCTCGACGCTGTTGGCTCTCGTCATGGCTTTCGTCGGCATCGAAGAGGCGCGCTACCTCTATCGCGTCGCGATCGAAGAGCGATACCGCTTCTACTCGTTCGGCGATGCGATGGTCGTCCTGTGACGGCCGTGACGACGAGGTTTCTGCACTGTTGTCACGCTTTCGGCACGATCTCGTGTCCCATGCGCCAGCACTTTCTCAGTAGGCTCAAAGTGGGAGGAGGCGAGGGGTGGCCCCAGGGGCTCGGAGCTGCTGAACGAAGTCGTGGGCCGCTTTTTTGAGCTTCCGAGTCGAAGCCGCCGACGGTCAAGCCCGCGCTGGGGTTCTCGAAACGACGCACGGAGCGATCCGCACTCCTGCATTCATGCCGGTCGGCACGAAGGCAACCGTAAAGTCGCTCCACCCCGACGAGGTGCGAGCGCTCGGCGCCCAGGTCGTTCTCGGAAACGCGTACCACCTCCACTTCCGGCCCGGCGAGGACGTCATCGACGATCTGGGCGGGATCCACGTCTTCTCGGGGTGGTCCGGGCCGATACTGACGGACTCGGGCGGGTACCAGGTCTTCTCCCTCCGCGACACGATCAGCTCGTTGGACGAGGCCGGTGTCACGTTTCGCTCGGTCTACGACGGTTCTGACGCGCGCTTTACGCCCGAGGGAGCCGCCGAGATCCAGCGTCGCCTCGGCTCGGACATCGCTATGTGCCTGGATGTCTGCCTGCCGGCGGGTGCGCCGAAGAAAGAGCTCGAGCGTGCCGTGCGGCTCACCACGGTCTGGGCGGAGCGGCAGGTCGATGCTGCGCGAGCACCGGGCCAGCTCCGGTTCGGCATCTCCCAGGGCGGAACCGACGACGAGCTTCGCCGACGATCGCTCGAGGAGATCGGCAGCCTTCCGTTCGACGGGTTCGCGCTCGGCGGTCTCGCTGTGGGTGAAGCAAGGCAGGAGATGCTGGACTGCGTCGAGTGGGCGGCACCCCTGCTGCCGGCGGGACAACCGCGTTATTTCATGGGGATCGGCGACCCGGTCGGCATCCTCGAGGTCATCGCTCGGGGGATCGACATGTTCGACTGCGTCTTGCCGACCCGGACCGCACGGACAGGCTCGGCGCTCACCTGGGAGGGGCGGTTGAACCTTCGCAATGCCCGGTATCGAGCCGACGGCCGACAGCTCGACGAGGATTGTCCGTGCCCTGCGTGCGAGCGCTTCTCGCGGGCCTACATCCGCCATCTCGTCACTCAGGACGAGATCCTCGGGCTCCGGCTGCTGAGCCTGCATAATCTCTGGTTCGTACTCGACCTGACTGCACGCGCGCGGGCGGCGATCGAGCGGGGCACGTTCTCAGCCTTCAGGCAGGACGCGCTCGCGCGGCTTGCCCGCCCGCCGGAGGAGGAATCGTGAGCTTTCTGATCATCTTGGTGCTGCTGCTCGTCGTCATGTACGTCCTGATGATTCGTCCCCAACGACAGCGCCAGCAGCAGCAGCAAGCCATGATCGAGGGAGCGGGTGTCGGCGACGACATCCTGACGACCGGCGGCATCTACGGCACGGTCACCGAAGCCGAGGGAGATGACGTCGTGGTCGAGATCGCCGATGGTCTCGAGGTGCACATGACGCGCCGTGGCATTGCTGCCGTGCTTCCCCCGGAGACCGAGGACGACGAATCCGACGTCGTCGACGCCGAGGCGGTGGACCTGGACGCAACCGAAGACCTCGCCGAGGACGCCGAGACCGATGAAGCTGGCGTTACAGACGGCGAAGAAGCCGTTACGAGCGGCGGGGTCGTCGATACCGCCGCCGACGACCGCCGCTAACCTGACCCGCCTGCCTTGAACCGGCGCTCCTCGATCCTGGTCGTCGCCCTGCTGGCCGCTGCGCTGGTAGGCGTCGCGCTGCTCGCGATCCCGGGCTCGCCGCTCCATCAGAAGCCGACGTTGGGGCTCGATCTCCAGGGTGGCCTCGAGGTCACGCTCCAGGCGGTTCCCCCGCCGAACCGCGATCTCACACAGGAAGACCTCGACCGCTCGGTCGACATCATGCGCAACCGCGTCGACAAGCTTGGCGTCACGGAGCCCGAGATCCGCACACAGGGCGACGATCAGATCGTGATCCAGCTTCCGGGCGTCAAGGATCCGGAGGCGGCGGCGGAGATCATCGGCACGACGGCCCAACTCGAGCTGTACGACCTCGAGACGTCTCTGGTCGGCCCGTCGATCTCGATTCGGGGTGAGCCCGTCGAGCACGCGTCCCTCTATCAGCTGCTCGCGCAGGTCCAATCGCAGGCGAAGCAGGGCACGCCCGCCGAGTACTACCTCGTGAATACCAAGACCGAGCGGGTGCTCTCCGGCCCTTATGCATCCGAGGAAGAGGCACTCAAGAAGTCCGGTGGTGAGCTCCCTGCCGGTCGCGACGTATTCGCGGTGCCCGAGAAGATGGTCGTCATCACCTGTGGCGTCGGCGCGGTCGTCTGTCCCGGCGGGCCGAACGCGAGCGGCGTTCCCCCGGATCGGACGTACTACTACCTGTTCAAGTACGACCCACCGAACGTCCCGCAGATGACGGGCGAGGACCTCAAGCTGTCGGGGACGCGCGCCGACTTCGACACGAGCCCCGGATCGTCCGGTCAGCCGATCGTGACGATGGAGTTCACCGGCAAGGGCTCTGACAAGTTCGAGCGGATTACCGGCGACGAGTGGATCCGTGGCAAGCTGCGCCAGCAGCCGCAGCACTTCGCGATCGTCCTCGACCGCGAGATCAAGACGTTCCCGCAGATCGACTACACGGACTCGACGCTGTCGGGAGGGATCGGCGGCGGCCGGGCCCAGATCCAGGGGCTCGAGTCGTTCCAGGAGGCAAAGGAGATCGCCCTCGTCCTGCAGACGGGCGCGCTGCCGGTCAAGTTCGAGACGCTCGACCGCACCGATATCTCGGCGACCCTCGGCAAGGACTCGCTCGCGGAGGCTCAGCGCGCAGCGATCGGCGGGCTCATCCTCGTTGCGATCTTCCTCCTCATCTTCTACCGCTTCCTCGGCCTGGTCGCCGTCGCCGGTCTCGGAATCTACGCGGCCTTCCTGTACGCGACGATCCTCCTCTTCAACGTCACGCTCACGCTGCCAGGGTTTGCGGGCCTCGTGCTGACCTTCGGGGTGGCCGCGGACGCGAACATCGTCATCTTCGAACGCATCAAGGAAGAGGTGCGTGCCGGTAGATCGGTCCGCGCCGCCATCGCGCAGGGCTACAAGAAGGGCTTCGCCACGATCGTCGACGCGAACGTCGTTACTGCGATCACGGCGCTGGTCCTGTTCGCGGTAGCGACCGCAAGCGTGCGCGGCTTCGCGCTCATGCTGCTCCTGGGAACGGCGCTGTCGATGCTCACGGCCGTTCTTGCCACACGCGCGATCCTGGCCCTCATCGGCGGCTTCGGCTGGATCGACAACCCGCGCTTCATGGGGACGACGGGGCAGGGGATTCCGCGCTGGCTTCGGTGGGACTACATCGGCAGGCGCCGCATCTGGTTCGCAATCTCCGGCGCCGTCGTCGCGCTCTCGATCGCGGCAATCGCCTACAACGGGCTCAACCTCGGCATCGACTTCAGGGGCGGTACGCAGATCACGTTCCGGACACCCGAGCCGACGTCGCTCGAGGACGTACGTAGCGAGGCAGCGCAGATCGGGCAGCAAGGCGCCGTGATCCAGGGTCGCGGAGCCTCGGTCGACGGTAACTACACGAGCTTCCAGATTCGGACCGAGTCGCTCTCGACCGACGAGCAGAACACGCTGCAGGAGGCGCTTGCCACGGCCGTCGACGCGACATCCTTCGGCGCGAAGAGCGTCTCCGAGAGCTTCGGGCGGCAGATCGCGAACAACGCGCTGCTCGCGATCCTCGTGAGCCTGCTGCTGATCGTCGCCTACATCTCCGTCCGCTTCGAATGGAAGTACTCGGTCGGCGTCCTCGTTGCCCTCGCACACGACGTGATCATCACGGTCGGGATCTACGCCCTAACGGGGAGAGAAGTCTCGACGGCGACGGTCGCCGCTGTTCTCACGGTGCTTGGCTACTCGATCTACGACACGATCATCGTCTTCGACCGCATGCGGGAGAACGTCCCGCTGATGCGGCGCGCATCGTTCCGCGTGATCGGCAACGTCTCGATGTGGGAGGTCCTCCCGCGTTCGCTGGCCACGACGTTCATCACCCTGCTGCCGGTCGCGTCGCTCTACGTCTTCGGTGGAGACACGCTCAAGGACTTCGCGTTCGCGCTCCTCGTCGGGATCGGCTCCGGCGCCTACTCGTCGATCTTCCTGGCCGCGCCGCTTGTCGCCGCGCTGAAGGAACGTGAGCCGGAGTTCGCGCGTCGCCGCGATGATCTCGGTGCTCTCGAGGGCATCACGACCGTCGGCGGCACCCTGATCGATGCCGGAGAGGCGGCCTCGGCAGAGGGCGAGTCGGACGAGGACGAGGACCCGTCAGCACCGACACCCGAGCGAGTGCCGACTGCTGCCGGCACGCCGCCGCAGGCACCGACATCGTCGAAGCGAGAGCGTCGCCGTCAGCGGCGCGCATCGAGGCCGCATGGCCGCTCCCGCTGACGACCGGAGCCCGTTCGAGGCGTTGACCTTGGCCGGGATCGGCGCTGTCGCGCTCGCCGCCGATCGCGCCGACCGTCTCGCCGACGAGATCGCGAGCCGCCTAGGCGCCGAGCGCAGCGAGGTTCGTGCCGCCGTTGCTGAGGTTTTCGAGAGCTGGCGTCGGGAAGCGGGCCGGATCGGCGAAAGCACGGGCAGCACCGCGGCTCGCGTCGCGGCCGAGCTCGGCGTGGCGTCGAGGCAGGCCGTCGACGACCTGGAGCTCCGCGTTGCGCAGCTCGAGCATCGGTTGAAGCTGCTCGAGCGGGATTCGGGCAACTAGCCGCGTGCTGGCGCGGCGAGGAGGCGCCCCTCAGCCGCCCAATTGAGGCCACACGGGCCTCGCCCCTACAATCGGAGGAATGGCGACATCGCAGGCGCAGTCGACGCGTGGTCTAGGTCGTCTGTCGGAGATCGCTCAGGTTGCGGCGCGGCACGGCTTCGGCTACTTCTTGCGCAGGAACCGTCTCGGCGATCTCGTGCACGGGAGAGATGGGACCGGAGCTGATGCCACCGCGTCAGACCGAGGACGCCGGCTGCGCGAGATGCTCGATGAGCTCGGGCCGACTTTCGTCAAGTTCGGCCAACTGCTCTCGACGAGGCCAGACGTCGTTCCGCCCGACATCGTCGCCGAGCTGCGTGGGCTCCAGGACGATGCCTCTCCGGTTCCGTTCAAGGAGATACGCGCTGTCATCGAGGCCGAGCTCGGCCTGACGGTGGATCGTGCGTTTCTGGAGTTCGAGCTCGCGCCGATCGCCTCTGCGTCGATCGGGCAGGTGCACCGCGCGGTGCTTCCCGACGGGCAAGACGTTGTCGTCAAGGTCCAGCGTCCGGCGGCCGCCGGGCAGATCGAGGCAGACATCGGCCTTCTCTACCAGGCCGCGAAGCTCCTCAAGGAGCGAGTTCGCGCCCTCGAGTTCATGGATCCGCAGGAGCTCGTCGACGAGTTCGCCCGCTCGATCCGCCTCGAGCTCGACTACGGCCACGAGGCCCGCAACGCCGAGATCTTCCACCGGAACTTCGCGCGCACGGACGATGTGGTCGTCCCGCGTGTGATCCGCCAGTACTCGACTGGACGTGTGCTCACGCTCGAGTATCTCCGCGGCACGAAGGTCGCCGACCTGGATCTCGCAGCGCTTCGACCCGACGAGCGGCGCGACATCGCGTATCGGCTGGCCGACACGTGGATGACCATGGTCTTTCGGCATGGCTTCTTCCACGCCGACCCTCATCCTGCCAATCTCTTCGTCCTCGAGTCCGGCGAGCTGGGGCTCGTCGACTTCGGACAGGCCGAGAAGCTCTCGGACGACGACATGGCGAAGCTCACTCGGCTGTTCGTCGATGCGGCGACCGAGAACATCGACGCCATCCCGCGCCGCCTCCGCGAGCTAGGTGTGCGGTACGCGCCGGAGCGCGAGCAGGAGTTCCGTGCCGAGCTGCGCGTCCTCTTCGACCGCTATTACGGCGCCCGGCTCGCCGATATCGACCCGATGCAGGTCATCCGCGAGGGCTTCCAGCTCATCTACTCGTTGAACCTGCGACTGCCGAGTCGGTTCGTGATGCTCGACAAGGCCATCGCCACGCTCGCCTCGGTGGGGCAGGAGGTCTATCCGGAGTTCAACGTCTTCGAGATCGCGAAGCCGTATGCACGGGGGCTGCTCGTCGATCGCTTCCACCCCCGCGTCCTCTCGCAGCGAGCACGCGTCGAGGCTCTCGCCCTCGGCTCCATCGCTCGCGAGGTCCCGTACCAGGTGAGCGACATCCTGGAGCGCCTCCGAGAAGGCACGTTCCAGGTCCACATCGAGAACCCCGGCATCGACGAGCTCGACGAGCACATCGACAAGGCTTCGAACCGCATGGCCGTCTCACTCGTCATCGCGGGCGGATTGCTTGGCTCGGCCATCATCGGCGTCTTCGCCGACGGCGGACCGCACATCATGGGGCTTCACCTACTGTCGCTCGTCGGCTTCGTGCATCTCTGGGCGTCTTCGGGCTATGGCTCGTGTGGGGCGTCATCCGGCACGGAAGGCTCTAGGGCTTCCCAGACTCGGCTCCTCGGAGCCAGGTCTCGACCGGGCCGACTGAGGAACGCTTGTCACGAATTTCGCCGCAAAGGACATCTGGCGCAGGAGGCGCGGCAAGGCTAGCGTCGGCGTCATGCCGAATGCAGTCCTCGTTGCCGAGCCGGAGTCAGAGACGCGCGAATACCTGGGGCGACAGCTACGAGACGACGGCTTCGACGTCGTCGGAGCTGCCCGGCGCAACGAAGCCCTCGAGCTCGCGGAGCGGACCCGTCCAGATGTCGTGCTGCTCGCGGAGCTCGATCTCTGTCTGCGACTGCGGCGTGGTGAGCCGGGCCGGAGCTGGGATCGAAACGTTCCCGTGATCCTGCTTGCGCCGTCGTCCGACCCCGTCGAGCGCGTGCGTGCGCTCGACCGGGGAGCCGACGACGTCATGGGCCGGCCGTTTGCGTACGAGGAGCTGCTCGCGCGTATCCGTGCGCTTCTGCGCAGAAGCTCGGTCGGGAACACCGACGTGCTCGTCGCGGGCGACCTTGTCGTCGACAAGCGAACGCGGCGAGTCTCGGTGCGCGAGGAGCTCGTCGTTCTGTCGGCGAAGGAGTTCGAGCTCCTTACGCGGCTCGCCATCGAGCCATACCGCGTCTTCACGAAGGAAGAGCTCTTGCGGGAGGTGTGGGGATTCCGCGCCCTGGGTCGAACTCGCACCTTGGAGTCGCATGCATCCCGCGTCCGCAAGAAGCTCTGCGTCGGCACTGACGATCGCTTCATCGTGAATGTCTGGGGAGTCGGCTACCGGTTGCTCGAGTGATCAGGCGAGCACTCGAGCTCGCCGGGGGAAGGCGAGGCGCATTGCCTTGCCAACGCTTCTGGTCCGAAGTGGGCGCGGCGCTTGTCGGCTCGTGGGCGACTTCGTGCCCCCCGCCGACGCGGGCCAGCGAAAGGGACGAGCCCGGAGGGCGAGCGTCCGAGTAGCTCAGAAGGTCTACCTCACGCGCTTCCAGGTCTTGCCCGGGTATGCGACCGAGATCGCCCAGGCACAGCGGAACGTCTGGCAACCCTTCGGAACGAGGGGCGTGAAACTGATCACCTTGCCGCGGATCTGGTAGCGGAAGGAGACCTTCGGAAACTCCTTGAAGATCGTGACCGTTCCGGGCTTGCTGACGCGATAGCGCCCGTCATCGACTGGCTCGCCGTTCCAGTCGAGCGAACCGAACGCGCCGTTCTTCAGGAAGAAGTGCGAGTGCTTGCGGGGGACTGCTCCGAGACACGGCTTTGCTGGATCACGGAGTTGGCCTGGACTCTGAACGCCGGGAATGAAGCCATTCCCCACGACCATCTCGTTGACGAGCTTGGACATTCCCGCGCTGCGGAAGGCACTTGCGAGCTCGGCGCACGTCGTTGTCCTCGCCCACGTGCCGACGAGCGGCCCGGGCGATTGAGAGGACGCAGACTGCGCGACACCGGCACTCACCACGGCCATGAGTGCTACCGCTACCACGAGCATCAACTTCCTCACGGTGACCTCCCGACTCGCCAGCCATTCACGTTCGGTGCATTCAGAGCGCGACTATCCAGCGTTTCGGAGCGGGGGTCAACCCGGACTGCGGCGGCGACAATGTCCCCCTGAGGTGAGTCGGCTCAGGCGCATAGCGCTCCGCCTACTTGTCGGTAGGGGTCTAATGATGCTTGCTCGGTAGCAAACGTCCGTACGACTCGCGTCGGCTGTCGCGCACTCGTTGCCGTTGCCGCACTGTGGCGCCGAGTCCCTCAAATTGAGATCCCCCGTCGGAGGGAGGGCTGACATCCCCCGTATGACGACTACGACTCTGTGGACGCGCTCGTCTCTCGCGTCGCGATCGCGGTGCTCGTCGTCGCCGTGCCCGCGTGGACCGTGGCCTCGCTCACGTTGGTCCTCGGGAGGATGGTTCACGACCGGCGCCGTGCCGCCCGGGCTCGCATGGAGCCCCGGGCTCGCGAGGTGACCCGCCTCATCCGCCGCGCGGGCGGACGACCGCGCACCGAGCTGGGGAAGCGGCGCCGCATCACCGCTGTCGCACGGCTTGCGAAGGCCCGCCACCCGGCGACGCCGCGACTCGTTCGCCCTCTTGTCGAGGACCCTGATCCGGCCTTCTCGAGCGCCGCGATCCGCGTGCTCGGCGACCTCGGCGACGAGTGGGCGGTCGACAGGCTCGTCGGCGCGCTGAAGAGCGGGCACGGGCCGCGCTCTCGCGTCGCCACCGAGATCGAGCGCCTCACCCCGGCTCCAGGCCCCAAGCTGGTCCCGCTCCTCCGCAGCAGGAACCCCGTCGTGCGGTTCTGGGCGGCGACCCTCCTCCGGCCGTATCCCGAGCTTGCGGGGGACCGGCTCGTCGCCCTGACGTGGGACGCCGACGCCAACGTGCGCGCGGCCGCGGCCGAGACGCTCGCGACCCGGACAGGGCCGGAGGTCGGCATCGCCCTGCTCGCCTGCCTCGAGGATTCCGAGTGGTTCGTCCGCGCGCACGCCGCACGTGCGATCGGAGAGGTAGTCGGGGTCGAGGCCGCTCCGACGATCGCCCGCCTCCTCGCCGACGACGACTGGTGGGTGCGGACGGCGGCGCAGGACGCACTTCGGGGCCTCGGGCTCGATGCCGTGCCGTCGGCACTCTCCGTCCTCACTCACACGGACCCTATTGCGCGCAACGGCGCGGCGGAGGTTCTCCAGGACGTCGGCTTCGTCGACGAGCTCGTCCGCCGCGACCCTCAGAGCCGGCTCTTGAAGCGCATCTACGCGGCCGGAGGAGCGAGGTTCCGTGCGGCGGCTGAGGCGCGTGCAGAAGGCCTCGTCGAGGCGGCGCGAGAGGCGTGATCGAGACCGTCTTCGCAGTCATGGTGCTCGCGTGCTTCGCGTACCTGGTGTTGACAAACGTGGGGTACGCGGCGTTCGTGTGTGTCTCGTTCGTCGAGACGATGGTTAGACGCCACGACCGCGACAGCCAGAACTTCCAGGTGCTCGCGCGCTCCCGGTTCACCATTCCCGTGAGCGTCGTGGTCCCCGCGTACAACGAGGAGCAGGTGATCGTCGCGGCCGTCGAGTCGCTCCTCGGTCTCGACTATCCCGAGTTCGAGGTCATCGTCGTGAACGACGGCTCGCAGGACTTGACGCTCGACCGGATCGTCGAGGCCTTCCAGCTCGAGCAGTACGACGTGCCCATGCGGACGACGTTTCCGACCGAGCCGATTCGGGCGACCTATCGCGGCCGGCTGGTTCCGCACCTCGTCGTCGTAGACAAGGGGAACGGCAGCAAGGCCGACGCGCTGAACGCAGGCATCAACGCCGCTCGTTACCGGTTCGTCGCCGGCGTCGACGCCGACGCGGTCTTTGCGCGCGACGCGTTGCTCGTGAGCATGAGCCGGGTGGTGGAGGACCCTGAGCGCATCGTGGGCGTCACAAGCTACATCGGGATCGCCCAAAACCCGGAGCGCGTGATGGCATACCCGCTCGGTCGTCGCCCTGTGGACGTCCGCCCCTTCCTCCTCTACCAGCATCAGGACTACGTGCGGTCGTTCGTCACGAACCGAAATGCCTTCTCGCGCCTGGGCACGATGCTCTGCACTATCGGCGCGTTCCAGATCTGGCGGCGCGATGTCGTCGAGGAGGTCGGCGGTTTCTCGCGCGAGTTCACATGCGAAGACATCGAGATGACCCACCGCGTCCACGAGAAGTACCGGCGCGAAGGACGCGACTACGAGATCATCTCACTCCCGTACATGGTCGGCACGACCGAGGGCCCCGAATCCGTGCGCAAGCTTGTGTCGCAGCGGGAGCGATGGCACCGCGTGATCAGCGAGACCGTCTGGCACTACCGTGGCATGTGGTTCCGGAAGCGCTACGGGACCGTGGGGATGCTGGGAGTCCCGTTCACGTTCGCCGCCGAGGTGCTCGCTCCGGTGTTCGAGGCGCTCACGGTCGTGACGATCGCCGGTGCGCTGGCGTTCGGGCTCTTCGACGCCGAGCTGCTCCTGCTGGTGGCGCTCGCCATCGCGTTCGTCAACGCCTCGCTGACCGCATGCGCGATGCTCCTCGACGATCTGTTCCAGCGGACGCACCGGAAGCGGGACCTCCTATGGATGCTCGTACTCGCGCCACTCGACCTCTTCCTCTATCGGCCCGTGATCCTCTGGGCGCGCGCCGAGGGGTTGGTGCGCCTGATCCGCGGCGACAAGGCCTGGCATAAGTTCGAGCGGAACGCTCGCACGTCGGTACCGACTGCGGTCCCCGACACGAGGATCCCGGTCGCACAGGAGCCCTGAGGCGCGCCTCGTCAGAGCGCTTCGAGCACGTCGTCGGCGTGCTCGGCGGGCTTCACCTTGCGCATGATCTTCGACATGTTGCTGTCGGCATCTATGACAAACGTCGAGCGTTCCATGCCCATGTATCGAGCGTGCTACAGCGTCTGTCCTGTCTCGCTCGCGGCGGTCACCGTTGGGCGACGATCGCCGATCGTGGCGGCCAAATCACGTCCTGCGAGCGGTGCGGCAAGATGCGTCACTCTAGGTTCCTTCAGGGTGACTCGTACTACCGCAGTCACACGAACCTCGGCTATCGGGTCAGCGTGGCCACAAAGCAGCCTCGCGAGGACGAGCCCTGACGAGCGACGCGCGACGAGGGATCGACGGTATCGCGGGTGTCCGTTTCTAGCGCGCTCCCTCGAGCTCGAGCAAGGCGACCTTCTTGTCAAGCCCGCCTCCATAGCCCACGAGGTCGCCACTCGCTCCGATCACGCGATGGCAGGGCAGGACGATCGGGATTCGGTTTCTGTTCATCACCGTTCCGACCGCGCGAGCTGCCCGCGGTCGCCCGACGCTGGCGGCCAGGGCTCCGTAGGTCGTCGTCTCCCCGTAGGGCACCCGCGCGAGCTGCCCCAGCACCGAGACGGTGAACGGCGGGAGCGCGCGGAGATCCAGCGATAGGTCGAAGACGCGGCGCCGGCCGGCGAAGTACTCGTCGAGCTCGCGGCGCGCCGACGTCGACCGACTTCGGCGAGCGGAGAACCGCGGGACCGGCGATCTTCGCCAGCCGCTCCAACTGCTCGTCGGGATCGACGTCGAACGAGATCGACGCGAGCCCGCGACTCGACGCGGCCATGAAGAGCGGGCCGATCGGCGAGTCGACGACGTCGAAGCCAATGTCGATGAGGTCGAGGTCGAAGGCGGCGGCGCGGAATCGTCGATCGAGATCGCGAGAGATTGTCATCGGGCGGTACTCCTTCGGAGTCGGCGGACACCTGTGGACGTGGCCTGGCGTGCGGCATCCGGGCTCGATCCGAGGGCGGTCGCGATCTGCTCGTACGTCAGGTCGTAGCCGTAGCGGAGCACGACGGCAGCGCGCTCTTTGGGCGGGAGCCCGTTGGTCAGATCTCCAAGATCTTCGTACGCGGGACGGGCGTCCTCGGTCGCGGTCTCGACGAGCTCGGAGCTCGGCTTCGCCCGGCGAAGCGTGTCGAGCGCCACGTTCTGCGCGATCGTCAGCACCCAGGCACGAAGGTGCTCCCCGTGCTCCAGGCGGCGATACGCCTTGAGCGCGCGGAGGAACGTCTCCTGGTATGCATCCTCGGCTCGATCGGCTCCCAGTCGCCGTCGAAGCAATCGGAGCACCTCGACCCGATGCTGCTCGTAGAAGCTCTCGAACGGAGGGATCGACACGGCGTGCATCATCGTTATCCAACGCGCTGCCGGGCGCATTTGTGAGCATGTCCGTCATGCGAGCTGCTGTCGTCGGGCATGTGGAGTGGATGGAGTTCGTCCCTGTCGAGCGTGTACCGCGCCCCGGCGAGATCGTCCATGCCTCCGAATCGTGGGAGCAGGCCGCCGGCGGAGGGGCCGTCGCCTCGGCTCAGCTCGTCCAGCTCGCCGACTCCGTGCTCTTTTTCACCGCTCTCGGTGAAGACGATCGCGGGCAACGAGCGAAGCTCGAGATCGAGGCACGTGGGGTCGAGGTGCACGCCACGGCCGTCGCAGGCCCTCAGAGAAGCGGGTTCATCTTCGTCGACGAGACCGGGGAGCGAACGATCACGACGATCGGCAGGAAGCTCCATCCGCGCGGCCATGACGACTCGCTCCCGTGGCACGAGCTTGCGCGCTGCGACGCAGTGTACTTCTGCGCGGGAGACGCCGATGCGCTCCTGCTGGCTCGCCGCGCACGCGTTCTCGTCGCAACGGCCCGCGAGCTCGTGACACTTCGGCAGGGTGCGATCGAGTTGGACGCGCTCGTGTCGAGCGGAAAGGACGAGGCAGAGCTCTATCGCACAGGTGAGCTCGATCCCGAGCCGCGGCTCGTCGTGACGACCTCTGGCGCCCTCGGGGGTTGGGCGCAGCCCGGCGGGCCGTACTCTGCTGCTCCACTTCCACCCACGGTCGTGGACTCGTACGGAGCCGGCGACTGTTTCGCAGCGGGGCTTGCGTTTGCCCTGGCAGCGGGGCTCGAAGGGTTGCCGGCGCTCGAGTTCGCTTCACGCTGCGGCGCAGGGGCGCTAGCGGGTCCAGGTGTCCACGCGGAGCCCGTTCCGCTCGAGCCGTAGCGTCCTGAGGTGGACTGGCGCCGAATCGGCGTCACTAGGGTGCCAGGCCGCTTGTAATGCGGCCGCAGTTTCAAGTGGGGCGCAGGGGTTGCGTCGTGGGGGAAAGTGGAGTAAGGTGGGGCTCCGTGGGAGACAGACCACGGCCCCTCCGATGTTCTACGGAAAGCATGAGCACACGGTCGACGAGAAGAACCGGCTCACCCTGCCGGCGAAGTTCCGCGATGCATTATCTGCCGGCGTCGTTCTCGCGCGCGGGATCGATCGGAACATCGACGTGTATCCGCGGGAGAGCTGGGACGCGAGCGTGGCACGGATCGCCGAGCTGGACTCGCTCACGCGGGAGGCTCGCGAGATGAAGCGCTACGTCTTCGCCGGCGCCGCAGTCGCCGAGCTCGACAAGCAAGGGCGGGTTCTCGTACCACCGGACCTCGTCACGCACGCGGCGCTCGGCAAAGACGTCGTCGTGGCCGGAGTGCACGACCACATCGAGATCTGGGACCGCTCTCACTGGGCGGCCCACGTGAGCGCGATCGAAGGGAGCGTAGGAGATGTTGCCGAACGTGCAGCGGACAGACGCAGCTGATCACGTCCCCGTGCTCGCCGACGAGGTGCGCGAGCTCCTCGACGTGCAGCCTGGGGAAACCATTGTGGATGCGACGTTCGGGGCAGGCGGGCACTCGCGCCTGCTCGCGGGCGAGCTCCAAGGGAGCGGGAAGCTCGTGGCGATCGACCGCGACCCGACCGTGCGCGCCTACTTCGACCATGTGAAGGCGTCGACGCGCGGCATCCAGACGCGCTTCCTGCGCGGCGACTACGCCGTCGTCCTTTCGCAGCTCGCAGGGAACGGCGTGCGCGCCGACGCCGTCTTGCTCGACCTCGGCCTGAGCTCGATGCAGGTCGATCGTCCCGAGCGTGGGTTCTCGTACGCGACAGACGCCCCCTTGGACATGCGGATGGATCCCTCTGACGAAGTCAGTGCGACCGACATTCTTGCCACCTGGGACGAGCGGGAGCTCGAGACGATCTTCCGCCGGTACGGGGAGGAGCGCTACGCGCGCCAGATCGCGCGCGGGATCGTTCGGCGTCGGAGCGAGAGCCCCATCGAGCGCACCGGGCAGCTGGTTGACGTCGTCCGGGCCTCGATTCCCGCACCGGCTCGCTTCGGTGAGGGGCATCCCGCAAAGCGCGTGTTCCAGGCACTTCGCATCGAGGTCAACCACGAGCTCGAATCCCTCGAGGCGGGCCTCCCTGCAGCGTTCGAGATGCTACGGCCGGGTGGTCGACTGGCAGTGATCAGCTTCCACTCTCTCGAGGACCGCATCGTCAAGCGGTTCCTCCGAGACCGTGCCCGCGGCTGCACGTGCCCGCCCGAGTTCCCAATCTGCGTCTGCGGGCACGAACCGGAGCTTCGGATCCTGACGCGCAAGCTCGTGCGCGCATCGGCGCGTGAGGTCGATGTCAATCCGCGCGCGAGCTCCGCTCGACTTGAGGGCGGCGATCAAGGTCTGATGTCCGCGATCGCGCAGGACGCACGAGCCGGGCACGTCCGCACGCGGTCTGCCGCTCGGCGACGGCGCTGGGCTCTCGGGGGTGGCGTCGTCTGGATCGTTCTTGTCGCTTTGCTGCTCGCGGGCGTCGTCGCGGTGAACGTCACGGTGCTGCGACTCAACCTCGAGCTCGACCAGGTCGGCCGCGAGCGGACGGAGCTTCGCTCGGACATCTCTCGCTTGCGCTCGGAGCTCTCGACCGCCTCGGCCACGTCGCGCGTCGACCGCCTTGCTCAGAAGGAGCTGGGACTCGTGAAAGCTGACCCCGACGAGATGACCTTCGTTCACCTGGACCGGTGAAGCCGGCCGCGACGAACCGGCGGATCGTCCTCCTCGCAGGAGTCTTCGTCGCGCTCCTTGCCGTAGCTCTCGGACGCGCTGTGTGGCTCCAGGCCGTCAAAGGCCCGGAGCTGGCAGCGATGGCGCTCCGCCAGCACCGGGAGACGGTGGTCGTGCCGGCGGCACGCGGAACGATCGTCGATCGCAATGGTGAGCCGCTCGCCATTGGCGAACAGACGACGACCGTGTATGCCAACCCGCGGCAGGTCGACCGTCCGCGTGACTTGACTCTCGCAGCCGGCAAGGCGCTTGGCGTCGAGCCCGGCGTCGTGTACCCGCAGCTCGTCGATCGCTCGCGCGGGTTCGTGTACGTCGCACGAAAGGCGGATCCTCTCCGGGCCGAGGAGCTCGAGAAGCTCGGCTTCGCGGGGCTCGGCTTCTACCCGGAAGAGCTGCGAACGTACCCACAGGGGCCTGTCGCCGCTCAGGTGCTGGGGTTCGCCGGGCTCGACAACAAGGGGCTCGAGGGTCTCGAGCGGTCTCTCGAGAAGGTTCTCGCGGGCCGGCCGGGGAGCGAGACGATCGTCAAGGACCCCTTCGGTCGAGCTCTCGATGTCGTCTCCACGAAGCAGGAGACGCCTGGGAAGAACGTGAGACTGACGATCGACCATCAGATACAGGCCAACGCCGAGGCCGTCCTGCAGGAGACCGTCCGCCGGTGGGGCGCCCGTGCCGCGTCCGCGATCGTGATGGATCCGTACACGGGAGCCGTGCTTGCGATGGCTGTTGCGCCGCGCTTCAACGCAAACCGATTTCCGACAACGCGTGCCGATCGACGGCGAAACCGCGCTGTGACCGACACCTACGAGCCAGGGTCGACCTTCAAGCTCGTCACCGTCGCCGCGGCGCTTCAGGAGGGGATCGTCAGCCCGACCACGTCGTTCCGACTCGCGCCGACGATCAAAGTGTCGGATCGCGTGATCCACGAGTCTCACTCGCGAGGGACGCAACGGCTGACGGTCACGCAGATCGTCGAGCAGTCGTCGAACATCGGAACGATCACGATGGCTCAGCGCCTCGGCGAGGGGCGTCTGTCGTCGTGGATCGATCGCTTCGGATTCGGAGCTTCGACCGGAATCGACTTCCCCGGCGAATCCCCGGGTTTTGCCCTTCCGCTGAACGAGTGGTCTGGATCGACCATCGGCACCGTTCCGATCGGGCACGGGATCGCGGTGACGCCCATCCAGATGGCACGCGCCTACTCGGTCATCGCGAACGGTGGCGTCCTGGTCACGCCTCACCTCGTCGACCGAGTCGACGGACAGGCGGTCGCGGCGACGAAGAAGCGCCGCGTCGTGTCCCGCTCGGTCTCGAGGCAGATGTTGACGATGCTCCGGGGCGTCGTGCTCGAGGGAACGGGAACCGAGGCGGCGATCCCCGGTTACACGGTGGCCGGCAAGACGGGTACTGCGGCGAAGATCGAGTCGAACGGTCGCTACTCCACGTCTCGCTACGTCGCATCGTTCGTCGGCCTCGTGCCCGCCACGAAGCCACGGCTCGTGATCATGGTGATGGTCGACGAGCCGCGGGGGAACATCTACGGAGGTGTCGTGGCCGCACCTGCGTTCAGGGAGATCGCCCGCTTCAACCTGCAGCACCTGGAAGTACCGCCGGACGCGCCACGTACAGGGAAGTCTGCGCGCTGAGCGTGAGTGTCTGGCGCCTGAGGCCGCAAACCCGCATGGTTGTGTGGGGCGGTGTCAGGCACTGACCTTGCACTAGCCTTTCCCGAGGTGGAGCTGGACGCCCTGATCCGGGCACTCGCACCGAGCGAAGTGACCGGAGCTCAGCCGGTCGAGATCGGCGACCTCGCGTACGACACCCGCCGCGTGAACAAGGGTGCGCTGTACTTCTGCGTTCCCGGCGAGCGGGTCGACGGTCACGATCTCGCGTGGGAGGCGATCGAGCGCGGCGCAGTCGCCCTCGTGGTCGAGCGGGTCCTCGACGTGAACGTTCCGCAGCTTGTCGTCCCGGACGCGAGGGCGGCGATGGCTGTCGCGGCAGACTCGTTCTTCGGCGAGCCGACGAAGGAGCTCGAGGTCGTCGGGGTGACGGGGACGAACGGCAAGACGACGACCGCCTTTCTCCTCCATGCGATGCTCGAATCGGCGGGCCACAAGCCCGGGCTCATCGGAACGATCGAGTGGATTGTCGGCGGCGCGCATCGTGCCGCACCATTCACGACACCCGAGGCCATCGATCTCCAGCGTCTCTTCCGAGAGATGGTCGATGCGGGCGATCGGAGCGTCGCCCTCGAGGCGTCCTCGCACGGCTCCACCTTCAAGCGGCTCGACCGCGTCAGGTTCGATGCGCTCGTATTCACGAACTTGAGTCAGGATCACCTCGATCTCCACGGAACGATGGAGGAGTACTTCCAGTCGAAGCGGCGGCTGTTCACGGGGGCGCAACCGCCTCCCGCCGCCGTGAACGTCGGAGACGGATGGGGCCGGCGGCTCGCGAGCGAGCTCGCCGACGTGCACCGCGCACCCCTCGTAACGTTCGGGCACGACCCGGCCGCGGAGGTTCGGCCCGAGCGCCTGGAGCTCGGGGCTCAGGGAAGCACGTTTCGCGCGGCCGGGATCGATATCGAGACGGCGCTTCGCGGATCGTTCAACGTCGAGAACGTTCTCGGCGCCGTTGCTGCCGGCCTTCTTCTCGACCTCGACGAGGACGCGATCGCGGCGGGGATCGCGCATGTGTCCGGCGTTCCGGGGCGATTCGAGGCCGTCGACGAGGGACAGCCGTTCGCCGTCCTCGTCGACTACGCGCACACTCCCGATTCGCTGGAGACCGTTCTTCGAGCCGCGCGTGGGCTCGGAGAGGGTCGAGTCATCGTCGTTTTCGGGGCGGGGGGAGACCGCGACCGGGGAAAGCGCCCGCTCATGGGCCGTGTCGCAGTCGAGCACGCCGACATCGTCATCGTCACATCCGACAACCCGCGCTCGGAGGAGCCGGTGGCGATCATCGCAGAGGTGTTGCAGGGAGCCGGCGTGGACGTCGAGATGGATCCCGATCGGCGCACCGCGATCCAGCGTGCGCTGTCGCTCGCCGAGCCTGGCGACGTCGTCGTGATCGCCGGAAAGGGCCATGAGCAGGGACAGGAGATCGCCGGCGACGTCCATCCCTTCGACGATCGATCGGTCGCGCGCGAAGCGCTGGTGTCACTCGGCCTTTCCTCGTGAGACGACGCACGGTGGAGCAATTGACACACTCTTCTGACACATGAGTGCTGGGCACTGGGGCCTGTCCTTTGGAGGCACTGGGTGATTCCGGTCGCATTCCGCGAGGTTGAAGGTCTTCGTCTTGGTCAGCTCGAGGGCAGCGATCCGGACGGCTCGATCGTCGGCATCAAGGCCGACTCGCGAGAGGTGCGCCCCGGCGATCTCTTCGTCGCACTCAACGCGGGGGTTCGGTACGTCGACGAGGCCGGAGCGCGAGGTGCGGCGACGCTCGTGCCCGACGACCAGGACGCCGCCCTCGCCGCGCTGGCGACACTCGTCCGCTCCAAGAGCGACGCCCACGTGGTCGCCGTGGTCGGGTCGGCGGGAAAGACCTCGACCAAGGACATCCTGGGCGCTCTGTGCGCGGCTCACACACCGACGATCTGGGCCGAGAAGAGCCTCAACAACGAGATCGGCCTGCCGCTGACGGTGTGCCGGCTCGAGCCCGAGACCGCCGTCCTCGTCACGGAGATGGGCATGCGTGGCCTCGGGCAGATCGCAGCTCTGTGCGAGATCGCGCGCCCGGACATCGCCGTGATACCCCATATCGGCCCGGAGCACCTCGAGCTTCTCGGGACGGTCGAGCGGGTTGCAGAGGCAAATGCCGAAGCTATCGCTGCGCTCCCTCCCCACGGTACGGCTGTGGTTCCCGCCCGCGCCTCGGAGCTCGCGCCGTATCTCGGACGCGACGACATCGCGATTCGGCGCTTCGACCCGGACGACGTCCAATCCGCTGCCGGGACGACTCGCTTCACCGTCGATGGGGAGTCCGTGGGGCTCGAGCTTCCGTTCACGCAGCGGCATCACGCCGTAAACGCGCTCGCCGCGCTGCACGCGTATGCGGCGCTCGGGCTCCCCCTCGCGCGCGCCCATGAAGGAGCCGCCTCGATCCGACTCTCGCCCTGGCGGGGGCAGGAGTCACCACTCCCAGGTGGCGGGCTGGTGATCAACGACGCGTACAACGCGAACCCCGACTCGATGCGTGCCGCGCTCGAGCACCTGGCCGAGCGGGCGGGAGACCGTCGGCGCGTGGCAATCCTCGGAGAGATGGCGGAGCTCGGCTCGAAGTCGGACAGATACCACCGCCAGATCGGCGAGCTCGCGTCGAATCTCGGAATCGAGGTCATCGGGGTGGGGGAGTCGGCGCGCGCTTACGGCGCCGTGGCGTGGGCCGTCGGAGTCGAGGAAGCCGTCGACGCCGCTCGCTCGACGCTCCGACCCGGCGACGTCGTCCTCGTGAAGGCATCACGAGCTGTCGGGCTCGAAGGCATCGCCGCCGAGATCACGAACTTCGCTCGAGCATGGTCCCAGTACTGATCGCCGGCCTGCTCGCGATGGTCGCCGCCATCGTCATCGGGCCGAAGTTCATCGAGGTGCTCCGGGCGAGAAACCTCGGACAGCAGATCCGAGCCGAAGGGCCCGCGGCCCATGTCGTCAAGCAAGGAACGCCGACGATGGGCGGCCTCCTCATCATCGCGTCAGCGGTCCTCCCCTTTCTCGTGCTCTCGCAGTACACAGCCGAGGCGCTGACCGTGCTCTTCATCACGCTCGGGTGTGCGGCCATCGGGTTCGGCGACGACTACCTCAAGCTGCGCCGGCGCCACTCGCTTGGCCTCTCAGGGCGCTGGAAGATGATCTTGCTCGCGGTCGTCACTGTCGGAGCGGCGGTGCTGCTACAGGCGAGCGATGCTTTCTCGACGTCGATGTACGTGCCGGTCGTCGGCTGGGATCTCGACCTCGGCATCCTCTTCTACCCGTTTCTCTTCTTCGTCATCGCGGGGACCGTGAACGGTGCGAATCTCACGGACGGCATCGACGGACTCGCCGCGGGTACCGCCACGATCATGCTCCTGACCTTTCTCGCCATCGCGGGAATCGCCTGGATTCGCTCGGGCGTGCCAGGCGACCGAAGCGAGGTCTACCTGGACATCGCGACGCTCGCGGCGGCGTTGATCGGCGGAACGATCGGCTTCCTCTGGTACAACGCGTTCCCCGCCGAGGTCTTCATGGGCGATACCGGCTCGATGGCTCTGGGAGGGGCGATCGCGGGATTCGCGATCGTCACTGGCACCGAGATCCTGCTGCCCCTCATCGCGGGCATCTTCGTGATCGAGGTGCTGTCGCTGATCATCCAGGTCGTCAGCTTCAAGAGAACCGGCCGCCGCGTGTTCCTGATGGCTCCGATCCACCACCACTTCGAGATGAAGTCATGGTCGGAAACGAAGGTGATGGTCCGGTTCTGGATCATCTGCGCGATTCTGTGCGCCTCCGGGTTCGCCCTCTTCTACGGCGACTTTCTGCAGTTCGTCGAGCCTTGATCAGAGGGGAGCTGTCCGGCAAGAGGGTCCTCGTCGTAGGGCTCGCCCGCTCTGGGAACGCGGCTGGGGAGCTGCTCGTCGCGCAGGGCGCTTCGGTGGTCGCGTTCGACTGGAACGAGGCCGTCGAGGTGGGGAGGCTCGTCGAGCTCGGCGTCGAAGTTCACCTCGGAGCCGAGGAGGAGACGCTGCTACAGGGGATCGATCTCGTCGTGAAGAGCCCGGGCGTCCCGGGTGAGAGGCTGCTCGTCACCGGTGCCCGCGCGCGCGGGATCCCCGTGTGGAGCGAGATCGAGCTCGGCGCGAGACTCCTTCCGAATCCGATTCTCGGCGTCACCGGCACGAATGGCAAGACGACCACGAGCGCGCTTCTGGGAGCCGTCTTTCGCGCAGCGGACAGACCTGTCGAGGTAGCGGGGAACATCGGTCGCCCGCTCACGTCGCTCGTCGGCGCCGTCCCTCGCGACGCGTGGATCGTCTGCGAGCTGTCGTCGTTCCAGCTCGAGGACGTCCACACGCTGAAGCCACGCATCGCCGTTCTCCTCAACCTCGAGCCGGATCACCTCGATCGCCACGGCTCGTTCGAGTCGTATGCCGCGATCAAGCTGCGCATGTTCGAACGGCAGTCGACGGAGGACACCGCGGTCGTGCCGCGCGGCTTTGGGCCCGTCTCGGGGCACGGCCGCAGGCTGGAGTTCGGCGCCCACGACGAGCTGCCCGCGGAGCCGAGACATTCCGGGGCCGCACAACCGCGAGAACGCGGCCGCGGCAACGGCGGCTGCCCGCGCGGCCGGGATCGAAGACGATGCGATCGCCGACGCGCTGCGCACCTTCGCCGGGGTGGAGCACCGCATCGAGCTCGTCCGCGAGCTTCGCGGCGTGCGCTACGTCAACGACTCGAAGGCCACGAATGTCGGCGCGACGCTGCGCGCGCTTGCGTCGTTCCCGGGCTCTCGCTTGCACGTGATCCTGGGCGGGCGAGGGAAAGCCGAGTCGTACGCGCCGCTCGCCGCGGCGTTCTCTTCCGGAGATCGCGCCTACCTCATCGGAGAGGCGTCGCGGGAGATTGCCGCGGCGCTCGAAGTCGCGGGCATCTCCTACATCGTTTCGGGTGACCTCCGGATCGGCGGTGACGGTGGCCGCGTCCAACGCGACGGCCGGCGACGTCGTGCTCCTCTCTCCCGCGTGCGCCAGCTTCGATCAATTCGACGACTTCGAGGCGAGAGGGGATTCGTTTCGTCGCCTCGTGGAGGATCTCACGTGAGGAGGGACGGGCACTTCGACCAGCGGCTCCTTGCGTTCGTCACGCTTGGCCTCGTCGCTTTCGGGCTCGTGATGGTCTACAGCGCGACGTCGGCCTCGGCTGCCCTCGGCGACGGCGATCCCATGAGCTACCTCAAGCGCCAGGCCGTGTACGCGCTCGTCGGCGTCATCGTGATGACGGCGGCTGCCCGCGTCGACTACCACCGCCTCCGCTACCTTGCGCCGCCGCTGCTGCTCGTCGCGCTCGGCCTGTGCGCCGCCGTGCTCGTCCTCGGGCCCGAGATCAACGGTGCGCGACGCTGGTTCCTGCTCGGCCCTGCCAGCTTCCAGCCATCCGAGCTCGCCAAGCTCGCCCTCTGCCTCTTCGCCGCCGTGTACCTCGCGCGGCGTCGCCCTCCGCGTACGTTCGGCGAGCTCTTCAAGCCCCTGGGACTGCTCACCGCGATCTTCTGCGGGCTCATCCTGCTCGAGCCCGACCTTGGAACGACCATCTCTCTCTGCGGGATGATGCTCGCCGTCTTCCTCGTCGCAGGCGTGCCGGTGAGACTTCTGGTCGTAGCAGCGTTTCTCGCGACAGCCATGGGGCTGCTCGCGATCTGGGTCGAGCCGTATCGCCGGGCGCGGGTCTTCAGCTTCCTCGACCCGTGGAGTGACGCTCAGGGCTCAGGCTTCCAGATCGTCCAGGCGATGATCGGCATCGGCTCGGGAGGCTTCACGGGCGCCGGTCTCGGCGAGGGGGTGGGCAAGATCTCGTACCTTCCCGAGGCGCACACGGACATGATCTTCGCCGTCATCGGGGAGGAGCTCGGCCTCTTCGGATCCGCGCTCGTGATCGCGGCGTTCGGCGTCTTCGCCGTGGCCGGGTTTCGCATCGCACTTCGCTGTCGGGATCCCTTCGGAAAGCTGCTCGCGGCCGGGCTCACGGCGCTCATCTGCGGCCAGGCGGCGATCAACCTCGCGGCCGTGCTCGGGATCGCCCCGCTGACCGGGATCCCACTTCCCTTCGTGTCCTACGGCGGCTCGAGCCTCGTCGTGCTTCTCGCCGGGGTGGGGATTCTCCTTAACATCGCGGTGAATGGAACGGTCGTCGAAGCTCGCGTGCCTGATCGCGGCGGGCGGAACAGCCGGGCACATCCGGCCCGCGCTCGCGGTCGCCGAAGCCCTGCGCGCGCGCGGGGTGACGGTGACGTTCGCCGGGTCGCGCGGACGCGTCGAGTCGCGTCTGGTTCCTGAGGCGGGCTTCGAGCTCGACACGTTCGAGGTCTCGGGGTTCCCGCGCAGGATCGGTCTCGACCTCGTCCGCTCCGTTGCGCAGGCCGTGCGTGCCCCATTCGCTTGCCGCCGCATCCTCGCCCGCCGCAGCCCTGACGTCGTGCTGGGCGCGGGTGGTTACGTCGCCGGACCGATGGTGCTCGCCGCCCGGCTGCGCGGGATTCCGGCGGCGCTGACCGAGGCGGACGCGCACCTCGGCCTCGCGAACCGGCTCGCGTCGCCGTTCGCGCAAAAGGTCTTCCTCGCCTACTCGATCCCTGGCCGAGATGGCGCGAAGTACCTGGTGACGGGTCGCCCGATTCCCGGTGCGCATCTCGGTCGAGATCGCAAAGCGGGGCGGGCGCGGTTCGGCCTACCTGCCGAAGGCCGCTGTTCTCGCCGTGTTCGGGGGCCTCGCCGGTGCGCAGGCCCTGAACGAGTTCGCCGTCGCCTCCTTCGGCGGCCGGGGCCCCGCTGTGCTGCATGTCTCGGGGGAACGGGACTATGAGGCGCTACGCCCGAAGGTGAAGCGCTCGGACTACGTCCTGATTCCGACCACCGACCACTTCGGCGAGGCGCTCGCCGTCGCCGATCTCGCGATCTCGCGGGCGGGCGGCACGGTGTGGGAGTTGGCTGCCGCCGGGACGCCGTCCATTCTGATCCCGTACCCGCATGCGACAGCGGATCACCAGAGTCTCAACGCAGGCCACTTCGAGCGAGGTGGCGGCGCGGTGGCTCTCGACCAGAGCGAGCTGTCGCGCGTCCCGGGCCTCGTGTCCGAGCTGCTCGGCGATGCCGAGCGCCTTCGTCGCATGCGCGAGGCGATGCGCGCGCTCGCCAGGCCCCACGCCGCCGAGGCGATCGCCGACGAGCTCATCGAGCTCGCACGTCGCGGGAGCCACGATGCCAGGTGACAACGTGTCACTTGGCGTAAGGAGCGCTGGTGGCCCGCAGCACTGACGCTCCGTTGTCCGGCAGACGGATCTACTTCGTCGGGATCGGAGGCGCCGGGCTCTCTGCGTACGCCAACTTCTCGCGGGCGTGGGGAGCCGAGGTGCGCGGTTGGGAGGCGCGCGACACCATCTTCCTCGAGGCCTTGAACGGGATCGAGGTGGATCTGGGTGGCGAGCCGGTGCCTCCTGTGGGTTTCGAGGTCGTCGTCTCGACCGCCCATACGGGCCGAATCGAGGGCCGCTCTCGCGCGGAGTTCCTCGCGGAGCTCGTCGCGCTTCGCCGATCGATCGTCGTCGGGGGCGCGCATGGCAAGACCACGACCGCAGCGATGATCGCGTACGTCCTTCGCGAGCTCGACCAGGACCCATCGTGGATAGTCGGAGGCGTCGTCCCGCAGCTCGGCGGGAACGCGGGAGCAGGCGAGGGCTGGCTCGTAGTCGAGGGTGACGAGTCCGATCGCTCGATTGGGCTTCTTCGTCCCGAGATCGCCGTGGTGACGAACATCGAGCTGGATCACCACGCGACGTACGCCTCCGAGGCCGAGCTCGCGGCCTTCTTCGACGAATGGGTCGGGGGAACACCTCTCGTCGTGCGTGGATGGGAGCTGGAGCTCGCTGACCTCGAGCTCGCTGTCCCCGGTGAGCACAACCGCAGGAACGCCGCCGCGGCGCTGGCCGCGCTCGAGCTCGCAGGGATCGCGCGGGCCGACGCCGAACGCGTGCTTGCAGGCTTCACCGGAGTGGGGCGGAGGTTCGAGCTGGTGGGCGAGCAAGGCGGGATTCGCGTCATCGACGACTACGCGCACAACCCCACGGAAATCGCCGCAACCCTTCGAACGGCACGCGACGTCGCCGACGGGCACCTCATCGCCGTGTACCAGCCCCACGTCTACGAGCGCACTCGCCAGCTTGCCAAGGAGCTCGGGGCCGCGCTCGGGCTCGCGGACGCAGCTGTCGTCACGGACGTGATCGGAGGTCGAGACGCACCCTCTCCGGGCGTCACGGGCAAGTCGGTGCTGGACAGCGTTCCCGTGGGTGTTCGGCGTGGCTGGGCTCCGACGCTCGACGACGCCAGCTCGCTCGCGCTCGCGTGGGCGAAGCCAGGCGACGTCATCGTGACGCTTGGAGTGGGAGAGCCGTGGCGGATCGCGCGCGCAATTGTCAAAGGGCTGCGCGGTGTAGCGATGAAGATCGAGCACGACGTATTGCTGTCGCGGCTCACCACGATCGGAACAGGCGGTCGCGCTCGGGCATTCGCCCGACCCGGCTCCGTGGCGGAGCTTGCCGAAGCACTTGGCTTCGCCAGGGGCGAGGGGCTCGACGTCCTCGTCGTCGGGCTCGGTTCCAACATGCTCGCGGCCGACGGGGGCGTCGATGCTCTGGTACTCAGGCTCGACGGAGAGCTTGCCGCCGTGGAGACCGGGGGCGGTCTGCTCTCCGCGGGTGGAGGAGCGACGAACGCGGTCTGCTTGCATCGGGCACGCGCCGCTGGTCTCGGGGGCCTCGAGTTCGTCTGCGCGATCCCGGGCACGGCGGGAGGCGGTGTGCGCATGAACGCCGGGGCGTACGGGCGAGACTGGTCGGATGTCCTCGTCCGCGCCCTGGTCGTCACGGCCGACGGAGAGGGCTGGCTGACCCCGAAGGAGCTCGGCCTGGCGTACAGGCACTCGTCGCTGTCCCCCGGAGACGTGGTCGCCCGAGTCGAGTTCCAGCTCGAGCCGAGCTCATCCGAGGCGATCAAGGAGACCATTGCGAAGCTCGTCGCACGCCGGAAGGCCACGCAGCCGACCAACAAGCGAACGTTCGGGAGCGTGTTCAAGAACCCGCCCGGCGACATCGGCGCAGGTCAGATGCTCGAGCTCTGCGGCCTCAAGGGGCACCGGATCGGCGGCGCTGCCATCTCGCCCAAGCACGCCAACTTCATCGAGAACGCAGGCGAGGCCACGAGCGCCGACTGCATCGGACTGATGGTCGAGGCGCGGCGACGCGCGCTCGAGACGTTCGGCGTGGAGCTCGAGCGGGAGGTGGAGCTCGTCGGAGCGATCGAGCTGCCGGCCCTGACGTAGGAAGCACGGGTCACGCGGCGAATCTCGCCGCATGGCCGGGGGACGAACCGAGCGCGGATCGCGCCGGCATGCGCGAGCGGCAAGCGTCGTCGTCCCGTTTCCGCGCGGCGCGGCTGGTGATCGCCTGGATCTCGCTCGGTTCGTCCCCTCCGGCCGTTCGCTCCTTCTCGCCTTCGCAGTCCTCGGCGGCGCCATGGCCGTGTACTGGGGGGCGTACGCATCGTCGGTCTTCGCCGTCGACCGCGTCCAGGTGCTCGGAGCGCCGCCCGAGATCGTGCGAGAGGTCGAGGTTGCGACCAAGGGCGTGATCGGAACGAGCCTGGTCGCGGTCGACGCTGACGACATCGAGGGCAAGCTTCGGGCTCTCCCGTCGGTGGCAGGAGTCTCGGTCGACCGAGCCTTCCCACATACGCTCGTCGTCAGGATTGCTCCGGAACGTGGGGTTGCTGTCGCCAGGCGAGGGCACTCCTCCTGGCTCGTGACGGGATCCGGCAAGGTGATACGTGAGATCGAGACCGGCACCGAGCGAATCTATCCTCGGCTCTGGCTAGCTCGTGGAGTCGCCGTTCGGGTTGGCGGAACACTCCCGGCGAGCTTCGTACCCGCGACGAGAGCTCTGTCGGCTGTCCTCGAGGCGAAGCTCCCGCGACGTGTCAAGGCAATCCGTGCGACCAGCGAGGAGTTCACGCTCGTCCTGCGCCGTGGGCCCGAGATTCGGCTCGGCGAGGCCACCGACGTCGGTCTCAAGGTGGCAGTGGCAGAAGCGGTGTTTCGACTCGTCGACGACGACGCGGGGTACATCGACGTAAGCGTGCCCGAGCGGCCCGTCGCGGGATCCTCCTAGTTAAAGTCTCAGGTTGAGGTTTAATCTTGGGATTCTGCTGTCCGTTGACAATGCCATGGAGGAGCCGTACGCTCGAAGGCGAAAGGTCGCTTGCTAGTCGCACGTTCAATGGGAGCTTCAGCCTGAGGTGGGTTGAGACATGAGCAATCAGCTAGGCAGCTATCTCGCGGTGATCAAGGTCGTCGGCATCGGCGGCGGAGGGTCCAACGCGGTGACGCGAATGGTCGAGGCAGGCATGTCGGGCGTGGAGTTCGTCGCCGTGAACACCGACGCCCAGGCGCTGCTGATGATGGAGGCCGACGTCAAGATCCACATCGGTTCGAAGGCGACCCGCGGTCTCGGTGCCGGAGCCGACCCGCGTGTGGGAATCGCCGCGGCCCAGGAGAGCCGGGACGAGCTGAAGGAAGCGCTCAAGGGCGCGGACATGATCTTTGTCACAGCCGGCGAAGGAGGCGGCACCGGTACGGGTGGTGCACCGATCGTCGCCGAGATCGGCAAGGAGCTCGGTGCGCTCACGGTCGGTGTCGTGACCAGGCCGTTCGCCTTCGAAGGCCGACTACGGTCCGATCAGGCCGAGCAAGGCATCCAGACGCTCCGCGAGAACGTCGACACGCTCATCGTGATCGAGAACGACCGCCTCCTGCAGGTGGTCGAGCGCTCGACCCCGGTCACCGAAGCGTTCCGGATGGTGGACGACATCCTTCGCCAGGGCGTGCAAGGCATCACCGACCTGATCACCGTGCCGGGCCTGATCAACCTCGACTTCGCAGACGTGCGAACGATCATGCGAGACGCCGGATCCGCGCTCATGGGCATCGGTGTCGGAAGTGGGGACAACCGCGCTGTCGATGCAGCGCGCGCCGCAATCTCCTCTCCGCTTCTCGAGACCTCGCTCGACGGAGCTACGGGCGTGCTGCTCAACATCACGGGCGGCTCCGACCTCGGCCTCGCGGAGGTGGACGAGGCTGCGCAGGTCGTGACGAGCGCCGCGGACTCGAACGCCAACGTCATCTTCGGCGCCGTGATCGACGAGTCGATGGGAGGCGATGTCAGGGTGACGGCCATCGCAACCGGGTTCGGAGGCCGTCCGCGTCGCCGGCGTGTCGAGGCTCCGGCCGAATCGTCCAACGAGCGGCAGCCATTCCACGCACCGAGCGTCCAGGACGTGGAGATCGACATCCCGAGCTTCCTCAAGGAGGACTAGCTCCGCAAGTCTCGCGTGGTCGCTCGCGGCGCACTGTTCCTTGGACGGCTAGGCGTCGTACGTCGGCGCTCGAGCATCTAGAGTCGCGGCGGTGGAAGCCACGCTCAAGCGCACGCCGCTGTTCGAGCGCCACGTCGGCCTCGGGGCGCGCATGGTGCCCTTCGCCGGCTACGAGATGCCCGTGCAGTACGAAGGTGTCATCCCCGAGCATCGGGCGGTCCGGGCCGACTGCGGTGTCTTCGACGTTTCACACATGGGCGAGCTCCACGTCGACGGGCCGACGGCGCAGGCCTTTCTGCAGGCGATGCTCTCCAACGACATCGACACGATCGCTGACGGTGAGGCCCAGTACACGCTGCTGACCAACGAGCGGGGCGGGATCGTCGACGACCTGATCGCATACCGCCTCGCCCACGGGCAGTTCCTCCTGGTCGTCAACGCATCCAATCGCGAAGTCGTCTACGAGTGGCTCAAGGAGCGTGAGCCCCGCGGCACCGAGGTGCGCGACGCCTCCGACGACTACGGGCTCCTCGCCGTCCAGGGGCCGCGCTCGCTCGAGCGCCTCGGGCTTCCGGACGCTCCGTCGTTCACCCATGAGATGGGAGTGATCGACAGCATCGAGGTGATGATCTGCCGCACGGGTTACACGGGGGAGAAAGGCGTCGAGCTCTGCTGTGCCGAGGACGACGCGCCGGCGTTGTGGGATGCCGTCGTCGCGCGTGGCGCCGTCCCGTGCGGCCTTGGCGCGCGGGACACCTTGCGACTCGAGGTCTGCTATCCGCTGCACGGAAACGACATCACTGCCGAGACGGACGCGATCTCTGCAGGTCTCGGCTGGGCATGTGCTCTCGACACGGAGTTCACGGGCGCCGAGGAGCTACGCCGGATCCGTGACGACGGTCCCGCCCGGAAGCTTGTCCCATTCGTGATGGAGGAGCGAGGCGTCCCCCGCCAGGGGATGGCGATCGAGGGTGGCGGCGAGGTGACCTCCGGAACGCACTCGCCGATGCTCGACCGTGGCATCGGGATGGGGTATGTGCCGACCGCGTCGGCGACGCCGGACAACGAGCTCGTGATCGACGTCCGCGGGAAGCGGCGAAGAGCGCGGGTCGTCAAGAAACCGATCTACCGGAAGGAGACCTAGAGTGGTCGCTCCAGGAAGTCCACACCTGCTTCGCGCGGCTGCAAACGCTTCGCATGCCGTCGTCCTCAGTCGGCCACATACCTTCTGGTATGCGGCCTCCCTGCGTCCTAGGCCTGCTCGGTTTTCGCAGGCGAATCAGGCGCGGACTTCCTGGAGAGACCACTAGTGCCCGCTGCCGAGAGCTACCCCGACGATCTCAAGTACCACGCCGAGCACGACTGGGCACGGATCGAGGGTGACGAGGCGACGCTCGGAATCACCTGGTTCGCGCAGGACGCGCTAGGCGAGCTCGTGCACTACGAGGCTCCGACGGTGGGCTCGGAGGTGGCAAAGGACGCGTCCTACGGCGAGGTCGAGTCGGTCAAGGCGGTCTCGGATGTCATCTCGCCGCTGTCCGGCGAGGTCCTCGAGGTGAATCAGAAGGCCATGGCCGAACCGGAGATCGTGAACGACGATCCGTACGGCGAGGGTTGGTTGATCCGGATTCGCATGTCCGATGCTGCCGAGGTCGATGCGCTGATGGATCCAGAGGCATACCGCGCACACGTCGCCGAGCAGTGAACGGCACGCGCCTTCGGCCCGCGCCCCTTCCACACACTTACCGGCCGGAGGCCGGTCGGTGAGCTACCTCTCGATCACAGACGCCGACCGCGACGAGATGCTCGCGGCGATCGGAGTCTCCTCTGTCGACGAGCTCTTCGAGCAGATCCCGCTCGGTGTTCGGCTCGGCCGAGAGCTCGACGTGCCACCCGCGCTCTCAGAGCTGGAGCTCGTTCGCCACCTGACGGAGCTGGCCGAACGCAACGCTCACACCGGAGTGGAGCTGTCGTTCCTCGGTGCAGGGATCTACGACCACTACGTTCCGGCGGTCGTCGACGTCCTGCTCTCGCGAGGCGAATTCCTGACGGCGTACACGCCGTACCAGCCGGAGATGAGCCAGGGGGTGCTGCAGGCGATCTTCGAGTACCAGACGGTGATCTGCGAACTAACCGGGATGGACGTTTCGAATGCCTCGGGATACGACGGCTGCTCCGTTGCCGCCGACGCGTGCTTCGTCGCAAAACACACGAGCGACCGCGCCAAGGTCGTCCTCGCGGAGACCGTGAACCCTCAGGTCCGCCAGGTCGTCAAGACGTATGCCCGCGGCTTCGGCCTCGAGGTCGCCGAAGTTCCTCATCGGGGCGGCACGATCGATCCTGACGAGCTCGCCGCGGCGTCGTCAGACGCTGCGGCGGTGATCTTCCAGCAGCCGAACTTCTTCGGCTGCCTCGAGCCGGCTCCTGATCTCGCCGCGGCGGCGGCGGAGTCCGGCGCCCACGCGATCGCGCACGTCGACCTCATGTCGCTCGGGCTGCTCGAGGCGCCCGGCGAATACGGGTGTGCGATGGCGATCGGAGAGGGACAGAGCGTCGGGTGCCCGCCGCTCTACGGCGGTCCCCATTACGGGTTCTTCGCGGCTCGCCAGGAGTTCGTCAGACGCATGCCCGGTCGCATCGTGGGTGAGACGGTCGACCTGGACGGGCAGCGCGCGTTCGTTTTGACCCTCCAGACGCGAGAGCAGCACATCCGCCGCGAGAAGGCCACCTCGAACATCACCACGAACCAGACGCTTCTCGCGCTCGCTGGGTTGGTGACGTTGACGTGGCTCGGCCCGCAGGGGCTGCGCGAGGTGGGCGAGACCTGCGTCGCGCTCACCGAGTATGCGAAGGAGCGGCTCCACCTTCCTCTCGTGTTCGAGCGGCCGACGTTCGCCGAGTTTGCCGTGCGGCTGCCGCGGCCGGCGAGAGACGTCATCCGCGACGCCCGCAGCCGGGGCGTCCATCCCGGCTACGCGCTCGGCCGGGACTACCCGGGAATGGACGACGTGCTGCTGGTCGCTCTCACGGAGAAGCGGACGCCGGCGGACGTCGATCGGCTGGCCGCCGTGCTCGAGGAGGTGTGCTGATGGAGCTCATCTTCGAGAAGAGCAGCGCCGGCCGCCGCGCCGGCCGCGTGCCCGACTACGGCCTTCCCAAGCCCGAGCTTCCGCGGGAGCTTCGCCGTGCGCTTCCGCCGCGACTTCCGGAGGTCGCGGAGCCCGAGATCGTGCGTCACCTCACCGCGCTCGCCGACCGCACCTTCGGCATCGACACGGGCTTCTATCCGCTAGGTAGCTGCACGATGAAGCACAACCCACGCGTCAACGAGCGTGTCGGAAGGTTGCCCGGGTTTCGCGACCTCCACCCGTACCAGGAGGACGAGGCGGCGCAGGGAGCGCTCGAGCTCATGTGGCGGCTCCAGGAGATGCTCGCCGAGATCGCGGGTCTCCCAGCCGTCACGCTGCAGCCAGCAGCCGGATCCCAAGGAGAGCTGACAGGGCTGATGCTCATGCGTGCCTACTTCGCCGACCGGGGCGAGGAGCGCGACACGATCATCACAGCTGACACCGCGCACGGGACGAACCCTGCGAGCGTCACCATGGCCGGATACAAGCTCGAGCGCGTCGAGACCGACGCGCGTGGGAACCTCGACCTCGAGGACCTCCGAGGGAAGGTGACCGAACGGACGGCTGGGCTGATGCTCACGAACCCTTCGACGCTCGGTCTGTTCGACGAGGGTATCGAGGAGGTGTCGCGGATCTTCCACGACGCCGGTGCCCTTCTCTATTACGACGGCGCGAACCTGAATGCCGTGGTCGGAATCTCGCGACCGGGCGACATGGGCTTCGACATCGTCCACTACAACCTGCACAAGACGTTCTCCCAGCCGCACGGCGGCGGAGGCCCGGGCGGCGGACCGGTCGCCGTTCGCGAGTCGATCGAGCCCTTCCTCCCGGCGCCCGTCGTCGTTCGGGACGAAGAGACGTATCGCCTCGACCACGACCGGCCTAGCTCGATCGGGCGCGTTCGCGGTTTCGCTGGCCCGTTCGGCGTCTTCGTTCGCTCGTACGCATTCATGCGCGCGTACGGGCCTGGCTTGCGCGAGATGTCGGAGGTAGCCGTGCTCAACGCCAACTACCTCCTCGCCCGACTGCGTGACGTCTACGACCTCCCGTACGACCGCCACTGCATGCACGAGTTCGTGCTCTCGGCGCGGAACCTCAAGCGCGAGCACGGGATCACGGCGCTCGACGTCGCGAAGCGGCTGATGGACTACAGGATCCACCCGCCGACGATCTACTTCCCGCTCGTCGTCCCCGAGGCGCTCATGATCGAGCCGACGGAGACGGAGCCGAAAGAGCGCCTCGACGACTTCGTCGACGCGATGCGGCGGATCGCGGAGGAAGCGGCCGAGTCACCCGACCTGTTGAAGGAAGCCCCTCACGGCCGGCCGGTCCGACGCCTCGACGAGGTGCGCGCGGCGAAGCAGCCGGTACTGCGCTACCTGTTCGACGAGCACCCCGCGCTCGTCAGCTGAGCGGCTGCCAGAGCTCGAACCGGTTGCCCGCGGGATCGGTCGCCCACCCATTCACCGGGACGCCGAGGTGCTCTGCGTACCACGCGACGAGCGCCATCGGACCCCGAGCCCGGAAGAACACGCCGCCGATGCCGGTGACTTGTTCCATCAGCGGGCGCTCGCGAGCTGCCCGCAGGCGGCCGCGATGTCACGGCCTCGCGTCAATCGGACAGTCACGGGGATATGCGCGCGGTCGAGGACGGCCTTGAACGTCTCGATTGCCTGGCGCGAGGAACTTTCGTAGCGGCCCGTCGGGTTGTACGGAATGAGGTTGACCTTGAAAGCCCTGCGGTCGAGGACGCTCGCGAGAGCGCGAGCAGCCGCTGGAGAGTCGTTCACGCCCGCGAGCATGACGTACTCGACGAACACCTTCCGTCTTCGTAACGCGACGTAGCGGCGGCATTCGGCGAGGACCTCCGCGAGCGGATAGCGGTCGTTGACAGGCATCAGCTCCGAGCGAAGGGCGGGGTCTGCGGCGTGGATCGAGAGGGCGAGCCGGATCGGCACGTCCACGTCGTCGACGAACCGCTGCAGTCCTGGCATCCAGCCGACCGTGGAGATCGTCGTACGCCGGTGCGTGATCCCGAGATCTGGCAGACGGCGCGCCGAGGCGAGCACCTCGTCGAAGTTCAGGAACGGCTCGCCCATCCCCATGTAGACGACGTGGTTCACCGGCTCCTTGCGGCGGAAGTGGAGTGCCTGATCGAGGATCTCGAAGGCCGTGAGATTCCGACCGAACTTCATGGCTCCCGTCGCGCAGAACGTGCAGGTGAGCGGGCAGCCGGACTGCGCAGAGAGACAGAGGGATCGGCGCCCGTCGCGATAGCGCATGAGCACTGCCTCGACCGGGTGACCGTCGCCCGTGCGAAACAGAGCCTTGACCGTTCCGTCTCGCGACTCTTGCTCTGTCACGAGCTCGAGCGTGGAAAAGGGCACAACCTCCTCGAGACCCGCACGGAGAGCCTTAGGCAGTGTCGTCATCTCCTCGTAGGAGGAGACGCCACGCGCTGTCCACTCCCACACCTGGCGTGCGCGGTACGCGGGCTCGCCGCTCTCGGCGAGCGTGCGTTCGAGGAGCGCGAGATCCATTGCCGGACGGTAGCGTGCGCGGCGTGATCGACCTCCGCTCCGACACGGTGACGCAGCCCACGCCCGGCATGCGACAGGCGATTGCAGACGCCGAGGTCGGAGACGAGCAGAAGCGCGAGGACCCGACTGTCACGGCGCTGCAAGAGCGCGTCGCAACGTTGCTCGGCCAGGAGGCGGCGCTGTTCTTGCCGACGGCGACGATGGCGAACCAGATCGCCCTCAAGCTCCACGGTCGCCCCGGCGACGTCCTCGTCGCGGAGGAGACCTCGCACGTGCTCGTCTACGAGTACGGAGGAGTTGCGGCGCACGCCGGACTCGTGACGCTCGGCATTCCGGGGAACGCCGGAAGGATCTCCTCGGAGCAGCTTCGTGCGGCCACTGCTCCGAGCACAAAGGCGGCGGATCAGCGCGTGACCGTCCTCTCACTCGAGAACACCCACAACAACGCCGGTGGGCGGGTGTGGCCGCTCACCGAGCTCGAAGACGTCGTCGGGACGGCTCGCGAGCTCGGGCTCGCCGTTCATCTCGACGGCGCTCGCCTCCTGAACGCCTCGACGGCCCTACGTGTCGAGCCCGCGGAGATCGCCTCGCGCTTCGACACGGTCACGCTCTGCCTCTCGAAAGGGCTCGGCTGCCCGCTCGGAGCCCTGCTCGTCGGCTCCGAGGAGCTGATCGACCGCGCATGGCGGGAGAAGCACCTCTTCGGTGGTGCCATGCGTCAGGCGGGGGTCGTGGCAGCGGCGGGCGTTTATGCGCTGGACCATCACGTCGAGCGGCTGAAGCGGCGACCACGCCCGTGCCAAGCGTCTTGCCGAGGCACTTGCGGCGGCCGGGCATGCCCGTTGAGCTCGACCGCGTGGAGACGAACTTCGTCCAGATCGATGTCGGGTCACTGGCGATCGATCGTGCCGATGCGCTCGCCCGACTTCGAGAAGCCGGCGTCGGCCTGTCGGCGACGATCCACCCAACGGTGATTCGCGCCGTGACGCACCTCGAGATCACCGACGACGACATCGAGCAGGCGGCCGAGCTGATTCCGGCCACGCTTCTGGCGGGCGTTCGGGTCTAGCGATCGCCGGCGAGGAAGAACGCGACGACCACAGCCCCGTAGCCGGCCAGCAGAAGGCCGCCGCGAACCCTGCTCGAGGTGCCGTCGAAGAGGACGAGCGCGGTGAAGATGACGGATCCTGCGAGAGCGGCGATCTCGACGGGGCGGAAGCTGAGGGAGAGTGGGTCGATGAGCCACGAGAGCAGCGCCACCGCGGGAATCAGGAAGACGGCGACCTGCGCCGCCGACGAGAGCGCGATCTCCCCCGCCAGCGCGATCTTCCCGCGGAAGGCGACGATCACAGCCCCGCCGTGCTCGGCGGCATTGCCGACGATGGCGACGATCACCGCGGCGACGAAGAACTCGCTGAGTCCGACCTTCTCTGCAAAGACTTCCAGCGACCCGACGAGCACTTCTGCCACGAGTGCGGTCGCGACCGTGGCGATACTCAGTGCAATCAACGCGCTGCGTAGAGACCAGGCTCCGATCTCCTCGTCGCTCGCGACATGGAGTGAACGGTGTCGTCGGAGCGAGTACCAGGTCACGCCGATGTAGACGATCAGCAGGACGACCGAGATCACCGTCGATATCACCGCTAGCGAGTGGGTGTCCGGCTCGCCGTCCCACCCCGGGACGGAGGGGATGAGGAAGAGGACGGTCGCCAGCGCGATCAGCCCGAACGAGAGGAAGCTCGAGTACCGATCGAGCGTGCCCCGTCCTCCGGCGAGGAGCGCCGCGCCGAGGACGAGCAGCAGATTCGAGACGACGCTGCCGGTGAGCGATCCGCGGACGACCTCGGTCAGTCCTTCGTTGACCGCGATCAGGGCGATGATCAGCTCCGGGGCGTTCCCGAAAGTCGCGTTGAGGAAGCCGCCGATCCCAGGCCCGGTGTGCACGGCGGCATGCTCCGTCGCCTCGCCGATGAGCCAGGCGAGTGGGATCAGCGCAAGCGCCGAGATCACGAACTCGGTCGTCTCGGGAAGGTCGGCAAAGTAGTGAAGCCCGACCGCGATCGGCGCAAGCACAAGCGACCCGAACAGGACTCTTTTCACCACGGCGCGCGGAACCCTATCGGCGGCTGTGCAACCGGCTGTCGCCACTGCCTGAAAACCGACTGTTTGTCAAGTCTTGCGGCCGGACCCACAAGAGGAACACAATCGGTGCATGCACAACGCGGCGACGGAGCTCGGTCTCCCTCTGCGAGTTCAGGACGAGGTGGCGTGCACCCACTGCGCCGTGCATTGCGAGAAGGTCGTCTATCCCGGCGCGTGTGTCCGGATCGCCTGCCCGTTCGTCTACGCGTACGAGGCCTGGGGCCACACGTACATGGGTTGTCTGCAGAAGGTCTTCGACGTCGAGATCGACCTCGAGCTCCTCGAGTCGGCCGAATCGACGCGCAGCGGCTTCGGCGCGGTGCGCGCTTGCAGGGCGCCGCTCCCGATGTGCGAGGTCGAGGTCGTCGAGACCTATGCGAGCCGGGAGGACGAGATCGGCTGCCGCAACCCGGAGTTCCACGAGCTCCCGCGCGAGCGGGCCAATTTTCGCGTGTTCGCCGTCGTCGCTGACTGACCCGTCCGGTCGCTGATCGGATCAGGCGGCCTACGGGGTCTGACCCCAGCTGGCCCAGCGGCGGCGGCCCTTGCGGCGAAGTGCTCGCATGCGATCCAGGTCCTCCGTCTCGCTTCCCTTGTCCTCCCACGTCTCCACGATCGCGGGAAGCGACTGGAAATCGGGGTGGCCGAGAAACGTCGCCAGGCCGTCGCCGATGAGCCCCCTGCCGACGAGCTCGTGGCGGTCCCGGTTCGAGTCGAGCGGCGTCTTCGAGTCGTTGACGTGCAGAACGCGGAGCCGCCCGAGCCCCATTCGCCGGTCGAGATCGCGGAGTGCGTCGTCGAGCAGCGCCCGCTCAGAGACGTCGACGCCCGACGCCCACCAGTGGCAGGAGTCGAGGCAGAGGCCGAGGCGCGGATGCGCCCCAGCCGCGTCGCACAAAACCCCTAGCTCGGCGATGGAGCGACCGATCGTCCCACCGGCGCCGGCGGCGTTCTCCATGCACAGCCAGAGCTCGTCCGTCGTAAGCTCGAGGAGCTCGCGCAGTGCGGGCACGACCATGTCGACCGCCTCGTCGAAGCCGTAACCAAGGTGCGAGCCCACATGGAAGACGACCGCGTCGGCCCCGATCCCGCGAGCCGTCTCCATCGTGGCGCAAAGTGCCGCCAGCGAGTTCGCCCGGACTGTCTCGTCGCGGCTCGCGAGATTGACGAGATAGAGCGCGTGGCACGAAACGCTCTTGACGCGGGCCTCTCGCCGCCGCTCACGGAACCGGTCGAGCTCCTCCCGTGAGTGCTCGGTCGGCTTCCACATCCGTGGGCTCTGGGTGAACACCTGCACGGCGTCGCCACCGATCTCGTCGATCCGGTCGATCGCCTTCGAGATGCCGCCGGCTGCGGAGACATGGGCGCCGAAATACACGCGGCTAGGCTAGTTCCGTATGAGCGTCCGCGTTCGCATGGCTCCCTCGCCCACGGGATTGCTCCACATCGGAGGCGTCCGCACCTTCCTCTTCAACTGGCTCTTCGCCCGCGGCCAGGGCGGGGAGTGTCTCCTGCGAATCGAGAACACCGATACGAGCCGCGAGGTCGAGGAGTCCGTCTCACAGATCGAGCGCTCGCTCGCTTGGCTCGGCATCGACTGGGACGCTGAGACGACGTTCCAGCTCGATCGCATGGAGCGGGCGCAGGACGAGGCCCGCAGGCTCGTCGCCGAAGGCACGGCGTACGAGGACGAAGGTGCAATTCGCATTCGGATGCCGGACGAAGGCGTGACGGGCTGGGACGACGCGATCAAAGGGCGGATCGACTTTCCGAGCGCTGAGCTCGAGGACCTCGTGCTCGTCCGCTCCGACGGGCGGCCGACATACAACTTCGCGTCTCCGCTCGAGGACTGGCTCGACGGGATCACGCACGTGATCCGGGGCGACGACCACGTCTCGAACACGCCGAAGCAGATTCACGTACTGCGCGCGCTCGGCGCAGAACCGCCCGTGTATGCGCACGTGCCGAGCGTCTTCGGCGAGGACGGGCGCAAGCTCTCGAAGCGCCATGGCGCCGTCTCGGTCGACGAGTTTCGCGCGTCCGGCTACCTGCCGGAGGCCCTCATGAACTTCCTGGCGTTGCTCGGCTGGGCGCCCGACGGCGAGACGACGATCATGTCGAGGGACGAGCTCGTCGAGCGGTTCACGCTGGAGCGCGTCGGCTCGAGCCCTGCGACGTTCGACTACGCGAAGCTCGACTGGATGAACGGGGTCTACCTCCGTGCGCTTCCCGTCGAGGAGTACGCCGAGCGTTTGCTCGTATACCTTCGTGAGCAGGGGATCGACTGGGACGAGGCTCTCGTCCGGGCTGCCGCTCCACTCGTGCAGGAGAAGATCGCGCGACTCGACGAGTTTCCGTCATTCGCCGGGTTCCTCTTCCACGACGTCGATCCCGAGCCCGCGCTCCTCGACGCGCGCGTTCTCGCCGCTGCCGAGACGGCGTTGAGCGAGACGGAGCCGTGGACGGCCGCCGAGCTCGAGACGACCCTGAAGCGGCTTTGCGATGAGCTCGGCGAGAAGCCGCGGACCGTGTACCTCCCGATCCGTGTCGCCGTGACCGGGTCGCGGGTCTCCCCAGGCCTGTACGAGAGCCTCGAGCTTCTTGGCAAGGAGACGTCGCTCGCGCGCATCCGAGCAGGCGGGCGGATGGCGGCGTGAGCGTGCTCGACGGCCTTGTCGGCGTCGAGCTGGGGCCGACCTCGTGGTTCGACGTGACGCAGCAGCGGATCGACGCGTTTGCGGCGGCGACCGATGATCCCAGTGGATCCACACCGACCCGGAGCGAGCGGCGGCGGGGCCGTTCGGCTCGACCATCGCCCACGGCTTCCTGACGCTCTCGCTCTGCGTGCCGATGTTGTACGAGGTGCTTCCAGCGACCGACGGGATGGTCGTGAACTACGGAGTCAACAAGGTGCGCTTCCCGGCGCCGG
>CAWHBH010000024.1:0-17919 GCA_963827525.1 uncultured Thermoleophilia bacterium
GGCTGCGGGGCAGGGATTCGAACCCCAACTTCCTGGTCCAGAGCCAGGCGTCCTGCCGTTAGACGACCCCGCAACGGCGGGCCGATTCTAGCGGTCAGGCCTTCGATCCATCCGGTGCGCCGATCTCGAGCCGGTAGACAGGCACGAGTCGCTTCTCGGCCTCGGTATCGATGCGAGCGACGACCTCGACGTATGGCTCCAGGCCCGAACCGGTGAGCTTCGCCTTGAGCAGGCCGTCGACCTGGTAGATCCCGGACGAGTTGTTCATCACGATCTCGACCATCACCGGACGGCTCTGGCCGTCGGTGATCCTCACCTCGTCGATCGCGGCGGCCGAGAGCGAATGAATCGAGACCGACCCGCGCTCGAAGGGGATTCGCGAACGACCTTTCGCCATGTCGAGCGCGTCCGCGACTCGCAGCATGCCCGCCTCCAGCGACAACGGCTCGCCGTCGGCGCGGTGGCTCGTGATCGCCTGCAGAGCTTCCGATACGACGACAGTGCGCTCGGGCTCGTCGTAGACGTCCGCGAGCAACTGCCGCATCTTGGGCTCGGCCAGGAACAGGCTCCAGTCCTCGTGATCGCGACGGTGGATCGACATGCCGACGTCATGGAGAAGCGCGGCCAACACGACGACGACCTCCGAGTCGTCCGGCTGCATCCCGTAATCGCGCACCATCGAGGGTTGGACGCCGTGCTTGACGAGCAGGCGACAGAGCTTGAGCGCGATGTTCGTGATGATCTGGATGTGGACCCATGAGTGGTCGTTGATCGCCAGGCGGAGCACGGCGTTCACGTTGGCGACGTGCCACCAGGCCTTGATCTGTGGATCCGCGTCGACGTTCTCGAGGAGCCGACGGAGCTTGCGGTTGCCTCGGGCCGGAACCCGGAGATGCATTGCCGCGACCGCGTCAGCTGGACTCATCCGCGCGTCGGGTACGACGTCCGGCACCTGAATCGCGGCGGCGTCCTCCAGCTCAGGGTCCGAAGCCATGCCGTGAGCTTAGAACGTTGGTGAGGGCTCCCGCGCTACGCGACCTCTGCGGCCCAGTCGCCGTAGAGCCGCGTATACGGGCCTCGGGCGGCGATCAGCTCGTCGTGCGTTCCCCGCTCGACGATTCTTCCGTGATCGAGCACGACGATCAGATCCGCGCCGCGGATAGTCGACAGCCTGTGAGCGATTACGAAGGCAGTACGCCCTGACAGCAGGCGGCGGAGTCCCCGCTCGATTCTTCGCTCCGTCCCGATGTCGACCGACGACGTCGCCTCATCGAGGATCAAGATGCGCGGATCCGCGAGCAGGGCGCGTGCGAACGCGATGAGCTGGCGCTGGCCGAGCGAGAGCTTGAAGCCGCGCTCGCCCACCTCGGTGTCGAACCCGGCCGGAAGCTCGGCCACGAACCCGTCCGCCCCGACGGCTTCCGCAGCCGAAGCGATCTCAGACCGCGACGCCTGCGGACGGCCGAACGCGATGTTGTCGGCGATCGTTCCACCGAAGAGGAAGCCCTCTTGCGGGACGATGCCGAGTTGACTTCTCAGCGAGTGCTGCGTCACGTTGCGTAGGTCGTGACCATCGATGGTGATCCGGCCCGCCCGAGGGTCGTAGAAGCGCGTGAGCAGCTTCGCGATCGTGGATTTCCCCGCACCCGTGTGCCCGACGAGGGCGACGGTCGTCCCAGGCGGGACGTCGAGGTCGAAGTCGTGGAGCACCTCGGGCAGGTCCCCGTACCCGAACCGGACGTTCTCGAACCGCACGCGGCCGTCGATCTCGGGGAGCTCGCCGGCGTGCGGGGCATCGACCACATCGGGCTCTTCGTCGAGCACGTGGGTGATGCGGTCGAGGGCGGCGGTCGCCGAGAGGAACGTGTTGTAGAGCTGAGAGAGCTGTTGGACGGGATCGAAGAAGTTGGCGAGATAGAGCGTGAAGGCGAGCAATGTGCCGATCGTGATGTCACCGCTGACGACCAGCGCGCCGCCAAGGCCGAGGACGATGGCGGTCGCAACGGACGAGAGTACGTCGACCGCCGGAAAGTAGAGGCCGTTGAGCACGACCGTCTCGTAGTTCGCCTCCCGGTAACGCTCGTTGACGCCGCGGAACGTGGCCTGGCTCGTGGGCTCGCGCGTGAACGACTGGACGACCCGCATCCCGGAGATGTCCTCGGCGAGCGTCGCCGTGACGAGGCCGAGCCGCTCGCGGACGCGCTTGTAGGCACGGTTCGATCTCGAGCGGAACCACGCCGTGGCGACCGCCATGAGCGGAAGGACGATGAGGGTCGCAATCGCCAGTCGCCAGTCGAGCAGGAACAGAACGACTGCAGTTCCGACGAGGAGGAGCGAGTTCTGAACGAGACTGGAGATCCCGTCCGTCACGAGCTGGTCGAGCGCCTCGACGTCGTTCGTGATGCGACTGATGATCGCCCCAGTGCGGTTTCGCTCGTAGTAGCCGAGCGAGAGTCGCTGGAGATGCTCGAAGAGCTGGATCCGCAGGTCGGCAAGAGCCCGCTCTCCTACCCAACCCGTGAAGTAGGTCTGCGCACCCGACAGAGCGAACGCGGCGAAGCCTGCGGCGACAAACACCACGACGACGGCAGTGAGCGCTTGCAAGTCGCGCGCCGTGATTCCGTCGTCGACGGCGACCTTGGCAAGATACGGCGGGAGGAGAGCGACGAGCGTGTAGCCGATGAGCGTGACGACCGCGAGAGCCGTTCGCCCCTTGTAGGGGCGCGCGAGACGCAGGAGCACACGGATCCGCCGACGCGTCTGCCGCCACGTCCAGTCGTCGACGCGAGCGTCTCGGTGATCGGTGAGGTGGCTGCCCGCCTGCCAGACCTTCATTTTCGGCGAGCCCCCTGTTGGGGCACCCCAGCCCACCACCCGCTGCCAGCGTAACGCGGAACCGCGCGCAGGTGGGAAACGCCTTCGGCACAAGAGTGCACCAGTTGGCGGACGCGCGGACAGCCGGCGGAACGTGATGGGTGCCCTCGAGAAATCACCCGGCGACCATCTGCTGAAGAAGCCCGTGCTCGTGGATCTCGCGGAAGACGGCGCTCTCCTCGAGCAGTTCCGCCTGCGAGCCGCGCGCGACGATCGTGCCGTGGTCGATCACGGCGATCTCGTCGGCGAGCGCGATCGTCGACAACCGGTGGGCGATGATGATCGTCGTCCGTCCCTTCATGACCGCGCGCAGGCCGGTGCGGATCCTGGCTTCGGTGGTCGCATCGACCGACGCGGTCGCGTCATCGAGAATCAAGATGCGCGGGTCGATCAGCAACGCGCGCGCGATCGCTATCCGCTGCCGCTGACCGCCCGAGAGCGTGATCCCGCGTTCACCGACCACGGTGTCGTACCCCTGCGGCAGCTCGAGGATGAACTCGTGGGCCTGCGCCGCCCGCGCCGCCGCCTCGACGGCCTCGGACGGCGCACCGGGTATTCCGAGCGCGATGTTGTCGCGGATCGACGCCGAGAAGAGGAAAGGATCCTGAGATATCACGCCGATCTCTCGGCGCAGAGTCCTGCGCTCGAGGTCGCGGATGTCCACACCGTCGACGAGCACTCGTCCGGCCGTCGTGTCGTAGAACCGCGGGACAAGAGCTGCGAGCGTGGTCTTGCCGGAGCCAGTCGGCCCGATCAGCGCCACCGTGCGCCCGGCAGGGATGTCGAGGCTGACCCCCTCGAGGACGGGTCGGGCGGGGTCATAGCCGAAGGTGACGTTCTCGAAGACGACCCGGCCAGGCCCCGGTGGGAGTGCCACCGCACCCGGTCGGTCGTCGATCTCTTCTGGCTCGTCGAGGATCTCGAAGATCCGTTCGCCGGCTGCGATCGCCCGCTGCGCCTGACCGATCCACATCCCGAGCATGCGGAGCGGCATGACGAGCATCGCGAGCAGGAGATTGAACGCGAAGAAAGCGCCGAGCGTGAGCGAGCCCGAGATCACCATGCGGCCGGCAGCGAGCAACACGAAGGCTTGAGCCATGAGAGGCAGAAACGCCATCAGCGGGACATACAGGGCCCGCTGCCTGTTCGCCGCGAGCGTGCGCACGAAGACGGTGTCGGCCGCGGTGGTGAAGTCCTCCGTTCGGCGCGTCTCCTGTGAGAAGGACTTGACGACGTGTACGCCTGCGATCGACTCCTCCGCAACCGTCGCGACCTCCGCGAGGGATTCCTGCACCTCTCGGAGCACGGGGTGGGAGACGCGGCTGTACCGATACGCGGTGAGCGCGATCACGGGCGTGATCGCGAGCGCCACGAGCGCGAGCTGCCAGCTGTATACGACGAGAACCACGGTCACGACGAGGACGGTCACGACGTGCTGAGCGAAGAAGATCAGCCCGTAGCCGAGGAAAAAGCGCACCGACTGGAGGTCGATCGTCGCCCGCGACATGAGCTGCCCCGTCTGGCTGCGGTCGTAGAAGCCGAAGGACAGTCGAAGAAGATGCGAGTAGAGATCGTCACGGAGGTCGTATTCCACCGCGAGCGCCTGCCTGCCCGAGATCACCCTGCGCCCGTACATGAGAACTCCGCGCACGAGCCCGAGCCCTATGACGGCTGCGATCTCGAGGGTGAGCAGGCGTGTGTCGGGATCCCCCGAGAGCTCGTTGATCACAACTCCTGTGATGACCGGCACCAGGATGCCCGCTATCTGCGAGGCGATCGCGAGGAGCGACGAGACGATCAGCGACGCGCGGTATGGACGGAGGAAGCGGATCAACCGTGCGAAGGTGCGACGCGCCGCAGGCCGGGCACTCGTATCCTCATCAGGAGACACGGCCTCGTAGGGTACGGATCGTGCTCGAGGCTGTGCCCAACGTGTCCGAGGGGCGCGACGCCGCCGTGCTCGCGACGATCGAGCGGGCGTTCGAGCAGCGCGCGAGCGTCCTCGACGTGCACTTCGATCCGGATCACCACCGAGCTGTATTCACGCTCGCAGGCGAACCGGGATCGCTGACAGATGCACTGCTCGCCGGGATTTCAGCCGCGGTCGCGCTGGTCGACCTGCGTACACATTCGGGGGTACATCCGAGAGTCGGCGCCGTCGACGTCGTCCCGCTCGTTCCGTTCCTTGACGAGGACATGGATCTCGCGAAAACGACGCGCAAGCCGGGTCGCGCGACGGATCGGCGAGGAGCTCGACTTACCGGTTTTTCTCTACGGCGAGATCGGAGGTGGCCGACGGCCTACGGACTTCCGGCGCAGCGGGCTCGAGAAGCTGCGACGCCGCGTGGAAAGCGGCGAGCTCGTTCCGGACGCGGGCCCTCGGCGAATCGACCCGAGGTCGGGCGCCGTCCTGGTCGGCGCTCGACGTCTGCTCGTCGCGTACAACCTCGACCTCGAGACGGAGGACGTCGGCATCGCTCGCGCGGTCGCGGAAGCGGTGCGTGAGTCGAGCGGCGGGATGGCCGGCGTGCAGGCGATCGGGCTCCGGCTTCCGGGCTCCGGTCGAGTTCAGGTGAGCATGAACGTCGTCGACATCGAGCGGGCGCCCCTTCACGTGGTGGTCGAGCGAGTGAGGGCCGAGGCGAAGACGCGCGGCGTCGCCGTAAGCAGGGGCGAGCTCGTGGGGCTCGTCCCCGAGCGAGCTCTGCTGGCCGCAGGAGCTGCAGGCGTCGAGCTACCAGGCATCGACGAGGCGCATGTGCTCGAACGAGTGCTCGGATCTCGTGGTCTCTCCGGGAAGTCCGGTGCCCATTCGCCGGCGAGAACCGAGCAGGCCTAGGACGCAGGGAGGCCGCATACCCATAGCTATGTGGCCGACTGAGGACGACGGCCTGCGACGTGTTCGCAGCCGCGCGAAGGGGTTCGGGACTTCCCGGAGCGACTACTAAACTCCGCTCGTGACGCGGACGATCGCCCTGACCGGGGAAGATCTCACACTCGCCGATGTTTGGGATGTCGTATTCGGTGACGCTGTCGCAGAGGTGTCCGCGACTGCGATGGATCGGATGCGTGCCGCACGGGAGCTTGTCGATTCGATTCACGGCGAGCACACCTACGGCGTGAATACCGGATTCGGCCGTTTCGTGTCCACTCATATCCCCGAGGACAAGGCCGAAGAGCTCCAGGTGCGGCTTCTCCGGAGCCATGCATGCGGCGTTGGCGAGCCGTATCCGGACGAGATCGTTCGAGCGGCGATGCTCCTGCGCGCGAACACGCTCGCCAAGGGGTTCTCGGGCGCGCACGTCACCACGGTCGAGCTGCTGGTCGAGTGCCTCAATCGCGGAGTCGTTCCGGTCGTCCCCGCGCGCGGGTCGGTCGGTGCGAGCGGCGATCTTGCGCCCCTGGCTCACCTGGCGTTGCCGCTCATCGGGGAGGGCGAGGCGGTCGTGGAGGGTCGCCGACTAGAGGGCGGTGAAGCGCTTCGCAGCGTTGGTCTGTCACCGATCCGGCTGGCGAGCAAAGAGGGGCTCTCACTCGTCAACGGGACGCAGTTCATGGCTGCAATGGCCGCGCTCGGGATCACACGCGCGCGACGGCTCGCGGCGACAGCGGACTTGGCGTGTGCGCTTTCGCTCGAAGCGCTCCAAGGCTCCCGAACGAGCTTCACGCCCGCCGTTCACCGTGCCAGGCCGCTCAAGGGCCAGCAGGATGCTGCAGCGAACGTCTGGCGGTTGCTCGAGGGCTCGGCCATCATCGAGTCCCACCGCTGGTGCGACAAGGTTCAGGACGCGTATTCGCTTCGGTGTGCTCCGCAGGTACACGGTGCGTGCCGCGACCTCCTGGATTACGTGGAAGCAACCGTGTCCGTCGAGCTCAACGCCGCGACCGACAATCCGCTCGTACTGCTCGAGGAGAGCGAGATCGTCTCGGCCGGAAACTTCCACGGCCAGCCGCTCGCCTTCGCCCTCGACGCGCTCGCCATCGGGGTCGCCGAGCTCGCGAGCATCTCCGAGCGCAGGATCGAGCGAATGGTCAACCCCACGCTCTCCGAGGGGCTTCCGCCGTTCCTCGTCGAGGAGGGTGGCCTGAACTCCGGGTTCATGATCCCGCAGTACGTCGCGGCCGCGCTCGTCTCCGAGAACAAGGTGTATGCGCACCCGGCGAGCGTGGACTCGATCCCCACCAGTGCGGGGCAGGAGGATCACGTGTCGATGGGCAACGCAGCGGGGCTGAAGGCGCTTCGCGTCCTCGACAACGCCGAGCGGACGCTCGCTATCGAGCTTCTCGCCGGTGCACAGGCAATCGAGTTCCTGGCTCCGCTTCGCCCGGGAGAAGGGGTCTGCGCAGTCCACGACGTCGTGCGCACCTTCTCGGACAGGCTTGTCGATGATCGCTCGCTGAGCGCGGACATCGAGCGCGTCGCGAGTGCGATCCGCGCTGGCGCGGTTCTTGCGGCTGCGGAGAGCGAGATCGGGCCGCTCGCGTGACCGGCGTGCAGATCTCCGACGCTGCGGTCGATGCGCTGTGTGGAGACCTCGGCACGATCCGGGCTCCTCGTGGCACGACGCTGAATGCGCGCTCGTGGCAGACCGAGGCCCCGCTTCGGATGCTTCTCAACAACCTCGACGCCGAAGTCGCAGAGCATCCCGAGCGCCTGGTGGTCTACGGCGGTTCGGGCCGTGCCGCGCGGACTCACACAGCCCTGAAGGAGATCGTGAGGACGCTGCTACGGCTCGAGGGAGACGAGACGCTGCTCGTCCAGAGCGGGAAGCCTGTCGGCGTCTTCCGGACGAGCGATTGGGCACCGCGGGTGCTGATCGCGAACTCGCTGCTCGTGCCGCGGTGGGCGACCTGGGACGAGTTCCGCAGGCTCGAGGCGGAGGGCCTGACGATGTTCGGCCAGATGACGGCGGGCAGCTGGATATACATCGGGACGCAGGGGATCCTGCAGGGCACCTACCAGACGTTCGCAGCAGCGGGCGAGAAGCACTTCGGATCCCCGGACTTGGCGGGCCGGACGATTCTCACCGCCGGGCTCGGAGGAATGGGTGGGGCACAGCCCCTTGCGGCGACCATGGCCGGAGCCGCGATCCTGTGTGTCGAGGTCGATCCGACTCGTATCGAGCGCCGCCTCGAGACCGGCTACCTCGACGAGGCGGCTGCTTCTCTGGACGACGCGGTCAGCCGAGTGAGAGCCGCCGCAGGCGAACGAAGGGCACTATCGGTCGGGCTGCTCGGCAACGCTGCCGACGTTTTCTCGGAGCTCGTACGCCGGCGTGAGACATTCGACTTCGTCACCGACCAAACGGCCGCGCACGATCCACTCACCGGGTACGTCCCGGCAGAGGTGCCCTTCGAGGAGGCCGCATCGCTGCGCGCGCGAGAGCCCGAGCGGTATCTACGCCTTGCATCCGAGTCGATCGCGGCGCACGTGCGGGCAATGCTCGAGTTCGTCCGCATGGGTTGCTACGTTTTCGATTACGGCAACAACCTGCGAGGGGAGGCACATGAAGCTGGCGTAGAGGAGGCATTCTCATATCCGGGCTTCGTCCCGGCGTATATCCGGCCGCTCTTCTGTCGAGGTATCGGGCCGTTTCGGTGGGCGGTCCTCTCGGGCGATCCGGCCGACATCGCCGAGATCGACCGTGAGCTCGGACGACTCTTTCCGGACGATGTCTTGCTCCAGCGATGGCTCGAGCTCGCTCCCGTTCGCGTCGCCTTCCAGGGGCTGCCGGCGCGGATCTGCTGGCTCGGGTACGGCGATCGTGCGCGAGCCGGGCTCGTCATCAACGATCTCGTGCGGTCGGGTGCCGTCTCCGCTCCGGTGGTGATCGGGCGCGATCATCTCGACTCGGGCTCCGTCGCCTCGCCGTATCGTGAGACAGAGGCGATGCGCGACGGTTCCGACGCGATCGCGGACTGGCCGATCCTCAACGCACTGCTGAACGTTGCAGCGGGCGCGACGTGGGTGAGCGTTCACCATGGCGGCGGCGTCGGGATCGGCAACTCGATCCACGCCGGAATGGTGGTGGTCGCCGACGGCACCGACGCCGCGGCGGAGAGGCTCGAGCGCGTGCTCACGGCCGACCCCGGTACGGGCGTGATGCGTCACGCCGATGCTGGCTACGAAGAGGCGCTGGCTACGGCGCGGGAAGGCGGTGTCGACCTGCCCTCGATCCCGCACTCCGCGTCGTGACTCCGACAGAAGGCGGAAACCCGAGGCTGCTGATCCGCGACCTCTCGCAGGTGGCGTCGCCGGCCGGCAGAACCGCGCCCTTGCGTGGAGAGGCTCTGCGGACGCTGGAAGTGACGAAGGACGCGTACATCCTCTGCGAGGAAGGACGGGTCGTCGACGTCGGGCCAATGCGGCGCGTTCCGGCGTTCACCGGTGATGTGGAAGAGCTCGACGGGCGCGGGCTCTCGGCCGTCCCTGGCCTCGTGGACTGCCATACACATGCGTGCTTCGCCGGAGACCGCGTCGAGGAGTTCGCGCTCCGCGCGTCCGGAGCGACCTACGAGGAGCTCCATGCCGCGGGCGGTGGGATCCTCTCCACGGTACACGCGACGCGCGAGGCGGGCGAGGCCGGCCTCGCCGCCGCTCTTGCTCGGCATCGAAGCTGGATGCTTCGAGCCGGTACGACGACGTTCGAGGCGAAATCGGGTTACGGGCTAGACAGCGAGACGGAGCTCGCGCAGCTTCGTGTCATCGAGCGCGCAGGAGGTATTCCGACCTGGCTCGGCGCCCACTCGCTGCCGCCGGAGTTTGCCGCCGACGGCGCGGACGCGTACGTCGACTTCTTGGTCACGGAAGTTCTTCCGGAAGCAGCGAGGCTCGCCGAAGCGGCCGACGTCTTCCTCGAGCGTGGCGCGTTCGATGTCGAGCAGGCGCGTCGGTACTTGACAGCCTCACGATCTGCGGGGCTGGAGCTTCGCCTTCACGGCGACCAGTTCACGGAGGCCGGGGCGATCCCTCTTGCGATCGAGCTCGGCGCCAGATCGGTCGACCATCTCGAAAGCACGGGCAGTGACGGGATCGCGTTGCTCGCGGCGAGCGACGTCGTGGGAGTGCTCCTGCCGGCCAGTGCTCTCTTCCTCGCTCGCCCGATGCCTCCGGCGCGTGCTCTCGTTGACGCGGGCGCCGCGATCGCGCTCGCCACCGACTTCAACCCGGGCAGCGCATTCTGCGAGAGCCTGCCGCTCGTCTGCTCGCTCGCCGCAACGCAGCTGCGGCTTTCGCCCGAGGAAGCACTCACCGCGTGCACGGTCAATGCCGCCCACGTGCTCGCGCGGGCCGATCGAAAAGGGCGACTTGCTCCGGGGTTCGACGCGGACGTGCTTCTCGTGGCCGCGGACGACTGGCGTCACCTTGCGTACCACCTGGGAGGCGACGTCGTGCACACCGTGATCCAAGAAGGCGAGATCGCCTGGACACGGCGGGCATAATCGCTGGATGCCGACGCGGAAACAGCGCCGCCGCCGCGCGAAAGAGCAACGTCACGAGTACGTCTGGGAGGACGCCGAGGGCAACGAGCTCGACCCTGAGGACGTCTCCTCCCCGAAGCCGGACTCGCGATCGCGCGCTGCGCCCTCGCGATCTGGAAAAGTGCCTCAGCCTCCGTCGTGGCGCAGGACACTGAAGCGCGGGCTCGTCTTCGCGCCGATCATGCTCGTCACCGTGATGCTGCTCTCGAACGACCTCACGCTGAGTCAGCAGATAACGCAGGCCGCACTCATCGTCGCCATCTTCGTGCCGTTCAGCTTCCTCCTCGACGGAGTGTTCTATCGCTCCTACAAGAGGCGTCTCGCACGACGCGAGCAAGCCGACGGCCGGGGCGAAAGCTAACGAGGCTTCCACGATGGCGCTTCGCGTCGAACAGCTTTCGCTCGGACCGATGGGAACCAACTGCTACGTCGTCCGCGCAAGCGTCGACGCGCCTGAGGCAGTCGTCGTCGACCCGAGCGGCGATGCGACGGATCTCCGCCTTCGGCTGGCGCAGCTCGGCACGCGCTGCGGTGCCATCCTCGTGACCCATGGGCATTGGGATCACCTTTTGGGCGTCGCCGACCTCGCCGAGAGTGCCGGAGCGCCTGTGTACATGGCCGAGGGAGAGCGCGAGCTCCTGGAGAACCCTGAGCCGTTCACGCCCGCGACGATCCCGATGCGTGCGTATTCACCCGACGTGCTCCTGTCGGGTGGGGAATCGATCGAGGTTGCGGGGATCGAATTCGATGTCCTGTCGGTCCCCGGGCACTCGCCTGCGCACCTCGCGTATTCCGCCGACAACTGTCTGTTCTCCGGCGACGTGCTCTTCGCCGGCTCGGTAGGTCGAACCGACCTTCCCGGATCGGACTGGGACACGCTCGTCGCATCGATTCGTTCGCTCGTGGAAGCCTTGCCCCTTGAGACGGTCGTGTATCCGGGCCATGGTCCCGCCACGACGCTCGGCGAGGAGCTCGCGCGTAATCCATTCCTGGCCGAGCTGCGCGCGGAGCGCGCTGGATGAGCGACGCCGCCAAGATCGAGCGTCCTCGCGGCACGCACGACATCCTCCCGGCCGAGCAACCGCTCTGGAACCGCGTCACCGGCGAGATCGAGCGGCTCTGCTCGCTCTACGGCTACCGGGCGATTCAGACGCCGGTGTTCGAGGACACTGCTCTTTTCGCGCGCACGTCCGGTGAGGGATCCGATGTCGTGCAAAAGGAGATGTACACTTTCGCCGACCGGTCGGACCGATCGCTCACCCTCCGGCCGGAGGGCACCGCGCCGATCTGTCGCGCGTACGTGGAGCACGGGCTGCATCGCGACCCGCAGCCGGCGAAGCTCTTCACGATCGCCTCCATGTACCGCTACGGGGCGCCGGGGCGAGGGCGTTACCGTGAGCATTGGCAGGCCTCGGTCGAGGCGATCGGAAGCGACGACCCGGCGATCGACGCGGAGTTGATCCAGCTCTACGACACGCTTCTGCGCCGACTCGGCGTGACGCGCTATGAACTCGAGCTGAACTCGATCGGCTGCCGCGAGTGCCGACCCGCATACCTCGCGGAGCTGAACGGATGGCTCGCGACGAACCGGGACAGGCTCGACGCCGAGACCCTGCGCAAGGCGGACACGAGCCCTCTGCGCGTATTCGACAACTACCAGGCGAAGCCCGAGGGAGTGCGTGCCGCACTCGACGAGGCGCCGAAGATCGGCGACTCACTGTGCGCCGAGTGCGCCGAACGGTTCGCGGCCGTGCGCGCGGACCTCGACGCGACGGGCGTCGACTACACCCTCGCGCCGACCCTCGTGCGTGGCCTCGACTACTACTCGCGCACGACATGGGAGTTCGTCGGTCCGCTCGACAACGAGAACGCGACGCTCTCGGGTGGCGGGCGCTACGACTACCTGGTCGAGGAGATCGGCGGGCCGCCTACTCCCGGTGTCGGGTTCGGCGCCGGGATCGAACGGCTGCTGATCGCGCTCGACGAAGAGGGGGTCGGCGTCGCTGAGGTGCCGACGATCGACGTCTTCTTTGTCTCGGAGCTGGGGGCGCCCCGCGAGCTCGTCCCAAAATGGCTAGCCGGGCTGCGCGAGCTCGGTCTCGCCTGCGACACCGACTACGCTGGCCGCTCGGTTAAGGGCCAGCTCACCCAGGCAGCGAGGCTCGGAGCAGCGGTGACCCTCATCGTCGGGCCCGAGCGGGCCCTCATCCGGCGAGCGGGCGTGCCCGACGAAGAGGTGGGGCACGATGAGGTCTCCGGGAGACTGTCGCCGTGAGCTGGCGTGATCTCATGTGCGGAGAGCCGCGCCCCGAGCACGTGGGGCAGACCCTGACGCTCGCGGGCTGGGCCGCGCGACGACGTGACCATGGAGGGCTCGTGTTCGTGGATCTCCGAGATCGCTCGGGGCTCATGCAGCTCGTCATCAACCCGGAGCGCGCCGCCGCGGCCGCTGAGCTCGCCAAGGAGATTCGCAACGAATTCGTCCTCCAGGCCAGGGGTGAGGTGGTCGCGCGCTCGCCGGAGACCGTGAATCAGCACATGCCGACCGGTGCGGTCGAGCTCCAAGTCGACGAGCTCGAGATCGTCTCCCGTTCGACCCCGCTGCCGTTCCAGCTCGACGAAGAAGGCGTCGACGAGACGCTGCGCCTGCGCTATCGCTGGCTGGATCTGCGGCGCGAGAAGCTCCAACGCAACCTGCGTCTACGTGCGCAGATGGTCGGAATCATCCGGCGCGAGATGGAATCGGCCGGGTTCCTCGACATTCAGACGCCGATCCTTTTCAAGCCCACACCCGAGGGCGCACGCGATTTCGTCGTACCTAGTCGTCTCCAGAAAGGACGCTTCTTCGCCCTTCCGCAGAGCCCGCAGATCCTTAAGCAGCTGACGATGGTTGCCGGCTTCGATCGCTACTACCAGATAGCGATCTGCTTCCGGGACGAGGATCTTCGAGCGGACCGTGTTCAGGAGATCACTCAGCTCGATGTCGAGATGTCGTTCCCGGATCGCGAGGAGCTCTTTGTGTTGGTCGAGCGGATGTTCGGCTCGATCTGGCGCGAGTGCCTGGGTGTCGAGGTCACGACACCCTTCCCGCGGATGACGTACGAGGAGGCCGATCGACGCTTCGGGTCGGACAAGCCGGACACGCGGTTCGGACTCGAGATCGAGGACGCCACGGTGGTGACGCGAGGCTCCTCGTTCGGCGTCTTTGCGGGCGCGGAGTCGGTTCGCTTCCTGCGCGTGCCGCGTACGTACTCGCGGACTGAGCTCGACCGCATAGAGGAAACTGCAAAGGAGCGTGGCGCGAAGGGGCTGGCCTACCTCATGCGCGACAGCGAGTCGGGGGAAATGCGCTCGCCGATCTTGAAATTCCTGTCTGAAGCCGAGATCACCGCCCTCCGGGTCGAGCCGGGCGAGTCGCTTCTCTTCTGTGCTGATTCGTGGGAGATGACCTCACGTGTGCTCGGGAACCTTCGCCTCCATCTAGGACGTGAGCTCGCTCTGATCGCCGACGAGATCTTCACGTTCGTGTGGATCGACGACTTCCCGATGTTCGAGTGGGACGAGGACGAAGGTCGCTGGAACGCGAAGCACCATCCGTTCACTCGCCCGACGGACGCCTGGCGGGACCGCTTCGACGCTGAGCCGGCGGCTGCGCTCGCCTACGCATACGACCTTGTGGTGAACGGGAACGAGCTCGGAGGAGGCTCGTTCCGTATTCACGAGCCCGAGCTACAGGCACGCGTGTTCGACACCCTGTCCCTCAGTCCCGAGGAACAGCGATCGAAGTTCGGCTTCCTGCTCGACGCACTCGCCATGGGTGCCCCACCGCACGGTGGAATCGCGCTTGGGATCGATCGGACCGTGATGGTGCTTGCGCGCGAACCGAATCTTCGCGACGTCATCGCGTTTCCAAAGAATCAGGCCGGGCTCGATCCGATGAGCGGTGCTCCATCCGAGGTGACCCCGGCACAGCTGGCCGAGCTCGGCATTCGTCTCCTCGAGGAGCCGAAGTAGCCCGATCGCCGAGCCGGGAGCCACAAGTTGTGCAAACTCGGAACGAAGGCGTTACTCCTCTGTCCAAGCTTCGGCGATATGCTGACCACAGGGATCTCGGGGATCCCCTGGGGGCAGTTGGAGCCGGATTCTTCTGCGGCGCGCCTCCGGAGATCGCACTTTGATGCCGCCCCGCATGTCACACCGGCTGCCGCGTCCGCGACACTTCCGATCGTGACTAGCTCGTTCCACCAGCGCCTCGTGCTCCTCGGCGCCATCGCACTTCTCGCCGCCGTCTCCGCCATCGCCGTGATCGAGCAGCGCGCCACCGATCCGGGGTCAGCGGCTCTCACGAGTGCGCCCGCACCGGCGGGCTGGAACAACGCCTTCGCCGGATCACGAGGGGTGACGGGCGACGCGCAGCGAACGACGTGCGGGCAGGTGCTCGCCCCGAAGTCCCTCGGCGTGACGCACCCCGTCCTTCCGTGCGGCGCAAAGGTCGTGCTCCGCTACGGCGACACCCAGGTGCTCACGGACGTGATCGACAACGCGCTCGTCGAGCCTGGCCGGCAGCTCGAGGTCACCGACGAGCTGGCGACGATTCTCGGGCTGGACGGGACGGTCGAGCTCGAGTGGCGGTTCGCGGCCGAGAGCGGCGGGTAGGATACGACCGCTCGACCCTGTGCGTGGCCACGGCTCAAACGTGAACCAACAGACACGTGAAGGGAGCCGGCGTCGGAGCTAGGCAGTGCCGACGCTCCGCACGGCACCCACCTGGTTCGCCAGGTTCTCGGCGGCCGTGGTTTCATCGGCAGGGTGGAGCACCTCTCGGCGCTGCGGTCGAAGTTGGCTGATCTCCGCATCCGATCATCTAGCCTGGCCTCATGACGACGGTCGACGTTCTCGGAGATGCGACCCGCGGAGGCGAGTGGTCTGCAGTTCGTCTGTGCGTGCGTGGCGACGCTATCGTCGACGCAGATGCCGATGGGCTCGAACGTCCTCTCGTCGGCTTGACGTTGCTCGAGGCCGCCGCGGTGACCGGCGAACCGATCGCCGTCGAGGCGCTCGCATCGGCGCTGGGCCAGGTCTTTGTCGCGAAGCCGGAGCCGGGTCGGTCAGTCGTCGCGATGAGCGGAGGTGTCGACAGCGCCGTCGCGCTGCTGCGGGCGGCACCGAACGCGATTGGCGTCACTTTGCGTCTCTGGCAGGATCCCGCCGCGCCGGATACCGAGCGCGCGTGCTGCTCACCGGCAGCGGTTGCGGCCGCGCGGAGTACTTGCCACTCGCTTGGTCTGCCCCACGTGACGCTGGATCTTCGCGAGGAGTTTCGCCGCGTGGTCGTGCAGCCGTTTGCGGATGGGTACGAGGCGGGCGAGACACCGAATCCCTGCGTTCGCTGCAACGGCGCATTCCGCTTCGACGAGCTGCTGTCGTTCACATCGCGCGCGGGAGCCGACACTCTCTGGACGGGCCACTACGCGCGCATCGTCGAGCGTGACGAGATGCTGCTCGTCGCACGGGCAGCCGATGCTCGAAAAGACCAGTCCTACATGCTTGCAACGCTCGGTTCCGACACGCTCGCTCGGGTGCGATTCCCGCTCGGTGCGCAGACGAAGGAGGAGACGCGGGCCGAAGCCGCGAGCGCAGGGCTCGCCGCAGCTGGTCGATCCGAGAGCCAGGAGGCTTGCTTCCTCGGGGGCGGCGACTATCGAGGCTTTCTCGAACGACAAGGTCTTCGGTCCGAAGACGGTCCGATCGTGGACGAGGACGGGCGCGTTGTCGGCAGGCACGACGGCTATTGGCGATTTACTGCCGGGCAACGACGTGGGCTCGGCGTGGTCGCGTCCCGACCGCTCTACGTGCTGCGAACTGACCGCGTCTCGAACGCGGTCGTTGTCGGCCACCGTGAGTCGCTCGCAGCAACGCGAATCGACGTCGACGGTCGCCTGTATGTCCCGGTCACTCGTGGCGAGGCAAAGCTTCGCTACGGATCTCCCGCCGTGGATGCGTCCGTGACGGCCGGGAACGAGGGCTTCTCCCTTCAGCTCGAGGAACCGGCGCACGGCGTAGCCCGTGGGCAGGTTGCCGTCGTATACGAGGACGACGCCGTCGTCGGTGCCGGTGTGATCACCGACGTCGCCTGAATCGAGTCACTAGGTGGTCTCCGTGAAGCCCGCTGGCGTGTTTCCCGGAGAGATCACTAGGATGCCGGCGATGACCGGCCTGGCCTCGACTTCGGGCGACGTTCTCGACTATGCGCTCGCCGCATTCTTCGTCGTGGGCGGCCTGGGGCTTGCCTACATGCTCGTGCGGCTCGGTGGAACCTTCGCGCGGCTCTCGTCGTTCATCAAGGGCACCGAGCGCGACCTCCTACCCGTGATCGTCAAAGCGGGAGGCACCGTCGATCGGGTGAATGACCAGCTCGACAAGCTCGACGTCGTCACCGACAGCGCGGTTTCGATGGCCGACAGCGCCGACACGGCGGTTCGCGCCGTCTCCACGGTGATCACGGCGCCCGTGAAGAAGGTCACAGGGCTCGCTGCCGGCGTCTCCCACGGCTTCGCCGCCTTCCGTGCCCGTCGCGACGTGGGCGAGGCGATGCACGTCGCCAAGGACGCAGCGGCGAAGGCCGAGACCGAGCTCGACTGGGAGCTTCGGAACGCCGGCCGAGCAGGCGCCGACTCATGTGCCTCCCGGGTAGCACACGGACCAGGGCATGCCCGGCCGTTCGTAGAATCCACTTCGTGCGTACGACCGCCGAGCTGCGCGAAGGGTTTCCTCGCTTTCTTCGAGGAGAAGGGGCATCTGCGATGTCCCTCTGCGTCGCTCGTTCCACGGGCAGACGACCATTCGACACTGTTCACATCGGCCGGGATGCAGACGCAGATGCCGTATTTCCTGGGTCGGGGAGACACCGCCCGCACCGCTCATCACGACCGCACAGAAGTGTTTCCGGACGCCCGACATCGACGACGTCGGGCTCGACGGCTCGCACCTCACGCTCTTCGAGATGCTCGGCAACTTCTCGTTCGGGCAGTACTACAAGGAGGGTGCGATCGAGCTCGCGACCGAGTTCGTGCGCGAGCGCATGCGGCTCGACTGGGATCGTGTGTGGGCGACTGTCCACGCCGGCGACCCGCAGCTCTCACTTGGCCCCGACGAGGTCGCGATCGACCTCTGGCAGAAGATCGGCATGCCCGCAGAGCGGATCGTGCCGTTGCCGACGTCCGAGAACTTCTGGTCGGTCGGAGGGCCTGGGCCTTGTGGCCAGGACTCGGAGATCTTCGACGACTGGGGCCCTGAGCACGGTTGCGGGGAACCGGACTGCGCACCGGGGTGCACACGCTGCGAGCGCTATCTCGAGTTCTGGAACCTCGTCTTCATGGAGTACGAGCTGCACGTCGACGGCACGCTGACGCCGCTTCCCGCGCAGAACATCGACACCGGCCTCGGCCTCGAGCGCGGTAGTGCAATCCTTCAGGACGTCATGTCGGTGTACGACACCGACGGGTACCGCGAGATCATGGACTGGATCGCGGCGGAGTCGGGCGTCGCGTACGGCGATTTTCC
>CAWHBH010000025.1:0-11802 GCA_963827525.1 uncultured Thermoleophilia bacterium
TTGCCGACCGACGGGCACGGCGCTGAGCCGCTGCCTTGTCGCCCTCCTCCGCTGGAGGACGGACCGTACGGTCGCTCGGGTCACGCGGACGGTCAGACCACCCAACGCCAGAAGCAGGACGGCGAGAACAATCACGCCGATGAACAAGCGCTGCTTCATCGACTATGCGTTTGCGGGGAGAGGCTCGCCAGTTGCCTCGTACGTCGGGGCGTAGCCGAGGATGCGGCCCAGCGGGGCGCCGAGCGCGAGGCCGAGCCGCTGGACAAAGGTCGGGCGGGAACGGAAGCCGCACGATGTCGAAGTGTGCGCGGGCGATTACGGCCAGGCGCAGCGGATTCGGCATGCCCTTCTTGTTCGTCTTGCCGTCGGCCGCGAGCGCGAACATCGTCTCGACGAGCTGCTCGAACTGCAGCGCCGGGCGCACCTCGCAGCGGAAACGCACTTCGACCTCACCCGCGTTCCAGAACCGGTGCGGAGTGCCGGCCGGGATCGTGACCGTTTCGCCCGGGCCGGCGACGATCTCTTCGCCGCCCATCCTGAGGCCGAGCGTGCCCGACAGGATCTCGAACCGCTCCTCCTGCTTCGGGTGGACGTGCGCCGCCGCCACGAAACCGTCCGGCTGCACGAACGTCTCGAAGACGACTACCTGGCCGTCGGTCTCCCGCGAGGTTTCGAGGAAGACGATTCGCTCGCCGGTCACGGGGTTCTCGATCGTGTCGCCTGCATGGATCATTTCCTTCGCTCCTTCTGTTCGGCCGCCGTCTGGCGGCTCGTTCATATCGAGAAGGACGCTAGGCCAGCCGGAGCAAGAAATCGTCGGCGGCGAGTCGGAAAATGCCTGACCCAGAGACGGGTCTTCGTCGGCCCGGTGTCGTCCCTGGGGAGGAGCGCTACTCAGCCCGAGGGAGGACGAGACCCGACTCATAGGCGAGCACGACGACCTGCACGCGATCGCGGAGCCCGAGTTTTGCGAGGACGTGCGTGATGTGTGTCTTGACGGTTGCTTCGCTCAGGAAGAGCTTTGCGGCAATCTCGCTGTTCGAGAGTCCTCGCGCAACGAGCTTGAAGACCTCGAGTTCACGCTCGGTCAGCTCCGAGACCTCGGGCGGTGTGCCGGATCCCGGCGGCCGTCGGCGCACGAACTCCTCGATTAGGCGGCGTGTGATCGCCGGGGCGACGAGCGTCTCTCCTGCGGCGACGACACGGACCGCGTCGGCGAGCTGCTCGGGCCGGACTTCCTTCAGCAGGAATCCGCTCGCGCCCGCCTTCATCGCCTCGTAGACGTACTCGTCGAGGTCGAACGTCGTCAGGATGAGCACGCGCGGTGCGCCGTCGCCGCGCACGAGTTGTCGCGTCGCCTCGAGCCCGTCGAGCTCGGGCATGCGGATGTCCATGAGCACGACGTCGGGCTCGAGCGCATTTGCCTGCTCGAGGGCCTCCCGGCCGTCCGCTGCCTCACCTACGACCTCGATGTCCTTCTGGGATTCCAGGATCATGCGGAAGCCGCCCCGCAGGAGCGCCTGGTCGTCGGCGATGAGGACGCGGATCATCGTTCGCTCACGGCGACCGGCAGGCGTGCGCGCACGACGTAGCCGCCTTCCGTGCTAGGCCCCGCCTCGAACGTGCCGTCGTAGAGCGCGACGCGCTCGCGCATGCCGACGAGGCCGTGCCCGCCGCGGTCTGCGCCGTTCGCCGCCTCGCGTCCGTCGGTCGTCACCTCGAGCTCGAGAGCCTCGCTCCCATACCGGAGGAACACCTGCGCGTGCGCGGGGCCTGCGTGCCTGTGCGCGTTCGTGAGCGCCTCTTGCACGATCCGGTAGGCGGCGAGGTCGACTCCCGGCGGGAGGACGCGCGTTTCCCCTGCGATCGCGAGCTCGACCGGGAGCCCCGCCCGGCGGGCCTGGGCCAGGAGATCGTCGATACGAGCGAGACCCGGCTGGGGCGCGAGCGACGCCTCGGCCTCGTCCGGGCGCAGGATTCCAAGCATGCGCCGCAGCTCAGCCAGCGCACGGCGACCCGTCTCCTCGACCGACAGGACAGGCTCCCGCGCTCGCTCCGGATCCTCGGCGAGTAAGAGGCGGGCCGCGCCTGCCTGGACTGTCATGAGCGTCACCGAATGGGCGATCACGTCGTGCAGCTCGCGCGCGATCCGGCGCCGCTCCTCGACGACGGCGGCCCGTTCCGTCTCCTCCCGCTCGTGTTCGAGGAGCGCCGCCCGTTCCTCGAACTCTGCGGCACGCCTCCCCCTCTGCCGAAGGGTGTGGGCGATGAGGGACACCGCCCCTCCGAAGACGATCCCCCAAATCGCGTCCTCGAACCCCAGACGCTCGTCCACCCGGGCGACGACTGCGATGCTGGCGAAGCCGATCAGCACGCCCGCGAGCGCCTGGCTCCGTTCGTTCTCTGCTCCCACCACCCAGAACGTGAGGAGGAGCGCGAGGAAGGCGGTCGTCTCGGCTCCCAGTGTCGGATCGGCGAAGGCCGATCCGGCCTGCGCGGCGAAGGCGAAGACCGGCGCTGCAAAGGGGAGACGATGCCGCATGAGCAGCGGCAGCGTCCAGAGGAGCGAGCCGACGATGAAGACGGCCTTCGGCCCGGACCAGGGCACGACCCAGACCTTGATCTCGGCGGTCAAGGCGAGCAGCACGACGAGCGCGTCGAAGACGTGCCCTCGTGCGAGCTCGGGGGTAAGGCGTCGCGTCACGACGCCGCCACGCGGGGTGCCGGCTCGAACGTATTGGCCTCCGCCTCCCGCGCCAGTCCGGCCTCGTCCTCGTCTGCCCGCAGGAGCCCGAGCAAGCGCCGAATGTCGGCGAGCGCCTCCCGACCTGTCTCCTCGATCGAGAGCAGCGGCCCGCGGGCCCGCGGCGGGTCCTTCTCGAGGAGAAGCCGGGCGGCGCCGGCCTGTACGGTCATCACGCTGACGCTGTGCGCGATCACGTCGTGGAGGTCGCCAGCGATGCGGGCGCGTTCGGCGGCGACGGCAGCACGCGCCCGTTCCTCGCGCTCGTGCTCGAGCGCGGCGGCCTGCTTCTCGAACTGGACGGCGCGGTGCGTTCGGCGCCGGAGCGCGAAGGCGGCTGCCGCGAGCCCGCCTACGATGAGCAGGAGGCCGACGATGCCGAGGTCGGAGTCGGCGTCGGTGACGACGAACTCGAGCCCATGACTCCGACCCACGGCAACAATGCTCGCCAGGCCGATCGCCGTGCCTGCGATCGCCTGCTCCCCCTTGTTGTGGCCGCCCAGAAACCAGAAGGCGAGCGCGAGGGAGAGGGCGGAGAAGGGCGTCAGGATCTCGCCTTGGGCGGCAGCCCTGGGATCTGCGACGGAGACACCCACGAGCACGGCGAAGACGAGGACCGGCGCCCCAAAGGGGAAGCGGCGCCTCAGGAGCAGCGGGAGGGTTGCTAGCAGTCCCGCGGACACCATCGTGAACGTCGCTCCCTCGCTCCAAATCAAGATCTGCCAGAGGACTGCGAGGACAACGACGAACGCGTCTACGGCGTGGCTTCGGACAAGCGGCCCAAGCCTCATAGCTCCAACGTAACTCGCATCGCCGCGTCTCGCATCAACCGCTACGACGATGCTGCCTCCGACCTGGGTCTGAGGTCCGCGCCCGAGGGATCACCCTGGCCGGCGAGCTCGAATCGGAGCCCCGGCCGACGATTTCCTCGCCGCCCCTCTCTAGCGTCATGAGTCGAGCACAACGACACCGACAGATGAGAGAGGCATGGCATGAACACAGTTCTGACAGACACGAGGCCGCTGGCTCCGACGCTCGCCGGCAGGCCGCCGGTCCTCGTCGCCGCCCGCGACCTGACGCGGTGTTACGGCGAGGGCGACACCGCCGTCAACGCCCTACGCGGCGTCTCCCTGGCGGTCGACAAAGGCGAACTGGTCGCCGTGATGGGCCCCTCGGGCTCGGGCAAGTCGACCCTCATGCACATCCTGGCCGGCCTCGACCGGCCGACCATGGGCGAGGTTTGGATCGACGGCAGCGCGGTCTCGAAGCTCGGCGACAGCCAGCTGACGAAGCTCCGCCGCCGCCACATCGGCTTCGTGTTCCAGTTCTTCAACCTGCTGCCGATGCTGACCGCGGAGGAGAACATCCTCCTTCCGCTCGAGCTCGCAGGGCACAAGCCCGAGCGGGCGTGGATCGACGAGCTTCTCGCCAACGTCGGCTTGGCAGACCGGCGCAGGCACCGGCCGTCCGAGCTCTCGGGCGGCCAGCAGCAGCGCGTCGCGATCGCGCGCGCACTCGTGTCGAGGCCGAGCGTCGTCTTCGCCGACGAACCGACCGGGAACCTCGACTCGCAGACGAGCGCTGAGATCCTCGCCCTTCTCCGCGAGGCAGTCTCCGGTTACGGCCAAACCACGGTGATGGTCACCCACGAACCGCAGGCGGCCGCGATCGCCGACCGGATCTTCTTCCTCGCCGACGGAGAGATCGTCCGGGAGCTCGGCAGCTCGAGCGCGCACGAGATTCTCGAGGCGATGGAGGAGGCGAGCCGGACATGATCGCCGTTGCGCTCAGAGGCCTCGCCGGCCGCAAGCTCCGCGCTGCCCTGACCGCGTTCGCGATCGTCCTCGGCGTCGCGATGGTGAGCGGCACCTACGTCCTCACGGACACGATCGACAAGGCCTTCTCGAATCTCATCGGCGAGACCTACGCCGAGACGGATGCCCGCATCACCGGCAAGCCCGTCGACATCAGCTTCCAGGGCGACACGGCCGCGACGCCAGGAATTCCGCAGGAACTGCTCCGCGACGTGCGCGCGCTACCTAGCGTCGCGGTCGCTGGCGGAACCATCGTCGACGAGGAGGCGATGCTGCTCGACAAGGAGGAAAAGGCGATCAGTGGAGATGCGACCTTCGCGCTCGGCCTGGACACCAGCCCCGAGCTCGACCGGTTCAACCCCACGAACCTCGTGGCGGGTCGCTGGCCGTCGGGGCCGGACGACACGGTGATCGACGCCGGCACTGCCGACCGCGAGAGCTATCGCGTCGGCGACACGATCGGCGTCTCCGCCGTCGGGCCGGTCCGCTACTTCGAGATCGTCGGCATCGCGCAGTACGGCGGGGTCGACTCGATCGGGAGTGCGACGTTCGCCGTCTTCGACGTGCCGACGGCGCAGGCCCTGGTCGGGAAGATAGGCAAGCTCGACGAGATCTTCGTCGCCGCAAAGGAAGGCGTCTCGCCCGGGCAACTCGTCGACGAGATCAGCGCATCCCTGCCGACCTCGGTCGAGGTGATGACCGGCACGGAGTCGGCCCAGGAGGAAACCGACGAGATCTCGGCGTTCACGGACATCATCCGATACTTCTTGCTCGCATTCGCCGGCATCGCACTCTTCGTCGGCTCCTTCGTCATCTTCAACACGCTCTCGATCACTGTCGCCCAGCGAACGCGCGAGTTCGCCACGCTGCGCACGATCGGGGCCTCCCGACGGCAGGTGCTCGGGTCGGTGGTGCTCGAGGCGCTCGTGATCGGCTTCGTCGCGGCCGTGATCGGGCTCGGGCTTGGAATCGGGCTGGCCTACGGCCTGAAGGTGCTCTTCGCCGTCTTCGGAGCCGAGCTGCCCGAGGTCGGGCTCGTCCTCACGCTTCGGACGGTGATCGTCTCGCTCTCGATCGGCGTCGTCGTGACGCTCCTCGCAGCGCTGATGCCGGCGATCCGGGCGACGCGGGTTCCGCCGATCGCAGCCGTCCGCGAAGGGGCGGCGCTGCCGAAGTCGCGCCTCGCGTTCCTGACGCCGTACGCCGGCGCAGCCATCGTCGTGCTTGCGGTCGCACTCCTCGGCTACTCGCTCTTCGTCGACGACATGGGGACGGCGGAGCGGCTGCTCTCGCTCGCCGGCGGGTGCATCGCGCTCTTCGTGGGCGTCGCGCTTCTTTCGACCCGACTCGTGCGGCCGCTCACGACCGTGCTCGGCTGGCCAGCCCGCAGGTTGGGCGGAGCGGCGGGGAAGCTCGCACAGTCGAACTCGCGGCGCAACCCCGGCCGCACGGCCGCGACCGCGGCGGCGCTCATGATCGGCATCGCGCTCGTCACGTTCGTCGCGGTACTCGCGAGCGGGATGAAAGCCTCGAACGGGGAGGCAATCGAGCGGCAGGTGGTGGCCGACTACGTCGTCACCTCCCAGGACGGCTTCTCACCCTTCGTCGCCGCCGCCGGAGACGCGGTCGGTACCGCACCGCAGGCGCGACTCGTCTCGAGCGTCCGCTCCGAGCTCGGCAAGGTCGCGGGCTCTGGCAACTACGTGACCGGAATCGAGCCGAGCACGATCGCACACGCATACAACTTCCAGTGGAAGGACGGCTCCAACGCCGTGCTCCCGAAACTCGGGCGGAACGGCGCGGTCATCGACGACGGCTTCGCCGAGCGGAAGGGCCTCAGCGTGGGAGAGATCTTTCCCCTGCTGACGCCGTCCGGAAAGCGTCTCGAGCTGGAGGTGAAGGCGATCTACGAGCCTCCCCCCTTCTATCCGCTTCTCGGCAGCGTCAGCATCGCCCAGGCAACCTTCGACTCACTCTTCGAGCGTTCGCGCAACCTGTTCACCTTCGTGAACGTGCAAGGCGACCCGAGCGACAGGATGCGGACGTCCATCGAGGCAGCGCTCGCCGGATTTCCCGACACGAAGGTGCAGACGCGCGGGGAGTGGATCGCAGCACAGGACCAGGGCTTCGACGACTTCCTCGCCATCCTCTACGTCCTGCTCGCCCTCTCGGTCGTCGTCAGTCTCTTCGGCATGGTGAACACGCTCGTCCTCTCGGTCCACGAGCGGACGCGCGAGCTCGGGATGCTGCGCGCGGTCGGGATGACCCGACGGCAGACCCGCCGCATGGTGCGGCACGAGAGCGTGATCACCGCCCTCATCGGCGCAGCGGTCGGGCTCCCGCTCGGCGTCTTCCTCGCCGCGCTCGTGACCGCCGCGCTCTCGCAGTTCGACGTGCAGTTCTCGGTCCCGTTCGTTCAGCTCGCCGTCTTTACGGCCGTGGCCGCAGTCGCCGGCATCCTCGCGGCGATCATGCCCGCCCGGAGGGCGGCGCGCCTCAACGTGCTCGAGGCGCTCCAGTACGAGTGATGTCCCAAGGAGGTATTGCGATGGAAACCTTGCCGCGCTCGCTCGCCTGCCTCCGCGTCCGCTGAGAGCTAATGGTCGGGATCATCACCACACGGCGGATTCTCTACGGGCTAGGCGCGATGGTCGCTCTGCTCGTCGTGGGGACGACTATCGGCCTCATCTGGGCGGACACCAGCAACGTGGCCGGCGCTTTTGCCGGGGTGACGAATGTCATCAGTGTTGTTGGAATCGTGATTCTTCTGATCGCCCTCGCCGTGAAACGTCGCCGTCGGTGAGCTAGCCGTTGACGCCGCGAGCGGCACCGCAGATGCTCGGCTTCGCGCTGGAGCTGCGGCGACAGGAAGGAGTCGCCCTCCCTTCCCATGACGCGGCTCACGCGCACGGAGCCGATCGCCTTCCTCGGTTTCTTGGTGCTGATCCTGTCGGGAATCTTGCCTCCCGAAACGGCGCTGCTCGATCGACGAGCGCTGGCAGGCGTTGCGTTTCGTCTACCGGCTCGAAGATCGCTGAGCTCGATCCTCTAGCCGTACGACTTGCGAGCCCGGTCCCAGGGCTCCTCGTCCCAGCGAATCAGGTCCGGGTCGATGCTGCGTGCCTCCGCGAGATCGCAGGTGAGACGCTGGAAGCGCACGATGTCCACGACGGGGTGGCTCGTCGGCAATAGCGAGGCGTCGCAGCCGAGCTCGCCGAGCGCCCGCATCACGGCGGCGGCGCGCTCTGCGGCTCGCCCCTCCCCCTCGAGAACGAAGCAGCGAACCGAGTCGTCGATCGCAGCGAGGTGACCGTGGAGAAGCTGCTCGGTGTGGTGCGCCTCCGCCGCGACGTGCGCTCCCTCGCGAAGCTTGAGGACCGCCTCGAGCACGGTCGCGGCATCGCGCCCTGCACCGGCGACGACGAAGCGATCGTGCTCCGACGCGCCGAGCGCATCGGCCGAGAGCTCGCGTTCGACCGCGTCGGCGAGCGCGCTCACGTCCTCGCCCTGCAGCGCTCGCCCTGCCGCGACGGCACACGTGTAGCTCACCGTGTGGCAGTAGCTCTTCTCGATCTCGGGCGTTGCGACGACCACGTTGTCCACCGCGCGTGCGATCGGGCCGTCCCGAGTGCCCGTGATGAGCCACTTCTCGCCCGGGAACCCCTCGACGGCCTCGAGCGTGAGCTGCGTCTCACCCTCGTGGCTGATGGCGACGAGCACGTCCGCGGGCGGAGCGTTGCCGAGAACGAGCTCGAGAGCCTGTGCCGCAGGCCCGCATGCGAGCGCGGCGTGGTACGAGGTCCCGCAGCCCGTGAAGAGGACACGCGCGGCCTCGGGCAAGCCGTCTATCGCCGACCCGGTCGGAGACCTGCCGAAGCCATTCGGGCTGCGCGGCGATGGCCTTTCGGGTCAGCTGTCCGGGCACGAGCGCTGTCTATACCATCGACGGAGTGGCTGTGTTCGAGAAGATGGCGCTCGGCAATGGCGTCCGCGTCGTTACCGCACCGATGCCGCAGGTGGGATCGGTCTCCTGCTTCATCATGCTCGCGGCCGGTTCTCGCTACGAGACCGCCGAGTCCAAGGGGATCGCGCACTTCGCCGAGCACATGTTCTTCAAGGGCACGGAGCGCCGCCCGACGGCGCGCACGATCTCGACGGAGATCGACGCGATCGGCGGCGAGTTCAACGCCTTCACCGGCAAGGAGGTCACCGGCTACTACGTGAAGTGCGGCACCGGAACCCGGGACATCGCACTCGACGTCCTGACCGACATGCTCCTCAACTCCCGCTTCGACTCGACCGAGATCCAGAAGGAGAAGGGCGTGATCCTCGAGGAGATGAACGTCTATCTCGACACCCCTCAGCGCTACGTCGGAAACATCTACGACCGGCTCCTGTACGCCGACCAGCCGCTCGGCTGGGACATTCTCGGGACGAAGGAGACGATCGAGTCGACGACGCGCGAGACGTTCACGTCCTACCTCGACGCCTGGTACCGGCCCGAGCGGATCGTCGTCGGAGTGGGCGGGCGGATCGGGGAGGGTCTCTCCGAGCGTCTCGAAGAGCTGCTGGGCGGCATCGAGCAGAGGCCGACCGGGACACCAACGCCGGTCGAGCTCCCCCCCGACGTTTCGCCGGTGATGCTCCACACGAAGGCCTCGGAGCAGGCTCACCTCATCCTCGGCGTCCGCGGCTATCCGATCGGGCATCCCAACCGCTATGCGCTGCAGCTCCTCGCGGTCGTGCTCGGAGGCGGAATGTCGTCACGCCTGTTCACCGAGGTTCGCGAGAAACGCGGGCTCGCGTACTACGTCCACGCTTCCCACAGCCGCATACACGGACACGGGGTCGTTCTACTCGGGCGCGGGTGTCGACGTGGACCGCGTCGACGAGGCGATCACGACGATCCTCGGCGAGCTACGCAAGGTCGCCGCGGAGCCCGTCCCGCTCGACGAGCTCGAGAAGGCGCGCGGTTACGCGAAGGGGCGCTTCGTTCTTCGACTCGAAAGCCCGCAGGGGACCATCCAGTACGGGCTCCGGCGGGAAGTCCTGGAGGGCGAGATCGAGGAGCCCGACGATCTCCTCGCCCGCCTCGACGAGGTGACGGTCGAGGACGTCCAGCGCGTCGCTCGCGACCTCTTCGAGGACAAACGCCTGTACCTCGCGCTCGTCGGGCCGTTCGACGATCCCGCTCGGTTCGAGAAGCTCGTCGCGGCCTAGTCGTCGTCGCGGTCCGGCTAGTCGCTGCGATTCGCGCCTCGTCGCGGACGATGGGGAACTGGATCTCGGTCAACCACTCCTCGGGGGGCAGTTCGTCCGGAGCCGTCCAGTAGATCTCCCGTGGATCGCCCGCCAGCTCCAAGCGTTCCTGCTCGACGAGCGCCGTCAGGGCACGATACGTGCGGTCGAGTTCGTTGTAATGGCCCCTGTGCTCGAGTGCGACGACCGTGCAGGAGGGCAGTGTCACCGCCTCGATCCGGCCTCGACCGGGAACGCCCTCCGCGACCGGGAAGCTGTTCTGGATGGCGACCATTCCCTCGTCGTCGGCGTACGGGCACACCGTGATCGGCGGGCCCTGTCGGCTCGACGCCGAGCTCGCCCAGGTAGCTCTCGAGCTCCGCATACGCGGCCGGGATGACCTCGCTCATCCTCTCGAGGGGCTCGCGTTCCCGGATCAGCAGAACGGACTGGGCGGGCACCTCCTTGATCTCAATGTCGCCACGGATGTCGATGGCTTCGGGCACCAGTTCCTCCTCTCCTTCGATCAGTCGTTGCAGGGTGGTCAGGATCTGCTCGGTCGTGGCGGCCAGCTCCGCCATCTTGGCTCGGTGCCGGAGGAGCCGTGACCGCGTGAAGGACGGGTCGGCGGCCTCTACGATCTCGCGGATCTCATCGAGCGCCACCTCGAGGAACCGCAGCCTCCTGATCGCTGCGGCATCGGTGAGCTGGTCGTTCGAGTAGTAGCGATACCCCGTCTCAGGGTCGACATAGGCCGGCTGCAACAGCCCGAGCTCGCCGTAGTGGCGAACCGCGCGGACGGTGAGCCCGGTCAGTCGAGCGAACTGTCCGATCGCAAGCAGCTCCATGAGACGAGCCTACGGTCTGACGCTACGGAAGAGTCAAGAGCCTGCTGAATAGACTCGGGGAGATGAATGACGAGCGGGAGCTTCTCCGTCGAACCGCCGAGCTCGCGGCCGACTTCCTCGACACTCTGGACGAGCGTCCCGTCGTTCCCTTGATGCCGCCCGAGGAGCTAGGCGCACATCTGGCAGTACCACTTCCCGACGCTCCGACCGACCCACTCGAGGTCATCGAGATGCTGGCCAGCGAGCTCGATTCCGGCCTCGTCGCGACTGCCGGGGCGACGGTACTTCGGATTCGTCACAGGCGGAGCGCTGCCCGCAGCACTGGCCGCGGACTGGCTGACCTCGGCATGGGATCAGAACACCGGCCTCTACGCCGGCGGGCCTGCGGCCTCCTCCGCCGAGAAGGTGGCGGGCGAATGGGTCAAGGAGATCCTCGGCCTCCCCGGCAACGCGTCGGTCGCATTCGTCACCGGCTGTCAGATGGCACACGTCACCTGCCTTGCCGCAGCACGTCACGACGTCCTCGCTCGAGCCGGCTGGGACGTAGGGCGCGACGGACTTGCGCAAGCCCCGGCGTGAGGGTGTCGCCGGAGCACGAAGGCATGTAACGGTCGATCGCGCACTTCGCCTGCTGGGACTCGGCACCGCGTCGATCGTCGAGATCCCGGCCGACGACCAAGGCCGAATGCAGATCGACGCACTCGCCACGGCGCTCGAGGGCGTCGACGGCCCGACGATCGTGTGCGCGCAGGCGGGCGAGGTGAACACCGGCTCGTTCGACGCGGTCGGTCGAGATTGCCTCGTTGACCGCTTCGGCCGGCGCCTGGCTGCACGTCGACGGAGCGTTCGGGATCTGGGCGGCAGCGTCGCCGGCCTTACGGGGGCTCGTCGAAGGGGTCGGGCGCGCCAACTCATGGGCATTCGATGCCCATAAGTGGCTGAACGTCCCGTACGACTGTGGCGTTGCAGTATGTGCCGAGCCGAATGCACACCGTGCAGCGATGAGCCTGACGGCTGACTACCTACGCGCGCCCGGGGCGGATCGCAACATTGCCGGTTTGACGCCGGAGGCATCCCGACGGTCGCGCGGCATTACGGTATATGCCGCCTTGAGATCTCTCGGGCGCAAGGGGGTAGCCGACCTGGTCGATCGGTGTTG
>CAWHBH010000026.1:0-71435 GCA_963827525.1 uncultured Thermoleophilia bacterium
TCGAACGTGCCGAAATAGGAGCAGCAAGGAGAGGAAGCCATGTCGAATACTTCATTGACCAGCAAAGTCTCGGGCAGGATGTCGTCTCGCGGGTGGGCCATCGCCCTCGGGATCGGCGCGATCGTGCTCGCCGCGATCCTGCTCGTCGTCTACCTCGACAGCTACCGCGCACGCGTCGGTGGCGAGAACGCGCCGACGCCCGTCCTCGTGGCGAAGCAGTACATCCCGGCCGGAACCCCGGGCACGCTCGTCGCGAGCGGCCCGATGTACGCGCCGACGACGCTCCCGCGCAAGGAGGTCGAGGTCGGGGCGATCTCCGATCCGCAGTACCTGAGCCGGGCGTGCCGCGTCCGCGGAGATCTTCCCGGGTCAGCAGTTCACGGCGACCGACTTCGCCACGAGCGACACGGCGTCGGTCGACTCGCAGATCACAGGCGTGCAGCGTGCGATCTCGGTTTCGATCGACAACGTCCACGGGAGCCTCTCGCAGCTCCAGGCGGGCGACTCCATCGACCTGTACATCGCTGCTCGGAGGGGGCCCGGAGGGCAGGCGCTCGTGAAGCTGTTCAAGCCGAATGTGAAGGTACTGATGGTGCCGGCACAGGCTGGCCCGAGCGGCGGCTCGAACCTCGTTCTCCGGATCGAGACGGGAGAGGCCGCAGACTTCGCCTTCATGGCCGACAACACGCAGATGTACTTCGTCATCCGACCTGTCGTCGGCGCGAAGCCAACGAAGCCGACCACCGCAACGGCTGCGTCGGTGTTGAGGTAAGAGGTAGAACGGAACAACTGATGCCGAGCCGCCCGGTCAAAGCACTCCTCGCCGTCGAGCCTGGAGTCGACGTCGAGAACGTGCAGGACTCCCTGCCCGCCGGCGAGGACTTCAACGTCGTGGCAGTGGTGTCCGGCGCCGAGGACGCCTTGAAGTGGCTGCGGAACGGTGTCGCAGACCTGCTTCTCGTCGCCTGCGCCGGCTACTCGGATCGCGCCTTGCTGCTCCTGGACGCCGTGGCCCGCCAGAACCCTGACTTGAACGTCATGGTTCTGGGCCACGGATCGCCCAACGGCTTCCTCAGGCGTGCATTCGAGGCCGGCGCAGACGACATCGTCATGCTCCCGGCGACGCCGGACCAGGTCAACTTCGAGATCCACAAGCTGCTCGCCCGCAAGCAGGGCGCCGCAACGCCGATCTCGAACGAGAACTCCAGGCTCGTCTGCGTTCTCGGGCCCAAGGGCGGCACCGGCAAGACGCTGACGTCGACGAACCTCTCCGTCTGCCTCGCTCAGCGAGGCGAGCGGGTGGCGCTCATCGACCTCGACCTCCAGTTCGGCGACGTGGCTCTGTGCCTCGGGTTGCCGCCGGAGAGGACCGTGTACGACCTCGCCCAGTCCCCGGGAGCACTCGACTTCGAGAAGCTCGACTCGTTCCTCGCCACTCATTCCTCGGGCGTCCGCACGTTGATCGCGCCGCGACGACCCGACCAGGCGAGCGCGGTCGGAGCCGAGCTCCTCCGCGAGATCTACTCGATCCTCCGTGCGAACTTCGAGTGGGTCATCGTGGACACTCCTCCGGGCTTCACGGCCGAGGTGATCACGTCGATCGACAACTCGACCGAGATCGTCATGGTCGGCATGCTCGATTCGCTCTCCTTGAAGAACACGAAGCTCGGGCTCGAGACCCTCGAGCTCATGAAGTACGACCCCGACAAGATCTTTCTCCTCCTGAACCGCGCCCACTCGAGGGTCGGGATCAGTCAGTCGGACGTCGAAGCCGTCCTCGGGCGCACGCCCGATGTCTTCATCCCGTCCGACCGCGAGATCCCGCGTACGGTGAACGAGGGAATCCCAATCGTCGTCGCGCGGCCGCAGTCCGAGCCGGCAGAGGCGTTCGGGCGCCTGACCGATCTGCTCGCCGGCGATGTCACAGCCGACGAGGCCCAAGTCCTTGCGCTCGCAGGCGCCGACGCCGGCTCCAAGCGCCGGCTCTTCGGAAGAAAGGCCTAACCCATGGAACTCCACGAGCGAATCACCAGCCAGCGAGCTCCGGCACGAGAGCAGGAGCCGTTCGCCGAGCTCAAGAACCGCATCCACATGAGCGTCATCTCGGAGCTCGGGCCCCAGCTCTTCAACGTCTCGGTCGATCCGAGCGAGCTTCGCGACCGTGTCACCGCTGACATCCGGCGACTCCTGAACGACGAGGCCGGGATCGCCCGCGAAGACCGCGAGCGGCTGACGGCGGAGATCCTCGACGACATTCTCGGCTACGGGCCGCTCGAGCGCCTACTGGCGGACGAATCGATCACCGAGGTGATGTGTAACGGCCCCGACGATGTCTGGATCGAGCGCGGCGGCAAGCTCTACGAGACGACGGTCCGCTTCACGGACGAGTCTCACCTGCGCCGCATCATCAACAAGATCGTGTCGCAGATCGGTCGGCGCATCGACGAGTCCTCGCCGATGGTCGACGCACGCCTGCCGGACGGCAGCCGCGTCAACGCGATCATCCCGCCGCTCTCGCTCTCGGGCCCGCTGATGACGATCCGGAAGTTCAGCCGTCGGCGCCTGTCGATGGAGGACATGATCAACATCGGCTCGCTGTCCGAGGAGTCGGTCGACTTCCTCTCCCGCTGCATCGAGGCGCAGCTCAACATGCTGATCTCGGGCGGAACGGGCTCCGGGAAGACCACTCTCTTGAACGCGCTCTCCGCATCGATCCCGAACAACGAGCGCATCGTCACCATCGAGGACGCCGCGGAGCTTCAGCTCCACCAGCGGCACGTCCTGCGTCTCGAGGCACGGCCGCCGAACATCGAGGGCGAAGGCCACATCCCGATTCGAGACCTCGTCCGAAACTCGCTGCGCATGCGGCCCGACCGGATCATCGTCGGTGAGTGTCGAGGCGCCGAGGCGCTCGACATGCTCCAGGCGATGAACACCGGCCATGACGGGTCGCTCTCGACGGTGCACTCGAACTCGCCTCGTGACGGTCTCCACCGCATCGAGACGATGGTGATGATGGCGGGCTACGACCTCCCGTTGCGGGCGATCCGTCAGCACATCGCCGCTGCGCTCGATCTCCTCGTCCACATCGACCGTATGGAGGACGGCTCACGTCGTGTGGTGCAAGTCACCGAGGTGCTTCGCATGGAGTCCGACGTCATCCAGCTGCAGGACATCTTCGAGTTCGAGATCGAGTCGGTCGCACCCGACCGGACGATCACCGGCGGGTTGAAGCCAACAGGCCTTCGCCCCGTGTTCCTCGAGAAGTTCCGCAAGCGTGGCATCGAGCTTCCGCAGAGCATGTTCGGCGAGCGGATCGCCTCGCTCGACGAGCGACGAGGCGCCACGGCGTGAGGCTCGTCACGCGCATCGCTGTCACGAGCGCGGCACTCGCCGCGCTCGTTGTGCCCACCTTGGCTCTGGGGCAGTCGGGCGGCAGCCTGAAGATCACGGAGTCGCCCACGAACGGCTTTCCCGATCGGGCGTATCTGCTGGCGCTCCCCACCACCCGCGCGCTGGCGGCGTCGAACGTCAACGTCACCGAGAACGGCGGTCCGGTGGCTGGTCTCGGAGTGACGCCACCGGGCGGCTCGAAGAGCGGGGCGATACTGCTCGTCGACGCGTCGAACAGCATGAAGGGCGCGCCGATCCAGGGTGCGACGCTCGCGGCACGCGCGTTCCTCAAGGAACGGAAAGCAGACCTGCCGCTCGCCATCATCGCGTTCAACCCCAACGTCGAGGTCCTGTCCGCGTTCACCACGGATAAGACCCAGCTGAACGCTGCCGTCGCCGAGACACCGACGACCGACGAGGGAACTCACATCTACGACGCGATCATCCAGGCCTCGGAGATGGCCCGCGAAGAGGGCCAAGAACGCACGACGTTCGTCCTGCTCTCGGATGGCGCGAACTACGACACGAGCAACTCCAGCCTCGCCGATGCTCTCACGGCAGCGAAAGACGCGAACGTTCGGGTCATCTCCATCGGGCTCAAGTCGGACCAGTACACGCCGAAGACGCTGCAGACCCTCGCACGGCGGACGGGTGGGAGCTACATCGAGGCCGACAATCCGGCTGCGCTCGCTGCCATATACACCGAAATTGGCCAGCAGCTCTCACGGGAGTACGAGGTGACGTACCGGTCGGTCCTCCCGCCTAACCTCGAGGCCAACGTCGTCGTCGCAGTCGCGGGCTACACGCCGGCCGCTGCGAAGTACACGACGCCGGCGCTCGACTTTACCCCGAGCGGCACCTTCGAACGCAGTTGGATCGACAAGGTGATCACCTCGCCCTGGCTCATGGTCTTCGTCGTCGTATCCGTCCTCGCGCTCATCGCGTTTGCGTTCCTCACAGCCGTTGACGTCCGCAAGCGCTCGGTCAGGCGTCGCATGGCTCAGTACGTCACCGTGCCCACCGAGGAAGAGTCGCGACTGCGGCGCGCAGAGGTCGCGACGATGCTCGCCGACAGGGCACAGAAGACGATCGGTGGACAGCGCTGGTGGCAGCGCTTCGAATCGGACGTCGAGCTCGGAGGATGGCGTCTATCGGCGCTCGCGTTCGCTGGCTGGACCATTGTCGGCGGAATCCTTGCGTCCATCGTCGCCGCCATCGTCTTTCAGTCGCTTTGGGGATTGCTCCTCGGCTTGGCAGCGCCGCTGGTCACGCGCTTCCTCGTATCCCGCCGCGTGGGCAAGAAGCGCGAGGACTTCCAAGAGCAGCTGCCGGACAACCTGGACGTGCTGGCCGGCGCCATGCGCACGGGGCACTCCACGATGGGAGCGCTAAGTGTCATGGTCGACAGCGCCGACGATCCGTCGAAGGGCGAGTTCCGCCGTGTCCTCCAGGACGAGCAGCTCGGTGTGCCGCTCGACGACGCTCTCATGGTGACGTCGCGCCGCATGCAGAGCCAGGACACCGAGCAGATCGCGTTGGTCATGCGCCTTCAGCGCGAGGCCGGCGGCAACACGGCCGAGGTGCTCGATCGGGTCGCCGAGGTGATCCGCGGCCGGATGGAGCTGAGGCGTCTCGTCGACGTGCTGACGGCACAAGCCAAGATCTCGCGGTGGATTCTCACCGCCCTCCCGATCTTCGTGCTCCTGTCGCTGATCTTCACGGGCGGAGACTTCCTCGACCCGATGCTCAATTCGTTGGTCGGGAGGATCGCATTGGTCTTTGCCGCCATCATGGTTTTCATCGGATCCATTCTGGATCAAGCAACTCGCGAAACTGGACGTGTGACATGGGACTAGGTTTGGTTGCAGTCGCCGGTGTGCTCCTCCTCGGGGCAGGTATCACGATCCTCGTCGTCAATCTCGGCCGGTCGCGCGGTGGGGCGGGAACTATCGAGCAAATCCAGACGTACGGCTACGTCGCCGAAGCTGCCGGCGGCTCAGAGCTCGAGGCACCTGGCAGACGCCCCCTGGACTCGATCGCCGGACGGATCGGGGACATGCTGGCACGTCGAACGAGCCGGTTCGGAGAAGCCAAGATCCGAGAGAAGCTCATCTCTGCGGGCATGTACGGAACGACCCCGCGAAAGGTCCTCGGTTACCAGGCTCTGTGCGCTGTCGCGTTCTCACTTTTGACGTTGTGGCTCGTCCCCGCCATGGGCGGCTCGATCGTGTTTGCCGTCGTCGCCGCCGCCGTGGTGGCGGCCGCGGGCTGGTACGCGCCCGTCTACTACGTGGAGCTCAAGCGACGAAGCAGGATGGAGAAGATCGACAAGCAGCTGCCGGACATGATCGACCTGCTCGTGGTCACCATCGAAGCCGGCCTCGGCATCCTCGCCTCCATGCGCGTCGCTTCCGAAACCATGTCCGATCCGCTTGGACAAGAGCTCCGTCTTACGCTGCAGGAGCAGCGAATGGGCCTCTCGGTGAACCAGGCAATCGAGAGCCTCGGTCGCCGCGCAGACGCGACGAACATGCGTATCTTCGTGCGCGCGCTCACCCAGGGGGAGCGCCTCGGCGTCTCGATCGGCACGACGATGCGGAACCTCTCCGTGGAAATGCGGAAGCGCCGGAGGGCGATGGCGGAAGAGCGGGCTCAGAAGATGCCCATCAAGATGCTCTTCCCACTGATCTTCTGCATCTTCCCGGCGCTCTTCGTTGTGATCCTGACGCCGATGATCATCAACATCGTCGAAGCCCTCGGGTAACGACATGGCGTCACTGACGCTCCGCCGGGAGGACGGTCGGATCGTCTGCGAACGCGTCGTCGTCGCGGATCGTGCGCACCGGCGGATGCGCGGACTTCTCGGTCGCAAGTACCTCCGCGCGGGCGAAGGAATGGTGTTGCGTCCCGGCTGGAGCATCCACACCGCTTTCATGCGCTTCCCGATCGACGCGGTATTCCTCGACGCGGACCAGGTCGTGATCAAGGTCGAGCCCGAGGTCGGCGCGTGGCGCACGGTCTCATGTCGCGGAGCGCGCGAAGTCGTCGAGCTTGCTGCCGGCGAAGCCCATCGGCGCGGGCTCGAGGTAGGAGACCGTGTGGCGTGGGCCTCGCGCAGCGCCATGGATGCCCGCGCCGACCGCGGCACCGGCCCCTGGGACGGGAACGAGTCCGAGCCCCGGGCCAGGGTTCTGGTCGCAAGTCGCGATCCACGGTTCGTGAGGCTCGCCCGGTTCCTGCTCGGCGGCCGCGATCTCGAGGTCGAGGAGCTCACGACGCCAGAACGACTGCCGGATGCGATTCTCGAGCCGACCCTCGACCTTGCGGTTCTCGATGGAGGGGAAGCCGTTGCAGAGGCCTTGCGGACGGCCAATGCAGCCAGGGCGCGACGACCCGACGTGCCTATCGTGATCGCGGCGGATACCGGTGGCAAGAGCTCCGAGCGGGCGTCCGCGTATTCGATCGCTGGAACGAGACCGAGGAGCTCCTGCTCGACGTCGAGCGTCTACTCGCCGAACGCCTCGGCGCAGCGACGCCGTCCGCACGGGGCTGACATGAGCTGTATGAGTCGTAGAGTGTGTCCGAAGAAGGAGGAGTGTCTCCGAGCGTGAATCGGTCGGAGTCCGAGGAAGAGGGAAAATGACGCCCGAGGCAGGCACGCACACAGGATCCGGGGGGCCGGTTCCCCTTCCACGGTCCCTGCCGCAGCCGGGACGCACTCCATACCGGGAGCCGGAAGAACGACTCGAGCGCTTGCACTCGTATTTTCTCGAGGGCTGCGCCGACGAGGTCAGACCCGTGCTCGAGGCCGTTCTCGTGGACGCTCATCGCGTTCGCAACGGATACGGCGACGATGACGTCGGGGACGGCCTTGCCTCGGTCTGGTACGCCGCTGCCGCCATCATCGAGTTGGGCGCCGCGCTCGAACTCGACGAGGCGGACGTACGGGGTGCCGGCGCCGCGGTCGCCGAGGCCTGCGCTCTCCCCCTCTCCGCGGCTCGCTTCGTCCTCTTCAGCGAAGCTGTTGGGAATCCGCGGCTGCTCGAGCTTCCCCCGCTCTTGGCCGTCGAGATACAGCTCAGTCTTTTGCTCGGGTTCGACGTGCTCGCGGACGTCTCCCTGTGGGCAGAGAGCCCGAACGGGATCGAGCCCATCGTCAGTCTCGGGGCGAGCGGCCGCCCAAGTCGACGCGTGCGCGCCGAGGCCAAGGCGACCCTTCGTCGACGCTCACGGCTCTCCCTGCTCGGTGGATCTGAGCTTCGGTCCATTCCCGTGCTCCGGTTCGGCGAGGCGTACGCGGCCATCGTCGGACGGCTTGGCGGCGTCGAGCAGGTCGTCGCCGACGCCTACCTCACCGAAGCGGCGGCCGCACTCAGTCCCGTGATCGAGCGGGAGCGTTTGCTCGAGCACTCCGCCGCAAGGGAGCGAACGCTCGTGGCATCGGCCGAGCGTCGTCTGATGCGCCTCGGCTTCGACCTCCACGACGGCCCCATCCAGGACGTGCTGGCGCTCGCCGCCGACGTTCGACTTCTCCAGCAACAGGTGTATCCGTTCGTGCTCGAGGACTATCGCGAGCAGGCCAGCGGGCGCTTCGACGATCTTTCCTCTCGCCTGGTCGAGCTCGACCGCCAGCTCCGCGAGATCGCCCATTCTCTCGAGACGAAGAGCGTCATCAGCCGCCCGCTCGGAGAGATTCTCCACCGCGAGGTCGACGGCTTCGCCGAGCGAGCAGGCATTCAGGCCGAGCTCGAGATCCGGGGCGACCCGGACTCGCTCTCATCGGCACAGCGGATCACGGTGTTCCGGGCGATTCAGGAAGCTCTGGCGAACGTCCGCGAGCACGCAGGCGCAACGCACGTCTCTGTGCGCGTCCGCGCGCGGCGAAGTGCGATCGAGCTGCAAATCGTCGACGACGGGATGGGCTTCGAGGTCGAACGCGCGTTGGCGAAGGCAGCGCAGCGCGGCCGGCTGGGACTTGTCGGGATCGGCGAGCGCGTTCGCATGGTGGGCGGAACGTTCGAGCTCGAGAGCCGACCGGGCGGCCCCACGACACTCAAGCTGACTCTCCCGCGCTGGGAGCCTTTGACTCCTCCCTAGGCCGAGGAGATCAGACCCGTAGGGTCCGAGCCTTGAGCGTGGCCATGGCGAATGGCTGGGCATGACGCCGTTGCCTTCGACATACGACGGAGGAGGTCTCTCGACCTCCTCCGTCTCTTCCCCCTACCGCCGCAACCGGTGCCGCCCACCCGCTGCGGAGCTTGTTCAGATCACGAAGATGAGCCCTGCGCTTTCGCGAGCTTGGAGACGCACTTGCCGAATGCGTTTCGCTTGTTGTGGTTCGTCCCGTGCAGATCGTTGAAAGCCTGGACGCCGATCCGAGCCCGTTCCGCCTTGCACTTCTTCGCGGCGTTCGACTCCGCGTCGCTCTCAGCCTCCGTCTCGTCGGCTTCGTCGTCGGAGTCCTTGTCCTTCTTCGCCTTCATCGAGACGCACTTGCCGAATGCGTTCGCTTTATTCGGGTTCTTCCCGTACTTCGTCTTGAAGGCAGCCGAATCTTTCGCGCGCTCGGCCTTACAGGCCTTCGCAGCGTTCTTCTCGGCGCCTTGACTCGATGCCTGGCTCTTCTCGGGCTTACCCTTGCCTGCCGACGGGACCGCAAGGGCCGCCGGCACGGCGACGCAGAACAGGGCGAGTATGAGGAGCAGTCTGGTCACTGGCTATCTCGGACGTTGGGGGAACTTGATCCGGTACAAGAGAGGACGAGATAGCGCGCGAATTCTTGCGCTGGAGAGTGTTAAGAGTTTGTGAGGTGGGTTGCGCACACGGGCTGCTGCGGCGACGGTTCAAGAGATGGCCGTCACCGAAACCGGCCACCTCGCGTCGCGCGAGGTTGACGAGCTCTACCGTAAGCACGGCGGAGAGATCTACCGATACGCGTATGCGGTCCTGGGCAATCACGCCGATGCGGAAGACGTCACGCAGACGACGTTTCTGAACGCGTACCGCTCGCTGGAGCAGGGCGTGCGCCCGCGCAAGCCGACGAACTGGCTCCTTACCATCGCCAGCAACACGATCAAGCAGCGCTTCCGCCATGAGCAGACCCTGCCGCGTCAAGTCGAGCTCGACGAGAGGACGGCGCACGCCGGCTCCGAGGAGGACGACGGACCCAGCGTGGGCGAGCTGCTCGTCGCCCTCTCCAAGATTCCGCCACAGCAGCGACAAGCCATCGTGCTCCGCGAGTTCGAGGGCCGTTCGTATTCGGAGATCGCGGAAATTCTCGGCGTGACGACAAGCGCTCTCGAGACGTTGCTCTTCAGGGCGCGTCGATCGCTTGCGGAGGAGCTCGAGCATCAGCTGACCTGCACGGAGGCGCAGCTGGCGATCTCGCAGGCCGCCGACGGAAGGCTCGGCCGCAAGGAACGACGACGTCTCCGCGACCATATCGGCGAGTGTCCGGACTGTGCGCGGTTTACGAGCCTCCAGCAGCGCAACCGGCGCGCCCTCAAGGGGCTCATGCTCGTCCCGATCCCGCTTTCGCTTTCCTTCTTCAAGGGCATCGAAGGCACTGCGTCAGCCGCAACAGTCCCGGCGGTCGCGAGTGCCGCCACCGTCAGCGCGACCATGGGCGGCGCCACCGGTGCCGCGGGTGGTGGAATCCTCGCAGGAGGAATCGCAGCGAAAACGGCGGCAGTGGTAGCGGCGGCGACGGTGGCCGGCGGCGTAGGTGTCGTCGGCTCCTCGGAGATCGACTCGAAGCCGCCCGGCAAGCCCCCGGTGCGGTCGGAGAAGCCCGGAGAGCGCATCGGACAGGTCGCTCCACGGGGCGTGCTCGTTCCTGGAAACGGTGTCGCACGCGGGAAAGCCGCAGCTCCTGGCCAGGCCAAGCGACTCGAGGCAAAGGCCCGCGCGAGCGCGGCCACCGCACGGAAGCGGTCCTCAGGGGGACGCAGCGCCGACGCGAAGGCAAATGCGCCCGGCCAGGTCAAGCGCGCGGGGCAGCCAAAGGCTGTGAGTGCGCACAACGGCAACGCGCCGAAGCCAGACCGGGCGCTTCGCGGCCAGTCGCAGACCGCTGCCTCCCGATCGGCATCGAAACAATCTTCGAAGTCGAGCAACGGAGGTAACGGCCGCAAGGCTCCGTAGCACGCCTCGATAGCCTCACCCGTCCGGGGGAGAGATGCCGTTCTGGGAACGGCCGATGCCGTTTCCAGGCATGCGATTTCTCGTCGTACTCGCAATCGCGCTCGCAGCTGTCCATACGTCAGCTACGGCGGCTCCCCCTGGGGAGACCACGAAGCTCGAGCGCCGTGTCGCGCTGGAGGCGGCCGTCGTGGTCGAGCTGAATCAGATTCGTCGCGCACGGGGACTTCGCGCCCTGCGCACGGCTCCGAGCCTTCGCACCGCTGCGAGATCTCATTCGCGTGCCATGCTCGAGCTCGGCTTCTTCGGGCACGACTCCGCCGACGGAACGGCTTTCAGCGATCGAATTCGTCGGTACTACACGAATCGCGGCTGGGAGACCTGGTCCGTAGGCGAGGCCCTGATCGCCGGCGAAGGTCGGCCAATCGACGCGAAGGCGATCGTGCGGGCGTGGCTCGCCTCTCCCCCACATCGAGAGGTAATCCTGTCGTCCGCATGGCGCGACGCCGGTGTCGGAGCGATCTACACGCCGCTGGCTCCACCCGAGTACGGCGGCGCCGAGGCAGTCGTGGTGACGGCGGACCTCGGTCTGCGTGACCGGAAGTCCGGCTAGCTTTTTGCGTGGAGGCTACGCAGCCAGCTGGTGGATCGGAGTCGACTCGGGATCGATCTCCGAGGCGAACCCACGATCCCAACTCACGAAGACGTATCCACGCTCGTCGATCTGGTCGACGACACCACGATCCCCTGCACACAGACCAGAGTCGTCGCTCGCATCCTTGACCAGCTCGATGCGTGCTCCGATCGCGACACCGGCGCGGATCCGTGCGGCGAGAAGTCTGGCACCGTTGGCATCCATAATGGGCATATCGGTTATGCGACGCAGAAGCTTTACCCTCTCGCGAAGGTATTCGAGTGCAGGAGCGGAGCTCACGCCGGCGAAGTCGCGCCTCGCCGGCGGACTGCTCCGAACTCGACGGCTTAGGATCGGTCCGTCGGCGCTGGGCCTCGAGCCGCGTGTGCAATGACTAGCCCGGATCATGACAGCCACTCAGATCGAGACGCGTCCTCTGACGTGACCGATGGCCTGGGCGGCATCGTCCGGAGAGCCCTTTCGACTGGCCCGAGACCAGAGGAACGGCTCGAAGACCTCATCGCCGAAAGGCGACGCGAGCTCGACGAGCATGCAGCACGTTTCGACGAGTCGATTGCCGACCTCGAGCGTCGCGAGGAACTTCTGCGAGATTCGCGCGCTTCGGTCGAGCGCATGCTCAGGCTGCGCACATCGGACTTGGAGGCGCGGGAGTCCGAGCTGACTGACTTCCTTCGAGACCTGACGGAGCGCGAGAGCCGGATCGCCGAGGCCGAGACCGAGCTCGCGCGACGTCGCGGCGAGCTCGGAGCCGTCGAGCTGAGACGCGCCGCGGTCGAGCAGCGTGAGCGCGCCATAACCGTCCGCGAGGATCGCATCGCCGAGCTCGAGTCTCACCCGAACGAAGTCGATGGGGCGCCAAGCTCCGAGCAGCCGGGACCAGTTTTCACGGTGGAGCTTGCGTTCGTGCCCGGGCTCGATTACCGGCTTGTCGAGATCGAGCATCCCGACCTCGCTCGCGGCGTCGCGATCGAGCTCGAGGGCGAGGAGTACGAAGTCGCACGAACGGGGCCATCCCCGCTTCCCGGCGATCGGCGGCGGTGCGCCTATCTGGTGCGCGGCACGCGGGGCGTATCGTCCGGAAGCTCGTAGACCCGCCGTCGTCGAAGAGGCTCATCGGCACCGCCGACAAGTTCGAGACGTCGCTCGGCCTGCGTCGTGAGGAACTGCGCGACGGCAATGTCGTCGTCGGTGAAGGCCCGGAGCCGCATTTCGTAGAGCTCAACGAGGCCCCAAGGTGCGGCAGCCACGTGGAGCGGAAGCATGAGCACCGCATTCATCCCGAGCTCCCGAAGGATGAATGCCTCGGCGGGATCGGCGTCTCCCTGCGCAAACGAGATCGCTCGCGGCTTCCCTGCGCGTAGAACCTCGGCCGTGAGCGGGAAGTCGTCGATTCTGTACGCCGCGTCGTCGCCGAGCGACACCTCGCGGAGGGCATGGTCGGTCGCATCGACGATGAAGTCGCCCACAACCCGCGACGCGGAACAGGCGGTGGCTCCTACGACGAACACGAGCGCCTTGCACAGGCGACTGCAAACTCCATTCGCGGTCTCCTCGAGCTCGATCGCCTTCGCTGCAGCGATGGCGTCGGCCAACACCGAGCCAGAACCGTCGTTCCGACCACCCCGGCGGGGGGCCTCAACCAACGCGCCGCGGCTTGCCGGAGCGATGCCCGACGCAGCCACCGTGAGCTCGCGAAACGAAGCGACTCGATCCTTCCCGCCGCTCTTCGCCGCATAGAGTGCTTGATCGGCCGCCCGCAGGAGCGCGGTGGGGCCGGCACCGTCGAAGGGGTAGGTCGAGATGCCGGCGCTGATGCGCAGTGGGAACCCCGCATCCGTGAGACCCTCGGCCAAAACGGTCCTGATCTGGCCGCCGAGCGCTTCTGCGGCATCTGCCCCGGCCTCCGGCAGCATGACCACGAACTCGTCGCCGCCGAGCCTTGCCGCCTCGGCACCCTCGGGCAACGCTTGCGAGAGAACGTCGGCGATCTCGCGTAGGAGCGTGTCTCCGAACTCGTGCCCGGCGCGATCGTTGATCTCTTTGAAGTCGTCGCAATCGATCACGAGGAGGCTCAGAGGCAGCCGCCTCTCCTGTGCAGCGGCAAGTGCGAAGTCGAGGCGCTCTTCGAGGCCCCGTCGATTGAGGACCCCGGTCAAGGAATCGGTGACCGCGCTCCGACGCTCGCGTCGGAGCGCGAACGCCGCGTCGAGCGATGTCGCGACATGTGCCGCCAGAACGGCCGCCGTGTCGAGCTGACTCGGATCGACGTGCTCGACCGATTCAGAGATGCCGACGAGCGCGCCGATCTCCTCCGCATTGGCGCGAAGCGGCAGCCAGACGACCGACCTCCGAGCTCGTGAGCGCTTGCGGCCGCCAGACCCGAGCACGTGACAGACGACCATCGGGTCGACCTGCGTTCGCGCCGCCTCGAGCTCACTGCGCGACAGGGGCGCATGCGTGCGACCGTCGGAGGTCCACGCGGCGAGCTCGTTCGGTGCGCCGACCTCGTCCCAGACGATGACCTGGCTCGCCTCGACCGGAAGCACTCGCGGCAGCGACGCCGCGGCAAGAGAGGCGATCGCATCGGGGTCGCGGAGGCTGCCGACATGCACGAAGAGCCTGGCTAGGCCGGCTAGGTCGAGCGTACGACTCGCGCGAAGCGCCTCCACCAGGGGAGCAAGCGCCCGCGCGAATGGTCGCATCGCGCGCTCGACTCCATCCGGAAGCGCCCGCTCGGACTCGATGTTGAGCATGCCGACGGTCAATCGCCCGGAGCGGAGAGGAACGGCGAGCTCGGAACTGACGCCCGGTAGCGCGGCCACGTAGTCGGGATCTGCCCTCACATCGGGGGCAAGCTGGGGACGCCCAAGGCGGATCGCGCGGCCCGTGATCCCGGTGTCCACGGTGATCCCGTCTGGAACGACGGCGTACCCGCGCTGGGCAACGAGCCAGAGACGGCCATGCTCGAGCACGAAGATCGACGGCATGAGGCCGCGCACCTCTTCGTAGAGCACCTCTGCCGCGCGATCGATCGACTTCGCAGGCTCCGTGCTGTCGCCGAGCGCCGCCGCTGCCTTTCGTGCGGCTGCTGTCAGCAGAGCCACATCGACAGGGGACGGGACGCGGGCAGGCGTCGGCGCACCTTCCATGGATCGGAAATCGGCTTTTGGGCCGCGTGCCTAAAGGCTGCTACCCCGAACGGCGCGTACCTAAAGCGAGATCTGCTTGTACCAGTCGAGTATCTCGTCGCCCCAGAACAAGGCGACGACCGCTCCGAGGGCGAGAAACGGCCCGAGCGGGATCGCCTGCTTCCTCGCCTCCTTGCCATGCCGGATCAAAAGCAGTGCCGCGGGAACGAACGCGACGAAGAACCCAACGAACATCGCCACGATCACCGAGATCCCGAGTCCTGCCCCCATGAGCGCCGAGAGCTTGACGTCTCCCATTCCAAGCCCTCGTGGGTAAGCAAGAACGATGAGGAAGAGAACCAGCCCGGCCCCGAGGGCGCTGAGAATCCACTCGACGCTGGGATCGTCGATCGTTCGGAGGGCCAGGATCGCCACCGTCGCGGGAAGAACGATCCGGTCCGGGATCAACCGGTGTTCGAGATCGGTGCGCGTGATTACGACCAACACCCAGCAGAAGAGCACCGCGATCAGCGCCTCGAGCGTGAAGCCGAAGACGAGCCCGCACGCCCCCGCCAGCAGAGCGGTGCCTGCGGTGACGAGCAGGAGCCGCGGCGACCGAGGGGTGCTCTTCAGGAGCGGCTCGTGAACCGGCGCATTCGTCGCGAGACGATCGGCGAGGGGGCCGACTGCGACGCCGGCCAACAGTCCGACGAGGCCAGCAGCGACGTCCACGTGCCTCGATTCCGGGTGCGACCGCGGCTTCCTGCCTCGACCTTGGGCCGCTGTCCCTCTTCTAGGGGATGACCATCCCTCGTTCCGGGGGCGACCAACCCTCGAAAGCGCAGTACTGTCGGAAGACTGCGGTAGCTCCTTCCAGGGAGCAAGAACGGCGAATACGAGTGACGATCCGATCACGGCGGCATCTCAGTGGTACCTTCGCATGGGCTCTGTCCCTTGCGGCGCTCGTGCTCGTCTCGAGCCTCCTCACCGCGGTCCTGCGCGAGACGCCCGACTACGTCATCGCCTCGCTCATCATTTTCGCGTTCACCGCGGCCGCGTGTGGAGTCGTTCTCAACTGGCGACTCAGGCGGGCGACGACAGAGGCCCTACGCGACCCGCTGACCGGCTTGCCGAACCGAGTGCTTCTCGACGACCGGATCGAACAGGCTCTTCGCCGCTCGCGTCGTTCAGGCGAGTCATTTACCCTCATCGTCGTCGACCTCGACGGATTCAAGGACGTCAACGACGTTCGCGGTCACCGCGCGGGCGATGCCGTCCTCCGCACGCTGGCGCGCAGATTCGAAGCGATCCTTCGGGCGAGCGACACCGTTGCGAGAGTCGGCGGAGACGAGTTCGTCGTGCTGTCGATGGATGCAGGGAGCGACGAGACCGCGGCGTCGCTGGTAAGCCGTCTCCGCCACGGGCTGCGCCGACCGTTCCGCGTCGACGGGGCGACGATCGAAATCGACGGCAGCATCGGGTGGGCGGTCTTCCCTGCGGATGGCGCGACTTCGCAGGAGCTCTTGGCACGCGCCGACGGTCAGATGTACGCGACGAAGAGAGACACGTCAGAAGAGTCGGTCTTTCTCCGGCGAGGGGTCGACGCCGGTGTCATCCGTGACGTCGAGACCGCGCTCGCCCGCAAGGAGCTTGCCGTCGTCTATCAGCCGATCCTCGAGCTTGCGACGGGAACGACACACTCCGCCGAAGCCCTGATCCGCCTGATGCTCCCCGACGGCGGAGTCGTCCCGCCAGGTGAGTTCGTACCTCACGTCGAGCGCACGCCGCTGGTTCGCGACCTCACGTTTCTCGTGCTGGCCGACGCGCTGGCCTCCGCTGAGCTCTGGTCGAACGCGGGCCACGACCTCGGGGTCGCGGTCAACATCCCGTATCGACTTCTCGACGACCCACAGTTCGCAGACGGCCTTGCCAGCCTTGTGCGCGCTTCCAACGTCCAGCCGAGCCGGGTCACGCTCGAGGTCGTGCCCGCCAGTCCCGGCGCAGGAACGGAGTTGGACGACGAGGTGCTCGCTCGCCTCGCCGCCCTCGGAGTTCGACTCTCTCTCGACGACGGTGGTCGAGCTGCGTCCTTCGCGGCACTGCGAGTTCTTCCGCTGGACGAGTTGAAGATAGACGCGGGGTTCGTGCACGGTCTCGGGCGAAGCGCGACCGACGCGGCGCTCGTCCACGGCATGATCGACATCGGACACGCGCTCGGTCTCAGCGTCGTTGCCGAGGGAGTTGAGACGAGGCAGGCGTGGAACGTCCTCACGGACTGGGGTTGCGACTACGCGCAGGGCTTCTACGTGGCGAGCCCGCGCACACCGGAGGAGCTGATCGAATGGCTCAACGGACGCTGGCCGGCCGTCGCCTGAGTTCGTTCTCGGGTCGAACCCACTGCTATCTGAAGGCTTCCAGCGCGAACACGGCGCCCACCACGACGAGAACGAAGCCGAGCGCGAGCCGAAGCGTGTTCTCCGAGATCCGCCCGGTCGCCCGTGCGCCGAGCCAGCCACCGGGAATCGCTCCGGCGAGCCCCGCGACGAGCACGTCCCAGTCCACGCCCTCGCCGGCTGCATATGTCGCGAATCCGGCGACGCCGAGCATGAAGCCCACGACGAGATTCGTCCCGGCCGCCCGCCGGACGTCGAGCCCGACGGACCGCACAAGTGCAGGCATCCGAAGTGTGCCCAGGATCACCCCGACGGCACCGCCCAGCACGCCGATCAGGAATGCGAGCCCGCTGCCGCGCCCCACGCGCAGCTTCTTGCGCGGACGCGGCAGCGATCGGGCGCAACGCGAGGTCGATCCCGCTCCAGACGAGCACTGCCGCGATCAGCCCGTAGAGGAGAGCTTCCGAAACGTCGTCCGCGAGAAGTGCGCCAGCGACAGCACCGACGACGGACGGTGGAGCGGTCCAGGCGACGACCCGCCAGTCCACGCGACCATCGCGCGCATGTCTCAGTCCACCCGCTCCCGCGGCGGCAGCCGAGATCGCAATGTTGGTTCCGGCGGCCGCCAGCGGGCTGCCGGTCACGAGGACGATGAACGGAAGGCGCAGCGTTCCGAGCACGAGACCCAGCATCGACCCGACATACCCGGCGCCGAAAGACGCCGCGAAGGTTAGACCGAGCTCCCAGGCTTCCAGAGAGGCTCCTCGTGACCGGCGGCCGCATTTGCGGTTCGGGCGAGGATGAACAGCAGATCCGACACCCGGTTCAGGTACACGAGCGCGAGCGGGTTCACCCTGTAGAGACCGGACGCGACCAGCGCCTCACGCTCGGCGCGACGGCATATCGTGCGAGCGACGTGCAGTCGTGCCGCGGCCTCGTCACCGCCCGGGAGAACGAAGCTCTTGAGCTCCGGGAGCTCTGCGTTGAATCGGTCGCAGTCGCGCTCGAGCGCGTCGACCTGCTCCTGGGTGACACGGAGTCGAGCCTCGCGCTCCATCGGAACCGAGAGGTCGGCGCCCAAGTCGAAGAGCTCGTTCTGGACACGGCCGAGAACGACCCGAATCTCCTCGGGGCAGTCCGCGGCAAGCGTGAGCCCGAGGGCGGAGTTCAGCTCGTCGACGGTCCCGTAGGCAGCAATCCGGGCGTCGAGCTTCGACACACGAGCTCCGTCGCCGAGCGACGTCTCGCCGGTGTCCCCTCCGCGCGTATAGATCTTCGTCAGCCGAACCGGCTCGTCGCGTTCGCGTGGCACGGGACCGTAGATTAGGGGGCGAGCTCGTCAGGCTCTATACGAACACGAGACCGACACGATTGCCGAGTCTTCACTTCAGCTCTGCGGTCACAACCGGTTCCTCGCGCGTCTGCTGCCCGAGAATCGAGCGCGCGATGACGAGCCGCTGGATCTCGCTCGTTCCCTCGTAGATCTCGGTGATCTTCGCGTCGCGGTAGTAGCGCTCGACGGGGAACTCCTTCGTGTAGCCGTAACCTCCGAGGATCTGGATGGCCTCGGCGGTTTGGCGACGGGCCATCTCCGACGCGAATAGCTTGGCCTTCGCGCCCTCGGCCGTGTGCGGACGCCCCTCCTGCTTGAGCCAGGCCGCACGGTACGTGAGCAGGCGCGCGGCATCGATCTCGGTTGCCATGTCGGCGAGCTTCCACTGGATCGCCTGGAAATCTCCGATACGACGACCGAACTGCTTTCGCTCCTGGGCGTACACGCGTGCGACGTCGTACGCAGCCTGCGCGATCCCGAGTGCCTGGGCGGCGATTCCGATGCGGCCACCGTCGAGAGTTGCCATCGCCACCCTGAAGCCACGACCCTCGTCGTGGAGAAGGCGGTCGCGCCCGACGTTGGCGCCTTCGATTGCGAGATCCGACGTCGTCGAGGAGTTGAGACCGAGCTTCTCCTCCTCGCGCGTCAGATGCACGTGCTCGGCGTCGAGGATGAAGCACGAAACCCCCCGGGGCCCTGCCGTAGCCGGGTCGGTGCGCGCGAAGACGATGAACGTCCCGGCACGAGACCCGTTCGTGATCCATTGCTTCGTCCCGGTTATCGACCAGCCGTCCCCTGTGGGCTCAGCCGTCGTTCGCAGCGACCCGGCATCGGAGCCAGAGCTCGACTCCGTGAGGGCAAACGCCCCGATCTGCTCGCCACGGGCGAGCGGTGGAACGAATCGCGACTTCTGCTCATCTGCGCCGAAAGCAAGGATCGGCAACGTCGTCGCGCTCGTGTGCACGGCGACCGTGACCCCCACGCCCGCATCGGCACGCGAGAGCTCCTCGAGCACGAGGATGTACGAAACGAAGTCCGCACCGGCTCCTCCGTACTCCTCGGGGACGCAGACGCCCATGAGGCCCAGCTCCGCGAGCTTCGGGAAGAGCTCGTCCGGGAAGCGGTGCTCGCGGTCCCAGGATGCCGCGTTCGGGACGATCTCCGCCTCGGCGAGCTCGTGCGCCAGCGCCTGGATCGCACGCTGGTCGACGGTGAGGTCGAAGTCCATCGCCCGGACTATAGGAACTCCCTTCGAGCTGAGCGGCTACGTCAATCCGAAGGAAGTTCCCGGTCGTGAGGTCGCACGCGCCGGTACGCGCGCGCCGCGCGCCGTCGCGCAGCCTTTCGAAGCCCCCCGGTGGTCGCGAGGTGCCGGAGACGACCCGGGGAGAGATCGGCGCAGAGCACCGCGGAGGCAGCCGGACCGCGCTCCCCGTAGCGCACACCTTCAGGACGAAATGCCGTAACCGCACGCCAACCCTCAGGCTGTAGCTCGTACGTCTCGACCTCCTCGACGAAGAGGTCCGCACGCGCGAACAGCTGCGTCCAGCCGCCCTCGTCCTCTTGTCGGAACCAGCCGTGATCGCCAGGCTCGCCGAGCGGGACGGTGACGAGCAGGCTGCCATCACGGCGTAGGACTCGACCCAGCTCTTGGAGCGCCTCCAGTCGAGCGGTCGGATCGCTCTCGGCACCGAGGCCGTAGACGGTGTTGTCGGCGCCGACGTGCTCGAGCGTGGACACGAGCAGCACCTGGTCGAACGAGCGCTCGGGAAACGGCAGATTGCGGACGTCGGCCTCGACGGTCTCGATGCCCTCCACCTCACGCGTTGCGAGATCGGCCCCGACGAGCTCGACGCCCGCACGCAGAAGCCCACCGAGGTAGGCAGTCTCCGCGAAGGCGTATCCCACCTCGAGCACGCGCCCGGACGTCCGCAGTCGGGAGAGAACCCACGGGATCTCGACCACGCGCTCGTCCGTCCGCGCGGACGCTTGAAGCCAGCGAATTCGCTCACGGCGCCCCCGTGCCCCGAGTCCGAGCGCAACTGCATCGTCGAGCTCACGCACGCGCTTGAAGTCCTCACTCGACGTCAACTCATGGATCAGCGTCGCGCGCGAGAGCGTCCCGGCCGCAAGCTTCGAGAGAGCCCGGTCGCGCGCTTCTGCATCGGGCGGTCGCCGGAGGACGTGCCGGAATGCGGCCTCGACGAACTCCTCGTCCGAGACCTCGTGTGCGGCGAGCTCGGCGGCGAGCGTCGGATCCATCATCCGTAGTCGTAGAAGCCCCGGCCGGACTTACGCCCCAGGCGACCCGCGGCGACGTTCTGGCGGAGAAGTGGGCACGGTGCGTACTTCGGGTCACCGAGGCCCTGATGGAGTACCTCCATGATCGAGACGCACGTGTCGAGCCCGATGAGGTCGGCAAGCGCGAGCGGTCCCAGCGGATGCGCAAATCCGAGCTTCGCGATCGTGTCGATCGCTTCCGGCTCTGCGACACCTTCCATGAGCACGTACGCGGCCTCGTTGATGAACGGCATGAGAATTCGGTTCGAGACGAAGCCAGGGGAGTCGCGAGCTTCCGCAGGCTCTTTTCCGAGATCCCTGGCCAGCTCGACGACGGCCGCGGCGGTCTCGTCCGACGTCTGAACGCCTCGGATCACCTCGACGAGCTCGAGCACGGGGACGGGGTTGAAGAAGTGCATCCCGATGACGTGCTCGGGGCGACTCGTCGCCGCGGCGAGCGACGTGATCGAGATCGACGACGTGTTGGATGCGAGGATTGCGCCTGACGGCAGGATCTCATCGGCCTTGCTGAAGAGCGCCTTCTTCACGTCGGCGTCCTCGACGACCGCCTCGACCATCAAATCCGCCGGCACGATCCCATCGACTGGAGTCACACGCGTGAGCACCTGCGCCGGGTCGGCGCCGCCTTTTTCAGCGAGCTTCCCTAGGCTCCGCTCCATCGTCTCGAGAGCACGTTCGAAAGCTCCGGGCAACTCGTCGTAGAGCGAAACGCGCCTTCCCGACGCTGCGATGACCTGGGCGATTCCGCCTCCCATCTGGCCGGCGCCCACGACCAGAACGTGCTCGAATCTCACGCGTGGAGTATCTCGGACCCCTTTCACTCCGGCTCTCTCTACGGCTCGGGCGCGCCCGGAAGATCGGGACGCGCACCCCGCCTCAGCCGCCGGAGCGCCCAGAGGAGGACGAGGCCGAGGATCAGGATTCCAATGCCGACCTTGATCACGCCACCTCGCGGCTCGCCACCTTCGGCGACGAGCTGTCCGGGCGCGACGACGCTGCACGCCGTTCCCTGCCAGACGCCGTCGGGAGCACGCGTGAGCAACAGACCGACCGGCTCGTTTCGGGTACCGAGCAAATCGCAGTCGGACCCCGACGGGCTGCGGACGACGATCGTGCCGTCGACGTCGCCCTTGACGCGCTGGTCGACTTCGACCGTGAGCACACGTTGCATTGCTCCCCTCGTCTCCCTCGTCCGCTCGTCGACAATGCGGCCAACGAACGCGGCATCGGCGTCGTCGAGACGCTCGGAAAGAGGAGCGTCGATGCATACACACGCCTGCGCAGGGGCCGCGAGAACGAGCGCCCCAACGATGACGCCGAGAAGCGTCGAACGACTCACTTCAAGCGACAGAGAGTGTCACTAGGTCGCCTACGCGAGCCGGCATCTAGCTAGACCTCGAGGAGGAGGGCGTCGCCCTGGCCGCCGCCTGAGCAGATCGCGGCTAGGCCGAGCCCGCCGCCTTCGCGGCGCAGCTCGTGGATCATCGTCGCCACGATGCGTCCGCCCGACGCGCCGATCGGATGCCCTAGTGCAATCGCGCCACCGTTGACGTTGACGATGTCCTCGTCCACTCCGAGCATCCGGGTCGAGTTCTTTGCAACAGATGCAAATGCCTCGTTGATCTCGACGCGCTTCACGTCTCCGATCGCCTTCCCCGCTGCCGAGAGGACCTGCTCACCGGCACGGGCTGGCGTTCGTGCCAGATAGGCGAAGTCGTCGGCGACGTAGCCTTGGGCGAGGATCGTCGCAAGGGGCTCGAGTCCGTGACTCCGCGCGAACTCGTCCGAGCAGACGATGACGCAGGAGGCGCCGTCGTTCACTCCGGGAGCATTGCCGGCGGTCGTGGTTCCGTCGGGATCGAAGACCGGCTGCAGCGATGCGAGCCTCTCGAGTGTCGTATCACGACGAACGCCCTCGTCGGCGACGATGTCGCCTACGGGAACGATTTCGTCCTCGAAGCGCCCGGCGTCCTGTGCCGCAGCCGCCCGCTGATGCGACCGGTACGCCCACTCGTCCTGGTCTTCGCGCGAGATCTCGAGCTCGCGGGATACCTTCGATGCCTGCTCCACCATGTGCAGGCCGTCGAACGTCGAGGTAAGCCCGTCGAACACCATGTGATCGAGCACCTCGCCGTTCCCGAGCTTGTACCCGAAACGCGCTTTCGGGAGCAGATACGGAGCGTTCGACATGGACTCCATCCCGCCAGTGACAACGAGGTCATGTCCTCCTGCCCGGATCATCAGGTCCGCGATCTCGATCGCGCGGATGGAGGAGGCGCACACCTTGTTGATCGTGTCGGCAGGCACTTCCTTCGGCACCCCCGCGGCGACAGCGGCCTGGCGCGCCGGGGCCTGGCCTACGCCCGCCTGAAGCACCTGCCCCATGATCACGTACTCGACCTGCGCCGGCTCGATACCGGCGCGGTCGAGTGCCGCGCGAATTGCCGCCGCACCCAGGTCGGTTGCGGAGCGTGCAGCCAGCCCGCCGCCGAGGCGTCCGAAGGGTGTTCGCACGGCAGAGACGATGACGGAGCGCGCCACACAGCCAGCGTAGCCACCGAAGCCGGGTCGTCGGGGGTCAGGACGCTGCGGCTGGCACACTCGAAGTCGTGCGGGTGCTCATGGTCGACAACTACGACTCGTTCACCTACAACCTCGTGCACCTGCTCGAAGAGCTGGGCGCCGAGGTCGTCGTCCGCCGGAGCGACGCGCTCGCGCCCGAGGAGGCGGAAGCGCTCGCGCCCGACCGTCTCGTCGTCTCGCCCGGCCCCGGACGCCCCGTCGACGCGGGCCGCTCGATGGAGCTGATCCTCACTCTCGGGACGACGACACCTACGCTAGGTGTGTGCCTCGGTCACCAGGCCATCGTCGAGGCATTCGGCGGCGAGATCGCCCAGGCCAAGGCCCTCGTGCACGGCAAGGCGAGTCGTATCCGACATGACGGGAGGGGCATCTTCGCCGGTCTTCCTGCGGAGATCGACGCTGGCCGCTACCACTCGCTCGCCGCCACTCGAGTACCGGACGCGCTCGAGGCAACTTCGTGGACGGATGACGGCGAGGTGATGGGAGTTCGGCACCGCGCGCTGCCGATCGAGGGCGTTCAGTTCCACCCGGAGAGCGTGCTGACACCGGACGGGAGAAAGATGCTCGGGAGCTTCCTCGACATCGTCCTTCTTGAATCGTAGGACGACCGCACCGTGGCCGTCACGGTAGAGGCGACACCGCACCTTGTCCTCGACGAGTCGGATCGAATCGTGGGGTTAGGTGGGGCCTGAGCACGTCCCGGAGCTTCACTCAGCCGGGCCGACCTTGACAAGCATCTTCCCGATGTTCTCACCGCGCAGCAGCCCCAGGAAGGCTCTCGGGGCGTTCTCGATTCCGTCGATCACGGTCTCGCGGTATTGAAGCCGGCCCTCGCGGAGCCACTCCACTGCTTGCGTGTAGAACGCGCCGAACCGATCGAAGTTGTCGCTGATGATGTAGCCCTGGATCCTGAGCCGCTTGGTGACGACCATGAACATGTTCCGCGGGCCGGGCGTCGGCTCGACGTCGTTGTAGCGCGAGATCGATCCGCAGGCGACGACGCGGCCATGGGTTCGCAGCGCCCCGATCGCAGCCTCGAGGTGGTCACCGCCGACGTTGTCGAAGTAGATGTCGATCCCGTCCGGCGTCAGCTCGGCCAGAGCCTCCCTCACACGTTGCTCGCGGTAGTTGAAGACGGCGTCGAGACCGAGCTCGCGAAGCCACGCGAGCTTCTCCTCGGAACCGGCGCTGCCGATGACGCGGCAGCCTGCGATCTTCGCCATCTGTCCAGCCATGCTTCCCACTGCCCCTGCGGCGCAGGAGACGAAGACCGTCTCGCCCTCCTTCGGCTCACCGATGTCGAACAGGCCGTAGTAGGCCGTCAAGCCAGGCATTCCGAGCACGCCGAGCGCCGTCGAGACAGGTGCGACCGATGCGTCGACCCGGCGCATGCCAGAGCCGTCCGACAACGCCCACTCCCGCCAGCCGAGCGAGTGCGTCACCCAACTTCCTTCCGGGTGGGCTGCGTTGCGCGAGACGGCGACCTGTCCGACCGCTCCGCCGATCATCGCCTCGCCCAGGGTGAACGGCGCGACATACGAACGGACGTCGTTCATGCGTGGCCGCATGTAGGGATCGACCGAGAAGTAGGCGTTCCGAACGAGCAGCTGACCGTCCGCCGGCTCCGGGATCGGCGCCTCCGCGACCTCGAACAGATCCTCACCGGGGAACCCCTGCGGTCGAGCGACGAGCCGAATCTCACGGGAGACATCCTCCATGCAACCATGATTATGGCCATGGCGTCGTTGAAAGGACACTTGCTGATCGCCGGCCCGGCGCTCGTCGACCCGAACTTCTGGCGCACGGTCGTACTCGTGGGCGAGCACTCGGAGGAAGGTGCTCTCGGCGTGATCCTCAACCGCGCCTCCGAGGCAACCGTGGACGAGACCGTGCCCGAGCTCGCGGTGCTGGTCGACGAAATCGGGTCGATGCACGTCGGAGGCCCCGTCCAGCCGTCGGCGATCGTCGTCCTCGCCGACTTCGCCGATCCCGACCGCGCGGGCTCGCTGGTGCTCGAGTCGGTCGGCTTCCTTCCCTCCGAAGTCGACCCGGACACACTCGGAGAGCTACGGCGGGCGCGCGTCTTCGCCGGGTACGCGGGCTGGGGGCCTGGTCAGCTCGACGAGGAGCTCGAAGAAGGCTCCTGGATCGTCGAGCCCGCACTCCCGGAAGACGTCTTCACCCCCGAACCCGAAACGCTCTGGGGCGACGTGCTGCGGCGCAAAGGAGGCCCGTTCGGTCTCCTCGCCCAGATGCCACCGGACCCCTCGTCGAACTAGTGTCATGCCGGGCTCGCTGCCTCGCGCTCTGCACAGCCCGGGCGCCGACGGAGTCGTAGAATGCCTTTCGGTCTACGAACCGGAGGTGACCAAGTGAGCACGACGCCGACTCTTGACGCGGAGCGCCTCGAAGTGGTTTCGGCAACTCTCTCCGGGACGCTGCTCCAGGCTACCGACCACGGCTACGACGACGCGCGCATGATTCACAACGGGCTGATCGACAAACGGCCTGCGCTGATCGCGCGCTGCCGCGGCACGGCTGACGTGGTCGACGCCATCGCCCTTGCGCGCGAGACAGGGCTCGAAATCTCGGTGCGAGGCGGTGGGCACAACGTCGCCGGCCGCGCGGTGACGAACGGCGGGCTGATGGTGGACTTGGCCGAGATGAAGGGGATCCACGTCGACCCGGGAGCTCGCACGGTCCGCGCGCAAGCCGGTGCCACCTGGGCGGAGTTCAACCGCGAAACTGCCCTGCACGGCCTCGCCGTCACCGGAGGCCAGGTCTCGACGACGGGCATCGCCGGCTTCACACTCGGAGGTGGGCTCGGCTGGCTCATGGGAGCCTACGGGCTCGCCGCCGACAACCTGATCTCGGTCGAGCTCGTCACCGCCAGCGGAGAGGTCGTGGACGTCACCGCGGACTCGCATCCCGACCTCTTCTGGGCGCTCCGAGGAGGAGGCGGCAACTTCGGGGTCGCGACATCATTCGAGTACCGCCTCCATCCGTTGACCCAAATCGTCGGAGGCCTGATCGCATACCCGATCGCGGCCGCCGGCGACGTCCTGCGTTTCTATCGAGACTTCACGCAGTCCGTATCGGACGAGCTGACAGTCCATTGCGTGCTTGCCCACGCGCCGGACGGGTCAGGCGTGAAGCTCGCAGCGCTCGCCTTGTGCCATGCAGGCCCTGCGGAGCTCGCGGAAGCGGAGATCGCGCCGATTCGCGCGTTCGGCTCCCCGATCATGGACATGCTCGGGCCCATGCCGTATCCGATGATCAACGCGATGCTCGACGAGGGCTACCCGCGGGGTGCGCTCTTCTACTGGAAGTCGAGCTTCATCTCGGAGCTCGACGACTCGCTTATCAACGAGGCCGTCGCGCGCTTCGCCACGACGCCCTCGCCGATGAACGCCATCCTCTTCGAGCATTACCACGGCGCAGTGACACGCGTCGGGCCTACCGACACGGCCGTGCCGCACCGTACCGAGGGATACAACATGCTCCTCCCGAGCGTCTGGCTCGACCCGGCCGGCACCGACGCGAACATCGCCTGGACGCGCGAGACCTACGACGCGTTCCGCCCATCGTTCGCCGAAGGACGTTGGCTGAATTACCTCGGGGACGACGAACAGATCGACGCGGTACGAGCGGCGTATGGCCCGAACTACGACCGGCTGGTCGAGGTCAAGCGCCGTTACGACCCGGACAACATCTTCCGCCTGAACCAGAACATCGATCCGACGTAGCTGAGCTGCAGGTGAGTCCTCAGACGCCGCGGCAACATGCCGGGGCCTGACCCCTGCGGGTCCGACCCAGTCTGGGAACGAGCGTCGCTAGGCTCGCTCATCGTGATCGTCTCCAAGCTGTCCCGCGCAGCGATCCTGCATGCGGCCGAGAGCGCCCGTCTACAGCGTGTCGTACAGAACCAGGGGATGCGCCTCGGCGCGGCGCGCTTCGTCGCGGGCGAGACGCTCGACGAGTGCGTCACCGTGCTGCGAAGGCTGAACGAGGCGGGGCTGCACGCAAACACGACGCTCCTGGGCGAAGCCGTGTCCGATCCAGCCCATGCTGCCAGCGTGACCGATGAGTACGAGCGAATCCTCGATCGCATCGCCGCAGAGGAGCTACGTGCGAACGTCGCGCTGAAGCTCACGCACCTCGGGCTCTCATTCGATCGCCAGCTCGCGTACACGAACCTCGAGCGCGTCGTGACGCACGCGGGCGGAGTCGGGACGTTCATCCGCATCGACATGGAGCAGTCGGAGTACCTCGACCCGACGCTGGAGATCTACGAACGCCTCCGGGCCGCCGGTCACGACAACGTCGGCACGGTGCTCCAGACCTACCTGTACCGAACGCCCGACGACCTCGAGCGCCTTCTTCCTCTCCAGCCGAACCTCCGTATCGTCAAGGGCGCATACCTCGAGCCTGCGGAAGTCGCCTATCCGGAGAAGCAGGACGTAGACCGCGCCTACGTCGAGGTCGTCGAGCGCGGGCTGCGCGGCGGCGCCTACATCGCCGTCGCGACGCACGACGAGGCGATCATCCGGCAGGTGCAGGCGTTTGCGAAACGGAAAGGAATCGGGCACGAGTGCTTCGAGTTCCAGATGCTCTACGGCGTCCGCTCGGCGCTCCAGCGCTCGATCGCGGCCGAGGGTTACAAGGTGCTCGTCGCCACTCCCTTCGGACCGGACTGGTACCCCTACCTCATGCGGCGGCTCGCCGAGCGACCGGCGAACCTGGGATTCTTCCTGCGCAGTCTCGTCCGGCGGTGACCACGCCCCCGCAACGGGCCGATGTCGTCGTCATCGGGGGCGGGGCGATCGGCACCAGCATCGCCTTTCATCTCGCAGAGGTAGGCGTCGACGTCTGTCTCCTCGAACGGGACGCGCTGTCGTCAGGATCGACGAGTCGGGCTGCGGGCGGTATCAGAACACAGTTCTCCGATCCGCTGAACATTGCGATCGGGCTTCGAGGCATCGAGGCGTTCACGCGTTTCGCCGAGCGTCCCGGAGGCGAGATCGACTTCCGTCAGGTCGGGTACCTGTTCCTCCTCGACCGACCCGAAGACGTTGCCGTATTCGAGCGGAGCGTCGCGATTCAGAACGAGCTCGGGGCGCCGAGCCGACTCGTCGACGCGAAGGAGGCGGCACGGCTCTCACCGCTCGCGGGTCTCGACGGCGTGCTCGCAGCGACGTTCTGTCCGGTCGACGGGCACGCAAGCCCCGAAGCCGTTACTCAGGCGTACGCGGCGGGAGCGCGGCGCCTCGGGGCAGCCGTGCTGACCGGTTCGCCCGTGACGGGCGTAGTGGTCGAGGAAGGCATTGTTCGAAGTGTCCTCATCGAGGGCGGAACGATCGAGACGGAAACGGTCGTCTGCGCCGCAGGCGTATGGTCACCCGCTCTCGCACACACCGCCGGCGTCGCGCTTCCCGTGGTGCCGGTGCTCCGAGAAGTCGTCACAACCGCCCCGGTCGAAGGTTTGCCGACGTCGATCCCGCTGACGGTGGACTTCAGCACCGGCTTCTACTTCCACAGGGAGGGCCCGGGTCTCCTCATCGGGATGGCTGACCGCGCGCAACCTGCCGGCTTCGACGAGTCCACGGATCCGAGCTGGCTCGAGCGGGTCATCGAAGTGGCTGCCCGGCGTGCACCCTCCTTTCTCGAGATGGGCGTCGCACACGGCTGGAAGGGGTATTACGAGGTGACGCCCGATCACAACGGCCTCGTCGGAGAGGCCACCGGGGCGAGCCGCTTCCTCTACGCGACCGGCTTCTCGGGGCACGGCTTCATGCAGGCGCCGGCGATCGGAGAGATCGTTCGTGATCTCGTCCTTGGTCGAGAGCCGTTCGTCGACGTCGCGCCGCTCTCGGTCGAGAGGTTTGCTCGCTCGGCGCCGCGCCCCGAGCACAACGTGATCTGAGGTGTGCGGCATGCCCCTACACTTTCCGAGTGCCGGAATCCGACACGCTCGTATTCATCCCTGCGTGGAACGAGGAGGAGAACCTCCCGGCGGTTCTCGACGAGCTCCACGACCGGCTCCCGCAAGCAGACATCCTCGTGGTCGACGACGGCTCGACGGATGGAACCGCCGGCGTTGCTCGGTCGCATGGAGCGCAGGTCCTTTCGTTCGGAGAGAACCGCGGCCTACGAAAGGGAATTGCGGCCGGATACGCGTACGCGGACGAGCACGCCTACGAGTACGTCGGGCGGGTCGACGCCGACGGACAACATCCGGTCGAGGAGCTCGCGCGGCTGCTCGAGATCGTTCGCGAGGGCCAGGCGGACGTAGCTGTCGGGTCGCGGTTCGCCACCGCAGAAGGGTACGAGGCGTACCGTTACCGGCCGTCGCGGAGTAGACGTTTCGGGACATCGGTTCTTCGTCGGTCCATGGGTGCTGCGCTGGGGCGGCCGTTCCTCGATGCGACGAGCGGCATGTACGCCGCGAATCGACAGGCGCTGCCCGCACTGGGAAAGCCGTATACGAGCGGGGCTCCTGAGGTCGAGTCGCTGCTTCGCTTGCGGGAGGGAGGGCTTCACGTCGTCGAGGTGCCCGTCCACATGCGTGACCGCGCGAGCGGCGAGTCGAAGCTCCGGGGCCGAAAGGCGATTCGGCTCGTCCTGACCGTCGCCGGGACCTTGCTCGTCTATGGGTTGTGGCGTCGCCGCCACCGGAGCCGCTGAGCGATGCGTCTCGTCGCTGTCCTCGGATACTCGAGCGGGCGCCTGGACAGCCTCCACCCCATCTGCTCCGCACGCCTCGCGCGCGCTGAGGCGGAGATCGAACCCGACGATTCGGTGCTCTTCTCCGGCTGGGCGAGACGGAGGACGTCTCGGTCGGAGGCCGAGCTCATGGCCGGCGCTTGGAGGGCGAGCGCTCGGGAGGTCATCCTCGATCGAGATGCTCGCTCGACCGTGGGCAACGCGCTCGGTGTCGCACGTGCGGCCCGCAGGCTTGGTGCGGACGAAGTCGTCCTCGTCACCTCGAACTGGCATGCACGGCGTGCTTCGGCTCTCGTGCGAGCTGCGCTGCTCGGGTCCAGCACGAAGGTCACGGTGGCAGCGACTGAAGGTCCGGCGACGCGCGCGCTGCGCTTTCGCGAGCTCGCGTGCTGGGCGATCGTGCCGGTACTTGCCGTTGTCGCTGCGCGGACGCGCTAGATTCTCGGCATGAGGAAGACACTCGTAGCCGCCGCTGTTGCCGCACTTGCTCTCTCCGCCGCAGGATGTGGAGGCGACGAATCGCCGACGGCTTCGGCGACGGACGAGTGGGCTGAAGGTTTCTGTACTGCCATCACGACGTGGACCGACTCGCTCGGGAACGTCAGGGACGGGTTCACCAGCGGCGCCTCGTCCCTCTCGCAGGATGGGCTCGAGGATGCCGCAAACGACGTCCAGAGCTCAACCGAGACGCTCGTCGACGATCTGCGAGGACTGGGCAGGCCAGAAACGGAATCCGGCGAGGCCGTCGAGAGCTCGGTCGACGAGCTCTCGACTACTCTCGAGAGCGAGGTCGCGAATATCGAAAGCACCGCGCAGGGAGCATCCGGACTGAGCGAGATACCGAGTGCCATCACCTCCATCACGGCGTCGCTCTCGGCGATGAGTACCGCGTTTTCGTCCACCCTTCAGTCAATCGAGAGCGCCGACGCCGATGACGAGCTTCGCACCGCCCTCGAAGACTCGCCGGCCTGCGCGGATATCACGAGCTAGAGGACGAAAGCGCCTGGGGTCAGACCTGTTGGGTTCGACTCAGACGGCTACGAGACCCGGGCGTCCAGGGAAGCGGTGCTCTCCAGGTAGGAGTGGACTCGCTGGATCACCACCGAGCCTTCCCCGACCGCTGAGGCGACGCGCTTGACCGAGCCGGCACGGACATCGCCGATCGCGAACACACCGGGCATCGTCGTCCCGTAGTCGGAGCCGGTCACCAGGAACCCGCGCGCGTCGCGCTCGACGTCGTCCGGGAGCCACTCGGTTCGAGCCTGTGCGCCGATGAGGATGAAGAGCGCATCCGCAGCCTCGGTCGTCGAGCCGCTCTCGTCACGAAGGGCGAGGCTCTCGAGACGTCCGTCGCCCGCAGCATCGACGATCTGCGTCGACAGCCGGACGTCGACGTTCTCCTTCCCGGCGATCTCCTCGAGCAGGTACTGCGACATGGTCGCGGCGAGAGAGGGGCCGCGAACGACAAGCGTGACCTTCGCCGCGTAACGACTCAGATGCACGGCAGCCTGTCCTGCGGAATTGGCGCCCCCGACGACGAAGACGCGCGCCCCCGTGAACTGCCTCGCCTCCGACGGCGACGATCCGTAAAACACACCTGCGCCCTCGAGCGCCGCGAGAGCGGGGATCTCGAGACGTCGGTACGAGACACCCATCGCCAGGACGACACTGCGCGCCTCGACCTCGGTCCCACCCGAGATCGTGACGACGTGCCCCGCTCCTTCCGGGCGGAGTCCCGTCACGTCGCGCGTGAGAAGGAATGTCGTCCCGAACACCCACGCCTGCTGGTACGCACGCTGAGCCAACTCGGCACCGCTCACGCCACGCGAGAAGCCCAGATAGTTGCGGATCCGGGCACTCGAGCCCGCCTGGCCTCCGATCGACTCCCGCTCGACGACGAGCGCGCGGAGTCCCTCCGACGATGCGTACACGGCAGCGGCAAGCCCGGCGGGGCCTGCGCCGACGACGACGACGTCGAAGGCACCGGGATCGTCGAGCTCGGTCGTCATGCGCGTCCCGTGCTGCGCGAGATCTGCAGGCCCTGGGTCGACGAGCGCGGTGCCATCCGGCAGAAGCACGACCGGCACCCGGGCGCCTTCGTTGCCGCAGGAGTGGAGGAACTGCCGGCCCTCGTCGGAGTCGAGCGCATGGAACGCGTGAGGCACGCCGTTTCGCGCCAGCAGGTTCCGAAGCTCGTAGCCGGACGGCGACCAAGGGTCGGCGATGACGGTGATCTCGCGGCGCCCCGGCGCGTTTGCTCGCCGCCACTCATGGAGGAGCTCGGAGACGAGCCGGTGGAAGAGCTCGTCGGGGACACTCCAGGGCTTCAGCGCGTAGTAATCGATGTGCCCGAGCGCCATCGCCGTCCTAATGGCCTCGGCGGTCTCCTGGTTGGCCCAGCCACCCCACGGGATGAGCAACGCGCGCTTCGCATGTGGATGCAGCTCGTGCACGCGCGTGAGCAGGTCCTCGCCCTTGAGCTCCTGCGTGCCACGGGCGACCAGCACGATCGCGACAGCGGCGCCGCGCTCGCGCATCGACTCGAGCTGATTCAGCGCTGCCGCCGTGGAAGGGCCGCAAACGACCCGGTAGTCGCGTGCATAACGCTGGAGCTCGCCGGTGATCCGCTCGAGGGCCTCCGGGTCCTCGTCCACGGCAAGGATGAGAGGGAGCTCGCTCACGCCGGAATGCGCTCGGGCTCCGCGACGAAAGCCGCGAGGCGCCATTCTCCGGCGAGCCCCTTGAACGCGTGCATCCCACGGTCCTCGAAGGCGAGCCCCGAGGCCCCGGCGAGCGCGCGCGTGAGATCGGATACGAGGATCTCGTCCGGATCTGCGGCCGCCATGATCCGCGAGGCCTCATGAACCGTGACGCCGCGTACGTCCTCGCCGACGAGCTCGACCTCGCCGACATGCACGCCCGCACGGATTTGCAATCCGCCGCCATGTGGCGCGTTCTGCGGATCGCCGCCGCGCAGTGAAGTGCCCTCGCAGGCCCATCGAACGTCGAGAGCATCCCGTCTCCTGTCGTCTTTACCTCGCGTCCACCAAATCGCTCGAGCTCTCGACGCGCCGCCTCGAAGTGATCCGAGAGGAGCTCGCGCCAGCGCGTGTCGCCGAGCTGCGCCGCCACAGCCGTCGAGTCGACGAGGTCAGTGAAGAGAAGAGTGGCGAGAACTCGACTGTGAATGCCTGTCGGAAACCCCGCGAAGGTTCTGATCCCGCTCCATTCGATCTGGACGCACGGCTCGTCCCCGACCGTAAACCCGTCGTGTTCTGGGGGAATGTCGAAGACGTCGTTCGGGCCGAACTCCAGCTCCGTGCCGTCCCGGAGCTGGACCCCGAGCCGTCCGGAAAGGACGACTCCTATGTGGCGAGCCTGGCACCACTCGCCGCCGACGGTGGGGCGAACGTGCGTCGACCAGCGCCAGCCCGGCTCGGAGACGAGCTGACCGACCGTGAGGTCGCCGAGCTCGACGATGTGCGCCCGCATCCCCGGGAACTCGATGACGTTGTCCGGGAGATCGAGGCTCTTCGAGAGGGCGTCTGGCATACCCGCCCTCTAGCGCGCGCTGACGGTGTCGCCCACGTCCGCGATCGCGCGCAAGGCCTGCCCGAGCGCGATGGGCAACGTCGCGATGAAGACCGCGACGGGAAGCCCGATGAGCAGCACGCCTATCGTCTGCCAGAAGCCGTCGACCTCGAACGCCCACACGATCGCGCCGATCCCGGCGAGGATCATCCCGAACACGCCGACGAGCGTCGCGATGAACGCCCATGCACGAAGGGTCCCGTAGTTCGTCATGCGCCCAACCTCCCGACTCGTAGTGACAGCTGTCGGACGAGATTATCCCGCTGGCGCCTGAATGGCACGCACGGCCTCGATCGTGTCCGCCTCGTCCGGGCTCTTGTCGGGTCGGTAGCCCTTCACCCGCGCGAAGCGGAGGGCGACCCCACCGGGATAACGCGTGCTCGCCTGGACGCCGTCGAACGCGATCTCGACGACGAGCTCCGGGCGGACATACACCGTGTACGCGTCACGGTGGGTCTCCAACGTGAGCAACCGCTCGGTCTGCCAGGCAAGCATGTCGTCGGTCATGCCCTTGAACGTCTTGCCCAGCATGACGAACCCGCCGCTCGCGGGATCACGCGCGCCGAGATGGAGATTCGAGAGCTTGCCCTGGCGCCGCCCGTGCCCCCACTCCGCGGCGAGAACGACGAGATCGAACGTGTGCGCGGGCTTGACCTTGACCCAACCTGCACCTCGCCTGCCCGCCTCGTACGCCGCGTCGAGGGCCTTCACCATGACGCCTTCGTGGCCACGCGCGAGGGCGTCTTCGAGGAACCGCTGCGCGGCGTCCCCGTCGTCGGTCTCTATGCGCGGGACGATGAGCGTAGGCGGAAGGCGCTCGTCGATCGCCGCGAGACGGTCGCGCAACGGCAAATCGATGAGGTCCACTCCGTCGACGTGGAGGCAGTCGAAGAAGAATGCAGAGAGCGGCGTGTCGCTGCGAAGGTCTTCGACGGCGAGCTTGGTACCGAAGCGGCTCATCGTCACTTGAAAGGGATGCGGCCGCCCGTCGGCCCGAAGCGCGATCGCCTCTCCGTCGAGCACGATTGTCCCGGGCGCAAGCGTCAGGATCGTGTCGACGATCTCTGGGACTCGATCGGTGATGTCCGCGAGGTTCCGCGTGAACACCCGTACCTCGCTACCGACCCGGTGAACCTGGATCCGCGCACCGTCGAGCTTCCATTCGACCGCCGCTGGCCCGACCCGCTCGAGCGCGTCGGCCACGTTGTCCGCGGTCTGCGCCAGCATCGGCTTCACTGGGCGAAGCGGGGTCAAGCTGAACTCCGCGAGGCCGTCCCGTCCACGAGTCAGCGCGGCCTCCGCAATCTCGGGCAGATCGCCCGCGAGCATGGCCGCGCGCCGAACTTGAGCGACGGGGATGCCGGCCGCCTTCGCGACCGCATCGACCATCACGCCTTCGAGAGCACCCTGTCGCAGCTCTCCCACCAACAGACTGCCGAGAAACCGCTGTTCCGGCTCGGTCGCAGTCGCGAACAGGCGTGCGAGCTCGTCTCGACGAGCCGCTTGCGAGCCACGCCCGACGATGGCCTTCAGACTAGTCAACGCCCGATCGACCTCGAGCACCTCGAGACTCGGAGGCGGATCGGCGGGGGGAGGGAGATCGCGCAGGGACGCCCACCCCACACCGATCGTTCCCTGCGGCAGCTCGCCGGAGAGGTACGCGACCGCGATCGGGACTTCTTCGGCACGCGCCTGGGCGAGGCAGTCGGCGAGCCGGGCGACCTTCGCCAGGCGGGACGATGTGGCGGCGATGTCAGCCGATGTCTGCGCGATCTCGTCGAGATGCATTCACGACATTCAACCTCGTCCACGCCCAACGTCAGATCGCTCTCATTTACGTCTCATCCCCCTCCCGTAAGAAGTCATGAACACGTTGCGCAACAAGCACGTTCCCCGACCGGTTCGAGAGGAGCAGAAAGTGAGCGCTAAGAGAGCAACAGCAACGGTTCTCGGGATCGTCGCGGCCGGGGTTGCCGTTGCGGCAGCTGGGGGCGAAACCAAGGCGAGGGCCGCAGAAGCCGCTACGTGCGAGATTCCCCAGGGGAGCGCGAGAGTTCGTCTGAACCCGGCCGACTTCACGACGCGGATCGACAACCCGTACTGGCCCATGAAGCCTGGCAGCCGTTGGATCTACCGGGAGACCGACCCTGAGGGAACGAAACTGAAGGTCGTGGTGACGGTCACGCCGAAGACGAAAACGATCGCGAACGGCGTCACGGCAAGGGTCGTCCACGACGTGGTGACCGAGGACGGAAAGCCGGTCGAGGTCACGGACGACTGGTACGCGCAGGACAAGTGCGGAAACATCTGGTACCTGGGCGAGGCGACCAAGGAGTACGAGAACGGCAAGGTCGTCTCGACGGAAGGATCGTTCGAGGCCGGCGTCGACGGTGCGCAGGCCGGGATCGTCATGCTCGGCAAGCCGAAGGAGGGGATGCGCTACCGGCAGGAGTACTACGTCGGTCACGCCGAGGACCGGGCCGAGGTGCTGAGCCTCGGGGAGCAGGTGCAGGTTCCGTTCGGTTTCTTCGCCAAAGGGAAGGTCGTGATGACCCGAGACCTGAACCCGCTCGAGCCGAAGATCCTCGAGTACAAGTTCTACGCGCGAGGCGTCGGACCGGTGCTGGCTATCGGTGTGTCCGGCGGTAGCGATCGGGAGGAGCTCCTCAGCTACAACCGGCGGATAGCGGCGCGTCGAGCCTTCCCCGAACGTGACTGAGCCCCGTTGAGCGGGCTCCAGTCTGTTGTGAGCCTTGGCTGCCGCCGAGGTATGAGTGTCAGATGAGACCGCGATGAGCCGGTGGCTCCCACGGGAGCACCATCGTCACCTCGGCGCCGCCGGCCACGCTATTTGCCGCCTTCGCACGTCCCCCGTGCGCACGGGCGATCGCATCCACGATCGCGAGCCCCAGACCGATGCCGCCTCCACCCGTGCGCGCGACATCTGCTCGACTGAAGCGCTCGAAGGCGTGCGGAAGGAACTCGGGCGGGAATCCCTCACCCTCGTCCCCGACGGCGAGGACTAGCAGGCCGTTCTCGGTTCGTGCTTCGAGCCGAACCGTGCCTTCTCCGTAACGCAGGGCATTGTCGACGAGGTTCCCGAGCGCCTGCTCGAGGCGCATGCGGTCGCCCGTGACCACCTGTTCATTCGGCCCTTCCACCTCGAGCGTTCGACCAGCGGCGCTCGCACGCGAGTCATTCCGGCCTGCGACCGCGTCGAGCAGCCCGCGGACGTCGTGGTGCTCGACACGCAGGAGGAGTCGTCCATCGTCGGCGCGAGCAAGCACCAGAAGGTCTTCCGCGAGCTGAACGAGCCGCTCGACCTCCTCCCCAGCCGAACGTAGCGCGACCTCGAGCTCCTCCAAGGAGCGTGGCCGGCGCATGGCCAACTCGAGCTCGGTGCGAAGCGTCGCCAGCGGGGTACGAAGCTCGTGACTCGCATCGGCGACGAAGCGCCGCTCCCTGGCGATGCCGGCATCGAGTCGATCGAGCATCTCGTTGAGCGTCTCGCCCAGCCGGTAGACCTCGTCGTGTGCTCGTGGGAGGGGAAGCCGTCGTTCGGCAGTGTCCGCCGAGATCTCTGCCGCTCGGCCACGCATGTCGTCGACCGGACGCAGAGCCGCCCGGGCAACGAGATAGCCGATGCCCGACGAGAGCAGCACAGCGAAGGGGATGATGAGGAGAAGCTGTGTAAGGAGGCTGTCCACGGCGTCATCGCGATCCTCGAGCGACTCGCCGACCACGACGACGCGACCATCGACGGGAGTGGCGCGCAACCGAAACTCCTCGATCGAGTCGACCGTCGGCAGCTCCTTCTCGAGCGTGACCGTGCGCTCACGCGCCGATGCGAGCTCTGCGGGCGAGAGAAGGAGGCCGTCCTCGACGGTCGGGCTTGCGACCTCGAGTGACCCGTCATCGAGCCTATGACCTGCGCCACCCCCTCCTCTCCGGCGATCAGCGCGGGATCAAGGTCGGGGACGTCACCAGCCCCGAGGAGAACGGTGGAGAGAGCGGTCGCCCTGCTCTCGAGACTGTCTGCGATCCGCTCGTCGAGCGTAGCGCCGAGACGGACGTAGAGAAACGCCCCGACTGCCGCGAAGACGACCGCCATCACGAGCCCGAAGACGAGAGCGAGTCGCAGCCGGATCGGGAGCCGACTCACCCGCCGCCTTCCCGCCGGAGTCGGTAGCCGGCTCCGCGAACGGTCTCGAGCGAATCCCGGCCGAAGGGCCGGTCGATCTTGTCGCGCAAGTACCGCACGTACACGTCGACGACGTTCGAGCGATTCTCGTACCCGTAATCCCAGGCATGCTCGAGCAGCTGGTACCGGGACAGCACCTGGCCCGGCCGGCGCATGAACGTCTCGAGCAGGGCGAACTCCTTCGCCGAGAGCTTGACCTCGGTCGGCCCCCGCCACACCTCGCGCGTTGCCGGATCGAGGCGAAGATCGCCGACCTCGAGGACTACCGGGCGCTCCGCCGTCCCGCGGCGAACGAGCGCGCGAAGCCGCGCGAGGAGCTCCGCGAACGAGAACGGCTTCGGGAGGTAGTCGTCCGCGCCGGCGTCGAGACCCGCTACGCGGTCCTCGACCGCGTCGCGGGCGGTCAGCATCAAGACCGGAGCCCAGACCCCGCTCTCGCGAACGCGGCGGCACACCTCGATGCCGTCGATGCCGGGCAGCATGAGATCGAGCACGATCGCGTCGTACTCCGCCGCGCCGGCCATCCAGAGCGCATCGTCCCCCGTACGGGCCAGGTCGACCGCATGGCCTTCCTCGGTGAGGCCACGACGCAGGAGGCTCGCCATCTTCAGCTCGTCCTCGACCACCAGGATGCGCACCGTGCAGTCATTGTCGCAACGAAGATGAGAGCTCGATGAGACCGCGACTCACGGTCATCTCATATGGTGCTCCTACCGTGGTTGAGTCACACGACCACAGGAGGACAGGAATGAAGCGAATCGCCGTGATCGTCGCGCTGGGAGTCACCGTCGTCGGAGTCTCGGCCGGAGGGGTCGCTCTCGCGGCCGGCGGGCTCGACGATGCCGAAACGCCCATCACCGGCACCGCACTCACGCAGGCCTCGACGGCCGCCCTCGCCTCGACTGACGGGGGCCGTGTCACCGAGACCGAGGTCGGCGACGAGGACGGGTACTACGAGGTGGAGGTCACGCTCGCAGATGGGAGCCAAGTCGACGTTCATCTGGATGAGTCCTTCAACGTGATCTCGAGCCATGCCGACATCGAGGAGCCGAACGATCAGGACGGCGCGAACGACAGCTGATTCGTCGTAGCTCGACACGGACGCGGGGCGGCTTCTGCCGCCCCGCTCACGCTTGTAGCCGCCTAGCGCTGTCCGTGTTCGGTAACGGGTTGTCAGAGAGCTGCGAGGGCTTCGAGCTCGTCGGCCTCGAGGTGCCAGGAGCCGGCCTCGGCGTTCGCCCGAACTTGCTCGGGCTTCGTCGCCCCCGCGATGATTGAACCGATGCCTGGCGTCGACGCGAGCGCCGAGATCGCGAGGTCGAGCAGAGTGTGCCCACGCTCCTCCGCGAACCGGGCGAGCGCCTCGACGCGGGCAAACCGACCGTCCTCGATCTCTCGTCCTGCCAATCGTGTTCCCTCGGGAGCCGGCTCGCCTCGTCGATACTTTCCGGTCAAGAGACCGCTCGCGAGCGGAAAGTACGGGACGTACGCGACGCCGAGCTCGCGGCAGAGCGGCAGGACGTCCTCGTCGTCACGGCGCTCGAGCAGGCTGTAGTGGTTCTGTAGCACGGTGAAGCGAACCGTGCCCTGTTCGCGTGCGACGCTATCCGCCTCGGCGAGCTGCTCGGCGGAGAAGTTCGAGCACCCGATCGCGCGCACCTTGCCTGCGGAGACGAGCTCGTCGAGCGCACCGAGCGTCTCGGCGATCGGCGTCTCGGGATCGGGCTTGTGCAAGTAGTAGAGATCGACGTGATCCGTGCGCAGCCGTTCGAGCGAGCCGTCGATCGCTCTCCTGATGCGCGACCCGTCTCCGAAGCCCCGGTCCTGCGCCCAACCGAACTTCGTGGCCAGGACGACTCGATCCCGCCGCCCGTCGAGAATCTCTCCGAGGAAGCGCTCGCTTCCCCCGTTCAAGCCGTAGACCTCGGCCGTGTCGAAAAACGTGATCCCGACCTCGAGCGCAGCGTCGACAACGCTTCGAGTCGCCGCGAAATCGATCCGGCCGGCGAAGTTGTTGCAACCGAGGCCGACGCGAGACACGCGCAGGCCGCTTTCGCCCAGAGGCACGAGCTCCATGCACGGCGAAACCTAGCTACCGGCCTCGGCGCGAAGCTTGACTGGAGGAATGCGGGGCCAGAAGTCCACGGGCGAGATGGTCGAGCAGATCTCGCAGAGGTAAGTAGCCGCTCAGAGCTGGCGGGCCGGAGACGCTTAGAGATGAGCCTTCGGCCCGCCGCCTTACTCACCGATGGGATGAGCTTCCTACCCAGCGGACGACGCGTCAACCGACTCGGCCCGAGACAGGCAAAGCGTCACCCACTCCTGACCGTCTCGGTACACCGGCTCGACCGAGTCGACGAGGCCGGCGAGCACACGCGTGAATGCCGGATCCGCACTGCTGCCGTTGCGGAGCGGTCCGACGGTCACAGAGACGAGCTGGTCTCCGGCCTCGACCTCGAGCGAAAGCGTTTCGCCGCCGTCACCTGTCGCGAGGGCGCTCAGGAGGGCGAGCTGCAAATCGTCCATGCGCTCGTAAGGGACGTCGAACCGACTTCCGACCCCGCTGAGAACCAGCGTCGCAACTCCCCGAAACCGACTGTCGGCGGGGATGGTCAGCAGTATCGTGTCGCTCTTGTCGGTCACGGGCCGCTCGTACATTTGCCTAGACTCGCAGTCGTGGCGAGTGCAGGCGACTTCGAGATAACGACCCAGGTGCTTCCGAACGGCGGGGCTCTGGTCAAGAGTCAACGGCGAGCTCGATCTGGCGACTACTCGGCAGCTCGAGGACGCGCTCTCGAGCTCCCCTTCGCCCGGCGCTCTCGTCATCGACCTCACGTCGTGCACGTTCCTCGACTCGAGCGCTATTCGGATACTTGCGAGGACTGCGCGGTTGGAGGGAGAAGGCATGTCACTGGTCGCGTGCGATCCGAGCATCCTTCGCATTCTCGAGATCGCTGGAGTCGACACGCTCGTTCATTTGCACTCAACCCTCGAGGCCGCCCTCTGACGTTCGCCGGGCTTCCCGGATGTTCCATTCGGCAGCCGCGATCTCGGCCAACGACTCGTCGAGAGTCGAATCGAGGTCGAAAACCCGATCGAGCAAGGTGAGCTCGAAAGTTCTGCGAAGCTCCGAATGCGGGACGACCAGGCGAAGTATCTGCTCTCTCGATCTTGCCCGCTTGAGCGCGCCAAGCAGAACGCCGAGAGCCATCGAGTCCGCGAACGTCACCTTGGTGAGATCCACGACGAGTGCTGAGTTCTTGTCGCTCAGCGCAGTGAGATGGTCCCGAAGCTCGCCTGCGACGTGGAGGTCCACCGCACCATGGACCACGAGCACCCCCGTGCCAGGTCTAGGACTATTCTCCTCGAGACGAAACTCCTCGATCGATCTCGGAGTAGCTTCCGTCATAAGCTCTGATTCTCCTACCCCTCCCATACGATGTCCAAACCTCGGATATCTCGGGATCGCAATGAGCCCAGGTAAGCCGAATCCCCGCGCGCTACGGTGCTCGCCACGATCCCCGCGAGCGGAGGCTCGGTGACTTCTCTAGAGCTTACGAGGCATCCGACCGATGACCCGGATCTCGCCGTCCTCGACGTCGTCGGCGAGCTCGACCTGACGAACGCATTCGACTTCGAAGAGCAGCTCGACGATCTGACAGCCGGGCGCTCGAAACTTGTCCTCGATCTGAACCGCGTCTACTTCATCGACAGCGCAGGGCTCCACGTGCTCTTCCGCTTGGCACGCCGGCTGGGACGTTCACGGTTCGGGATCGTGCTGGAGCCCTCCGCCTCCATCGCGCGCACACTTGCCGTCGCCAGCGTCCCCGATGTCGCGACTCTCCGCGGGTCGGTGGAGGACACGCTCGCGGCACTCGAGGCGTGAGCTAGAGCGCTGGCGGAATGTTTCTGCCTTCCTTCGGGCGGGTACGACGAACAACCGGCCTGGAACCACTAGGCCAACAGCCTGAACGAAAGGGGCAGCTAGCACATGGGGATCATCGGTTGGATCGTTCTTGGGTTCCTCGCCGGATTGCTCGCGAAGCGATTGATGCCCGGCGCCGAGCGCGTCGGTTTCATTCTCACGACACTCCTGGGGATCGGCGGCGCGCTCCTTGGAGGGTTCATCGCCACGGCACTTGGATTTGGCGACCCAGTCGACGAGTTCTTCGACATCAGCACCTGGGTTGCAGCGATTGCCGGCGCGCTCCTGATCCTCTTCATCTGGAACGCAATCGCGAACAGACGCTAGGCGTAGACCGTCCGCCGGGCGCTAAGGCGCGAGCCTCGGCCCGGTCGGGCGTGTGTGCTTTCATCGCCGTCGCTATGCATTCGATGCGTGTCGAACAAGAGGGTCGAACGACAGTCGTGCACGCAGAAGGCGAGCTCGACGCATTTGCGGCACCCGACATCCGGGCGACGTTCGAGTTTCTTCCGCGCGGATCGCCGGTCCTCGCCGACCTCAGCCGGGTCTCCTTCTTGGACTCCACTGCGCTTGGTCTCTTCGTCAAGGCAGTGCGTACGCTGACCGCCTCCGGCGCAGAAGTCCGCGTCGTCCTTCCGACTACATCTGCACGGCGCATCTTCCAGATCACGAAGCTCGACAGCGCGCTTCCGGTGTGCGCGTCGCGAAGCGAAGCGCTCGCAGAGCTCTCGCTGCAGCAGCATTAGTTTCGCCGGACTGCGCTGCTAGGCGCGAGGCGCGAGGTACTTCGTCATGTGCACGACCGTGCCTCTACCGTTCGAGCCTTCCTTGACCTCGAGCTCATCCACGACGGCACGGATGATGGCCATGCCCATTCCGCCTTCGGTCGGCTCTGCGTGCGTGGGCTCGAGCCTCAGTTCATCCGGCGGAGCGAGCGTGATTCCGACTCCCCGGTCCTCGACGAACATCTCGAGCCGTTCGTCGGAAACGACGAACGCAACCTCCACGGAGCCTTCGCCCGGCTCGTACGCATGCCGCACGGCGTTCCCGCACGCCTCCGTCACCGCGAGCTTGAGGTCGGCAAGCTCCTCGTCGCCGACGGGGAAACTCCGAGCGAGTCCGGCGAGCGCGAGTCGTGCCAGAAGCAAGTAGTCGGGCTTTGCCGGAAACGAGAGTTGAACGACCTTGTCAGACATCAGTGCTCGATACCTCCTCCAACCTGCCGCGCATCACAGTAAGCGCCCGACGTAGAAGCCGCGAGACGTGCATCTGCGAAATGCCGATCTGCGCGGCGATCTGCGACTGGGTCATCTCCTGGAAAAAACGAAGCTCGACGATCTGGCGTTCGCGCTCGTCGAGCGCATCGAGGCCAACGGCGACCCAGGAGCCGTCCTCGACCTCCTCGTAGCCAATGTCGTCCGTGCCCAACCTGTCGGACAGGCTCGCCTCTCCCCCCTCGTCCGAGGGCGCGTCCAGCGAGCGTGTCGAGTACGCATGTGCCGAGTCGAGCGCGTCGATCACGTCTTCCTCTTCGCTCCCCGTGGCTTGCGCCAGCTCGGCGATCGTCGGCGATCTCCCGAGCTCGGTGGTGAGCTCGTCCAGCACGCGGGAGAGGCGAACACCAAGCTCCTTGAGACGCCGTGGAACGTGTAGCGCCCATGCCTTGTCTCGGAAGTGCCGTCTGATCTCCCCCACGATCGTCGGCACTGCGTAGCTCGAGAACTCGACGCCCCGATCGACGTCGAAACGGTCGACTGCTTTGATCAACCCGACGGCTCCCACCTGTACGAGATCCTCGAAAGGCTCTCCTCGTCCCGCGTAGCGGCTCGCGAGAGCACGGACGAGCGGCATGAGCTCGGTTAGCGCGCGGTCCCGCGCAGCTTGGTCACCGTCGCGGTGGTATGCGACTAAGAGGGCTTCGACATTCCGCTCCATGACTTGGCTCACATCAACTCGCGGAAGCGTAGGAGGACCCACACATCGCCACCGGACGCTCGGATCACCAGCTCATCTACGAGCTCGGAGAGTACGCCATCGATGCCGCGCCAGTCGACGTCGCTCGGGAACGGCCCGGCCTCGACGTGCAGACCGTCGCTGGTGTTCCACAAGGCCAAGTGGATTCTTTCGCCGGCAATCGTCGACTGGAGAACGGTGTCGAGAGCCGTCTGCAGATCCTCGACCCGTTCAGCCGACACGTCACGCCGCATCGCCACGCCGGCAGCGACGAGACGGCCGACCGAGGCGTACGCCCGTCCTACGGGGAGCTCGAGCTCGACGAGGTCGGGTACAGGTCCACGATCGTGAGGTACGGACACAAGGCTCGCTTCCGTCACGACCATTCGGGTTGCGCCTCATCGAGCGAGCCAACCACTTCGGACGAGTGGTTGAGGAACACCAGCCTCAGAAGTCTTGCGAGGGCGGGATTCGGACACACGATGGTGACCCGCCCGCCCGTGGCGCGTAGGCGTCGCGCCGCGCGATGAAGCGTTTCCAGTACCTGGGAGTTGAGGAGCGCCGAATCGCCCGCATCGACGACGAGGTGGTCGACTCCGCTCATGACGGCATCCTTCACGTCCCTCGCGAGCGCGAGCGAGGACTCATCGTCGCTAAGCGCAACGACCGCGGCCGCCGGAGGTGTCGACATCTCCAGAACCTTGGTCATGCAAAGCAGGTACCCGCGAGCATCTCCCCCGAAACGTCGCCACCCAGGCGCCACTCACTCGGGTTTCAACCTGCGGTCGCCGTGGAATCAACTGTCGACGAAAGGAGGAAGCTCGATGTATATCGGTGGAGGTGTTCTCGCACTGATCGTGATCATCCTGTTGCTCATCCTGATCTTCTGACCGTTTCGCTCGCGGGCTCCGGCAACATCTTCTCGAAGGTGACGAGCGTGCCCCTGTCGCTCGGCGTGATCTCGACCGACGACATGAGAGAGTGCATCAGCCGGAGCCCGAGCCCTCGATCCACCCGATCCGCCGGTGGAGCCCAACTGCCGGTGTCTTCGACCCGGACACGCACGGTCGAGCTCGTGACTTCCGCGTGCACGCCGATGAAATCCGATCCCGGCTCTCGAGCGTGCTCGATCGCATTCGCGCAAGCCTCCCAGGTGGCCAGCACGACGTTGTGAACGTCCACGCGGTCGAGGGACGTTCCCTCGAGCCAAAAGCGGAGCGCGTCGCGCACGAGGTCGAGCGATTCCTCGCGGCTGGGAACCGAAAGCTCGAACGGTCTTGGTGCGACCGCGAGGAGACGGACCGCCAGAAGCGCGACGTCGTCGTCGCGCTCATTCGTTCCCACAAGCCTCTCGACGAGGTGCTCGAGGAGGCGATCCGGGTCACGCGGCCCACTTGCTGCGGCCGCTCGAAGCAGTTCGAATCCTTCGTCGATCGGTCGCTCGCGACGCTCGACGAGGCCGTCCGTGTAGAGCACCAGCACACCACCGATCGGCAGTTGCACCATTCCCTGGCCGTAACGCGTGTCCGCAGCCGCCCCAAGTGGCAGTCCTCGTCCGCCCTCGAGCAGCTCGGTCCGGCCGTCGGGGTACACGACGACCGGTGGTGGATGGCCCGCGGACGTGAACCGGCACGTCCCCGTCGCCGGATCGACGACCGCGTACACGATCGTCGCGAACGTCGAGTCGAGCATCTCCTCCGCCAGGCGATTCACCCGCGTGATCGTCGACGACGGCTTGAGTCGGTCGAGCGAGAAGGCACGCAACGCGTTGCGTAGCTGGGACATGGTCGCCGCCGCCTGAACGCCCTTGCCGACGACATCTCCGACGACCAGGCCGAGCTTCCCCCCGGAGAGCTGAATCGCGTCGAACCAATCGCCGCCAACCTCGAGCCCCGCTGTGCCGGGAAGGTAGCGGGCAGCCATCTGGACGCCCGGCACCCGCGGAAGCGAGGTTGGCAGCACGCTGCGTTGAAGCGTCTCGGCGATCGTTCTTTCGGACTCGAAGTAGCGTGTCCGTTCGAGAGCGTCGGATGTGAGCCCGGCGAGAATCTGGACGAATCGACGTTCGTCGCTCGAGAGCGCGTTCGGCTCGGCCCAGGAGGCAACGAGAAGCCCGTGGGCCCGACGGCCGGCGACGAGCGGGACGAAGAGAAACGAGGCGTGACCCGTGTCGGCGAGCCCTTCTACGACGTCCGGGTACTCGTCCCGCAAGGAGGCAATCGATTCGAAGAACAGCAATGCTCGGCGTCGCACCGCTTGATTGCCCGGCGTCGCCATGTCGAGCGGGGTATCGCGCCACTGTTCCACGACGTCGTCCGAATAGCCGCGCGACGCCGTCACGTTGACGAGCTGACGATCCTCGTCGACCTCTGCGATTGCGATGCCGGCAGTGCCGAGCGCCTCCCCGATCTGCTCGAGCACGACACTCGCCACGTCGGCGCGCGTGAGGGTGTTCGCGAGCTCGGCGGTCATGGTCTGGAGTTGCTCCGAGCGAGTCCGGAGGCGCTGCTCCTCGTCGAAGAGACGGCTTCTCTCCAGTGCCTGCGCGCACTGGGAGACGACTGTTTCGAGCCAGCGCCGTTCTCGTCCGCTCAGCTCCCGAGGCTGTCGAAACGAGAGCTGGAGGGCACCTCGCGTCCCGGCGCTCGTCCTCAGTGGAATCGTCACCCACCCCGCCTCCCCCAGGTCCGGCGCGCCGACGAACTCGGCCATCGCCTCGGCCGTGAGTGCCCACACCGGCTCGCCCGTCGCAATGGCTCGCGAGAACGGCACGTTCGCGTCGAGGTCGTATGCGCGCCAGGTTTCGAGCTGGTCGTCGTCATATCCACTGCTGGTTACGAGCTCGACCAGAATCTGCCCAGGGCGCGAGAGCACGACGAACCCCGCCTCGGCTCCCACCGCCGAAAGAGCACTTTCGAGGCAGACGTTGCTGACATCGGTCGCGCTCGCGGCCAGCGAGAGAGCAGCGGTGATCTCTTGGAGGCGCATGGGTCTCCGCAGCACGGCGCCCCGCAGACGCCTCTGCACCCCTGCGCTCCACCTCCTCGAGGGCGAGCCCGGCCTGGTCGGCGAAGCGGCGCGCCAGAACGGTCACCAACGGGTCGGGCTCGGTGATCACCGTCTCCCACGAGACGATGAGGACGTGCTCCGCCCGCCCTCCCACAGCGATCGGAGTCCGCAGCGACGAATGGACGCCAAGGCTCCGCACTCGTTCGAGCCCCGGACCTCGAGCCTCCTCCTGTATGTCGGATACGAAGGAGATCTGGAGATTGCCGACTGCGTCCGTCAGCCCATGGAAGTCGCCGAGCGAAGCCTGGAGCCCGGGAACGAGCGGCTCCAGGACGGGATCGCTGCGAACGAGCTCGAGGTGGTCGTCGTTCACCCGCCACAGGGTTGCGAGATCGGCACCAAACGTCATCCGGGCCTCACGACAGATGGCCTTCCTGACCTCGTCAGGACTGTCCGCGTGTAGCTGCGGGGCAATACGCAGGATCCGATCGAGCGCCTGTCGAGATGTCCGCTCCCGCTCGTAGAGCTGTGCCCGCTCGAGCGCCTGTCCTCCGAGATCCGCTGCGAGGAGTGCGAGGTCCTCGAGGTCGCTTGGCAGCCGCCACCGGCCGGTCGAACAGAAACCCCATCGATCCGACGACCTCCCCGGCGACACGCAGCGGAACGGCAAGCACCGCCGCGGAAGCGGGGAAGAGAGCGGCGCCATCCGGGAAGTCCTCGACGAAGGTCGCGCGATCGACCGCAAGCTGCAGAGTTCCCTCGGCCGCAGCTCGCGTGATGGCTGCATTCGCGCCCAGCGACATGCGCGTCCCAGGGGGATGCGTCTGCGCGGGAACTCCGACGGGATCGACGATGACGAGCTCGTCATCCTCCACGAGTCCCACCGCCCCGCCTGCGGCGCCGAGTACACCCGGCGTCCGCGAGATCAAGGCATGCACTACTTCCGAGGTAGTGACCGCCGCGGACACAGCGGATGCAAGCTCGCCGAGAGCTTCCAGGCCGCGGATGGACTCTTCCGCGACGTCGACCTCCCTCGTCGCACGGTCGTGCGCATGACGGAGGACGGCGTCCACCCAGACGATGCCGAAGGCGATCACCAGCGAGACGCTCCAGCGAAAGTACTCGAGTTCGCCGCCGCGATCGAGCGCGCCCGGCTCTCCGACGAAGAACACAAAGCTCAGACCCCACCCCACGACGAGGGCAACCACACTCGGCCCGACGCCGCCGTACCAGAGGCTGAGCACCACGGCGGCGACGAGCAGGGCGTAGAACGGGGAATCGTCGTGCTGCTGCAACAGGAGCTCAGTCGCGATCGCCGCGAGCGTCAAGGCGACGGCGAAGCCGTATCGCGCGAGGCGCGTCGCCCCGGGCGCAGAGTCGTTCGAACCCGTTCTCGAGCTATGCGCGGACTGGTTCCGGAAGATCACAGACCTACATGATCCATTGTCGCGCCTACACCCAGCGCCTCATGCGCGCTGCGGCGACCGTCGCGAAGGCCACGGCGACGATGAGAGCGAGAACGACCCAGAAGTAGGCGTTGTTCTCGAACAGCGCGAGCTTGAAGTTCATGCCGAACATGCCCGCGATCAGCGCACCTGGTAGGAGGAGAAGCGATCCGAGCGTGAGCACCTTCACGACCTCGTTCGTGCGCTGCTCGGTGCGTGCGTTGAGAACGTCGAAGGAGACGACTACCGAGTCGCGGCTGTCGCGTGCAGCCTGAATGACGTTCTCCAGCTGCGAGCGCAACGCTTCGAACCGATCGGCGTGCGCGGAGCTCGTAATCGATTCGATCTCCGGGCGGGTGAGGGCAAGGAACATCTCGCGATGCGAGACGATCGCGCGGCGGAGCCGCCCGACCTCCTGGCGAAACTCGACGAGCCGGCGAAGCTCCGCATCCAGATCGTCGAACCGCCCCTCCATCGCGCGGGCGTCGAACTCCTCGAGTGAGTCTTCGAGGTCGTCGAATGCGCGGAGATACGCCGTCAGGACCCACTCGAGCACGTCTGCAAGAAATTCAGGCCCGTCGAGTCGACCGATCTCGCCCGAGCCTTCGGTCAGCTCTCGGAACTCTTCGAGCACAGCAACCGGCTGGTCGTGAACTGTCACGATCCAGCGCTCGGCGACGACGCACTCGATCTTCGCGAGCTGAGTTCGTCCCTTGCCGTTGCCGGACGGCGCGAATGCTCGAACGTGGAGATGCGCACCGAAGTCGCCGAAGTACGGCTGTTCATCATCGCTCGAGAGACGCTCCGCGCTGGCCTCGTCGAGTCCAAGTCCATCCACGAGCTCGCGGATCTCGTCCTCGCTCGGCTTGTCGACATCGATCCAGAGAATCGACGAGCGGCGGAGACGCGCCCATGTGGTCTGACCAGTCAGCGACCTCTTCGACCGCGTCCCGGTCGAAGATGAGGGCGGTCGTCGACACTCGAACTGAATACCCGGTCAAGGCGTCCGCAAACGCGTTACGAGAGCGCGTACGCGAGAACGACGAGTGAGAGAACGATTGCGAAAAGCGCGCCAATCACGACAACGACGCCGCCGATCATCGCGACGGGCGTCGAAGCAGCCCGCCCGGCAGCGACTTCTTGCTCGACGCTGCGGTTTGGCAGGCTCTCCACCGCTCCGTCTTGGTCGTGATCCGAATCGATGTGCCGGCTCGTCATCAATCGATGAGATACCCGCTGTACATTTTTCGAAACCGTCGCCCAGTACCGACGGACTCAGGCGAGAGGGGTCGCAGCTCTATCCGGTTCCTCCCGGAAGCTTCCGGCTGAGCCGGAGGCCTCAGGGACACCTCAGTCGTCGACGTCGCTACTCCGCTCGAGCGAGATCTCGACCCCGGGCGGCACCTCGAACGCCGACTCTCGCCGATAGAGAACCACTTCTCGGCCGACCGCCAGCAGCGACCCCGCGACAGGAATGGCGATGAGCGCTCCGATGACGCCCGCGAGCTCGGCACCGATCAGGACCGCACAAAGCACCGCGAGCGGCGAGAGCTCCACCGTTCTCCCGTAGACGAGCGGCTGAAGGACGTGGTTCTCGAGCTGCTGGTAAGCGACGAAGAACCCTGCGACGATGACGGCGCGCACCCAGTCGGTCTCGATGAGGATGACGGTCGAGACGATGATGGCTGCAAGAGTTGCGCCGGCGAGCGGGATCAGATCGAGGATTGCGACAAGAAGTCCGAGCGCGATTGCGAACTCGCTGCCGACGGCGAAGAGCACGAGCGTGGAGATCGTCCCGGCGACGAAGCTGATGAGCAGGTTTCCCGTCACATAGCCGCTGATGGTCCGGTAAATCTCCCGACCCACTCGCTCGTAACGAACACGCGTGGTCTCGGGGAGGAAGTCCAGGAAACGTTCGACCGCACGCGGGCCTTCGAGGAGCATGAAGAACGTCAGGAAGACGATAGTGATGACCCCGATGACGACGGTCACGACGCTGCGAACGAGGTCGACGAGCGGATCCGAGAGCCCGAGAACGCCGCCGGGACCCTGCGTCTCGATCCCCTCACGGATGCGGTCCACGATCTGGTAGTCGTCCTGGAGGAACCCGAGCGGACCGCGCCCACGCGTGATGTCGTCGATGAAGTCCGGGACTGCTTCGATGAAGTCGCTCACCTGCGCGACGAGCGGCGGGATGACGAGAAACCCGATGCCCGCTACGACGAGAAGCAAGAGGCCGAAGACCACGCTCGCGGCACTTGTCCGCCCCATGCCGCGCCGCTCGAGCGCTTCGACCGCAGGATTGAGTGCCGCGGCGAGCAGGATCGCGATCAGGATCCACGTGAGGACGTGCCAGGCGAGGTATCCGAGGAGGACCACGAGCCCGACGAGCACGGTTATCCCGAGAACCACGAGGACGGTCCGCGGGCGGACGGCGATCACGCGTACCTCGGGCGTCGTCACCGCCTGAGTGTTCGGTGCAGCGTCGGTTCTTCCTGGCAGAACGCTCACAGCAGTGGTCCTTTCGCGCTCCACACGGCAGGGTGATACGTGACTCGCGCTCTGGCGCGACCGTGTCTGCCGCGGACGCGAGGGACCTCCTGTGAGGCCCCTCGCGTCACGAGCTGTATCGCGCGGTCAGCGCGCCGCGACCCTCTTCTTCGTCGTAGATGATCGCCTCGGGGCTGAGGATCTCTTTGCTGACGATCCGTTACCTGTGGCCTTGAGGATGCGCTTGGAGATCGACTCCACCGTCTTTAGCGCCTCCTTCTCCTGACGCAGGTTCTCCTCCAAGAGCTCGACCGAGTCGCGCTCGCCCAGTGTCCTTGCCAGCGCGATGAGACCGGTGTAGGCGGCGATCTCGTAGTGCTCGGTTCGTGCCGCGGCTCCGGTCAGAAAGACGTCGAGCATCTTGTCACTCGGCTCGTTCTCCTTCATGAAGTGGTCGTGCTCTTCTTTGATGCCCTCGATTCCCGGGCAAGGCTGCGCCTCGGCGCGCTTCCCGATGTTCTTGAACACCTGCTCGAGGTTCTCGACCTGATCGCGAGTCTCACCGAGGTGGTGGGTGAACACCTTCGAGAGCTCGCGATCCGTTGCCTCGCTTGCAAGCGTCGGGAGCACTTTCGTCAGCGCCTTCTCGGCGTAGTACATGTCCTTGAGCTCGTGGACGAAGAGCTGTTCGGGCGATGCGACCTTGGGCATGGTTCCCTCCTTGGTATGGGTGGATGACGCCACCTGGACTACCCGCATGCTGCGGGGTCGAAACGCTTGGTAATAGGCGAGGGGTGCTTTACGCTCAGTCCCCTGTGCCCGAAGACACCCACGACGGCGCGCTGGAGAGCGAGCGGTGCGCCCGTCGCTTCTTCGCGGTCCACTCCCGAGCGGGGCCAAAAGGAATGCTCGACCTCGTACATCCCGACATCGAGATGGTGCTGAAGACGAGGCGTCCCGGTGAAGTCCTCCGAGGACGGGACGAGGTCGCGCAGTTCATCGAGGAGATCGAGGAAAGTCTGTACGAGCTCGTGCCCGAGGTGTACCGCCCGCTGGACGAGACACGCATCGTGGTCGAGGGGCGAATACGGTGGACGGACGACGAACGGGTCATGCGCGACGATCCCGTGATCTGGGCGCTCGAGTTTCGCGACGGCCTGATCCGGCGTTCGGCGCCCGCATCGTCGGTCATCGAAGCCGAGGCGATGCTCACTGCCGCACGCAGCTCCAACGATTGAACGTCGAAGCGAGCAATCTCCCTCGGAGCACAAGTTCGAGCGCGAGGACCTCGGGCTCGTAGAGCTCCGCCTGGTCTGGCGCGACTGGTACATGTACACACGATTGATGCGAGCAAAAGTGTGTTTCGCGCCCTGAGAGAGGGGAACACTTGTGAGAGGCCGAAGGAAGCACGAGAGAGGAGAGCTCATGCGTCCCACGACAACGTTCTTCATTGGAGCGGGAACTGCGTACTTCTTCGACCGGCGACTCGGAAAGAGCCGGCGGACGCACCTACGCGCCCGGAGCCGGCGGCTACTTCGCACCGTCGACAGAGCCGGCATGCGCAAGGTGAAGCATGCGGAGGGTCGCGCCAGGGGCATGGTTGCACGCGCCCGGCGAGCAGTCGCTCGACCCGCCGTCGATCTGAGCGATACGACAGTGGTTCAGCGCATCCGAAGCGAGGCGTTGCGCGACGTGGGCGTCTCGACGCGGGATGTCGAAGTCGCTGTAGACCATGGCGTCGCGACGGTGGAAGGGATCGTCGACGACCGAAAGGTCGCCGACGATCTCGTCACGAGAGTGAGCAAGGTGCCCGGCGTCGACGAGGTCGCGGCCATCATCCGCGTGTCCGGAGAGCCGGGTGATACGACGTGACGGCCGAGCAGAAGGGCAACAGTCGGACAGGGATCGCGCTCCGATGACGCGCGAGGAGATGCTGAGCGAGCTCTTGACGCTCATCGAGGATGCGCCGGGGGAGCCGAGTTCGGCCTGGATCGAGGAACGAACTCTGGCAATCACCGTCAACAGCACGGCACTGGCGTACATGCTCGGCGCGTCTCCGGCCTCGGCTCTCCGTGCCTGCGCGTCGAACAGCCCATCGCGGAGCTCGGGCTGGGATGATGCGCGCGCAAAGTTGGCGACGCTCCTCGCCGAGCGCGCCGGCGGCGGCTGAGCCGCAGTTCGCGCTCCGCTCCCTCCCCCCGCGAGACGACCTCCGGCCACGCGTGCCCGCGCCGGTGTGTTACGCCGTCGATCGAGCCAGGCTCGGCATGGCTTCCGGGTTTTCGCCCTTCGCGGGATCCTGCGCCGCAGGCACGCCTGCCCTGACGGCTTCGAGCTGCGCTGCAACCGCAACGCCGTAGAGAATCGCGAGCGCCGAGAAGAACGTCCAGAGCTGCAGCGCGACGATCCCCGCGAGCGGGCCGTAGGTTCGCCCGAATGTCGTGGAGAGCCCGAACGCGAGGGCAAGCGCGACCGTGCAGAGCGTCCACATCGCTACGGAGACGCCCGCCCCGAACGCGAGCCACGGCCATCCGGGCTGCCTGCGACGAGGCGCCCACTTGAAGAGCAGAGCCAGTCCGACCCCGACGAGTGCGATCCCGATCGGCCACCTTACGACCATCCAGAAGGTGCGGAGATTGCCGGGCTCATCCACGAGCCCGCGGCCGAAGGCGAGGAACGCGAACGCCATCGCGATCACGATGCCTGCACTGACCCCGAGGCCGAGCGCTCGCGGGTACTTCTCGGCGAATGGGCGGTCCTTCTCGATTCCGTAGATCCGGTTCATTGCGCGCTCGAGTTGTCCCATCAGGATCGTCGCCGTGATCAACGTGCCGATCAGACCGACGATCAAGGGCAAAAAGCGGTTGTTGCGTCCTACTCGATTCGCCTGTTCGACGGCGGTGGTAAGAAGGTCCCCCGCGTGACCGGGCGCGGAAGCGCGGACGGTGTCGACGATGATGCTGCTCAGCCCAGACGAGCCGAAAGCAACGGTGAAGCCCACCACCACGACCAGTCCCTGAACGAGGACGAGCGAGATCGCGAAGGCGAGCGAGCGCGCGTGACTCGTCCCGTCCGCTGCCCGAAACCGGACGACGGCGTCCTTCATAAGCGCGATCCGGCCCGTCGACTCGAGAGTCTTCTTGGCGTCGTCGCCGGTCAGATTCCACGTCTCCTTCACGAGGGCCGCGGTGCTCACTTCTTCTCCACCGGCACGCGCAAGACGATTGCTTCCGGCTCGACCTTCACCTTCAACCGCTTCACCTCGTCGCGTTCGCCCCCGTCGAGCTCGTACAGCACCTTGCGGTTGAACTCGACGTCGATCCGCTTGGCTTTTGTCACCTGGACGAACGGCGACTCACCCGCGGAGCCGACTGCGGTTCGCGCGATGGTGCGAGCCCATTGCCCGAGGCTCTCCGCATGCGTGATGCCGACCTCGAGCTCGCCATCGTCCGGCCGGGCGCTCTCGAACGCCTCGACGCCGCCGAACAGCGCTCCGACGTTGCCGATGAGCAGGCAGCTTGCATCGCCCTTGTACCAGAGATCTCCGTTGACCTCGACACGGGCCTTGAAAGGCTCGACGCGAAGATTCTTCGAGGCTGCCCAGATGTATGCCAGGCGCCCGAACCGGTCCTTGGGGCCGCCGTCGGCGTCCTTGATCATGCGGGCGTCTAGGCCTGCGCCCGCCATGACGGCGAACCGCTCGCCGTTCATCTTCCCGACATCGAGCGTTCGCTCCGTCCCGTTCAGCCCGACCTGAACCGCTTCGGCGATGTCGTCGGGAACCCCGAGGTTCGATGCGAACAGGTTCGCCGTGCCGGCGGGAATGATCGCGAGCCGAGCGTCACTTCCGGCCATGGTGTCGACGCACCGCTGCACCATGCCGTCGCCACCCCACACGAATATCGTCTCCGCACCTTCCTTGAGCGCTTTCTTCACGCGCTTCGGCGCATAGCGACTCTTCGGGACCTCGGACCAGAGCGGGTCGGACACGCCAGCCTGTTCGAGCACCTCGCGCAGCTCTTCGAGCCCTCCGCCGATCGACTTGCCGGCGTGAGCGATCACTGCAACGCGCTGCTTCTTCATGTGGTCGAAACCTCTCCGGTCGTCGCCGAGCGTCTCGCATCGCGCCGGTTCGCGGCTGCACTGGCGGCACGCGAAGCGAAGACGAGGATCGCGAGCGCGCACAGGCCCATGAGAACTCCGGCGACGGTATCGGTGATGTGGTGCATGCCCCTGTACATTCGCGACCACCCGACGAAGACGGGAATCGCGATTCCGACCAGGAGTGCAGCAACCTTGATCGCCGTGTTGTTGAGCTTCGAGGCCAAGAGGAGGAGCAACGCTCCGTACAGCGCGATGGATGCAGCAGTGTGGCCAGAGGGGTAGCTCGCGTCGACGGGCAAGCTCTCGAGACGCTCGACATCCGGGCGATCACGGTGGATGACCAGCGTCGTCGCTCGGTATGAGCCAGACTCGAGGGCGACCACGAACAACACAAAAGCCGCAAGGAGCCAGTGGCGTGTGACGAGAAAGGCGAGGAGACAAAGTCCGATGACGAGCAGGAATCACCAAGCCCCCTGCAAGCGTCGATCCGACCCACGACACGTCCTCTTGAGTCGGCGTGCGATTGTCGGCGAGCCACCCGTTGAGCTCCTCATCGGCCGCTTCGAGCCCGCCGATCGGAAGGATGAGCTCGATCAACGCGAACCCGAGCAGAATCATCAGCCCGACGAGCAACGCGTACCCACTGAACAGAGCCACGAGGAACACCCGGATGGGGTTCTCCGGCCCGACGCGGTTCGCGAACCGCTCGGCCAGGCCGCCTGGGCTCGGCTCGAGGACCGGCACTCCCGAGTGAGCCTCGCGATCGTCTGTACCCGATCGATCCTCCTCAGAAGAGAGCGGGTGGAGAACCCGGCAACCGCGCTGCTGAATCGACCGTCATGCCGAAAGCGTTTACCCACACGAGGAGCTGCGGGGAAACATGAACGAGTGGTTGCTCGCTCGTAAACAGCTGGACTGAAGCGCACATGCCCATCTTCGCTCTCATCCTCATCGCCCTCGCCGCAGGTGCGCTCGTCGCGTTCGTAGCATCGAGGTACCCGACACCCGTAGTCGGCGAAGCGCCGGCCGATGCGGCCGCCGTGACGATCGAGGCGGAGATGGAGAAGCACCCGTGGCTTCTGCGACTGGTGCGTGACCGTCTCGATCCCGCCACTGCAACCGGCCTCGCCCTCACGTTCGCTCTCGGTCTGGCGATCCTGGGCGGAATCCTGATCGGTCTCCTCGCCTACCTCGTCGGAGCAGCGATACCCTCGTCGACGTCGACGTGCGTGTCGGGCAATGGGGAGTCGACAACGCCACCAGCTGGTCGACCGACGCGCTGCAGCTCGTCACCGAGCTTGGCGGAACGTACGTGGTCATCGCCGTGCTGATCATCGTCGCGGTCTCTCGAGTACCGGCGTGTCCCGAACAAGTGGGTTCCCGTCTTCCTGGTGACCGTCGTCGTCGGCGAGATCCTCCTCGTGAACGCGGTCAAGGAGCTCCTCGACCGCGTGCGTCCAACCTTCAATCCCATCGCCGAGACGCTGGGGCCATCGTTCCCGAGCGGCCACTCCGCGTCTGCGGCGGCGTTCTACGCAGCAGTCGCCCTCGTCCTCGCACGACGTCGGTCACCCAAGACGCGCGCGCTGATCGCCGGCGGTGCTGTTGCGATCGCCGTGGGTGTGGCATGCAGTCGCGTTCTCCTCGGCGTTCACTGGATGTCCGACGTCGCGGCCGGGCTCGCCTTCGGCTGGGCGTGGTTCGGCATCTGTGCGATCGCATTCGGCGGGCGGTTCCTCGTGCTCGGCGCTCCGGTCGAGCAGGCCGCCGAAGTCGCCGAGCAGCAGGTGGCCGCATCGGGCGGACGTCCCGCGGACGCGAAAGCGTCGGCGGGTCAGGCGTCGTAGAGCCGGCCCTGGATAGGGCCGATCAAACGACGTCTTCGTCGCGAGACGCCGGGCAGCTTGACGAGCCGGTGCGTCAGCGCCTCGCCGTTCTCGAGCAGCTCGAGCTGCTCGGACGAGATCCGCTCCCACTGCTCGTCGATAAGTGTCGTCGGGTCTCCTTCGACCGCCTCGATCGGAAGCTCGAGGTGCTCCGACCACAAACGTAGGCGGGCCTTCCGAGCGACGTCCGGATCGAGCGTGACGACGTTCATCTCGGTGTCGTTGAAGAGAGAGTGCTCGTTCAAATTGGCCGATCCGATCGTCAGCCAGCGATCGTCGACGATGCCGATCTTCGAGTGGATGTACACCGGATCGCGGAGGTTGCCCGCACGCGCGTAGATCGGTGCAGGCGAGGAAGCGCGTCGTCTCGTCCGCAGCATGGATCAGCGCGGCCACCTGACCGCGCGATACGTCCGCGCCGTCGTTTGCCCTCGCGGGCAGGAGGACGAGGAGCCGGAAGTCGTCGCTGGGCGGGTGGCGTAGCTTCTCGGCCAGGATGGCCACGATCTCGGGCGACCACAGGAACTGGTTCTCGAGGTAGATGAAGCGCTCGGCAGACCGGAGCGCGGCCGAGTACGACTCGAGGATCGAGTACTCACCGCGACGAACGGCTCGGTAGGTCCCCGCGGGCAGCGTGCGGGTGATCTGAACCTCGACGTCGCCCGCGGGTTCCGGCACCTTGGGCCGCGGCAAGGTCTCACGCGTCGCGCCGTGCCAGCGGAGCCTGAAGTGCTGCTCGACGTCCGCGACAGCAGGACCCTCGATACGAACCGCCGCGTCGTGCCAGCCGATGCCACCGCGCGCGACGTGTGTCGGCGTGTCGTACGGGTCGCCACCGTCCAGCGTCAGATCGACTCCCCCGACGAAGGCCATCCGGCCATCGATCACGATCGCCTTCTCGTGATGGCAGTGCATGAAACCCGTGCACCCGTCGGCCCGAGCGTCGATCTTCGTATGCCGGGTCAACGCATCGAGCATCTCCCGCACGTCCCGATGCGACGGCTTGAACAGGGGAATCGGCGCTCCCTTCCACGAAAGCACACGCACGTCGACCCGCTCCGCCAGCGCAGCGAGGAGGTTGCGCACGATCACCGGCTCCTCCTCGCGCGACAGCTCCAGCTCCGGTGAGAAGAACCAGCCGGCGAGGTGAACGTATGACTGGGCCGCCGAGAGCTCCTGCGCGATGGTCGGGAGGACCTCCGAGCCGTCGACAAGGACGTCCAGCGTGTTCCCGGGTCGAGCCGGGAAGCCACCGCGAGCGAACCCGAGCTCGGACGCAGTGAGTGCGCGCTCCCACCCCAGGTGCCGAAGACGAAGCCGGTGACGACCGCGAACCGAGCTGTCGATTTGCTCGCCTAAGGCATGGCCTAGCTTGACAGTCGCGCTTTCGAGAAACCGCGGCGTCTTGGAAGCGCCCGCAACCGAATCGGCCGGCCGAGGGGTGCGTCCCGTTGCCGAGTCGTCGTCGTTACGTTCTGGCATGCCGCGGCGTTATACCTGTCTTGCGTACCTCTCACGCCAGACCCCGCGGGCAATCGGGGCGCCTCGACCAATTCGGCGGGCGCCTCCGACTGCCCTCACCAACTCATCGGCTCAGGCTCGCGGCCGTTCTCCCTGCGGCGAGCAGCTCGTCGATCACCGCACGGAAGTCGACCATCCCTATTGCTGGTTTTCGGTGCTCTCGGCGGCCCGTCGACGTTCGTGCCTCGTCGATTCTCCTCAGACGGTGGGGTGCGCCGCGATTTCGTCGGCTCGCTCCACCTCACCGGGGGTCGTCGACGTGCCTGACCCACCCAGCTCCCAGCTCTGGACGGTCAGGTGAAGGAAGTCGTCCCAGTGCTCGGCGACCTCGTCCGCAAATGCCCGAGACTGCTTGAGGTGAAGCTCCGCGACGTCCTTCGTCTCCGCATCACCGGCCTCCGCAGCAAGACGGCTAAGAAGCTCGTACGCGGCGATTTCGGTTTGAGCCATGACGTAGGCGTCCCGACCGACCTTCCCCGGCGTGTCTGTGCGTAGGACGTCACTGACGCTCTTCATGAGCTCCACAGCCAGCCCCTCGAGCTGCTTTCGCACCGACGATCCTCTGCCGAGCTCCTCGAGTCTCAGCTCGAGCCGCTGCACGTGCGTTCGGATGACCTTCCGATGCCGCTCGAGCAGACCGTCAAGTGTCGGGTCCTCGAGCGTTCCGCGCATCGAATCGAGGTTCTTGACAATGGCTTTCTCGAGCGTGTGAGCGTCCTGGACGTAGTCCGCAAGCTTGTCGTGAAGCTTCTGGTCCAGCTGATTCATGTGCTCCTCCTGATGTTCTATGGGGTGCTCCTGCACCTACCCGCGCACCTCGCTCCGGAAACACGCGAACCTGGCGTGGACCCTACGGCGTTCGCTGAATCACTGGCGATCTAGACGACGGCGTCCATTGCCAAACTCGACCAGAGTTTCGAGTTGCCCTCGACCGGGCACACTCTGCCATCCCAAACCGAAAGGAGCTCCTCATGGACGATCGCGTCGAGGGCAAGGCCAAGGAGATCGAAGGCGAAACCCAGCAGAAGTGGGGCGACGCCAAGGACGAGTCGAAGGATCTGTGGGAGAACGTCAAGGACAAGGCCGATGACGTCAAGGACAAGGCCGAGGACATCTTCGACGACGTCACTGACCGCGAGCCGGAACCGGAGACGACAGCTCGTTAGTCCGGCGTCCATTTCGTTGAATCCGGGGTCGGCGCCAAGCCGACCCCGTTCACTCAGGAGCTGATGATGGCCCGAATAGTCGTGGTTGCGAGCTCGGAGATGGACAGGGATGCGCTCGCCAGCGTCCTCGAGCCCGATGACGAGTTACACGTCGTAGTCGCCGCCGTGGAGCAATCGCGGCTCCAGTGGCTTGCGAACGACGAGGGCGATGCGCGCAGACAGGCAGAGGAGGTCGGCGAAGACGATCGGAACTGACGCTCCTGCCGAGCCGTCGAGCGTGGAGGTCAAGCCCGACGCTCCGAGCCAGCTCGTCCTCGACGCGGTCAGGGAATTCCAACCGGACCGCGTCGTCGTCGCCGTGAGAGAAGGCGAAGACGCAACCTGGCTCGAAGAAGGTGAGCTCGACCAGATTCGGGCACAAATCGAAGGCGTTCCCGTTACGCGGATGACCTGCTAGGGGCGGACGCCGCCCGGTGTGTCGTCCGGCGGATCGACCCTAGTACCGGTCGATCCGCCGGACGTGCGGTGCTACCGACGCGAGTAGCCGAATCCGCCGAAGAGCGCGAGCACAACCAATACGACGATCAGAACCAGTAGCCATGTAGGCACTTCCATCCTCCTCGTCTCGATAGCTCCTACGTGCCCGCGGGAGGACGGACGTCAAACGCGCACAAGGCCCCGAAATGGGTCGTAAGCGTTGCGTAAGAACCTTTGGAACGTTTCGTGAACGGCGCTTAGCCCGCGATGCCACGCGGGTACCAATAGGCGTCGAACAGCGGAAGGAGTGTGCACAGATGAGACATGCAATGCCACGAAACGTCCAGCGCGCGTATTTGTCAGTCGTCGGTGTCGCTACCGCGGTTGCGATCGTCGGCGGACTGTTCGCGGCTGCCCTTGCGGGAAGCTCGGCAGCTGCACCCAAAATCGCTCCGAGCAACACCGGCGAACCGCGGACGACAGGCACACCGGCCGTTGGCCAGATCCTGAGAGCCACGACTGGCAGCTGGAGCGGCAGCGATCCGAAGACGTACGCATTCCGCTGGCTTCGGTGCAACGCCGCGGGCAGCCAAGGCGACGGATCCGACTGCACGCCGATCAATGGCGCAAGCTCGAGGAACTACGAGGTGAGAAACGCCGACGCGGGGTTTCGCCTGCGTGTTCGTGTCACCGCCACCAACGTCGACGGATCGGCGTCGGCCGCGTCGAATCCCACCGCAGTGGTGCCCACGGCCAAGCCCGTGAATACCACGGAGCCGTCGATCTCGGGCACGACGACCGTCGGCTCGATCCTTCAGGCAGATCGCGGCAGGTGGGCTGGGGACAACCCGATCACCTATGCGTTCGTCTGGCTTCGCTGCAACCAGCAAGGGCGAGAACTGCGGCGAGATCCAGGGTGCGAACGACCCGAATACGAGATCCGCGATAGCGACAGCGGGTCGGACGATTCGCGTCCGCGTCATCGCGAGGAACGACAGTGGCTCGACGTCTGCGATCTCGAACCCGACCGGCGTCGTCGGCTCGAACCAGCCACCGCCTCCGCCTACTGGCAGCTCGGTCGGCAGTGGAGGATCTGAAGGCCGCAGGCGATCGCCTCGTCGTCGCGTCAGTTCAGTTCTCGCCGAACCCGGTGACGAGCCGCACGGCACCGATCACAGTGCGCGTTCGAGTCACTGCAAAGGGTGGCCGACCGGTTCGCGGAGCGCTCGTGTTCATGCGCGGGACTCCGAGAGTCGTCGAGGGCCAGACTCAAGCGACGCAGGCGGATGGCTTCGTGACGCTCACACTCGTTCCGAACCAGCTGTTCCCGCAGCCGAGGAACGGGTTCAACGTGCAGTTCTTCATAAAGGCGTTCCGTCGGGGCGACCCGGGACTCGGCGGTATCGCCGGCTACCGGCTCGTCCAGGTTCGCCTGGCGAACGCTTAACCAAGCCGATCTGCAGCGAAGAGGCGGTCGAAAGGCCGCCTCTTCGCGGGGGCCTAGAGAGTCCCCTCCGTCGGAGGAAATTCCCCCGTCACTCGAGGTATTCGTCGTCTCGGAGCGTCTCCTCTGCCAGGTGCGCCCAGCAGTCCAGGTACTGCAGGACCTTCTCGTTCAACTTGCGCGCGAGCGGCACGACCTCGACCCACGCGATCTCCTCGCCGCCACCCAGCCGCGCGTTGAGAAAGCCCGCCATTGCCTGCGCGTCGTCGTCGTTCGTGAACGCCCATGCCGTCTGGTCGCGGGGAGCGAACTGAGGATCGAGAACCACCACGCAGATGTTGGCCACTTCTAAGACCGTAAGCCCTCACCCCCCAAATGGGTATCCCTCGTGCGAGGGTCGCGGATCGAGTTCGCTGCCAGCCAGCTTCACCGCGGAACGACCGGACCACCGGGAGCGATGGTCCCGGTGGTCCGCGAAGCGAACGCGCTGTTCAGCGAAGCGAGATCGCGACCTGCTCCAGGAGGTCCATCGCGTCCTGCATGCCGCCCTCCATCCCGGAGTTGATATGTGCGTCACGACCTTCCTTGGTCGGGTGCTCCACGAGGATCGTGAGAGTCGTCCGCCCATCCACTTCGGTGAGCGTCAGGGTGTCCAGCGCTGCGTGCTCTTCGGCGTCGGGGATGCCCTCATAGACCTCGGTCGAGACGATCCGCTCGTTCGGGACGATCTCGCGGTACTCGCCGTGGAACCCGACTTCGAATCCGCCCTCGGTCGTCAGCATCACGTAGCGCCACCTGCCGCCAACCCGCAGGTCGATCTCCGCGATCGTCACCTCGCCGCGGTTCGCGCTCCACCAGCGCTTGACCAGCTCGGGCGTGGTCCACGCCCTGTACACCAGGTGCTTGGGCGCGTCGAACTCCCGCGTGATGAGGATCTGCTCATCCGTGGGGAGCGTCACCGTCGCCGTTCCGCTACTCGTCACTTCCACCATCACCTTCCTCCTTTTGCTTGAGGTCTTCCAACACGACATCCAGCCGGTCGAACCGCTCCGACCACGAGCGCTCGTACGTCTTCACCCAGTCGTGGATGGGCTTGAGCGCGTGGCCGTTCAACCGGTACAGCCGCTGCCGTCCTTCGTCACGCACGTCGACCGCTCCCACTTCTCGGAGTACGCGCAGGTGCTTGGACACCTGTGGCTGGGCCAGCCCGAGCAGCCCCACCAAGTCGTTCACGGGTCGTTCCCCGCCGGCGAGGACGTCCAGGATCTGCCGCCGGCGCGGCTCGGCCACCGCGTTGAACGCATCTGCCGTCGTCGCTGCTCGTGCCATGCCAGAATCATATACCCATATCGGCATATGTCAAGAGCTGAGACTCGTTGGTGACGGCTGGATCCCAGTGTCAGCCTTGTTCGGGCACGAGCGAGCCGACAGCGGCGCTCGCCTCGACGGGTCGTGTCACGGGACGGCCGATCCGTCGGGGCCGGGGACCTTTAGTCGGGCGCCCCCGGCCCGAGAAAATTGCTCCTAGGCTGAAACGCTCCCAGCCTGCACCGTTGAAGCGGCGGGCACACCGTCGAGCCAGCTCTGGATTCCTCCGGCGACGTCTTCCCAGCCTTCAGCCACCATCATGAGGTGCGGGCGACCTTCGAACTCGATGTAGTCCGTGCTCGCCGCGGAGCCCTCGTACTTCTCGTACTGCTTGTGGGCGAGCGAGGCCGGAACCGTGTGGTCCTTCTCCGCGCCGACGATGAGCAAAGGCGCGCGTTCGTCACTCTTGAAATGCACCTCGGTCGGTGGGTTCAGATGGAAGTTCGCAAAGCCCGCCTCATAGAAGATCTGCCCGGTCTCAGGAACGGCGTAGCGCTCGTACGCTGCCGCGGCCTCCTCGGGCGAGAACGTGTTCACGAACCCGTACGTGAACTCCTCGAGCGTCAGCGGCACGATGCCGTGCCGCTTCGACGGATGCGCAAGAGCGGGAGCCGCAGCCTTCAGCGACGAGAAGGGCAGCACGAGGATGCCTTTGGGTGGCGCTGGGCTCATCGCCACCCCGGCGCGAGCGAGACCGCGATCGAGCAGCAGCTCGACGATGAGCCCGCCGAACGAGTGGCCGATCAGGATCGGCGGCTCGTCGAGTGCGCGGATCTTCTCCTCGTAGTGATCGACGATCTCCGCAATGCCGAGGCCCTTGAGCTCGTCCGCTTCCTCCCGCAGCTCCTCGACGTCTCCCTCCTTCCGCGGCCACTCAGGGGCCGAGACCGCGAAGCCGCGCTCCTCGAAGTACGCGACGAAGTTCTCCCAGCTCCGAGCGGAGAGCCAGGCTCCGTGAATCAGCATCAGCGGAGTGCGATCGTGGTCGACAGGTAGGGATGCCACGGCGAGACCTCCTTTTCGTTGACGCTGACCACGCTACGCCGATAGCGCGGGAAAGGGAAGACCGACGTCTCATCCGTTCACCACATCGACGAATGCCGCGAAACTCATTCCCTCACTCACGGCCCCGTTGGTTCTACGGCGGGCTCCGGAACTCCGACGAGCTGGCCTCCCGCGCACTTCTCGGCTCTGACGATTCGCCTTGGGTTTGTGATCCCGATCGCGCCTGCGACGCCCCCGACAGCCACCAGCCCAGCGCAGATGAGAACCGTCTCGTGGAACGCACGCACCGATCCCGCATTCGGGGCGAACGTGTCTCCGGGCAATTGGCTCGCAACGACGACGCCGACCAGTGAGATGCCGACGAGCCCCGCGACGCGTGCGACCGCGTTGTTGACGGCGGAAGCGATTCCAGCGTCCTGCTCGCTGGCATCGGCGAGCACAGCTGCCGTGAGCGGAGCGACCGTCATCGCTAGTCCGAGAGAGAAGACGAGCAGCGAAGGAAGCAACTCGCCGAGGTACGAGGTATCGATGCCCGTCCTCAGTAGAAGGAGAAGGCCGCTCGCCGCGATCAGCGGCCCGGCGCCCATGAAGAACCGAGGACCGTAGCGGTCGGCAAGCGCTCCGAAACGCCGCGAGAGCGCGAACATGACCAGGGTCACGGGCAGCGTCGCAAAGCCGGCTTCGAGGGCACTGTAGCCAGCAACCTGCTGCAGGAAGATCACCAGATAGAAGAAGAGGATCCCGAGGCCCGCATACATTGTGAACGTCTCGAGATTGCCGACCGAGAAGTTCCTCCGCGAGAACAGATCCAGCTCCAGCATCGGGTGCGTGGCGCGGCGTTCGTAGGCGAGAAACGAACCAAACGCAATGACGCCGCCGATGAGCGGCACGAAGATGACGGGGCTCGAACCAGCCGAAGTGGGGTTGCTCGATCAGCGCGAACACGAACCCACCGAGACCCAAGGCGCACAGGGTGGCGCCCAGGAAGTCGACCCGTCGCGCTGATACCCGTTGCGTTTGGGGGACAGCGACGAGGATGAGCACCAGGGTCAAGGCGACCACGGGACGTTGAGCGCGAAGATCCAGCGCCATGAGAGCTGATCGATGACGAGCCCTCCCGCGAGCGGGCCGACCAATGCAGCGATCGCGCCCCAGGCTGTCCAGGCGCCGATCGCAGAACCGCGCTCCTCAGTGGAGAAGGCGGCCACGATGATCGCGAGCGAGCTAGGAATCATCAACGCTGCGGCCGCTCCCTGCAACGCACGTGCGCCAATGAGCACCTCGATCGTGGGCGCTACCGCGCACGCGATCGAGGTCACGCCGAACGCCATCGTGCCGAGCCCGAAGACGCGGCGCTCGCCGTAGATGTCTCCGAGCGACCCGCCGATGAGGATGAGCGAGCCGAGCGCGAGCAGATATGCGTTCGACACCCACTGCTGCGAGGACAGCCCGCCTCCGAGATCCTCCTCGATTGCCGGCAGTGCCACGTTGACGACAGAACCGTCGATGGTCGCTATCGCGGACCCTAGGATCGCCGCGACCAGCGTTCTCCGCTGGCTCCGCGTCACGTATGGGACCCGCTCGCCGCCGGGCGGCCAGGTACGGGCTCGAGCTCGGCGAGACCGCGCAGGTCGACGCACGTAACGCCTCGGACCTCGACGAACACCATGAGCACGCCGCTGCAGCTCCGGCACCGTACGACGGTGCCCGGCGCTTGGACGTAGACGACGAGCTCGGCCACCTGCCGCTCCGCGCCGCAGCTCGCGCACACGCCCTTGGCGGTCGTCATCTCCACGTCGAACACATCCAGGAGCAAGCCACCGATCGCGTTTCCGTCGAGCGCGTCCATCACTGTCCTCCCGTCGCTCCGAAGCGTTCCGTCTTCACGTGCTGAGGTGGATAGCCGAGTGCAACGAGTCCGCTTGCCACGGTCTCCACGAAGCTCGTTGGCCCGCAGACGAAGACGCGCGGATTCTCGTCGACCGGCCACGCGACCTCGTCGAGTAGCGCTGCGTCGACGCGCCGTGCGTATCCGTCCCAGCCTGGAGGCCGCTCTCGGGTCAACGTGTAGATGACCTCGACACCGTCGGCCGATTGGTCGAGCTCGTGGCGATAGATCACGTCGTCGATGGAACGTGACGAGTAGAGCACGCGCACCGGGACATCGCTGCCACTCCTCAGACGGTGGCGAAGCATCGCCCGAAGCGGGACGATGCCTGAACCGCCGGCGACGAGGAGCAGCGGACCGCCATCTTCCGGGCTCCAGACGAAGTATCCGCCGACGGGTCCGCGCAATTCGAGGTCGTCACCTGCTCGCAGCTCTTCGGTGAGGTAAGGGGAGACCTCGCCGTCGTCCAACCGCTCGATCGTTATCGCGACGGGCTCGTCTGGAGCCGACGCAATCGAGTACTCACGCTCGGCTCGGTAGCCGTCCGCGGCCGTTAGCCGGACGTCGAGGTGCTGCCCTGCTACATGCCCGGGCCAGTCCGGAACGTCGAGTACGAGCGTGCGCACACGAGCCGTCTCCTCGACGACGTCCTCGACGGTGGCGATCTGCCAGCTCAGTCGCCGGCGTATCGCTGCTCGAGCCACGGATCGCCGTATGAGTGATACCCGTACGTCTCCCAGAAACCCGGCTCGTCCTCGTCCCGGAGCGCGAGGCCGCGCACCCACTTCGCGCTCTTCCAGAAGTAGAGGTGAGGGACGAGCAACCGTGCCGGCCCGCCGTGCTCGGGCTCCAGCGGCTCGTCGTCGTAGCCGAACGCCACCCACGCCTTCCCGTCGGTCACATCCTCGAGCGGGAGGTTCGTCGTGTAGCCCCCGTCGGAGAAAGCAAGGACGTAGGGGGCGTCGTGCTCGGTATCGGCGAGCAGCGTGTCGACCGAAACGCCTTCCCAGGTCGTGTCGAGCTTCGACCAGCGAGTGACGCAATGAACGTCGACCGTCAAGGTCTCGCTCGGAAGCGCCCGGAACTCGTCCCAGGTCCAGGACTTCCTCTCATCCCCTTGGACGATCGAGAACGTCCATTCCTCCAGCGGCGTGCGTGGAGTCGGGCCGGCCGACAGGACCGGGAAGTCATCGGTTAGGTATTGGCCAGGAGGCAATCGACTTGAATCGGCGTCCGACTCGCGCCGACGTCCGCGGAATCCACGTGAGACGAAGCTCATGATGGTCAGTCTCCCTTCGTCGTGACTCCAGACTCAAAGCCGAGCGAGCTTCCCACCCTGATCCGACGTTCGAGAAGGTCGTTCAGCTGTGGCGGGCTCGGACACCAGCTCGACGCGAGCTCGCCTCGGTCCCAGCCGGATGCATCGGCACCCGCCTGATAGGCGCTTTCCAGGAAGGCGAGAAGCGTTGCCTTAGGGTCCGCCGCAGGTCGGACCGCCTCGTAGGGCAGTAGCGCGAGCGAGCCGCCTTGCTGCTCGCTCCAGACTGCTTCCTCGGGGTGCAACGTTTGCTCACGTAGGCCTGCGGGCTCGGGGGCGGTGTACGAGTAGTAACTTGGCTCTCGGACGTTCTGGTCACCGGGCCAGAAGCCGAACGAGATCACCTCGTGCGAGTAGGTCTCCCGGTTGACGGAATCCAGTTCGGGCATAGCCGGTGCCCGCTGTCCGCCGAAACGGGTGACGGCGAGGTCGAACCCGTGCCAGAAGAGGTGAACCGGGCTGGTCTTGCCGCAGTACCAGCCCGCAAACTCCTCGAAGACTTCGTCGGTCCATTCGAGGATGCGCCAGAAGCGCTCGACCGCATCTCGGTCGTACGAAGCATGCTCCCGGTCACCCGGGAACGGAGTTGTCGTCGGCACGCGGAACGGCGTCTCGCGGATCGTGACGTCGACGCCGAGCCGTTTGAGCGTCGCATGCAGCTTCTCGTCGAACTCTGCGACGGACAGCCCATCCACGAGCTCGAACGAATCGACGCCGCCGCGGTCCGTCGAGATGACCAAGCGGTGATCGACGAAGTCGAAGTCGATCTCGAAGGCGAGGCCGTTCTCCGCGTGCAGGCGGCGGGTGGTCAGCCCTCGCACGTCGACGTAGAGGGGAACATGCCACCAGTGGTTTCGTGGAGCGCTGGAAGCCATGCGCACCTTGCCGACGATCTGCAACCAGAGGTGCAGCGTGTCCTTCGTAGGCTCCCAGCCGGTCAGGGGGAGCTCGGGTAGTTGAGTTCGCGTCGCGGCTGTGGTGCTCATGGTCTCACTCCCTCCTCCGCGTCACGCTGAGTGCCACTCGGTTCGACGATGAAGGCCACCTCGTCGACGAAGCACCAGCTCCAGTCCTCACCCGGCTCGGCCGAGCGAGCGATCGGATGATCCGCCTCGCGTGCGTGCCGGCTGGCGTGCCTATTGGGCGAGGAGTCGCAGCAGCCGATCTTCCCGCACGTCATGCACATCCGAAGGTGAATCCAGGAGCTTCCGATCTTGAGGCACTCCTCGCAGCCTGCTATCGACGACGGCAGAGTCGTGAACCGAATCTGATCGAGGTGACTACAGACGGCCATCGCACTGGGTCACGAGAGAGCCAGGCGCGAGCACTTTGTACCCGCGGCTCTCGCTCTCGTAGCGCTCGGCCCACTTGTCGCAGCTGGGTGGAGTCATCCACAGGCCGTGGATCAAGACGATGCTGTCCGGAGTCGCCGACATCGAAGCTCCTTTGCTCGGATACCTATGGATCGACTTCGAAGGCTACGCTAGCGCGCACGCCCTTCGCCTCAGTCTGATGACTGCACCTCTTCGTGTGAGACAGGGCTCTGACCGTCTCCTGTGTTAGGCATTCAGCCCACTGACGGCGCATGTAGTGCCGGAATTTTGGGCCTGCAGTCCGCGTTTAAATGACTGTCGCGTATTGGAGCTTCGGCGAGGACTTTGCGTCCGTGCTTGTCGCCCGACACGCAGCAGGATCTTGTGAAAGGAGATAAGCGAGTGAAAACCAACCACCCCGAGCTGATCCATGACGAGCGTGCGCTGCAGCACGTGCGGGAACGAATTTCACACCCGCTCGACGCGGAGCGAGCTGGTGATCGACGTCTGCTCGAACTGCCATCCCGTGTACACCGGCAGTGAACGAACGGTTGCAACCGGCAGCCGCATCGAGCGATTCGAGCGACGCCGCGCTCACAGCCGCTCCGTCGTCGCCGCCAGATGACCCGAACGAAAGAGGACGAAGTGCCGAACAACGTTGTTTTCGAAGAAGAGCTGGCCAGCTTTCTGGACAGCGCTGAAGAGCTCGGTGCCGTCGGAGACGGCGAGCTCGAGGCGCTCGCGTTCGAGCGCGGCCTCGACGACGAGGAGCTCGCCGCAGTCAGGGCCGAGCTCGCCGTCCGCGAGGTGGAAATCGTTCCCGCCGACCAGCGGGACGAAGAGCACGCGGACGATCGAGGAGCCGACTCGGGAGTCCGCTGCCGCCGTCACGACCGACTCGCTCACGCTGTTCATGAGTGAGATCGGACGACACCGGTTGCTGACAGCCGCTGAGGAAGTCGAGCTCGCGAAGCGGATCGAGCGGGGGGACAAGGACGCGAAAGAGCGGATGATCAACTCGAACTTGCGACTCGTCGTCTCGATCGCCAAGCGCTACCAGGGCCACAGCCTCCCGCTCGGCGACTTGATCCAGGAGGGAATCATCGGCCTCAATCGCGCGGTCGAGAAGTTCGACTGGCGCCGCGGCTTTAAGTTCTCGACGTATGCCACGTGGTGGATTCGGCAGGCCTGCCAGCGTGCGATCTCGAACCAGTCGCGGACGATCAGAGTGCCGGCGCACGTCCACGAGCGCCGGGTGAAGCTCGCGCGCGTGGGCCGGCGTTTCGAAGCGGAGCACGGACACGCGGCCACCAACGAGGAGTTGGCCGAGGCCGCGGGGCTCGAGCTCCAGCACGTCGAGGAAGCACTCGGCGCCGTCGAGGCGTCCGTCTCACTCAACCAGACAGTGGGTGAGGACGGTGACGGCGAGCTCGGCGACCTCTTCGCCGATTCGACGTCGCCGGACCCGTCCGAGGAGGCGGGCGAGGCGCTGCGCAGGCAGGCGGTGCGGACGGCGCTCCGCACGCTCCCCGAGCTGGAGCGTCGCGTTCTCGAGCTGCGCTTCGGCTTCGACGGCGAGCAGCAGACGCTCGAGGCAATCGAGCGCGAGCTCGGGATCACGCGCGAACGAGTCCGCAAGCTCGAGCGGGAGGGCTTCGCACGCCTCGAGACCCAGCTGAAGGATGTGGTCGATGCCTCGGCGGACGAGCTCGCGGACGCGGCCTAAGAGCTCCTAACGCAATGAACGACCATGTCGCGATGCGGCGCTGGACGCCGCGACGCTGCGTCCTCAGTCGCGCCCATATCGGCTTGATATGGGCACTCCCTGCGTCCTTGCCTCACGTCGTCCATCACCCGCCTCGCGACGGGCGATCATTACGTTAGAAGCTCTAAGACCGTTCGTCGCCGTCAGATGTCGAGCCGTTGATCCTCGAGATCGAGATCGCGGCCGACACGTAGCCAGACGTCGTTGCTGATTGCCCCGGTGCGACGAAGTTCCACGAGGGCGTTCCGCTCCGCATCGAGCAACTCGCGGCGGAGGCGCTGGTAGTCCTGCGAGCGGGACTCGATAGCACCGTCGTCCCCGTCGTCGAAGCGGGCACTGAAGCGATCGGCTCGAAACCGGTAAAGGCCGCGGACTCGCTCGGCGGTGTCCTCCCGCACCCAGTCCTCGGCCAGGAGCTCCTCGAGCCGGGCGACGGCTGCCTCGGCGGCCCGAATGCGAGCTTTCGCGTCCTCGCGATCGTCGGACCCGTCGTCCTCGAGCCTCAGTAGCCGGATGACGAAGGGCAGCGTCAACCCCTGTCCGACGAGTGTCGCGAGGATCACCGCGAAGGTCAGAAAGAGAATCAGATCGCGGCCCGGAAAGAGCGCACCCGCCTCGGTCTCGAGCGGAAGGGCGAGCGCTGCTGCGAGCGAAAGTGCGCCCCGCATGCCGGCCCAGGAGAGAAAGACGGCGCCCTGCCAGTAGGACTTCTTTCCCGCTATCCGCTTCGGGAGATCGAGAACCACGAAAACCCAGACGAACCGCAGAGCGATCACGGTGGCGCTCACGAGCGCCGCGTAGCCGAGAAGCCTCGCGCTGGGAATGTCACCGAGCGCGTCGACGACGACGGGTAGCTGCAGGCCCACGAGCACGAAGAGGAGTGCGTTGAGCATGTACTGGACGATCTCCCAGACCGCGACGCCTTGCAGGCGGACTTGCGAGCTCGTCAGCTCCGGCGTGTGCCACCCGAGGTACACGCCCGCGGCCACGGCCGAGAGGACGGCGGAGACACCCAGCAGCTCTGCAGGGATGAACGCGAAGTACCCCGTGAGCAACGAGATCGTGATCTCGGCCGGCGGGTTGTCGAGGCGCCGGCGAACCTGACGCACGATCCAACCGACCCCGAGCCCGACGGCGACGCCGCCGGCGGCGCTCACGACGAAGAGCCCGCCTGTCTCGAGTGCCGAGAACGAGCCCGTCACGACCGCGGCGACGGCGACTCGGTACAGGACGAGGCCCGTGCCGTCGTTGACGAGGCTCTCGCCCTCGACGACCGTCACGAGCCTCCGCGGAACGCCGAGTCGGCGTGCGATCGCGGTCGCCGCGATCGGATCCGTGGGTGAGACGATCGCACCGAGCACGAACGCGCTCGGCCAGGTCAATCCGTCGATGAGCGCATGCGCCACGAGTGCGACCCCAACGGTCGTCAGCACGACGAGGCCGATAGCGAGCAGCCCGATCGGCCGGGCGTTGGCTCTCAGGTCGCGGAGAGAAGTGAAGAAGGCGGCGCTATAGAGAAGCGGCGGCAGCACCCCGAAGAAGATGAGCTCGGGCTGGAGCTCGAGCGTCGGCATCCCCGGGATGACGCCGATTGCGAGCCCGCCGAGCACGAGCAGGATCGGATAAGGGATGCGTAGTGCCGGAGCGACAGCAAGCATCGCCGCGACGGCAGCGAGCAACCCGAGCGCGACAACACCGTTCTCGAGATCGAGATGCACGGTTTCATCGTGCCGAACTGGACAAGCTGAAAGAAGTGCGAACCGTCACGCACTCACCGTCACGGTTCTCGGTACCCGCACCGCTCTCGCACCACCAGGGTGCATGCCCGTTTCGAACGCGAGCTTGTAGGACTCCGCAGCCTTCGCTATCTCACCGGCGGCTGGTAGACGAGGATGGCAATGCCGTCGCCGACCGTCT
>CAWHBH010000027.1:0-20022 GCA_963827525.1 uncultured Thermoleophilia bacterium
CGGACCCCTCGTCGAACTAGTGTCATGCCGGGCTCGCTGCCTCGCGCTCTGCACAGCCCGGGCGCCGACGGAGTCGTAGAATGCCTTTCGGTCTACGAACCGGAGGTGACCAAGTGAGCACGACGCCGACTCTTGACGCGGAGCGCCTCGAAGTGGTTTCGGCAACTCTCTCCGGGACGCTGCTCCAGGCTACCGACCACGGCTACGACGACGCGCGCATGATTCACAACGGGCTGATCGACAAACGGCCTGCGCTGATCGCGCGCTGCCGCGGCACGGCTGACGTGGTCGACGCCATCGCCCTTGCGCGCGAGACAGGGCTCGAAATCTCGGTGCGAGGCGGTGGGCACAACGTCGCCGGCCGCGCGGTGACGAACGGCGGGCTGATGGTGGACTTGGCCGAGATGAAGGGGATCCACGTCGACCCGGGAGCTCGCACGGTCCGCGCGCAAGCCGGTGCCACCTGGGCGGAGTTCAACCGCGAAACTGCCCTGCACGGCCTCGCCGTCACCGGAGGCCAGGTCTCGACGACGGGCATCGCCGGCTTCACACTCGGAGGTGGGCTCGGCTGGCTCATGGGAGCCTACGGGCTCGCCGCCGACAACCTGATCTCGGTCGAGCTCGTCACCGCCAGCGGAGAGGTCGTGGACGTCACCGCGGACTCGCATCCCGACCTCTTCTGGGCGCTCCGAGGAGGAGGCGGCAACTTCGGGGTCGCGACATCATTCGAGTACCGCCTCCATCCGTTGACCCAAATCGTCGGAGGCCTGATCGCATACCCGATCGCGGCCGCCGGCGACGTCCTGCGTTTCTATCGAGACTTCACGCAGTCCGTATCGGACGAGCTGACAGTCCATTGCGTGCTTGCCCACGCGCCGGACGGGTCAGGCGTGAAGCTCGCAGCGCTCGCCTTGTGCCATGCAGGCCCTGCGGAGCTCGCGGAAGCGGAGATCGCGCCGATTCGCGCGTTCGGCTCCCCGATCATGGACATGCTCGGGCCCATGCCGTATCCGATGATCAACGCGATGCTCGACGAGGGCTACCCGCGGGGTGCGCTCTTCTACTGGAAGTCGAGCTTCATCTCGGAGCTCGACGACTCGCTTATCAACGAGGCCGTCGCGCGCTTCGCCACGACGCCCTCGCCGATGAACGCCATCCTCTTCGAGCATTACCACGGCGCAGTGACACGCGTCGGGCCTACCGACACGGCCGTGCCGCACCGTACCGAGGGATACAACATGCTCCTCCCGAGCGTCTGGCTCGACCCGGCCGGCACCGACGCGAACATCGCCTGGACGCGCGAGACCTACGACGCGTTCCGCCCATCGTTCGCCGAAGGACGTTGGCTGAATTACCTCGGGGACGACGAACAGATCGACGCGGTACGAGCGGCGTATGGCCCGAACTACGACCGGCTGGTCGAGGTCAAGCGCCGTTACGACCCGGACAACATCTTCCGCCTGAACCAGAACATCGATCCGACGTAGCTGAGCTGCAGGTGAGTCCTCAGACGCCGCGGCAACATGCCGGGGCCTGACCCCTGCGGGTCCGACCCAGTCTGGGAACGAGCGTCGCTAGGCTCGCTCATCGTGATCGTCTCCAAGCTGTCCCGCGCGGCGATCCTGCGTGCGGCCGAGAGCGCCCGTCTACAGCGTGTCGTACAGAACCAGGGGATGCGCCTCGGCGCGGCGCGCTTCGTCGCGGGCGAGACGCTCGACGAGTGCGTCACCGTGCTGCGAAGGCTGAACGAGGCGGGGCTGCACGCAAACACGACGCTCCTGGGCGAAGCCGTGTCCGATCCAACCCATGCTGCCAGCGTGACCGATGAGTACGAGCGAATCCTCGATCGCATCGCCGCAGAGGAGCTACGTGCGAACGTCGCGCTGAAGCTCACCCACCTCGGGCTCTCATTCGATCGCCAGCTCGCGTACACGAACCTCGAGCGCGTCGTGACGCACGCGGGCGGAGTCGGGACGTTCATCCGCATCGACATGGAGCAGTCGGAGTACCTCGACCCGACGCTGGAGATCTACGAACGCCTCCGTGCCGCCGGTCACGACAACGTCGGCACCGTGCTCCAGACCTACCTCTACCGAACGCCCGACGACCTCGAACGTCTCCTTCCCCTCCAGCCGAACCTCCGCATCGTCAAGGGCGCATACCTCGAGCCTGCGGAAATCGCCTACCCGGATAAGGAGGACGTCGATCGCGCCTACGTCGAGGTCGTCGAGAGAGGGCTGCGCGGCGGCGCCTACATCGCCGTCGCGACGCACGACGAGGCGATCATCCGGCGGGTGCAGGCGTTCGCGAAACGAGAAGGAATCGGGCTCGAGCGTTTCGAGTTCCAGATGCTCTTCTGCGTAAACTCGGCGCTCCAGCGCTCGATCGCGGCCGAGGGTTACAAGGTGCTCGTGGCTACTCCCTTCGGACCAGACTGGTATCCCTACCTCATGCGGCGGCTCGCCGAGCGACCGGCGAACCTGGGATTCTTCCTGCGCAATCTCGTCCGGCGGTGACCACGCCCCCGCAACGGGCCGACGTAGTCGTCATCGGGGGCGGGGCGATCGGCACCAGCGTCGCATTTCACCTTCCAGAAGCAGGCATCGACGTCTGCCTGCTCGAACGCGACGCGCTGTCGTCCGGATCGACGAGTCGTGCTGCGGGCGGCATCAGAACGCAGTTCTCCGATCCGCTGAACATTGCGATGGGGGTTCGAGGCATCGAGGCGTTCACGCGTTTTGCCAAGCGTCCTGGAGGCGAGATCGACTTCCGTCAGGTCGGGTACCTGTTCCTCCTCGACCGACCCGAAGACGTTGCCGTGTTCGAGCGGAGCGTCGCGATTCAGAACTCGCTGGGGCACCGAGCCGGCTCGTCGACGTGAACGAGGCGGCACGGCTCTCGCCGCTCGCGGGCCTGGACGGCGTGCTCGCGGCCACGTTCTGTCCAGTCGACGGGCACGCAAGCCCCGAAGCCGTTACTCAAGCGTACACCGCGGGGGCACGGCGCCTCGGAGGCCGCCGTGCTGACCGGTTCACCGGTGACGGGCGTAGTGGTCGAGGAGGGCAATGGTTCGAAGCGTCGTCATCGAGCGCGGAACCATCGAGACGGACACGGTCGTCTGCGCCGCAGGCGTATGGTCACCTGCTATCGCACGCACCGCAGGCGTCGAGCTTCCCGTGGCGCCGGTGCTCCGAGAAGTCGTCACGACCGCCCCGGTCGAAGGTTTGGCGACGTCGATCCCGCTGACGGTGGACTTCAGTACAGGCTTCTACTTCCACAGGGAGGGCCTGGGTCTCCTCATCGGGATGGCTGACCGCGCGCAACCTGCCGGCTTCGACGGAGTCCACGGATCCGCGCTGGCTGGAGCAGGTAATAAGAAGTGGCTGCCCGGCGTGCGCCCTCCTTTCTCGACATGGGCGTCGCACACGGCTGGAAGGGGTATTACGAGGTGACACCGGATCACAACGGCCTCATCGGAGAGGCCACCGGCGCGAGCCGCTTCCTCTACGCGACCGGCTTCTCGGGGCACGGCTTCATGCAAGCGCCGGCGATCGGCGAGATCGTTCGCGATCTCGTACTCGGTCGAGAGCCCTTCGTCGACGTCACGCCGCTTTTCGGTCGAGAGGTTCGCCCGCTCGGCGCCGCGCCCCGAGCACAACGTGATCTGAGCTGTCCGGGTTGCCCTTACACTCTTCCGAGTGCCGGAATCCGACACACTCGTGTTCATCCCTGCGTGGAACGAGGAGAAGAACCTCCCGGCGGTTCTCGACGAGCTCCACGACCGCCTTCCGCAAGCAGACATCCTCGTGGTCGACGACGGCTCGACGGATGGAACCGCCGGCGTGGCTCGGTCGCATGGAGCGCAGGTAACTTCCTTTGAAGAGAACCGCGGGCTACGGAAGGGAATTGCGGCCGGATACGCCTACGCAGACGAGCACGCCTACGAGTACGTCGGGCGGGTCGACGCCGACGGACAGCATCCGGTCGAGGAGCTGGCGCGGCTGCTCGAAATCGTTCGCGGGGGCCAGGCCGACGTGGCGGTCGGGTCGCGGTTCGCCACCGCAGACGGGTACGAGGCGTACCGTTACCGGCCGTCGCGGAGTAGACGTATCGGGACATCGGTTCTTCGTCGGTCCATGGGTGCTGCGCTGGGGCGGCCGTTCCTGGATGCGACGAGCGGCATGTACGCCGCGAATCGACAGGCGCTGCCCGCACTGGGAAAGCCGTATACCAGCGGGGCTCCTGAGGTCGAGTCGCTGCTTCGCTTGCGGGAGGGAGGGCTTCACGTCGTCGAGGTGCCCGTCCACATGCGTGACCGCGCGAGCGGCGAGTCGAAGCTCCGGGGCCGGAAAGCGGTTCGGCTCGTCCTCACCGTCGCCGGGACGTTGCTCGTCTATGGGTGTGGGGGCGCCGGCATCGGAGACACTCGAGCAAGATGCGCCTCGTCGCTGTTCTCGGATACTCCACTCGGCGGATGGATACTTTGCATCCGATATGCGCCGAACGGTTGGCGCGTGCGGAGGCGGAGATCGAACCCGACGATTCGGTGCTCTTCTCCGGCTGGTCGAGACGGAGGACGTCTCGGTCGGAGGCCGAGCTCATGGCTAGCGCCTGGAGCACGAGCACTCGAGAAGCCATTCTCGATCCAGACGCTCGTTCGACCGTCGGCAACGCGCTTGGTGTTGCGCGGGCGGCTCGCAGTCTCGGCGCAGACGAGGTCGTCCTCGTGACCTCGGACTGGCATGCGCGGCGCGCCTCGGTTCTTGTGCGCGCTGCGCTGCTCGGGTCTCAAACGAAGGTAACGGTTGCTGCGACGAAAGGTCCGGCGACCCGAGCACTGCGCTTTCGCGGGCTTCGCATGCTGGGCGATCGTGCCGGTACTTGCGCTTGTCGCCGCGCGGACGCGCTAGGTTCTCGGTATGAAGAAGACACTCGTAGCCGCTGCAGTTGCCGTACTTGCTCTCGCCGCCGCAGGATGTGGAGGCGACGAATCGCCGACGGCTTCGGCGACGGACGAGTGGGCGGATGGTTTCTGCACCGCGATCACGACGTGGACCGACTCGCTCGGGAACGTCAGGGACGGGTTCACCAGCGGCGCCTCTGTCCCTCTCGCAGGATGGGCTCGAGGATGCCGCAAACGACGTCCAGAGCTCGACCGACACACTGGTCGAGGGTCCTCAAAGGACTCGGCACGCCAGACACGGAGTCGGGCGAGGCCGTGGAGGGACTCCGTCGATGACCTCTCGACTACTCTCGAGACCGAGGTCGCGAATATCGAAAGCGCCGCGCAGGGAGCATCCGGACTGAGCGGGATTCCGAGTGCCATCACCTCCATCACGGCATCGCTCTCCGCGATGAGTACCGCGTTTTCGTCCACCCTTCAGTCGATCGAGAGCGCCGACTCCGAGGACGAGCTTCGCACCGCCCTCGAAGACTCGCCCGCCTGCGCGGACATCACGAGCTTCGGACGATCGACGAAGGAAGGGTCGAAGCCGTGGGTCTGACCCTTCATGTCCTACGGGGCCGCGGCCGCCTCCATGTTTCTGGTCACGACCTCCATCGTCTGCTGGAGCTCCGTGGTCGGGCTGAACTCGACGACCCGGGAGCCGGCATAGAGCGTGGGCGTGTGTCCGGGCGGCGCGTAGTACGCGTCGCCGGCTTCGTACACCTCCGCGGTCCCGTTGGTGTAGGTGAACTTGACCTTTCCTTCGATGACGTAGCCCATGTGTGGACACTGGCAGCGGTCGTCGGGCAGGCCGGCAAAATGGCGGCGGCGGTTCAGGCCAGTGTAGGACTCGAACCCGACTGTGTAGGGCCCGAAGTCCTCGAAGTGGCCCTCGTAGCCTTCGAGCTCGATGTGGTCCGACGCTGTCTCCGTAGACGCTTTCGACATGCTCTTCCTCCTCGATCGCGAATGTCTCGTAGGCACGTGTAGTCGTGCTACGCCGTGGCAGCCACAGGCTCCTCGGTGAGCTGTGGCATGAGCCCCGCCACGTTCGAGAGGCACCAGTAACCGGCGAACTTGCCGTCGGCGATGCGAAACACCTCAGCCGACTCGGACGCAATGTGTCGCCCGGTTGGCGGAATCCCCTTGTACTCACCGTCGTGCGTCCCGGTCATGGTCGATCGACAGAAGACACGGTCGCTCTCGGCGACGAGCTCGTCGATCGAAAGGTGGAAATCCGGGAAAAGCCTCGAAGTACCTGAAGCATCCACCGCGAACTCCCTCGACCACGCGCTCATCGGAGAAGAAATCGACCACGGCATCGAGATCGCGGCCGTTCATGACCTGCTCGTAGTAGCGACGAACGAGCTTCCTTGTTCTGCTCCACCATGACGCTCCTTTCGTTGATTGCCTCCACCAGCATGTCCTCCGGAGCCGTATTGCGGTAGGGGTGAATCCCTCATTGGCCCCTAGATGTCGCGCTGCGTAGGCAGCGGCTTCAGCCCGCGTCGAGACGCCCAGCTTCGCGTAGATACGGCTCGCGTGATGCTCCGCCGTCTTGGGGCTGATGAACAGACGCTCCGCGACCTCGCGGTTCGAAAGCCCTTCTCCGATGAGGCGTAGGACCTCCGACTCGCGGCGGCTCAGGAGGCCTAGCGCACGTGGTCCCGCGCGTCCCTTCGCCCCAAGCGAGCGCATCAGTGCCGCAGCGGCATCGGCAGCTCGGACGGCGCCGAGTGCCTCGAGCTCTGTCCGCGCGTGGCGAGCCGTATCAACTGCAAGGTCCGAGAGAGCCGCCGGGACAGGGCCAGGTCGAGTCGACTAGGCGCGGCGTCCAGCCGCTGGCCGAGCGCCGCGAAACGGTTCACGGCCTCTTGGAGTAGGGCAGGCGCGTCCTCACCGCCTTCGGCGAGAGCGATTCGCCCGTGCGCGGCGGACGCGAGAGCAGCAATCCGGTCGCGGCCGGGCGTCGCGGCGATCGCGTCCAACGCAGCGGCAGCAGCTCGGGCTCCGTCCGACGTTCCCTTCGTGATCCTCGCGTCGACGAGCTGTCCGAGCAATGGAGCGGCAGCAGATTCGTCCACCCGATCTGATCAAGTCGCTGCACGATCAGAGCCGCCGCCGCGTCGCGCTCTCCCCGAGCGAGCCGGAGCGCGCAATGCGGGCCTGGAGCGCTTCGGGCTCGGCCTCGAGCCCGACGAGTAGCTCCTCCGCCTCGTCGAATCTACCCTGGAGCGTCCGGATGTCCGCAAGTCGCGCGGCAGGCGGGATGCAGCGTGAGCGCTGGCCAGCTGCGGACAGCTCTCGAACGGCTGCCTTCAGCTCCGCCTCGGCGGCATCGATTCGCCCGTTCGCGGCATAGACGTCCGCGCAGCACGTCCTGCAGAACGCGAGCAACGTCACGTGGTCGTACTTGCGGACGAACTCTTCGAGGACACGACTCCACTGCTGTGGTCGCTCGGCGTCACCAGCCCGTTCGCAGGCGAGCATGAGAGTGCAACAGATGTCGGCAAACGTCTCGAGCGTTGCCGGTTTCGCCGCTCGTCACCGCAGCCATCGCCTCATCGAGTCGCGAGAGCCCGACCTCCACCTGCCCCAGCGAGACTTCGGCGAAGCCGAGCTGCGCGAGCGCCCGAAGCTCGAGATCCGTGTCGCCCGCGGCGTGAGCGACCTCCAGGGCCGACGTCGCGGCGAGCGCCGCCTCCTTTGCGCTACGGGCGCCCTGGAGCGGGTGGGGTCAGGACCATCCGCGCTCGGCGCCCGGTGCAACGTCCTCGAGAAGACGTTCCGCGCGTCGAAGCCAGCCTCGCGCTGCAGCATCGTTCCCGAACGCGAGCCCGTACTCACGAGAGAGCCAGAGCGCGATCCGCGCCGCGCACGAGCTCTCCGTCGCGCCGAAAGCCGGCGTATGCACGCTCGCGCTGTACGACCGCCTCGCGTTCCTCGCGAAGCCACCAGAGCGCCCGGCCGAGACCGTCTAGCGCTTCGGGCGTATCGGCTGACTCAGCCGCCTCTGCGAACGCATGGCGCGCGCCCTGCCAGTCGCCACTCGCGAGCGCTTCGTAGCCCTCTGCGAGTGACGTCTCTGCCGTAACTGCAGTCACGGCCGCATCGTCGCACGGGGACGAGCCGTTTGTAATGCGTGAGAGGGTCGTTTGCGTGCCCGGCTACACCAGAGATGAAGCCCTGGCCTCGAGGTAGGCGTGGACTCGCTGGATCACCACCGAGCCTTCCCCGACAGCTGAGGCGACGCGCTTGACCGAGCCCGCACGGACATCGCCGATCGCGAACACACCGGGCATCGTCGTCCCGTAGTCGGAGCCGGTCACCAAAAACCCGCGCGCGTCGCGCTCGACGTCGGCTGGGAGCCACTCGGTTCGAGCCTGTGCGCCGATGAGGATGAAGAGCGCATCCGCAGCCTCGGTCGTCGAGCCGCTCTCGTCACGAAGGGCGAGGCTCTCGAGACGTCCGTCGCCCGCAGCGTCAACGATCTGCGTCGACAGCCGGACGTCGACGTTCTCCTTCCCGTCGATCTCCTCGAGCAGGTACTGCGACATGGTCGCGGCGAGAGAGGGGCCGCGAACGACAAGCGTGACCTTCGCCGCGTAACGACTCAGATGCACGGCAGCCTGTCCTGCGGAATTGGCGCCCCCGACCACGAAGACGCGCGCCCCCGTGAACTGCCTCGCCTCCGACGGCGACGATCCGTAAAACACACCTGCGCCCTCGAGCGCCGCGAGAGCGGGGATCTCGAGACGTCGGTACGAGACACCCATGGCGAGGACGACACTGCGCGCCTCGACCTCGGTCCCACCCGAGATCGTGACGATGTGCCCAGTTCCTTCCGGGCGGAGTCCCGTCACGTCGCGCGTGAGAAGGAATGTCGTCCCGAACACCCACGCCTGCTGGTACGCACGCTGAGCCGACTCGGCACCGCTCACACCGCGCCAAAGCCCAAATAGTGCGGATCCGGGCACTCGAGCCCGCCTGGCCTCCATCGACTCCCGCTCGACGACGAGCGCGCGGAGTCCCTCCGACGACGCATACACGGCAGCGGCAAGCCCGGCAGGACCGGCGCCGACGACGACGACGTCGAAGGCACCAGGATCGTCGAGCTCGGTCGTCATGCGCGTCCCGTGCTGCGCAAGATCTGCAGGCTCTGGGTCGACGGCGCGGTGCCATCCGGCAGAAGCACGACAGGCACCTGGGCGCCTTCATTGCCGCAGAAGGCGAGGAACTGCCGGCCCTCGTCGGAGTCGAGCGCATGGAACGCGTGAGGCACACCGTTTCGCGCCAGCAGGTTCCGAAGCTCGTAGCCGGATGGCGACCAGGGGTCGGCGATGACGGTGATCTCGCGGCGCCCCGGCGCGTTTGCTCGCCGCCACTCATGGAGGAGCTCGGAGACGAGGCGATGGAAGAGCTCGTCAGGGACACTCCACGGCTTCAGCGCGTAGTAGTCGATGTGCCCGAGCGCCATCGCCGTCCTGATGGCGTCGGCGGTCTCCTCGTTGGCCCAGCCACCCACGGGATGAGCAACGCGCGCTTCGCATGTGGATGCAGCTCGTGTACCTTCGTGAGCAGGTCCTCGCCCTTGAGCTCCTGCGTACCACGAGCGACCAGCACGATCGCGACAGCGGCGCCGCGCTCGCGCATCGACTCGAGCTGCTTCAGCGCTGCCGTGGTGGAAGGGCCGCAAACGACCCGGTAGTCACGTACATAGCGCTGGAGCTCGCCGGTGATCCGCTCGAGAGCCTCCGGGTCCTCGTCCACGGCCAGGATGAGCGGGAGCTCTCAACAAAAAAAAAAAAAAAAAAAAAAAAAAAAAAAAAAAAAAAAAAAAAAAAAAAAAAAAAAAAAATACTCACGCCGGAATGCGCTCGGGCTCCGCGACGAACGCTGCGAGACGCCACTCCCCGCCGAGCCCCTTGAGCGTGTGCGTCCCGCGATCCTCGAATGAGAGCCCTGAAGCTCCTGCGAGAGCACGTGTCATGTCGGACACCAGGATCTCGTCCGGATCTGCGCGCCATGATCCGCGATGCCTCGTGAACCGTGACGCCGCGTACGTCCTCGCCGACGAGCTCGACCTCGCCGACATGCACGCTGGCCGGGATTGCAATCCGCCGCCATGTGCGGTTCTACGGATCGCCGCCGCGCAGTGAAGTGCCCTCGCAGGCCCATCGAACGTCGAGAGCATCCGTCTCCCGTCGTCTTCACCTCGCGTCCACCAAATCGCTCGAGCTCACGACGCGCCGCCTCGAAGTGATCCGAGAGGAGCTCGCGCCAGCGCGTGTCGCCGAGCTGCGCCGCAACAGCTCGTCGAGTCGACGAGGTCAGTGAAGAGAAGGGTGGCGAGAACTCGACTGTGAATGCCTGTCGGAAACCCCGCGAAGGTTCTGATCCGCTCCATTCGATCTGGACGCACGGCTCGTCCCCGACCGTAAACCCGTCGTGTCCCGGGGGAATGTCGAAGACGTCGTTCGGGCCGAACTCCAGCTCTGTGCCGTCCCGCGAGCTGGACCCCGAGCCGTCCTGAAAGGACAACTCCACGTGGCGAGCCTGGCACCACTCGCCGCCGACGGTGGGGCGAACGTGCGTCGACCAGCGCCAGCCCGGCTCGGAGACGAGCTGGCCGACCGTGAGGTCGCCGAGCTCGACGATGTGCGCCCGCATCCCCGGGAACTCGATGACGTTGTCCGGTAGATCGAGGCTCTTCGAGAGGGCGTCTGGCATACCCGCCCTCAGCGCGCGCTGACCGTGTCGCCCATGTCCGCGATCGCGCGCAATGCCTGCCCGAGCGCGATGGGCAACGTCGCGATGAAGACCGCGACGGGAAGCCCGATGAGCAGCACGCCAATCGTCTGCCAGAAACCGTCGACCTCGAACGCCCACACGATCGCGCCGATCCCGGCGAGGATCATCCCGAACACGCCGACGAGCGTCGCGATGAACGCCCATGACGAATGTCCCGTAGTTCGTCATGCGTCCAACCTCCCGACTCGTAGTGACAGGTGTCGGACGAGATTATCCCGCTGGCGCCTGAATGGCACGCACGGCCTCGATCGTGTCCGCCTCGTCCGGGCTCTTGTCGGGTCGGTAGCCCTTCACCCGCGCGAAGCGGAGGGCGACCCCACCGGGATAACGCGTGCTCGCCTGGACGCCGTCGAAGGTGATCTCGACGACGAGCTCCGGGCGGACATACACGGTGTACGCGTCACGGTGGGTCTCCAAGCGTGAGCAGCCGCTCGGTCTGCCAGGCAAGCATGTCGTCGGTCATGCCCTTGAAAGTCTTGCCCAGCATGACGAACCCTCCGCTCGCGGGATCACGCGCGCCGAGATGGAGATTCGAGAGCTTGCCCTGGCGCCGCCCGTGCCCCACTCCGCGGCGAGAACGACGAGATCGAACGTGTGCGCGGGCTTGACCTTGACCGAACCTGCACCTCGCCTGCCCGCCTCGTACGCCGCGTCGAGGGCCTTCACCATGACGCCTTCGTGGCCACGCGCGAGGGCGTCTTCGAGGAACCGCTGCGCGGCGTCCCCGTCGTCGGTCTCTATGCGCGGGACGATGAGCGTAGGCGGAAGGCGCTCGTCGATCGCCGCGAGACGGTCGCGCAACGGCAAATCGATGAGGTCCACTCCGTCGACGTGGAGGCAGTCGAAGAAGAATGCAGAGAGCGGCGTGTCGCTGCGAAGGTCTTCGACGGCGAGCTTGGTACCGAAGCGGCTCATCGTCACTTGAAAGGGATGCGGCCGCCCGTCGGCCCGAAGCGCGATCGCCTCTCCGTCGAGCACGATTGTCCCGGCGCAAGCGTCAGGATCGTGTCAACGATCTCTGGGACACGATCGGTGATGTCCGCGAGGTTCCGCGTGAACACCCGTACCTCGCTACCGACCCGGTGAACCTGGATCCGCGCACCGTCGAGCTTCCATTCGACCGCCGCTGGCCCGATCCGCTCGAGCGCGTCGGCCACGTTGTCCGCGGTCTGCGCCAGCATCGGCTTCACTGGGCGAAGCGGGGTCAAGCTGAACTCCGCGAGGCCGTCCCGTCCACGAGTCAGCGCGGCCTTCGCAATCTCGGGCAGATCGCCTGCGAGCATGGCCGCGCGCCGAACTTGAGCGACGGGGATGCCGGCCGCCTTCGCGACCGCATCGACCATCACGCCTTCGAGAGCACCCTGTCGCAGCTCTCCCACCAACAGACTGCGAGAAACCGCTGTTCCGGCTCGGTCGCAGTCGCGAACAGGCGTGCGAGCTCGTCTCGACGAGCCGCTTGCGAGCCACGCCCGACGATGGCCTTCAGACTAGTCAACGCCCGATCGACCTCGAGCACCTCGAGACTCGGAGGCGGATCGGCGGGGGAGGGAGATCGGCAGGAGCCCACCCCACACCGATCGTTCCCTGCGGTAGCTCGCCGGAGAGGTACGCGACCGCGATCGGGACTTCTTCGGCACGCGCCTGGGCGAGGCAGTCGGCGAGCCGGGCGACCTTCGCCAGGCGGGACGATGTGGCGGCGATGTCAGCCGATGTCTGCGCGATCTCGTCGAGATGCATTCACGACATTCAACCTCTCCACGCTCAACGTCAGATCGCTCTCATTTACGTCTCATCCCCCTCCCGTAAGAAGTCATGAACACGTTGCGCAACAAGCACGTTCCCCGACCGGTTCGAGAGGAGCAGAAAGTGAGCGCTAAGAGAGCAACAGCAACGGTTCTCGGGATCGTCGCGGCCGGGGTTGCCGTTGCGGCAGCTGGGGGCGAAACCAAGGCGAGGGCCGCAGACGCCGCTACTTGCGAGATTCCCCAGGGGAGCGCGAGAGTTCGTCTGAACCCGGCCGACTTCACGACGCGGATCGACAACCCGTACTGGCCCATGAAGCCTGGCAGCCGTTGGATCTACCGGGAGACCGACCCTGAGGGAACGAAACTGAAGGTCGTGGTGACGGTCACGCCGAAGACGAAAACGATCGCGAACGGCGTCACGGCAAGGGTCGTCCACGACGTAGTGACCGAGGACGGAAAGCCGGTCGAGGTCACGGACGACTGGTACGCGCAGGACAAGTGCGGAAACATCTGGTACCTGGGCGAGGCGACCAAGGAGTACGAGAACGGCAAGGTCGTCTCGACGGAAGGATCGTTCGAGGCCGGCGTCGACGGTGCGCAGGCCGGGATCGTCATGCTCGGCAAGCCGAAGGAGGGGATGCGCTACCGGCAGGAGTACTACGTCGGTCACGCCGAGGACCGGGCCGAGGTGCTGAGCCTCGGGGAGCAGGTGCAGGTTCCGTTCGGTTTCTTCGCCAAAGGGAAGGTCGTGATGACCCGAGACCTGAACCCGCTCGAGCCGAAGATCCTCGAGTACAAGTTCTACGCGCGAGGCGTCGGACCGGTGCTGGCTATCGGTGTGTCCGGCGGTAGCGATCGGGAGGAGCTCCTCAGCTACAACCGGCGATAGCGGCGCGTCGAGCCCTCCCCGAACGTGACTGAGCCCCGTTGAGCGGGCTCCAGTCTGTTGTGAGCCTTGGCTGCCGCCGAGGTGTGAGTGTCAGATGAGACCGCGATGAGCCGGCGGCTCCCACGGGAGCACCATCGTCACCTCGGCGCCGCCGGCCACGCTATTTGCCGCCTTCGCACGTCCCCCGTGCGCACGGGCGATCGCATCCACGATCGCGAGCCCCAGACCGATGCCGCCTCCACCCGTGCGCGCGACATCTGCTCGACTGAAGCGCTCGAAGGCATGCGGAAGGAACTCGGGCGGGAATCCCTCACCCTCGTCCCCGACGGCGAGGACTAGCAGGCCGTTCTCGGTTCGTGCTTCGAGCCGAACCGTGCCTTCTCCGTAACGCAGGGCATTGTCGACGAGGTTCCCGAGCGCCTGCTCGAGGCGCATGCGGTCGCCCGTGACCAGCTGTTCATTCGGCCCTTCCACCTCGAGCGTTCGACCAGCGGCGCTCGCACGCGAGTCATTCCGGCCTGCGACCGCGTCGAGCAGCCCGCGGACGTCGTGGTGCTCGACACGCAGGAGGAGTCGTCCATCGTCGGCGCGAGCGAGCACCAGAAGGTCTTCCGCGAGCTGAACGAGCCGCTCGACCTCCTCCCCAGCCGAACGTAGCGCGACCTCGAGCTCCTCCAAGGAGCGTGGCCGGCGCATGGCCAACTCGAGCTCGGTGCGAAGCGTCGCCAGCGGGGTACGAAGCTCGTGACTCGCATCGGCGACGAAGCGCCGCTCCCTGGCGATGCCGGCATCGAGTCGATCGAGCATCTCGTTGAGCGTCTCGCTCAGCCGGTAGACCTCGTCGTGTGCTCGTGGGAGGGGAAGCCGTCGTTCGGCAGTGTCCGCCGAGATCTCTGCCGCTCGGCGACGCATGTCGTCGACCGGACGCAGAGCCGCCCGGGCAACGAGATAGCCGATGCCCGACGAGAGCAGCACAGCGAAGGGGATGATGAGGAGAAGCTGTGTAAGGAGGCTGTCCACGGCGTCATCGCGATCCTCGAGCGACTCGCCGACCACGACGACGCGACCATCGACGGGAGCGGCGCGCAACCGAAACTCCTCGATCGAGTCGACTGTCGGCAGCTCCTTCTCGAGCGTGACCGTGCGCTCACGTGCCGATGCGAGCTCTGCGGGCGAGAGAAGGAGACCGTCCTCGACGGTCGGGCTTGCGACCTCGAGTGACCCGTCATCGGCTATGACCTGCGCCACCCCCTCCTCTCCGGCGATCAGCGCGGGATCAAGGTCAGGGACGTCACCAGCCCCGAGGAGAACGGTGGAGAGAGCGGTCGCCCTGCTCTCGAGACTGTCGGCGATTCGCTCGTCGAGCGTAGCGCCGAGACGGACGTAGAGAAACGCCCCGACTGCCGCGAAGACGACCGCCATCACGAGCCCGAAGACGAGAGCCAGTCGCAGCCGGATCGGGAGCCGACTCACCCGCCGCCTTCCCGCCGGAGTCGGTAGCCGGCTCCGCGAACGGTCTCGAGCGAATCCCGGCCGAAGGGCCGGTCGATCTTGTCGCGCAAGTACCGCACGTACACGTCGACGACGTTCGAGCGATTCTCGTACCCGTAATCCCAGGCATGCTCGAGCAGCTGGTACCGGGACAGCACCTGGCCCGGCCGGCGCATGAACGTCTCGAGCAGGGCGAACTCCTTCGCCGAGAGCTTGACCTCGGTCGGCCCCCGCCACACCTCGCGCGTTGCCGGATCGAGGCGAAGATCGCCGACCTCGAGGACCACCGGGCGCTCCGCCGTCCCGCGGCGAACGAGCGCGCGAAGACGCGCGAGGAGCTCCGCGAACGAGAACGGCTTCGGGAGGTAGTCGTCCGCGCCCGCATCGAGACCCGCTACGCGGTCCTCGACCGCGTCGCGGGCGGTCAGCATCAAGACCGGAGCCCAGACCCCGTTCTCGCGAACGCGGCGGCACACCTCGATGCCGTCGATGCCGGGCAGCATGAGATCGAGCACGATCGCGTCGTACTCCGCCGCGCCGGCCATCCAGAGAGCATCGTCCCCCGTACGGGCCAGGTCGACCGCATGGCCTTCCTCGGTGAGGCCACGACGCAGGAGGCTCGCCATCTTCAGCTCGTCCTCGACCACCAGGATGCGCACCGTGCAGTCATTGTCGCAACGAAGATGAGAGCCCGATGAGACCGCGACTCACGGTCATCTCATATGGTGCTCGTACCGTGGTTGAGTCACACGACCACAGGAGGACAGGAATGAAGCGAATCGCCGTGATCGTCGCGCTGGGAGTCACCGTCGTCGGAGTCACGGCCGGAGGGGTCGCTCTCGCGGCCGGCGGGCTCGACGATGCCGAAACGCCCATCACCGGCACCGCACTCACGCAGGCCTCGTCGGCCGCCCTCGCCTCGACTGACGGTGGCCGTGTCACCGAGACCGAGGTCGGCGACGAGGACGGGTACTACGAGGTGGAGGTCACGCTCGCAGATGGGAGCCAAGTCGACGTTCATCTGGATGAGTCCTTCAACGTGATCTCGAGCCATTCCGACATCGAGGAGCCGAACGATCAGGACGGCGCGAACGACAGCTGATTCGTCGTAGCTCGACACGGACGCGGGGCGGCTTCTGCCGCCCCGCTCACGCTTGTAGCCGCCTAGCGCTGTCCGTGTTCGGTAACGGGTTGTCAGAGGGCTGCGAGGGCTTCGAGCTCGTCGGCCTCGAGGTGCCAGGAGCCGGCCTCGGCGTTCGCCCGAACTTGCTCGGGCTTCGTCGCCCCCGCGATGATTGAACCGATGCCTGGCGTCGACGCGAGCGCTGAGATCGCGAGGTCGAGCAGAGTGTGCCCACGCTCGTCCGCGAACCGGGCGAGCGCCTCGACGCGGGCAAACCGACCGTCCTCGATCTCTCGTCCTGCCAAACGTGTTCCCTCTGGAGCCGGCTCGCCTCGTCGATATTTTCCGGTCAAGAGACCGCTCGCGAGCGGAAAGTATGGGACATACGCGACGCCGAGCTCGCGGCAGAGCGGCAGGACGTCCTCGTCGTCACGGCGCTCGAGCAGGCTGTAGTGGTTCTGCAGCACGGTGAAGCGAACCGTGCCCTGTTCGCGTGCGACGCTATCTGCCTCGGCGAGCTGCTCTGCGGAGAAGTTCGAGCACCCGATCGCGCGCACCTTGCCCGCGGAGACGAGCTCGTCGAGCGCACCGAGCGTCTCGGCAATGGGTGTCTCGGGATCGGGCTTGTGCAAGTAGTAGAGATCGACGTGATCCGTGCGCAGCCGTTCGAGCGAGCCGTCGATTGCTTTCCTGATGCGCGACCCGTCTCCGAAGCCCCGGTCCTGCGCCCAACCGAACTTCGTGGCCAGGACGACGCGATCCCGCCGCCTGTCGAGAATCTCTCCGAGGAAGCGCTCGCTTCCCCCGTTCAAGCCGTAGACCTCGGCAGTGTCGAAAAACGTGATCCCGACCTCGAGCGCAGCGTCGACAACGCTTCGAGTCGCCGCGAAATCGATCCGGCCGGCGAAGTTGTTGCAACCGAGGCCGACGCGAGACACGCGCAGGCCGCTCTCGCCCAGGGACACGAGCTCCATGAACTGCGAAACCTAGCTACCGGCCTCGGCGCGAAGCTTGACTGGAGGAATGCGGGGACAGAAGGAGCGAAAGCTCTCTAGGCGACGTGTCGTCGAATGAGAGCGTCGATCTGGCGGCCGGTGGAGCGGCCCTCGAGGCGTCCGACGACTCGCGAGTCCTTGATGAGGACGAGCGACGGCACTTCCTCCACATGAAGCTGCTGCACGAGCGCCGGATTGCGGTCTGCGTCGACGTTCACAATCCTGAGCCGCTTCTTCTGCGTTACCTCGACCCATGCCACCAGACTCTCCATTCGCCGTGATTTTCCGCACCGTTCACAACGGAAGAACAGTAGGGCGGGCAGTCTGCGGAGCGCCGCATCCATGTCATAGGGATCCCCGATTGCGACTCTCCAAACACGTTCGTGCAAGTTTCAGCTCGGAGCCGCCGGGGAAATGCTTCCTGAACGCGAGGAAGAGCTTCCTGCCCAGCGGACGACGCGTCAACCGACTCGGCCCGAGACAGGCAAAGTGTCACCCACTCCTGACCGTCTCGGTACACCGGCTCGACCGAGTCGACGAGGCCGGCGAGCACACGCGTGAATGCCGGATCCGCACTGCTGCCGTTTCGGAGCGGTCCGACGGTCACTGAGACGAACTGGTCTCCGGCCTCGACCTCGAGCGAAAGCGATTCGCCGCCATCACCTGTCGCGAGGGCGCTCAGGAGGGCGAGCTGCAAGTCGTCCATGCGCTCGTAGGGGACGTCGAACCGACTTCCGACCCCGCTGAGAACCAGCGTCGCAACTCCCCGAAACCGACTGTCGGCTGGGATGGTCAGCAGTATCGTGTCGCTCTTGTCGGTCACGGGCCGCTCGTACATTTGCCTAGACTCGCAGTCGTGGCGAGTGCGGGCGACTTCGAGATAACGACCCAGGCGCTTCCGAACGGCGGGGCTCTGGTCAAGGTCAACGGCGAGCTCGATCTGGCGACTAGTCGGCAGCTCGAGGACGCGCTCTCGAGCTCCCCTTCGCCCGGCGCTCTCGTCATCGACCTCACGTCGTGCACGTTCCTCGACTCGAGCGCTATTCGGATACTTGCGAGGACTGCGCGGTTGGACGGAGAAGGCATGTCACTGGTCGCGTGCGATCCGAGCATCCTTCGTATTCTCGAGATCGCTGGAGTCGACACGCTCGTTCATTTGCACTCAACCCTCGAGGCCGCCCTCTGACGTTCGCCGGGCTTCCCGGATGTTCCATTCGGCAGCCGCGATCTCGGCCAATGACTCGTCGAGAGTCGGATCGAGGTCGAAAACCCGATCGAGCAAGGTGAGCTCGAAAGTTCTGCGAAGCTCCGAATGCGGGACGACCAGGCGAAGTATCTGCTCTCTCGATCTTGCCCGCTTGAGCGCGCCAAGCAGAACGCCGAGAGCCATCGAGTCCGCGAACGTCACCTTAGTGAGATCCACGACGAGTGCTGAGTTCTTGTCGCTCAGCGCAGTGAGATGCTCCCGAAACTCGCCTGCGACGTGGAGGTCCACCGCACCATGGACCACGAGCACCCCCATGCCCGGTCTAGGACTATTCTCCTCGAGCCGAAACTCCTCGATCGATCTCGGAGTAGCTTCTGTCATAAGCTCTGATTCTCCTACCCCTCCCATACGATGTCCAAACCTCGGATATCTCGGGATCGCATTGAGACCAGGTAAGCCGAACCCCCGCGCGCTACGGTGCTCGCCACGATCCCCACGAGCGGAGGCTGGATGACTTCTCTAGAGCTTACGAGGCATCCGACCGATGACCCGGATCTCGCCGTCCTCGACGTCGTCGGCGAGCTCGACCTGACGAACGCATTCGACTTCGAAGAGCAGCTCGACGATCTGACAGCCGGGCGCTCGAAACTTGTCCTCGATCTGAACCGCGTCTACTTCATCGACAGCGCAGGGCTCCACGTGCTCTTCCGCTTGGCACGCCGGCTGGGACGTTCACGGTTCGGAATCGTGCTGGACCCCTCCGCCTCCATCGCGCGCACACTTGCCGTCGCCAGCGTCCCCGATGTCGCGACTCTCCGCGGGTCGGTGGAGGACACGCTCACGGCACTCGAGGCGTGAGCTAGAGCGCTGGCGTAATGTTTCTGCCTGCCTTCGGGCGGGTACGACGAACAACCGGCCTGGAACCGCTAGGCCAACAGCCTGAACGAAAGGGGCAGCTAGCACATGGGGATCATCGGTTGGATCGTTCTTGGGTTCCTCGCCGGATTGCTCGCGAAGCGATTGATGCCCGGCGCCGAGCGCGTCGGTTTCATTCTCACGACACTCCTGGGGATCGGCGGCGCGCTCCTTGGAGGGTTCATCGCCACGGCCCTTGGATTTGGCGACCCAGTCGACGAGTTCTTCGACATCAGCACCTGGGTTGCAGCGATTGCCGGCGCGCTCCTGATCCTCTTCATCTGGAACGCAATCGCGAACAGACGCTAGGCCTAGACCGTCCGCCGGGCCAAAGGCGCGATCCTCGGCCCGGTCTGGCGTGTGTGCTTTCATCGCCGTCGCTATGCATTCGATGCGTGTCGAACAAGAGGGTCGAACGACTGTCGTACACGCAGAAGGCGAGCTCGACGCATTTGCCGCACCCGACATCCGGGCGACGTTCGAGTTTCTTCCGCGCGGATCGCCCGTCCTCGCCGACCTCAGCCGGGTCTCCTTCTTGGACTCCACTGCGCTTGGTCTCTTCGTCAAGGCAGTGCGTACGCTAACGGCCTCGGGCGCAGAAGTCCGCGTCGTCCTTCCGACTACATCTGCACGGCGCATCTTCCAGATCACGAAGCTCGACAGCGCGCTTCCGGTGTGCGCGTCGCGAAGCGAAGCGCTGCAGAGCTCTCGCTGCAGCAGCATTAGTTTCGCCGGACTGCGCTGCTAGGCGCTAGGGAGGTACTTCGTCATGTGCACGACCGTGCCTCTACCGTTCGAGCCCTCCTTGACCTCGAGCTCATCCACGACGGCACGGATGATGGCCATGCCCATTCCGCCTTCGGTCGGCTCTGCGTGCGTTGGCTCGAGCTTCAGTTCATCC
>CAWHBH010000028.1:0-24512 GCA_963827525.1 uncultured Thermoleophilia bacterium
GACCCCGTCGGCGTCCACCACCACATCGTTCGACTCGAGAGTTCCGACGGTCATTCGCTCGGAGTCCAGCGCTCGAAGCTCCCGCCCGCTTCGGCCCCACACCTCGACGTAGCTGCTCATCGCGAGCCCCAGCTACTAGGCCAGGAGGCCCGACGCAACAGTAGGGAGACCCGCATGGACGACATTTTTCTTCTTCTCGGCGCCAAACCGCAAGACGCGCCAGCACCGAGGTCGATTCCACCGGCGCTGGAGCGGCACGCCTCCCTAGTTCCGCTTCGAGGTCCAGAGCCCGCCGAACGGCACCCAGCGCCCCTTCGTCCAGCGCTGGAGCTGACCCTGCTGGATCGGGAAGTTGTCGCCCTTTCCGGTCTTCACCGAGATTCCGGGAAGCACGAACGGATTCCCTGCGCTCGTGATCGAGCGTGCCCGCGCTATCAGCCCGGCCCGGGTGGGGTTGGCGCCGAGCCGCTTGAAGAGGCCGACCGTCTCGTACGCCACCGCCATCCCATACAGATGGTTAGCGTCGTTCGGGTTCGCGCCCTTCGCGTACCTCGCGAGAATCGAGCGGTACTGCTTCATTCCCGGATCGTTCTTCCAGCGCGGATCGAGCGGATCCTTGAGCGGCGTCGTCGAGATCGTTCCCTCGACCGACTTGCTCTTTCCACCCTCGGACGCGAGCGTCATGGTGTTCGAGGTAGCCGACACGGCGTTGTTGATGACGAGCGGGCGCCATTTCAACCTGTTCGCGAAGACGTACGCCTGGATCGCGAACGTCGGCGTGGCGAAGATCGCCAGGACATTCGCACCGGAGGCCTTGAGCTTGCCGATCTGCGAACCCACGTCCGGCGATGTCACCTGATACGGCTCGGCGGCGACGACTTTCGAGCCCGAGCGCCCGAGACCGCGCTTCAGGCTGCCGAGCAGGTCCTTTCCGTAGTCGTCGTTCTGGAAGAGGACGCCGATCTTCGCCTTCTTCTGCGTCTTCGCAATGTACTGGCCGTAGACGAATCCCTCGGCCGCGTAGCTCGGCTGGAAGCCGATCGTCCACGGGTACTGCGCGGCATCGCGTCCCCATGTCGTAGCCCCGGACGCTACGAAGAGCTGAGGGACCTTCATCTGGTTCAGGTACTCGCGAATGGCGAGATTGGCCTCGGTGCCGAGTGTGTTGAAGACTGCGAACACCTTGTCTTGCTCCACGAGCCGGCGGACCGCTTGCACCGTCTGCGCCGGGTTGTAGGCGTCGTCGGCGATGCGGTATTCGATCTTGCGCTTCGCCGCGCCTCCCTTGGCATTGATGGAGTCGAAGTAGGCCTGGGCTCCCCGCGCCACCGTCGCGTACGAGGCGGCTGGGCCTGTGAGTGGCGACGTGCCGCCGATGAGGATCGTTGTCGGGCTGATGCCGGGGTCCGCCGACGAGCCTGCGAACGCGACGGGCAGCATCGCAAAGAGCGCGGTGGCCAGCGCGATCACAACTGCAGTCGGTCGTCTCATCGTCGGTCGCCTCCTTCGTCGGTGCACTACTCCGAACGAGAGTACCGGCGGCTCGAGATCAGCTGCCCGATCTTCCGGAAGAGCCCACCGACTCCGTTCGGCAGGACGAACATCAGCAGGATCAGGACGACGCCATAGACGATCGCAGGCCCGCCCGGCTTCTGCGTCTCCTCGATGATCCGGCCCGGAAGGAGAGACCCGAGGTCCTGCCCCTGCGCCCAGAGCGGCAGGAAGGCGATGAAGATCGCGCCGAAGACGAGCCCGGAAAGTCCGCCGAGACCACCGACGACGATGCCGACGAGGAGGAAGATGGAGAGCGCGACCGGGAACGTGTCGGGGTTGACGAATGCGCTGGCAATCGCGAACAACCCGCCGGCGACTCCCGCATACGCGGCGCTGATTGCGAACGCGAGCGTCTTGTACCGCGCAAGGCTCACTCCCGACGAGACCGCTGCCGTCTCGCTGTCGCGCACCGCGCGGAACGCTCGGCCCGTCCGTCCGCGCAGGATGAGCCACGCGACGGCGAACGCCACGAGCGCTATCGACCAGGCGAGGTAGTACATCCAGTCGTTCGGGGAGAACGACCGGCCGAGGATCTCGACGTTGGAGATGGAGCCGGTGAGCTCGGGAGTGCCGAACAGCTGGATGCCTGAGCCTCCCCCCGTGAACTCCTCGAAGCGCTTGACAGTCGATGGCATCGCCACCGCGATCGCGAAGGTCGCGAGGGCTAGGTAGAGCCCTGAGAGACGCAGTGCCGGGATCCCGAACGCGAGCCCGACGAGGCCTGCGACGAGGCCGGCGATAGGCAGCGTCCAGACGTCCTTCAGGCCGCCCGAGATCGGGCCGCCGAACTGCTCGTTGCCGACCATCAGGATCGCCGTGGTGTACCCACCGATCGCCATGAACGCTCCATGCCCGAGCGAGATCTGTCCGGTGTAACCCGTGAGGATGTTGAGGCCGAGGAGCGCGATCAGATAGATGCCGACGTACGAGTAGTCGCGCGCCTTGAAGTCGCTGATGAACTCCGGCAGCACCGCGATGAACACGACGAATGCCGCGAACGCGACGAACCCGATGAGGCGCGTCGTGCGAGGGCTCATAGGCCGGCCTCCGGCCTATGAGCGTGGAGGGGTGTGGGGAAGGCGCGGAGCGCCTTGTCCGCGAAGCGGACCAGTGGAGGGGGGGTGGGGGAACCGGGAGGTTCCCCCGCCAGCGGAGACCGAAGGAGAGCGTTTGTCAAACTCGCTTCACCTCCGGCCTACCGAACAGGCCCGACGGCCGCACGAGCAACACGACGAGGATGATGAGAAGGGCCGCCGGCAGCCGCAGCTCCTCCGAGAACCAGTCGAACGCGCCGTACTGGCTCAGATAGCTCAGCATGTTGAGGAGGACTCCGAGCAGCAGTCCGCCGACGACTGCGCCGAGAGGCGAGTCGATCCCTCCGAGGATCGCCGCGGCGAACGCGTAGATCAGCACGGCCTGCATCATCTGCGGGTCGAGCCCGACCGTAGGCGCGGTGAGCATCCCTGCGACCGCACCGAGCGTCGCTGCGAGGCCCCATCCCAGCGCCAGCATCCACGTCACCCGAATGCCCACGAGGCGCGCCTCCTCGGGGTTCACGGCAGCCGCTCGAAGAGCGAGCCCGACCTTCGTGAACCGGAACAGCAGCCAGAGCAGCAGCACGATCCCGAGCGCAACGGCGATCGTTCCGATGTCGTGCGCCGCGACGATGACCCCGCCGACGTCGTAGGTGTCGGTTCCGAACGGGCCTTGCAGCTGCTGCGGCTGGCCGCCCCACTGCCAGATCACGAAGCCGTTGATCGCGACGAGAAGCCCGATCGTCACGATCACGATCCTCAAGACGCTTCCGCGCTCCACCGGGCGAATCACCGCTCGATGGATCCCGACGCCACCACCGAACGAGATCGCCAGCGTTGCGACGAACGCCGGCCAGTAGCTCCAGCCGTGGTTCACGGTGAGCGTCCACGCGACGTAGGTCGAGAGTGTCGCCATCTCGCCCTGTGCGAAGTTGATGACCCCGGTCGAGCGGTGGATGATCACGAGCGCGAGCGCGAGCAACGCGTAGATCCCGCCCGACGCGAGCCCGGAGACGACCTGCTGCAGGAAATCGGAGAAGCCTGCGGCCAGCATCAGTGTTCCCAGGTGGTGCCCATTGCCGGCGTGGACAGCAGCCAGGCTAGGACGAGGAGCGCATACATAGGCATGGGCGCGAAGTGTTCGCAGCCGCGCGAAGGGGTGCGGGATTTCCCGGAGCGATCACTAGTAACCCAGGTAGCTCCGTCGAACGGATTCGTCGCTGCGGAGCTCGTCACTCGTGCCGGTGAGCGCGACCCGGCCGACCTCGAGGACGTAGGCGCGCTCGGATGCTGCGAGCGCGATCCGCGCGTCCTGCTCGACGACGAGCACCGTCAAGCCCTCCTTCTCGTTGAGCTCGCGGACGATCCGGAAGAACTCGCGCACGATCATCGGCGCGAGGCCGAGCGAGGGCTCGTCGAGGAGCAAGAGCCGCGGGCGGCTCATCAAGGCGCGCCCGAGCGCGAGCATCTGCTGCTCGCCCCCCGACAGCGTTCCCGCGCGCTGCCCGCCGCGCTCGACCATCCAGGGGAAGTACTCGGCGATGCGCCCGATGTCCGCCTTGACCGAGCGGTCACGGCGCGTGTAGGCGCCGAGCTTGAGGTTCTCGGTCACCGTCAGGTCGACAAACGTCCCACGACCCTCGGGGACATGCGCGATTCCGGACTTCGCCGCTGCCTCCGGGCCTCCCTTGACCGTCTTTCCCTCGAGCTCGATCGCCCCGCTTCGCGAGACGGTGCCGGAGATGGCGCGAAGTGTGGTCGTCTTGCCCGCCCCGTTCGCGCCGAGGACCGCGACGATCTCGCCGTCGCGGACGGTCAACGAGACGTCATGCAGCGCCTGCACGGGCCCGTAGCGAGCGGCAACGCGGTCCAGCTCGAGCAAGGTGCTCACGCCTCGTCACCCTCCTTGCTCGCATCGCTCGGCTCGGCGGATGGCTCGGGCTCCGAGAGCGGCTCGTCTTCATCGTCGCTCCCGAGATAGGCCTCGATGACGGCCGGGTCGGCCTGGACCTGCGCCGGCGCACCGTCCGCGATCTTGCGGCCGAAGCTGAGGACGTTGACGTGGTCGGAGATGCTCATCACGAGGTTCATGTGGTGCTCGACCAGGAGGACCGTGAGCTCGAGGTCGTCACGCAGGCGCTTGATGAACGTGCCGAGCTCGGCGACCTCCCGGTGGTTCAGCCCGCCGGCGGGCTCGTCGAGCAAAAGGAGCCGCGGCTTCGCAACGAGCGCGCGAGCAAGCTCGACCCGCTTCTGCGTTCCGTACGGTAGAGCCGCCGCGGGGAAGTACGCTCGGTCGCGGAGGCCCACGACGTCGAGCGCCTCGAACGCCTCCTTCTCACCAGCCTTGCGACCCCGCCCGTGCGCCCCGACCAGGACGTTTTCGAGCACCGACATCGTGCGGAAGAGCTGGAGGTTCTGGAACGTGCGGGCGACGCCCTTGCCGACGATCTTGTACGCAGGCTGGCGCAGGATCGACGAGCCGTCGAGCGTGACCTCTCCCGCGTCGGGCTTGTAGAGCCGCGTGATGACGTTGAACGCCGTCGTCTTGCCGGCGCCGTTCGGGCCGATGAGGCCCGAGATGTGCCCTTTCTCGACCGCGAACGAGACGCCGTCGAGCGCGACGATGCCGCCGAAACGGAGAGTGACGTCCCGTACCTCGAGGAGGGCCATCGGCGAAGAACCCTAAACCGGCTTCGTACGCCGTGGCAATGACCATGACGCGCCGGACGCATTACGATCGTGACCGATGGATCTGCGCGACACGTCGGAAGAGGCTGCATTCCGAGCCGAGCTCCGCTCCTGGCTCGAGGAAAACGTGCCCGACGAGCTGCGCGGGCACCGGGGTGGCGCGAGCCGCTTCGACGGACCGGAGATGCGCGCCTGGAGCCGTGCGCTCTACGATGCGGGCTACGCCGGGCTCACCTGGCCCGAGGAGTTCGGGGGTGGCGGAGCGCCGTACACACACCAGGCGATCTTCCTCGAGGAGATGGCGCGCGCCGAGGCGCCCCGCACATCGGCGTCATCGGCATCGGCATGGCCGGGCCGACGATCATGGCCCACGGCACCGAGGAGCAGAAGACGCGCTACCTCGCACCGATTCTGTCCGCGGAGGAGATCTGGTGCCAGGGCTTCTCGGAGCCCGGCGCAGGCTCGGATCTCGCGGGCGTACGCACGAGCTCGCGGCGCGAGGACGGGCACTTCGTCGTCGACGGGCAGAAGGTCTGGTCGTCGTTCGCGCACCTCGCGAGCTTTTGCATCCTCCTCACCCGCAGCGACCCCGAGTCGACGCGCCACGCCGGCCTCACGTACCTGATCGTCGACATGAAGGCGCCGGGAGTGGAGGTGCGTCCGCTCACACAGATCACCGGCGAGGCCGAGTTCAACGAGATCTTCTTCACAGGCGTCCGCGTGCCCGCCGAGAACCTCCTCGGCGAGGTCGGCGGCGGCTGGCAGGTGGCGATGACGACCCTCCTCCACGAGCGCGGCACGCTCGGCTTCGCGCTGCAGGCGGCGCTCGAGGTGCAGGTACGGAAAGTCATCTCGCTCGCGCGCGACCGCGGCGCAGATCCGTTGCAGCGCGACCGGATCGCGCGCGAGTGGATCGAGATGCAGGCGGTTCGCTTCACCAACTACAGGTCGCTTTCGGCCTTGATGAAGACAGGGATGCCTGGCCCCGAGGGATCGATCTCGAAGCTCGTATGGTCGGAGGCGAATCAGCGCGTGACGAAGCTCGCGCTCGAGCTCCTCGGGCCGGACGCCGCGCTCGGCGAGGACAACGCGCCTTACGGCGGCTACTGGCAGTACCAGCAGCTCCGCAGCCGCGGCAACACCATCGAGGCGGGAACGTCGGAGGTTCTCCGCAACATCGTCGCCGAGCGCGTGCTCGGCCTGCCGAAATCACGGTGACGTGCCTCGTCCGCTAACAGTTAGTGCGATTCTGAACCGCGATCTGCGGCGCGCTGCGGCGTCCTCAGTCGCGCCGGTACTCACTAGTACCGGCACTCCCTGCGTCCTTGCATCGCTTGCATCTCACGTCTCAGAATCGCGAAACCGTCAACGGACGAGGCACTGATGGACTTCACCTTCACACCCGAGCAGGACGCGCTCCGCGAGCAGGCTCGCGAGTTCCTCGCCGCGAACCCGGAGCCGACGTGGGGGCAGCTTGCCGAGCTCGGCTGGACCGGCGTCTCGATCGCGGAGGAGGACGGCGGAGCCGGACTCACGTTCGTCGAGGAAGCGGTGCTCTTCGAGGAGCTCGGGCGCGTGCTCTACCGCGGGCCGTACTTCTCGACGATCGGGCTGACTCTCCCTGCGCTTCCCGACGACCTCCGAGCCGAGGTGGCAGCAGGAGATACGAGCTGGACGCTTGCATTTGGACCGCTCGTGCCCGATCTCGACACCGCGCAACGGGTTGCGATCGTGGGCGGCGACGGGATCTACGAGCTCGAGGGAGCCGAGCGCGAGATCCTGACGACGACCGACGCGTCACGGGCCCTCGGCGTCGTGCGCGGCGGCGACCCCGGGCGCAGGCTCGCGGATGCGGGTGTCCTCACCGAGATCGAGTCACGCTCGCTGACCGCGCTGGCCCTCGAAGCCTGCGGTGTCGCGCGGCGCGCCCTCGAGTACGCAATCGAGTACGCCTCGACGCGCGAGCAGTTCGGCAGGAAGATCGGCGTCTACCAGGCGGTCGCTCACCCGCTCGCGGACGCGTACACGCGACTCGAGCTCTCGCGCTCGCTCGCGCTCTGGGCAGCCTGGTGCGTGGCCTCCGAAGATCCGCAGGCGTCGCTTGCCGCGGCCGCCGCGAAGTCCTCAGCCTCCGAGAGTGCGGTCGCCGTCTGCGAAACCTCGATTCAGGTGCTCGGCGGGATCGGCTTCACGTGGGAGCACGAGCTCCATCGGCTGTACAAGCGCGCGCTCGGCATCGAGAGCTTCGGGGCTTCGGGCACCCGGCTTCGCGCCGAGGTCGCCGCGGCACTTCTCAACGGGAGCAGCGAGGGGCTGCCGGGCGCGGCGCCGGCTGCCGTCTCTGTCGAACAAGGAGGCTGAAGTTGGACGGCCTGATCATGGACTACGAGCTGAACGTGCCGGCGATCCTCCGCCGCGGAGAGCAGCTCTTCGGCGAGCGGGAGATCGTGACCAGGCTGCCCGATCGCAGCTGGCATCGCTACACCTACGCCGAGTTCGCCCCGCGTGCTCGCCGTCTCGCTGCGGCACTCCGCAACGAGCTCGGGCTCGGCGACGGAGATCGCGTCGGGACGTTCTGCTGGAACCACTACCAGCACCTCGAGACCTACATCGGCGTGCCGGTCGGCGGCATGGTCACGCACACCCTGAACCTCCGCCTGCACCCGGACGACATCACCTACATCGCCACACACGCGGGCGACCGTGTCCTCATCGCCGACAAGGTGCTCTGGCCGCTCGTAGAGAACTTCCGCGAGCGCGTCGGCTTCGAGCACGTCATCGCGATCGGCGACGGCCCGACGCCCGATGGCGCGATCGAGTACGAGGATCTGATCGCGAGCGCGGAGCCGGGCGATCTCCCCGGCAGGGAGATCGACGAGAGAGCGGCGGCGGCCATGTGCTACACGAGCGGCACCACGGGACAGCCGAAGGGCGCTTTGTACTCGCATCGCGCCATCGCTGTCCATTCGCTCGCGTCCGCGATGGCCGGTGTTCTCTCGGTGACGGAGCACGACAGCGTTCTTCCCGTGGTCCCGATGTTCCACGCGAACGCCTGGGGCTTTCCGTTCACGTGCACCCTCGTCGGCGCGAAACAGGTCTTCCCTGGCCCGTTCCTCGACGGCGAAAGCCTGCTCGAGGCGTTCCAGCAGGAGAAGGTCACCATCACGGCCGGCGTGCCGACGATCTGGATGGGGATCCTGCAGGAGCTCGACGCGAACCCCGGTAAGTACGACACGTCGACCGTGCGCGCCATGGTGGTCGGCGGCTCCGCCGCTCCGCAAGCGATGATCGAGGCTTTCGAGAAGCGGCACGGGCTCCACATCATCCACGCGTGGGGGATGACCGAGATGTGCCCGCTGGGAACGGTCTCGGAGCTGACGGCGCGCGAGCAGACACTGCCCGAAGAGGAGCAGTTCCGGTATCGCGCCAAGCAGGGCATCCCGGCGCCGTTCGTCGAGATACGTGCGCGCGCCGAGGAGGGATTCGCCCCCTGGGACGGTCAGACGATGGGCGAGCTCGAGGTACGCGGCGTGTGGGTCTCGTCGGCGTACTACGAGACACCTGAGGGCGCCGACCGCTGGACGGACGACGGCTGGTTCAAGACGGGTGACATCGTCACGATCGAGCCCCACGGCTACATCGAGATCCAGGATCGCTCGAAGGACCTCGTCAAGTCCGGCGGCGAGTGGATCTCGACGGTCGCCCTCGAGAACGCGCTCATGGGTCACCCCGCCGTTGCAGAAGCCGCGGTGATCGCGGTTCCGGACGAGAAGTGGGCCGAGCGGCCACTGGCGGTCGTCGTGCTCCGGGCAGGCCAGACAGCCACGGACGATGAGCTGCGCGACTTCCTGGCTCCGAACTTCGCGAAGTGGTGGCTGCCCGAGCGGTTCGAGTACGTCGAGGAGATCCCGAAGACGGCGGTCGGCAAGTTCCGCAAGACCGCGCTCAGGGAGATGTTCTCGGTCGGGCAGCCGGCGGAGACCACCGTAGTCGTGTACATCTCGACCGAGCAGGACGGCGCGGTCGCCGTCGTCACGATCGACAATCCTCCGATGAACGCACTCTCGGCGCCGCTCCTGGAGGAGCTCGAGGCCGAGGTCGAACGCCTCGACGCCGACGACGCGGTCCGCGCGGTCGTGCTCAAGGGCGCGGGTGAGCGCGCTTTCGTGGCTGGAGCGGACATCAAGGAGTTCCCCTCGCTGCGCGAAGCGGCCGACGACGCTCAGGAGACCGGCTCCGCCCGTGGCATCCAGAAGCTCGGCGCGCGCATGGACGCCGCGCGAACGCCGTTCGTCGCCGCGATCCACGGCTTCTGCCTCGGGGGCGGGCTCGAGCTTGCAATGTGCTGCGACATCCGAATTGCTGCCGAGGGTGCTCAGCTCGGGCAGCCCGAGATCAAGCTCGGCTTGATTCCGGGCGGCGGCGGGACGCAGCGGCTGCCGCGGCTGGTCGGGCTCGGGAGGGCTCAGCTCCTGAACATGACGGGCGACTTCATCGACGCAGGCACCGCGTACGACTGGGGGCTCGTCGAGAAGGTCGTTCCGCCGGGGGAGCTCTTCGAGGCAGCGTTGACCATCGCGCGTGCGATCGCCGCCCGTTCACCGGTCGCGATCGGGGTGCTGCGCGAGCTGGCCCGGAACACTCGGGACCTCCCGCTCGAGGAAGGCCTGCGACGCGAGGCCGACGGCTTCCGCCGCTGCCTCGCGAGCGAGGACGGCGCCGAAGGTGTCGCTGCGTTCCTCGAGAAGCGCGAGCCCCACTTCACCGGCCGTTGAGAGCGGTCGTTCTGGAAGGAGTCGGCGGGCCTGAGCAGCTCGTCGTGCAAGACGTGCCCGAGCCGGAGGCACACGACGGCGCTGCAATCGTCCAAGTTCGCGCAGCCGGGATCAACTTCGCGGACGTCCTCATTCGCCTCGGCCGCTATCCGCAGATGCCCGAGCTTCCGACCGTTCTCGGCTCCGAAGTCGCGGGCGAGCTGGACGGCAACCGCGTCATGGGCTTCGTTCGCACCGAAGGCGGCGGCTATGCGGAGCAGGTCGCCGTCGACAGGCGTTGGCTGCTCCCGCTGCCGGCGAACGCAAGCTTTCGCAGAGGGCGCGGCGTTCCCGATGGCCTTCCTCACCGCGTGGATTCCGCTCACCGAGCTGGTTCGAATCGCGTTCGGCGCGCGCGTCCTCATCACCGCCGCCGCCGGCGCGGTCGGGACGGCAGCGGTGCAGATCGTGCGAGCGCTGAACGGCCATCCGGTGGCGGCAGTCGGCAGCACGGAGAAGCTCGACCTCCCGCGCTCGCTCGGAGCGGTCGAAGCCGTGACCTACGACGCCATCGGCGAGCTCGAGCCGGTCGACGCAGTCTTCGATCTCGTGGGCGGCGAGGTCTTCACCGCTTCGCTCGCGCTGCTGAAGCCGATGGGAACAGCGATAGCCGTCGGCTACGCAGGCGGCCTCTGGCAAGACGTCAGCCCGACCTGGCTCGTCGGTCGCAACATCGGCGTTCACGGCTTCTACCTCGGCCGGCTGATCGGGAGGAACCCGGAGCTCGTCGAGCGAGCCGGAAAGGACGTGCTCCGCCTCTGGGAGAGCGGTGCGGTTCGACCGATCGTCGGGGCAGAGTTTCCGCTCGAGCAGGCGGGCGACGCGCATCGCCTGATCGAGGAGCGAAAGTCGACAGGAAAGGTCGTGCTCATTCCATGACAGCTCTCGTTACCGGATCGGCAGGAGGGATCGGCAGCGCAGTCGTGTCGAAGCTCCGCGCCGAGGGCTTCGAGGTGAAGGAGCTCGATCTCGTCAACGGGTTCGACGTGTCCAGCCCCGAGGCATGGGAGCACATCGGTTCGGTCGACCTCGCTTGCCTCAACGCGGGCGTCCTCACTGGCGGTAACGGGATCGCGACGCTGACGGATGCCCAGTACCGCCGTGCGATTGGCGTCAACGTCGACGGAGTCGTCTTCGGCGTACGCCGGCTCGACCGCGTCATGCCGATGGGGAGCACGATCATCGTGACGGCGTCACTCGCCGGGCTCGTCGGGATCCCCGACGACCCGATCTACGGCCTCACGAAACACGCAGTCGTCGGCTTCGTCCGCTCCGTCGCGCCAGAGCTCGAGAAGCGGGGAATCCGGATCCAGGCCGTCTGCCCCGGCTGGGCCGACACTGCACTGACGCCACCGGAGTTCAAGCAGGATCTCCTCTCGAAGGGATTCCGGCTGCTCCAGCCCTCGGAAGTCGCAGAAGGCGTGTGGGCCGCCTACAGAGCGAAGGAACCGGTGAGGCGTGGATCGTCCAGCCGGGCCGCGAGCCGCTTCTCTACGAGTTCAAGGGCGTGCCCGGCCCTCGCTAGGGTTCACCAGCAGACACGATCGTCCGCTTGCGCTGATCCCTCCGCTGCGGGCGCGACCGTCGCCTGCAGCGAGCGTCTTGGGGAACCGGTGCGGAGGCACGATGGATTACGTTGGCGTCGGAGCAGTGGAGCCGATGGCCGTGTCCGCCGGCGCTCGCTCCCTCCGGCTGAGCGCCAGGAAAGGGACCGCCGCGAGTTGGATGACGGCGCCAACCGCGAATGACGTCGAATAGCTGAAGACGTCGGCCGTCCTTCCGAGCACTGGCTGGATCACCACGCCCCCGGTACTGCCCATCAACGAGTCGAACGAGAGCACCGTGGCCCGCTGCTTCGACGGGATCATGCCGTTCAGATAGGCCTGGCGAATCGGCATATCGGCGGCGAAAATCAGCCCCCACAGCGCGAGCAGCAGGAGGGCGAGCCAGAAGAAGCTCGTCAGACCGAGCAGCGCGAGGATCACGGCGCTCACGGTCGTTCCGAGGATCAAGGCAGTCGTGCGCTTCCTGAAGAGGCCGCGGATCTTCGGCGCGGCGTAGCCTCCGAGAATCTGAGACCCGGCAAAGATTGCCGCCGCGAGCCCGGCGATCGAATAGGCCTCGGAATCACCCCAGAGCTCGAGCAGATAGGGCTGCAGTGCGTAAAAGGTGTAGAAGCCGACCCCGGACGTGAACGGCGCCGCGAGCATGACCCAGCGCACGGGCGGGTTCCTCAGTCCATGCTCGAGCGAGGCCGTGAAGACGTCACGCGTCGCACGGAGTGGATGCGTCGCGGGTTCGGGCGTGAACCCAACGTCGTGCATGAGCTTGTACGCGACCATAAACATCGCCACCAGCACGCCCACTCGCAACAGGAAAGGCACGCCGAGCGAGGTCGCCTGGGCGATCACTCCTCCGGCGACGGAGCCTCCGAGCATCGCCGCGCCAGAGACCATCTGCCCACGCCCGAGCACCGCCTCAAGACCGCCTTCGAACCCCGCAAAGTTCAGCGCGTCGACAAGCCACGCCTCGACAGCGCCGGAGAAGAACGTAAAGCCCAGACCAAGGAGCATCGAGACGAGCGCCCATGCCCAGAACGGCGACTCGATAAGCCACAGCACGTAGTAGAGAAACGTCGCGACCGCCAAGGTGATCGTGCCGAGGAGGTACGAGACGCGCCGGCCCCAGGTGTCTGCGACGACTCCGGTCGGGACTTCGAAGACCACCATTCCGGCCGTGAAGAAGGCGTTCGCGGAAAACGCCTCGAGGTTGCTGAGCCCGGCGTCGAGCAGGAAGAGGGTGTTGATGCCCCAGATGAGCGACGCGGCCAACGTATTGCCGAGGAGAAGCGTCAGATAGGTGCGCTGGACGCGCCGCGCGAGGTCGTTCACGGAAGCTATCTAACGGCCAGCCCCCGCCGAACCTTCCGGACAACCGGATACGGCTACTCGAAGCGCCAGCCGTCACCCGCGGCAAACGACTTCAAGATCCGCCGCGCGACGACCATGCGATGCACCTCGTCCGGGCCGTCGTAGATCCGCGCGCCGCGGGCCATCGCCAGCATTCCGGCCAGCGGCGTCTCGTCGGTGAGCCCCCGCGCACCGTGCACCTGCACCGCTCGATCGATCACGTCGTGCAGAACTCGAGCAGCGTAGAACTTGATCACGGAGACCTCGACCCGCGCCTCGTCACCCTGGTCGATCTTGTGCGCCGCGTCGAGCGTCATCAGCCGACAAGCCTGGATCTCGGCAGCCGAGTCCGCGATCCAGTTCTGCACCGTCTGCTTCTCGGCGAGCGGCCCGCCGAACGTCTCACGCTCGAGCGCGTACGTGCACATGAGCTCGAAGGCGCGCTGCATCTGCCCGAGCCAGCGCATGACGTGGTGGATCCGGCCCGGGCCGAGGCGCTTCTGTGCGATGCGGAAGCCGTCGCCGACCTCGCCGAGCGTGTTCTCGATAGGAACCCGAACACCCGTGTAGCGAACTTCGCAGTGAGTCGTCCAACCGCGCCCGCGATGACCCATCGTCGGAACTGCACGAACGACCTCGACGCCTGGCGTATCGGCCGGGACGATGATCTGGGTCGCGCGCCGGTGCGGCTCCGCGTCGGGATCGGTGACGGCCATGACGATCCCGAAGGACGCCCCCTCGGCGCCCGACGAGAACCACTTGTGACCGTCGATGACCCACTCGTCGCCGTCGCGCACCGCGCGGGTGCGTAGCGTCGTGGGATCGGAGCCCGGCACGTCCGGCTCCGTCATCGAGAAGAAAGACCGCATCTCTCCGGCGACGAGCGGACGGAGCCAGCGCTCCTTCTGCTCATCCGTCCCGAACCCCCACAGGATCTCCCCGTTTCCCGCATCGGGCGCCTGGCAACCCAGGACGAGCTGGCCCCAGAGCGAGCGTCCGATCTCCTCGTTCAGGTAGGCGTAGACGAGGAAGCTTCCGTTCGAGCCACCCGCCTCGGGCGGGAGGTGCGGCGCCCACAGCCCCGCGTCCTTCGCCACCGCACGGAGCCGCTCGACGAGCGCGTCCGACTCCTCGTCCTCGCGGTCGAGCACGGGCTCGTTCGGATAGACGTGCGCCTCCATGAAAGCGCGGACGCGAGCGCGAAGCTCCAGCGCTTCGTCGGTGGGTCGCAGGTCGGTGATCGTCATGGGGTTAGCATCGCAGGCATGTGCCTTCGCTTCCACACGGGATAAGCATTTGCGACTCGGGTTCTACATGGGATACGCGCCGCCGGGAACGAGCCCGCTCGAGCCGATCGCCATGGCGCAGGAAGCAGAGCGACTGGGTTACGACTCCGCATGGGCCGCCGAAGCCTGGGGAACGGACTGTGTGAGCGTCCTCGCCTGGCTCGGCGCCACCACCGAGCGGATCAAGCTCGGGAGCGCGATCATGCAGATCCCCGGGCGCACGCCGGCGAACACCGCCATGACGGCTGTGACGCTCGACCTTCTCTCCAACGGGCGCTTCCTGCTCGGGCTCGGAACGTCCGGCCCTCAGGTGGTCGAGGGCTGGCATGGCGAGCCGTGGGGCAAGCCCGTTCTCAAGACACGTGAGTACGTCGAGATCGTCCGAACCGCTCTTCGCCGCGAGCTGGTCGAGCACCACGGCGAGCACTACGACATTCCCTACAGCAAGGGGACCGGACTCGGGAAGCCGCTCAAGATCATGGCTCGGCCGCTACGGGCGGAGATCCCGATCTATCTCGCGGCGATGGGGCCGAAGGCCGTCGCCCAGGCGTGCGAGATCGCCGACGGCTGGCTCCCGCTCTTCTGGTCGCCCGAGCGTGCCAAGGAGGTCTTCGCGTCAGCGCTTGCGAGCACGCCACCGGGCTTCGACATCGCGCCGACCGCGCCGGCGATCCTGATCGACGACGTCGAGGCCGGGCGCGACTTCCTCAAGCCGTACTACGCGCTCTACATCGGAGGGATGGGCGCACGGGGCAAGAACTTCTACAACGACCTCTTCGCGCGCTACGGCTACGAGGCCGAGGCGAAGACGATCCAGGATCTGTACCTGGACGGGAACAAGCGAGACGCGGCGGCCGCGGTCCCTGACTCCTTCGTCGACGAGGTCGCGCTGGTCGGGCCGAAGGAGCGACTCGCCGAACGCGTCGACGCGTGGCGCGAGTCGGGCGCGACGTCGTTGCTGGTCTCGACGCAGCAGCCCGAGGCGCTGCGAGCGCTCGCCGAGATCGCGCTCTGAAGCTCTCTAGGCGCGCGCGATCGCGGCGGCCGCAGCTTCTGCGAGGTACGGCACTCCGCGCTCGAAGCGGGCGGCGCGCGCGTCCTCGGCGCCGAGCTCGCCCCGTACGTAGCGGCCGTAGATCGCCTCGCAGAAGACCGCGGCCTTCCAGAGGGCAAGCGCCTCGAACCACGGAAGCGGCCCGACGTCGCGGCCGCTGCGCTCGACGTAGCGCTCGGCCAGCTCCTTTCTCGACGGAAAGCCGGGCAGGGCGGTCACCGGCGACGTCCCGAGCGGGTTCGAGGAGCCACCTGGCTCGCTGTACGTCGCGAGCAGGTAGCCGACATCGGCGCGCGGGTCGCCGATCGCGCCCATCTCCCAGTCGAGCACAGCAAGGACCCGCGACGGGTCGTCCCGCGCGACCATCGAATTGCCCAGACGAAAGTCACCGTGCACGACCGTCGGCGGCAGCGGCTCGGGGAGGTTGTCCGCGAGCCAGGCGCCGACGTCGCTCCATCTTCGGAAGCTCACGCGTCTTGTTGATCTCCCAGAGCTGGTCGAAGCGTCGGACCTGACGCTCGTTGTAGCTCCCGGGCCGCGCGAACGCCGCCAGGCCGGGCGTCGTCACGTCGGCGGCGTGGATCTCGACGAGCGCGTCGACGAGGTCGTCGCCGAGAAGGCGTCGCGCCGGCTCGCTCTCGAGCCCCGGCGGCAGCTCGTCCGTCGGTACGTGGCCGTCGAGGTAGTTCATGACGTAGAACGGGACGCCGAGGACGCTCTCGTCCTCGCCGACCGCGACGATCGTCGGCAGGCGCGCGAATCCGGCCTCGCGCAGCGCGAGCTGGAGCCGGGCCTCGCGCACCACGTCGTGCGCGGAAGGTGGCAGCGGTGGACGCGGCGGACGCCGAAGGACGAAGCGGCCCTCGTCGCGCTCGAGCAGGAACGTGAAGTTCGACCCACCACCTTCGCCGATCCGGCGCGCGCGCAGCGCGCCCGAGCCAAGGTCGTGCTCGTCGAGGAACGCACGCACGCGGTCGAGCACGAGCAGCGGTGGCTTCACCAAGCCTTCCGAGGCGGCCGCGGTCTCGACGATGTCGCCCCCCGACGGCATCGTGCGATCCTATGCCGCTCATGCGTCGCAGGCTCTACCTGATGCGGCACGCCGAGGTCTCGTACTTCGGCGCCGACGGACAACCCGTGGACCCCGTGGATGTCTCCCTCAACGAGGAAGGCATCGCGCAGGCAAACGCGGCTGCCGAGGCGCTGGCCGGCATCCAGCTCGACCGGGTGCTGACGAGCGGACTCCCGCGCACGCTCGAGACCGCGGCCATCGTCGCACCAGACATCGAGCCCGAGAGCTGGCCTGACCTCTCGGAGCTCCGCGGCGGGCGTCTGTCAGAGATCCCGACCGACGCACTCCAGCATGAGTTCGTCCACGCCTTCCGGGGCGTCATCCCCAACGAGACGCGGTTCCTGCGCGGCGAGTCGATCGGAGAGCTCTTCGATCGAGTGCTCCCCGCGGTCGAGCGTCTCGTCACCGACGAGAGCTGGCACACCGCACTGGCCGTGCTCCACGGCGGTGTCAATCGAGCGATCCTCTCGTACGCGCTCACCGGCGAGCGGATGTTCCTCGGCCACTTCGAGCAGGCTCCTGCATGCGTCAACGTGCTCGACCTCGGCGAGGGCGGCGAGTGGATCGTGCGCGCGGTCAACGTCGCCGCGTATGACCTCCTCCACCTCGCGCACCGTCAGACCACGATGGAGCGCTACTGGGAGCAGTACCGCGCCTGGACGGACTAGGGGCCGGGATAGCCGGCCTCTACGAGTGAAACCTCGATAGCCTTCGCGATAGGCCGAGCGCGGGCGACCCTCGATGAGCTTGCCGACCGGCGCCCAGATAGCAGTGTTCGCATTGAACCGCTGCAGCTGCATCTTGCTGATGACCCAGTGGTCATTCTTCGACGTCTTTTGCTTCACGCCCGGAAGCGCGAATCGGTTGACGTCGTTCATGCTCGAGAGCGGCGTTCATGAGGCTGCACGCGTGGGGTTCTTCCCCGCCCTGTAGAGAGCCTGCACGAAGGCCTCAGCCTTGGCGACGCCATAGTAGATCTGGCCGTCGTTCGGGTTCGAGCCCGGGAGGTACTTCGCCACGATCGCGTCGTACTGCTTCATGGCCGCGTCGTTTTCCCATCTCGCCTGTTCCACATCCTTCAGGTAGGCGACGGACAGGATGCCGTTGACGTACGCGGCGCCTGCCGACGCGATCGCGCCGGCCATCGGCGTCCGGAATGCCGCGACCGAGTTCATGTAGATCTGGTCCGGGTCATATCCGAGCGCCTTGCCCGTCGCAATCGTCCGAACCGTCGGCGTCGGAAGCTGGAAGATCGCGAAGCACTGTGGCGCCTGACGCCCTGATCCGCACCATCTGGCTGGCGACGCTCGTGGCAGTCGTCTCCACGGCCTCCTGCGCGACGACGTTCGCGTCGGCATAGGCCTTCCCAAGCGCCGCGCGGAAGCCGTAGAGGTAGTCCTTGCCGTAGTCGTCGTTCTGGTAGACGATGGCGATCTTCTTGCCGCGTTGAATTCTGCCTTGATGTGGAGGCCATAGAGGCGGCCCTCGGCGATGTAGTCGGGCTGCCAACCGATCGTCCACGGGTACTCCTTGTACTGCAGCCCCCAGTTCGACGCGCCCGTCGAGACGAGTGCCTGCGGCACCTTCTGCTGGTTCATGTACGCGCGAGAGGCGAGAGATCGGCTCGGTCCCGAGCTGGCCGACGGTCGCGAAGACCTTGTCCTGCTCGACGAGCCTGCGGGAGAGCTGAGCGCTGGTCGCCGGGTTGTAGGCGTCGTCGTAGTACTTCCAGATGATCTGGCGCCCCATCACCCCGCGCTTGCCATCGGGCCCTCGGCGAGCGTTGATGTACGCGAAGTACGCCTTCATGCCGAGCGGGATCGGGGCGTAGGACGCCGCCGGCCCGGTGAGCGGGAAGAGCCCGCCGATCGTGATCGTCTTCGCTGTTACTCCGGGTGTCTGTCCTGGGCCACCTATGGCCCCAGGCACCGTGAGCGCAAGCGCTGCAACCAAAACGACCGCAGACGCAATGATCTTTCGCACCGACTCCTCCTTGATATCCCTCTCCGACTCCTGCCTGTCAGCCGCGAGAGTAGCGCTGCTACGTCCTCGCCGCCAGGACTCAGCCCGAGCCGGTCCCTTGCGCAAGACCGGAATCCGCTCGCACGGATTCCGGTCGCGCGAACATTCCTGAAGGTGTCCGCTTCGCGGCCACTGCGTTTGGTTACTGCTACTTGGCCGACTTGACGGCGTGCGCTGGATTCGGTTAGCCGATGCCTATGTCGGCGGCGAGCGCCTCGGCCTCGTCGAGCTCCGCGGCGAGCGCATCGATCCCGCTCTCCCAGATCTGCGGGTTCGTGAGGTCGAGCCCGACGAGCTCCGCAAGCTCCTCAGGGGGCTTCGAGCCACCGGCGCGGAGAACCGCGACGTAGGGCTCCACCATCGCCGAGCCCTCGAGCTCGTACTTGCGGAAGATCGAGAGGGCGAAGAGAAAGCCGTACGCGTAGGCGTAGACATACCCGGGTGAGCCCATGAAGTGCGGGATGTAGCTCCACCACGTTCCGTAGCCGTCGATGTCGACCGAGTCACCGAGCATCTGCCTCTGCGTCTCGAGCCAGAGCTCTTCGAGCTTCTCCATCGACAGCTCACCCTCTTCGCGGCGCACCGTGTGGACTACATCCTCGAAACGATTCATCGCGATCTGCCGGAAGACGGTCGCAATCGAGTCCTCGATGCGGCCGGCGAGCAGGTTGAGTCTGCGAGCGGGGTCGTCCTCGATCGCGAGCAGCCGCTTGAAGGTGAGAGCCTCTCCGAACACCGACGCCGTCTCGGCCGTCGTCAGCGGCGTGTTCGCGTTGAACAGCCCGAGCGGCTGGGCGAGGTACCCGTGCAAGCCGTGACCGAGCTCGTGGGCGAGTGTGAGAATCGAGCGCCGATCGCCGGTGAAGTTCATGAACACGTACGGGTGAACGCCTGGCACGTTCGTCGCGCAGAACGCACCCGGTCGCTTGTTCTCGCGCACGGGAGCGTCGATCCAGCCTTCGCGGAAGAAGCGCCCGACGATGTCTCCCACCTCGCCCGAGAAGTCTGCGTAGGCGTCGTGAACGATCTGCCGCGCCTCGTCCCAGGAAGCCTTGGTCGGGTCCTCGCCGATCGGCGCCATGCGGTCGTAGAACGACAGCCGATCGAGACCCATCAATCTCGCTTTCAGTCGGTAGTAGCGCTGCACGACGTCGTAGCGCGCGACGGTCGCGTCGATGAGCGCCTGGACTGCCTCGTCCGTGGTGTCGTTGCGCAGGTTGCGCGCCGAGATCCACGTCTCGTAGCCCCGCAGGCGATCGTCGATCGACTTGTCGACGACGATGGTGTTGAAGATGAACGTGCGAGTGCGCAGCCCAGGATCGAGCGCCACGGTGACGGCTTCCGACGCCCGTCCGGCGCTCATCGCGATCGCCGGTGTAGAGCTTGGCCATCGCCTCCTCGAAGCTCGTCTCCGTGCCGTCGAGATCGACGCGCAGCGCGCCGAGAAGCTCGTCGTAGAGACGGTCCCACGCGCTGACGCCGGAAACCGACTTCTCGGTCAGGATCTTCTCCTCGGGCTCGGTGAGGATGTAAGGGCGGAACTTTCGGACCGAACGCAGCCAGTGCTGCCACCGCTCGAGCACCGCGTCGGCCAGCAGGGCGTCGGCCGCGGCGTCGTCGAGGTCGGCGAGCTCGAGCCCGAAGAACAGAAGTTGCGTGTCCAGTGCAGCGCCCTTTTCGGTCAGCCGTGCCAGGAGCGCTCCGCGCGGCGAGTCGGCCATGTCCGTCGAGAACCAGAGATGGGCGTAGTAGATCGCGCGAGTGAAGATCGACTCGATCCGCTCGCGCTCGTCGATCGCCTCGACGAGCTCGGCAGCGCTCAGCTCGGCGATCCGGCCGTAGTACCGCTCCCGGAACGCCGCTGCGGCGGCATCCGCCTCCTGCACGTCCTGCTCGATGCGTGGATCGTCACCGCTCTCGTACAGGTCGGAGAGGTCCCACGCGACGTCTTCCGCACCTGTCAGCTCTGTCGTCGTCATGTCGCAGGACGCTACCTGAGGGAGGGCAGCAGCCGTTCGCCGATGAGGCGGACCATGTCGTCGTCGGAGTGGTTCAGATGCTGGAGAAAGACACGGGTCACGCACCTCGTGGACACGCTCGACGACCTCGTCCACGCTCCCTGCCAGCCAGCGATCGCTCCGCTCGCGGAGCATCGACTCGGGATCCGCGTCATCTCCGCGGATCGCCAGGAAGCCGCCGACGCGCTCGACGGCGTCCGCGCGACTGTCGCCGAGGAAGCACGCGGTCATGACCGAGAACGGGATTTCCGTGAGACGGGCGAGGCGCACCCAGTCGTCCCAGGTGACTCCCTCCTGCCCCTCGATCATGAGACAGACGCGCATGTCAGACGACGACCTTTCCGGCTCGGTTACGGGCGCGCGGCAGGCGAAGCGTTCGCAGATGTAGACCGCCGGCTCGCCGTCGACGAGCTCTTTGCCTCGAGCAGCGGCACATCGTCCGCTCGGCCCGACCGCTACGACTGTACTCGGCTGGAAGGGTGCGAGCGCCGAGCGGGCGACAGGCGAGTCCACCGGGCCGACGATGGCGATCTCGCGCGGCGGGCTGAACCACAGATCGAGGCCGCAGAGCGCCCACGCGAACGCGCCAGGCGCCCGTCTCAACGCAGGCTCGGCGAGGCGGAAGACGGAGACGGCGTGGCGTTCGAGCTCGTCGTCACCCCAGATGCGGGAGAGTCGGAGCAGCACGAGCGCGAGCATCGAGTTGCCCGAGGGGATCGGCGTGTCCTGGAGCTCTTTGGTCCGCGGAACACGCGCGTCCCCGTCCGCGGCCGACAGGAAGAAGCCGCCATGCTCGGCATCCGCGAAGAGCTCGACAGCGAGCAGCGCGAGCCTGCGAGCCTCGAGCAGCCAGCGTAACTCTCCCGTCGCCACGTGCAGCTCGATGAGGCCGTGTGCGACGTTCGCGTAGTCGTCGAGGTACGCGTCGCCGCTCGCGCGCCCGTCCCGGCGCGAACGCAGCAATCTCCCGTCCTCGCGGGACAGCGGCCCGAGCAGAAACTCCCCTACGCCACGAGCAGCCTCGAGCCAGTCGTTGCGGTCGAAACGGTAGGCCGCTTCGGCGAGCGCCGCGAGCGCGAGCCCGTTCCACGACGCGAGGACCTTGTCGTCGCGGAACGGCTGGGGACGCGTCGCGCGCTCGGCGAGCATGCGTGCGCGCAGCTCCGGCTCGAGCTCGCCGCGGACGATGAACCGGCCGTGCTCGAAGGGCTCGAGCAGCTCGGGCGCCAACCCGACGGCGTCGGCCTCTTCCGGCGTCCAGGTGAATGTGAGCCCCTCCACGCCGTCCGTGTCCGCATCCTGCGCCGAAGCCAGCCCACCCTCCGGGAGCGCCAGTTCCCGCAGGACGTAGTCGAGCGTCTCCTCGACCACCTCGCGGTAGCGCGTCTTCCCGGTGACGACCCACGCGTGCAGGTACGTCGACGCCAGCACGGCGTTGTCGTAGAGCATCTTCTCGAAGTGCGGCACGAGCCAGCGGTCGTCCACCGAGTAGCGGTGGAAGCCACCTCCACGATGTCGTACATGCCGCCGGCCGCCATCCCGTCGAGCGTCGCGGTCACAATGGCGAGCGAGCCCTCGTCTCCTCGCCGGAGCAAGAACTCGAGCGTCGAGGCGGCCGGGAACTTCGGCGCTCGACCGAACCCACCGAAGGCGGGCTCGAACGTGCCTGCGATCCCGCGCGCGCCCTCGGACAGGAGCGACGAAGTCAGAGGCTCCGCCGACGGCGGCGTCTGCGCCACGCTCCGGAGCGCGTCGGCGATGCGGCTCGCCTGGCGCTCGATGTCGTCACGCCGCTCCCTCCAGGTCTGCGAGACGGCACGGAGCACATCTTCGAAGCTCGGCAGGCCATGACGTGGCTCCGGCGGAAAGTACGTGCCGGCATAGAACGGCTTCCCTTCAGGTGTCATGAACACCGTCGTCGGCCAGCCGCCCGAGCCGGTCATCCCGACCGTCGCCTCCATCGTCACCGCATCCACGTCGGGTCGCTCCTCGCGGTCGACCTTCACGTTGACGAAGAGGTCGTTCATGACGGCAGCGGTCGCGGCGTTCTCGAAGGACTCGTGCGCCATGACGTGGCACCAGTGGCACGAGCTGTAGCCGACCGAGACGAGCAACGGCTTGTCCTCCGCCCGTGCCCGCTCGAAGGCCTCGTCGCTCCACGCGTACCAGTCGACCGGGTTCTCGGCGTGCTGGAGCAGATATGGGCTCGTAGCGCCCGCAAGACGGTTCACAGCGAGGAGGGTACGCGCGCGGCGAAGAGCCGATGCAGCGAGCTCAGGCGACGCCGCGCCTTCGCGCCCGCAGATGCCGGACAGCCTCCACGAGCAGACCGAGCGAGAGTGCAATGCCGAGCGCTATGGCGACTCCCCAGAGCGGGTGGTTCTCGAAGGTCTTGCCGCCGAAGTAGCCGAGCAGAGCCGCGTACGTGGCCCAGATCACGCCGGCGACGACGTCGTAGACGATGAAGCGCCGCCACGGAAACGTGGGGATGTAGCCGGCCGAGAAGGTGACCGCTGTTCGGCCACCGGGGATGAACCGGGCGATGATGATGATGTATGCACCGCGTTCGTCGAGCGTCCGCTCTGCCCACTCGAGCCGCCTGCGGGCCTTCTCGCTTCGGAACCAGCGCTTCACGGTTCTCTCGCCGACGACCGTGCCGATCCCGTACGAGATGTTGTCGCCGAGGATCGCGCCGGCGGCGCCTGCGAGGATGACGAACAGGAGGTTCAGGTCACCCGATGCGGCGAAGCTCCCTCCGATGACGAGGACGGTTTCGCTAGGGACGAGTGGAAGAAGGCATCGATCACCGCGACGATGAAGATCACGAAGTAGCTCCACGAGGAGCCGGACACCCACTCCGCGATCTGGTCGAAGTCGAGCCAGTTCGGCACGCGCCCATCCTCGCAGAGAGGGAATGATTGCCAGATGCCGTTCCTCCCGCTCGCGGGCACACGCGTCGTCGACGTGACGACGTCGATCGCCGGGCCGTACTGCGCCGAAATCCTCGCGGCATTGGGGGCCGAGGTGATCAAGGTCGAGCGCCCGGATACGGGTGACGACGGCCGGGCGTGGGGGCCGCCGTTCTGGAACGGCGAGAGCGCGATGTTCCTGTCGGTGAACGCGGGCAAGCGCTCGCTGGCGGTCTCACTCGCGGACGAGCGCGGCCGAGCCGTCGTGCTGCGGCTCGCCGAGCAGGCCGACGTGTTCCTGCAGAGCCTCCGGCCGGGGCTCGCCGACCGTATCGGTCTCGGGCATGGAGAGTGCGAGGGCGCAACCCCCGGCTCGTGTACTGCTCGGTCGGCGCGTACGGGCACGTCGGCCCGCTCTCGCAGGAGCCCGGCTACGACGCGCTGATGCAGGCTGCCGGCGGTCTCATCAGCATGACGGGCGAGCCAGGGCGCCCAGGCGCCCGCGTCGGCTCGTCGCTGATCGACATGGGCACCGGGATCTGGTCGGCGCTCGGGATCGTCGCAGCGCTCCTGGAACGAGAAAGGACGGGTGATGGTGCGCTCGTCGATACCTCTCTGTACGAGACCGCGCTCGGCTACATCGGATATCACCTCGTCGGCTATCTCGCGGACGGCACCGTGCCGTGGGGCAGGGAACCACGTTCCCGATGGTTGCGCCGTACCAGGTCTTCCCCACGCGTGACGGCGAGCTGATGGTCGCCGGCGGAAACGACCGGCTGTTCGCGCTCGTGTGCGACGTGGTCGAGATGCCCGAGCCGTCTCGGATTCGCGGTTCCGTACGAACCCCGACCGAGTGCACAATCGCGAGGCGCTCGTGGCACTCATGTCCGACCGCTTCCGTGAACACGACACCGCCGAGTGGCAGGCGCTACTGGCCGCGGCGGGCGTCCCCGCTGCGCCCGTGGCCGATGTCGCCGACGTCGCTGGGAGTCCTCAGACCGCGGCCCTCGAGATGCTGCAGCCCGTGACGCATACGCTGATTCCGGAGCTTCGCCTTCCGGCGCTCCCACTGTCGTTCGACGGTGAGCGGGCAGCGCACCGCTTGCCCCTCCTTCGGTGGGCGAGCACACCGCCGAGGTGCTCGCCGAA
>CAWHBH010000029.1:0-10983 GCA_963827525.1 uncultured Thermoleophilia bacterium
CATGGGCATCGTCACGCCGACGCCTTTCCCGACGTACCCGCACGGCTTTCCCGACGAGGTCATCGACCCGTTCATGAATCAGACCGGGCGGGGCGTGCTTGGTAACAAGCCAGCGTCGGGTACCGAGATCATCCAGGAGCTCGGCGACGAGCACGAGCGCACGGGCAAGTGGATCGTCTACACGTCAGCCGACTCGGTCTTCCAGATCGCGGCCCATGAGGAGACGATCCCGCTCGAGGAGCTCTACGACGGCTGCCGGGTCGCGCGGGGGATCCTCACCGGTCGGCACGCCGTCGGGCGCGTGATCGCGCGGCCGTTCACGGGCGAACCGAGGAACTACGAGCGGACGCCCAACCGGCACGACTTCTCGCTCGAGCCCCGGCGGCCGAACTATCTCTCGACGATCCGCGATGCGGGCAACACCGTCTACGGCGTGGGGAAGATCAGCGACATCTTCGCCGGCTGTGACGTGGACGAGTCCTTCCCGACGAAATCCAACGTCGACGGCATCAACCGGACGATAGAGCTCCTCGAGTCAATTGAAGGTGGCCTCGTGTTCGTCAACCTCGTGGAGACGGACATGCTCTGGGGGCACCGGAATGACCCGGTGAACTTCCACCGCTGTCTCCAGGACTTCGACCGTCGACTCTCCGACATCCTCGAGGCGCTGCATCCAGGCGACCTGCTGATCCTCACCTCGGACCACGGCTGTGATCCGACGACACCGTCGACCGATCACTCGCGCGAGCACGCCCTGCTTCTTGCGTATGCAGCGGGCCGCAACGCAGCGGGGCGGATCCACGACGAGGGGGAGTTCGCAGATGTGGGCGCCACGGTGAACGCCTGGCTCGGGGGGAAGGCGTCTGGAAAGCGCCTTCCCGGCCGCCTCATCGAGCTCTGACAGGATGGGAACCGACGGGTGAGCCGCGTGGCCGATCTGATCGAGCGGAAGCGCAACGGCGAGGAGCTCTCCGACAGCGAGATCGCCGACCTCGTCGTCGGTTACACGCGAGGAGATGTGCCCGACTACCAGATGGCCGCCTGGTGCATGGCTGTCTACTTCAAAGGCCTCTCCGGCCAGAGACCCACGCGCTGACCGAGGCGATGATCCGCTCGGGAGAGACACTCGATCTCGGTGCGGCTCTGGGACGGCGGGTCGTGGACAAGCACTCGACGGGTGGAGTGGGGGACAAGACCTCGCTTGCGGTTGGCCCCATCGTTGCGGCTTGCGACGTTCCATTCGGGAAGATGAGCGGCCGTGGGCTGGTGCACACAGGCGGCACTCTCGACAAGCTCGAGTCGATTCCGGGCTACCGCGTCGAGCTCACAACCGACGAGTTCGTCGCGCAGATACGCGATGTGGGCCTGGCGATGATCGGGCAGACGGGCGACTTCGTCCCCGCCGACAAGAAGCTCTACGCGCTCCGGGACGTCACAGCGACCGTCGACATCGTCTCGCTCATCGCCTCCTCGATCATGTCCAAGAAGCTCGCCGCCGGCGCGAACGCGATCGTGCTCGACGTCAAGGTGGGAGACGGTGCATTCATGAAGACCGTGGACGATGCGCGAATCCTCGCTGAGCAGATGGTCGATCTCGGACAGCGTGAGGGGCGCCAGGTCGTCTGCCTGCTCACCGACATGGATCAGCCACTGGGCCATGCTGTCGGCAACGCGCTGGAGGTACGCGAGGTGGTGGCGACGCTCAAGGGGCATGGCTCGGAGGACTTCACGGAGCTCGTCCTCCACGTGTGCGCCCACCTGCTCGCTCTGTCCGATCTCGGCATCGACGTCGACGAGGGGAGACGAAGGTCGCAGCGGGCGATCGCGGACGGCTCCGCGCTCGCTGCCTACGAGCGCTGGATCGGAGCACAGGGTGGCGACCCTGACCTCGCTTCGCTCCCGGCTGCGCCGGTCGTCCGAGAGGTTTCCGCTCCACGCGGCGGGGTCGTGACACGTCTCGGGGCTCTTCGCGTGGGTCTGGCGGCGCTCGAGCTCGGAGCGGGTCGCAGGACGAAGGAGGACGTCGTCGACCACGCGGTCGGGGTGGTATGCCACGTGAAGCGCGGGCAGACCGTCGCGCGAGGGCACCTTCTCGCAGACGTCCACGCTCGAGACGAGCAGTCAGCGGCGGTTGCGGTCGAAGCCGTGCGCGATGCATACGAGCTCGGAGACGAGGCGCCTCGCGCGCACGGCATCCTGCTCGAGGTCGTTCCGTAGCGAGTTGCCCGAGCTACCGGAGGTCGAGACGATCCGCGCGCAGCTCGCGCCGCGACTCGAGGGGAGGACGTTCTCGCGGGTGGAGATCCTCGACCCGCGGCTGACGCGCCCACACGATCTCTTCGAGGTGATGGAGGAGCTGGAAGGAGACCGTGTCGGCTCGGTCGAGCGGCGTGGGAAGTATCTCCTCCTCCGGCTCGAGAGCGGGCTCTCGCTCCTTGTTCACCTGCGCATGACCGGGAGCTTCGGTTTCGCCCCGATGTCTCACGAGCGCGCCGTGCTCGAGCTGGACGACGGCTCTAGACTGGCGTACCGAGACGTGCGCAGGTTCGGGACGTGGCTCGTCCTCGAGGACGCTCAGCTCGAGCCATACCTGGCGGCGAAGAACGGCCCAGAGCCCCTCGGCTCACGGTTCACCGCAAGCTGGCTCACGCAGCGGCTTGCGGTTAGGCGCGCGCCCCTGAAGGCGGTGCTCCTTGATCAGCGCGTCGTCGCGGGCCTCGGGAACATCTACGCCGACGAAGCCCTCTGGCGCAGCCGATTGAATCCGCTCCGACCCGCGAACGACGTGACTTCAACCGAAGCAGCCAGGCTGCACCGGTCGATCCGCGCTGCGCTGCGAGCCGGCATCGACCGTCAAGGATCGACCCTTTCCGACTACCGAACTCCGGAGGGGAATGCGGGAGCGATGCAGGACGAGTTCCGAGTCTACGGCCGCGACGGCGAACCCTGCTCGCGCTGTGGGACGACGATCTCGAAGACGCGCGTCGGTGGTCGCGGCACGTGGTTCTGCCCTCGGTGCCAGCCGCTGAGTGTCCCGGAAGCGGGAGAATAGGACCGCGGTCGATGGAATCGAGATCAGCAGGTGTCGAAAGGAGCGAGATGCAGGACGCGCAGATCCACCAGAGCATCGAGAAGCTCGTCGCAGAGGAGCACGAGCTTTGGGAGAAGGAAGCCGCGGGAGTCGCGACCGAGGACGACCGCAAGCGACTCGAGTCGATCTCGATCGCCCTCGACCAGAGCTGGGACTACCTCCGCCAGCGCCGCGCGCTGCGCGAGGCCGGTCGTGACCCGGATGCCGCAGACGTGAGGGCGCCGAGCGTCGTCGAGACGTACGAACAATGAACTGACGGCACAGCTCCAGCGCGTGCCCGGCCTAGACTTGTCCACGTGGCGCGTACCTACAAGACGGAAGCGGTCGTCCTGCGTTCGTTTCGGTTCGGCGAGGCCGACCGCGTGCTCCACCTGTACACGCTCGATCGCGGCCGGGTCGGCGCCGTCGCCAAAGGAGTGCGCAAGACGAAGTCCCGCTTCGGCGCGCGGCTCGAGCCGTTTTCACACGCGGAGCTTCTCCTGCACCAAGGCTCTGGCGAGCTCCACACGATCACGGGTGCCTCGCTCGTCGATGCGCATCGCCCTGCCCGCGAGAATTCGTATCGGCTTTCGGTCGGCCTCGTCGGCGTCGAGGCGATGCTGCGCCTCTTCGTCGAGGAGGAACGGAACGAGCGCGCTTTCGAGGCGCTGACGCGGTTTCTCACGGCGGTGGACGCGATCCGACCCGACGCGAGAGGAAGCGCTGCCCTGGATCCGCTCGCGCTCGCATTCCAGCTCAAGCTGCTTTGGCTGTCGGGCTACGTCCCGCACCTGGAAGGCTGCGTGGAATGCGCCGCCACCGAGGAGCTCGTGGGCTACCTACCGCGTGCCGGCGGCGCGGTCTGCTCCGCCTGCGCCCCCAGCGAGACAGTGTTCCTTTCGCCCGAGGGCTTCCGCAGCGTCCACGCACTTCTCTGGAACCCACTCTCGGAAGCACACGGCCTCGGGCTCGGTGAGCGGGCGGTGCGCGACACCCTGGCCGTGGTCATCGCCGCGTACGAGTTCCACGGCGGCTTTCGCCTGCGAACGCTCACGGCGTGAAGCGCGATCTCGGCGACGGTTACGAGCTCGACGACGAGCCGGGGCGGATCGACCGCGAGGCGGTTCATCGGTACCTGAGCGAAGAGTCGTACTGGGCGCGAGGGCGCTCGCGCGAAGTCCAGGACGACTTGATCGAGAACGCTGCGCGTGTCATCGGTCTCTACCACGAAGGCCAGCAGGTCGGCTTCACCCGGGCGCTCTCCGACGGCCACGTGCAGTCCTATCTCGCGGACGTCTACCTGCTCGATGAGCATCGCGGCCGCGGGCTTGGCGTGGAGCTCGTCCGCTTCAGCATCGATGAAGGGCCGCTTGCGAAGACGAAGTGGTTCCTGCACACCGCCGACGCGCACGACCTCTACCGCAAGTTCGGATTCGCGGAGCCGGGCGAGCGCACGCTCGAGCGCTGGAGTCGAGCCGGCTAGTCGGGCTTCGGCGTCTTCCAGTCCTCCGACAGCTTGTCTTGAACGAACGCCCGCGCGCCCGAGATCGGGATTCGCTCCTGTGCGAGCGAGTCGCGGTCGCGGATCGTGACGGTGTCGTCCTCGAGTGTCTGCTCGTCGATCGTGAGCGCGTACGGAGTGCCGATCTCGTCCTGCCGCCTGTAGCGCCGGCCGATCTGGCCCGAGTCGTCGTACTCGGCAACCATGGTCCGCCGCAGCTCTTCGTATAGGGACCGGGCTTTGCCCACCATGTCCTCGTCTCGAGGGATCAACGGGAGCACGGCCACCTTCACCGGCGCCAATTGCGGGTGGAGCCTCAACACGGTGCGCTCGCGCTCGGCGACGACCTCCTCGTCGTAGGCGTCGACCATGAAGGCGAGCATCGAACGGTTGACGCCCAGCGCGGGCTCGACGACGTGGGGCGTGTAGCGCTCCTGACCGTCGACCCATTCGAGCTTCGTTCCGGACGCCTCAGTGTGTGCGGTCAGATCGAAGTCGCCGCGGTGCGCGATGCCCTCGAGCTCCGACCAGCCGATCGGGAAGAGGTACTCGATGTCACTCGTGGCACTCGAGTAATGGGAAAGCTCCTCGGCGTCATGCGGGCGCACGCGGAGGTGGCTCTCGCGCAGCCCGTACCGCAGGTGCCACGCCCGCCGCTCCTCGACCCAGAACCGGAGCCACTCATGAGCCTCCGCAGGCGGGACGAAGTACTCCATCTCCATCACCTCGAACTCGAGCGTGCGGAAGATGAAGTTTCCGGGTGTGATCTCGTTGCGGAACGACTTGCCGATCTGAGCGATGCCGAACGGCGGCTTGCGACGCGCGATCTGGGCGACGTTCTTGAAGTTGATGAAGATTCCCTGGGCCGTCTCCGGCCGTAGGTAGGCGTCCTGTCCGGTCTCCTCGACCGGCCCGATGCGCGTGGAGAACATGAGGTTGAACTGGCGCGGCTCTGTCAGGTCGCACTTGTCCGTCTCGCCGGGGTGCTTGCTCGGCTTCGCGCCGCACGAGGCCTGGTCGAGCTGGTCGGCCCGGTAACGCCGCTTGCAGAAGCGGCAGTCGACGAGCGGGTCCGCGAATCCGGTGACATGGCCGGACGCCTCCCAGACGGCCGGGTGGAGGATTATCGAGGAGTCGAGGGCGACGATGTCGTCGCGCTCGCGCACCATCGCCTCGAGCCAGCGCGCCTTGACGTTCTCCTTCAGGAGTACGCCGTAGTGCCCGTAGTCGTATGACGAGCCGAGCCCGCCGTAGATCTCGGACGACGGAAAGACGAACCCGCGCCTGCGCGCGAGCGAGACGATCTTGTCCATGGTCACGACGTCGGACACAGGCCGAGACGTTACTCGCCGCAACCCCAGCGCAAGCGCTCGGTTAACGGCGGGTGCCGAGCGTGAGCAGGTACTCGCGGTGGTGGACGACCTCGTCACCTACACGGCGCTGCTCGAAGAAGTCGAGCCAGGCCTGGTGGAACTCCTCCCGTCGGTCCGGGTCGAGCGCTTCAGCAGCGGTCTTCGTCGGCCCGTACGAGGTGGAGAACAACTCCCAGTAGGCCTCGGGCGTGTCGACTGCCAGCGTCGAGACGTGCTCCTCGAACTCGAGCTCGAACGACTTGTCGAGGAGCTCACGGACATGGGCCTCACGTCCCCAGTCGAACGGGCTACCGGCTCCCGGAGCCGGTGGAGGCAGGAACGGGCCCATCATCCGGAACATCTGTCCGAGGCCACCTTCGGGTGTCCAACAGGCAAGGGCGATGCGACCGCCAGGTCGCGTGACTCGGGCAAGCTCACGTGCCACGGCCGCGTGATCGGGCGCGAACATCACGCCGCACGTCGACGAGACGAGATCGAAGCTCGCATCGTCGTAGGACATCTGCTCGGCGTCGCCGACCTCGCATCTGACATCGAGGCCTCGCTCGTCCGCAAGCTCTTTCGCGGTTTCGATCAAAACGGGCGCAAGATCCATCCCTACGACCTCGGCCCCGCGTTCGGCTGCGAGAAACGCTACCGCGCCCGTTCCCGTCGCGGCGTCGAGCCACTTGTCGCCCGCTGTCGGGGCGAGGCGATCGACGACGAGCTCATGAATGTCGCGGATGGTGTTCGTGATGCGCTCGTACGGCCCGTTCCCCCACATCACGCTCTGCCGTGCCTTCAGCTCCGAGAATGCCATCTCTGCTCCTCTCGTCTGTGTGCCGCGATAAGCATACGACCGTTCGGGCGATAGCCTCCCGCGGATGAGCCCGGACGACGATCGTCAGCCAGTCGAGCTCCACATCGTTTCTGACTCGACGGGAGAGACGGCACAGCGGCTCGTGCTGGCGCTCGAGGCGCAGTTCCCGGATCAGCCGTTCGAGGAAGTCCGTCACCCACGCGTCGAGAACGCCGAGGATCTCCACATCGCGGTTCAGCAGGCGCGCGGTCGTCCCGCGGTCATGGTTTACACGCTGGTCGAGCCGGGCCTTCGAGATGCGATGCGTCAATTGTGCCGTCGCGCGCGTGTTCACTACTGCGACCTGCTAGGGCACCCGATCGATTCGATTTCACGAGTCGCGGGTGTGGCGGCGAGGATGACGCCGGGTGCGCGGGCGCCGCTCGACGCGACCTACTTCAAGCGCATCGAGGCTATCGAGTTCGCCGTGAAGTACGACGACGGGGTTGGCCGAGGACTCGACGAGGCGGATCTCGTGCTCGTCGGCGTCTCCCGAACCTCGAAGACACCGCTTTCGATCTACCTCGGCTACCTCGGGCACAAGGCGGCCAACGTCCCGGTCGTGCGCGGGATCGAGCCTCCCGAGGAGCTCTTCGAGATCGATCCCGCCAAGATCGTCGGCCTTACGATCGACGCGGAACGACTGGGTGACATCCGCACGGCTCGCGTGAAGAGTATGGGCGGCCCCCGCAAGCGCTACGCCGAGTTGGAGTCGATCTACACGGAGCTCGACGAGGCGGCTGCTCTCCACCGACGGCTGCGCTGCCCTGTGATCGATGTCTCGGACCTCTCGGTGGAGGAGACCGCCATGCGGGTCATCCGCCTGGTGGAGCGTCGGAAGCGGGCGGCCGTGAGGTCGTGAGCGAGGAACCCCGAACTCCGAGTCCGTATGGCTCTCCCGGCGAGCCGCCGCTGCGACATCCCTTTCGCCCTCCGCCAGGCGGGCGCGGAGACCTGCGCGAAAAGGGATGGGTCCCGCTCCCGAGGTTCGCTCTGTGGTGGTTCCTGATGCTCGTTTCCGACGTTGTCTTCTACGTGCTTCTGACGCCGCTCTGGCTCGGGTTGCGCGGCGCCGCCTGGATCGCGGAGCTCAGGTCGCGAGCGCGGCGATCCTGATCAGCTCGCCGGCTTGGGATCGAGCCGGTAGACCTCGCCGCTACCCGACGTCGCGTAGACGCGACGGAGGCCGTCCACCCCGAAGCTCGTCAGTCCAGGCACGACCAGACCGAGCAGACCTGAGGCGGTAACAGCCCCTCCCTCGATCGCGATCGTCGTGATCTCCCCAGTGCAGAGATCGCCGTACAGGTAGCGGCCGGCCAATGTGGGGATTCGCGGGTCGCGCGAAACTACGCCGCCGATGAGAGCGCAAACGCCATTCTCGCGAGGAATCTCGAGGAGAGGCGATACGGGTCGTACACACGTCGTCGCCGAATCGAACGGGAGCGTTCCCTCGAAGCACGGCCAGCCGAAGTTCAGGCCGGACGCACCTCGAGGAATCATGTTGATCTCTTCGCGCGACGTGCTCCCGACGTCGCCGACGATCAGCGACCCGGAATCGTCGTCGATCCAGAACCGCCAAGGGTTCCGGAGCCCGTACGCCCAGATTTCCGGGCGCGCACCTGTGACGCCGACGAACGGGTTGTCCTGAGGCACGGCGTAGGGAATCGCGCCGCGCGGGTCGATGCGCAGGATGCCGCCGAGCAGGTCGTCGAGGCGCTGGGCGAAGAAGCCTGCCGGGTTCAGGACCCCCGGGTCACCATCTCCCACCGAGATGTAGAGATTGCCGTCGGGCCCGAACTGGAGCATGCCGCCGTTGTGGTTCTCGTACGGCTTCGGAATGGTCATAACCGCTCGCTCGGTGGACGGGTCGATGACGTCAGGATCCGACGAGTCACGCCGAAACTCGGCGATTCGCACATCGCCGTATCCACCGCGCAGATTGTAGAAGGCGTAGACGAGCCCGCTCTCCTGATAGTCGGGTGCGAACGCGACCGCGAGGAGGCCGGACTCGCCGGCCGCAGTCACCTGGCCGCGGAGATCGAGGAATGGGTGTTGGAGAACCTCCCCGCCACGCACGATCTGCACCGTGCCGGTCTGCTCGACGACGAAGACGGCCTGGGTGTCACCGGGCGGCGCAGTCACAAGCACCGGCTGCTCGAACGTTCCGATACGGGCAAGCGCGGCGACATCCGAGGTATCGACCGGGGGAGGCGGTGGCGGAGGCGGCGCGGGCTTCGTCGCGACCCCGAGCGACCCTTTCATTCCCAGACGCGCGTGTCCCGCTACGGAGCAGAGAAAGCGATACGTGCCCTTCCGGGGAAACTTGACAGTGATCGCTTGGCTCTGCCCCGGGCGTAGCGTCCGCGTCCGTCGCCCCTTCACGACGAAGTCGTGGGTCGTGGTCCCCCTGTTTCGGACCACGAAGCGGACCGAGGAGCCGGCGGGAACCGCGCGACGCGAGAGCTTGAACGAGAAGTCCCGCGCGTCGACCCGGATCGCGAGTGTTGCTGTGCCCCCGGCCGAGACCGCGCCGGGCAGCAATGCGATGAACGCGATCGCCGCAGCGACGGCGGCAACGGAGACGACGACACGGCCTACCGACACGAGGCTTGAAGGCTATGCATAGAGCCGGTCGCTAGCCGAAACCCTCACAGACCGCTTAGAAAGCGGTCGATGGCTCTCGTCCGAGCGCAGGCGCTCCCGCTCGCGGAGGTGACGACTGCGGCGCGTCTCAAAGCTGCCGCGGCTCGATCGGCGTCTCGACGCCGGGCTCGACGCGGTACGCCCAGGCCCCAGGCCGTGACGCCACAACCTCGCGCAGTTCCGTTCCGACGAAGTGGAGCGCCACGCCGTCGTCCGCGGCGTAGCCGGGCGCAAACCCTTCGTCGACGAGCTTGCGATACATCGGACGCCGGAGCTCCTGGCCGTCATAGTGGGGGGGCAGAAGCTGCCGGGCAGGATCCCGAGGCCGTCGCGGAGCGGGTCGAGCTGCGGGCCGAAGGAGTCGGTGACGCTGCACTCGAACCAGCAGTTCGCTCCGGCGCTCACCCCGCCGACGACCGCACCGCGCGCCCAAGCCTCGCGCAAAGCATGATCGACGCCGTGAAGCCGCCAGAGCGCAAGCGCGTTCGCGGTGTTGCCGCCCGAGACGTAGATCACGTCCTGGTCGGCGAGTTGCTCGGCTGGTCGCTCCGGCGTTCCAAACAGCCGGAGGCAACTCGGCTTGCAGTCCCGACCTGAGAACGCCTCGAAGAAGGTAGCGATGACGGGGTCGCGATCGCCCGTGGGCGTCGGGACGAAGCAGACCCGTGGATGGGCTGCCGGCGACAGCGAGAGGAGGAACTCGTCCAGCGGCGAGCTCGGCTCCATCATGAAGCCGCCACCGCCCATGGCCACGATCTGTCCGCTCACGCGGCGCTGCTTCTATCAAGACGTCTCAACGAAGCCGAGTGTAGATTCCTCCCGCAAATGCGCTACGTCTTCGACTTTGACGAAGACTCGGCCTGCGGTCGTGAGCTCCTCGGTGGCAAGGGGGTCGGCCTCGCCGAGATGACTCAACTGGGTGTTCCGGTTCCGGCCGGCTTCACCATCACGACGGATGCTTGCCGCGCCTACATGGCCGCAGGCGGCGATGTCCCCGATGGCCTCGACGACGAAGTCGACACCCACATTGCGGCGCTCGAAGAGCGCACGGGCAAGCGCTTCGGGGACGAGAGCAATCCACTGCTCGTCTCGGTCCGCTCTGGGGCGGCGATTTCGATGCCGGGGATGATGGACACGATCCTCAACCTCGGGCTCAACGACGTCGCGGCCACGGGTCTCGGCGCCTCCACCGGGAACCCCCGTTTTGCGCTCGACTCGTACCGCCGCCTGATCCAGATGTACGGCGAGGTGGTGGATGCCATCGACGGGCATCGTTTCGAGCAGGCGCTCGCCGACCTCAAGGCCGCTCGTGCCGTCTCGCAGGACGTGGACCTGACCGCCGACGACCTCGGCGAGCTCGTGGACACCTTCAACGCGATCTACGAAGAGGCGACGGGTGAGCGGTTCCCGCAGGACGCTCGCGAGCAGCTTCGGCGTGCCTACCGCGCGGTGTTCGAGTCCTGGAACGCCCCTCGCGCGCAGGTGTATCGGCGGACATACGACATCGCGGACGACCTAGGGACGGCGGTGAACATCGTTCAGATGGTGTTCGGGAACCTCG
>CAWHBH010000030.1:0-22004 GCA_963827525.1 uncultured Thermoleophilia bacterium
ATTTGCGGGGGGAATCTACACTCGGCTCCGTTGAGACGTCTTGATAGAAGCAGAGCCGCGTGAGCGGACAGATCGTGGCCATCGGCGGTGGCGGCTTCATGATGGACCCGCGCTCGCCGCTGGACGAGTTCCTCCTCTCGCTGTCGCCGGCAGCCCATCCACGGATCTGCTTCGTCCCGACACCCACGGGCGATCGCGACCCCGTCATCGCTACCTTCTTCGAGGCGTTCTCAGGTCGTGACTGCAAGCCGAGTTGCCTCCGGCTGTTTGGAACGCCGGAGCGACCAGCCGAGCAACTCGCCGACCAGGACGTGATCTACGTCTCGGGCGGCAACACCGCGAACGCGCTCGCGCTCTGGCGGCTTCACGGCGTCGATCGTGCTTTGCGCGAGGCTTGGGCGCGCGGTGCGGTCGTGGGCGGGGTGAGCGCCGGAGCGAACTGCTGGTTCGAGTGCAGCGTCACCGACTCCTTCGGCCCGCAGCTCGACCCGCTCCGCGACGGCCTCGGGATCCTGCCCGGCAGCTTCTGCCCCCACTATGACGGCGAGGAGCTCCGGCGCCCGATGTATCGCAAGCTCGTCGACGAAGGGTTTGCGCCCGGCTACGCGGCGGACGACGGCGTGGCGCTCCACTTCGTCGGAACGGAACTGCGGGAGGTTGTGGCGTCACAGCCTGGGGCCTGGGCGTACCGCGTCGAGCCCGGCGTCGAGACGCCGATCGAGCCGCGGCAGCTTTGAGACGCGTCGCAGTCGTCACCTCCGCGAGCGGGAGCGGCGGAACGCTCTTGGACTGGAGCTCGCGAAGCGGCTGGCGGTCCGTGAGGGTTTCGGCTAGCGACCGGCTCTATGCATAGGCTTCAAGCCTCGTGTCGGTAGGCCGTTTCGTCGTCTCAGTTGCCGCCGTCGCTGCGGCGATCGCCTTCATCGCATTGCTGCCCGGCGCGGTCTCGGCCAGGGGCACAGGAACACTCGCGATCCGGGTCGACGCGCGGGACTTCTCGTTCAAGCTCTCGCGTCGCGCGGTTCCGGCCGGCTCCTCGGTCCGCTTCGTGGTCCGAAACAGGGGGACCACGACCCATGACTTCGTCGTGAAGGGGCGACGGACGCGGACGCTACGCCCGGGGCAGAGCCAGGCGATCACTGTGAAGTTTCCCCGGAAGGGCACGTACCGCTTTCTCTGCTCCGTAGAGGGACACGCGCGTCTGGGAATGAAAGGGTCGCTCGGGGTCGCGACCAAGCCCGCACCGCCTCCGCCACCGCCTCCCCCGGTCGATACCTCGGATGTCGCCGCGCTTGCCCGTATCGGAACGTTCGAGCAGCCGGTGCTCGTGACTGCGCCGCCCGGTGACACCCAGGCCGTCTTCGTCGTCGAGCAGACCGGCACGGTGCAGGTCGTACGTGGCGGGGAGGTCCTCCCTCGCCCCTTCCTCGATCTCCGTGGCCAGGTAACGGCGGCCGGCGAGTCCGGCCTCCTCGCGATCGCCTTCGCACCCGACTACCAGGAGAGCGGGCTCGTCTACGCCTTCTACAACCTGCGCGGTGGATACGGCGATGTGCGAATCGCCGAGTTTCGGCGTGACTCCTCGGATCCTGACGTCGTCGACCCGTCCACCGAGCGGGCCGTACTGACCATTCCGAAGCCGTACGAGAACCACAACGGCGGCATGCTCCAGTTCGGGCCCGACGGCTATCTCTACATCTCGGTGGGAGATGGTGACCCGGGGGTCCTGAACCCCGCAGGCTTCTTCGCCCAGCGCCTCGACGACCTGCTCGGCGGCATCCTGCGCATCGACCCGCGCGGCGCGGTTCCCTACGCCGTGCCTCCGGACAACCCGTTCGTCGGCGTCACAGGCGCACGCCCGGAGATCTGGGCGTACGGGCTGCGCAATCCTTGGCGGTTCTGGATCGACGACGAGTCCGGTTCGCTGATCGTCGGCGACGTCGGGAGCACGTCGCGCGAAGAGATCAACGTGATTCCTCGAGGTGCGTCCGGCCTGAACTTCGGCTGGCCGTGCTTCGAGGGAACCCTCGTCGTTCGATTCGGCGACGACCTGTGTACGACCCGTTTCGCCTCTCCTCGAGATTCCTCGCGAGAATGGCGTTTGCGCTCTCATCGGCGGCGTGGTTTCGCGCGACCCGCGAATCCCCACATTGGCCGGCCGCTACCTGTACGGCGATCTCTGCACTGGGGAGATCACGACGATCGCGATCGAGGGAGGGGCTGTTACCGCCTCGGGTCTGCTCGGTCTGGTCGTTCCTGGACTGACGAGCTTCGGGGTGGACGGCCTTCGTCGCGTCTACGCGATGTCGGGTAGCGGCGAGGTCTACCGGCTCGATCCAAAGCCGGCGAGCTGATCAGGATCGCCGCGCTCGCGACCTGAGCTCCGCGATCCAGGCGGCCCCGCGCAACCCGAGCCAGAGCGGTGTCAGGAGCACGTAGAAGACAACGTCGGAAACGAGCATCAGGAACCACCACAGAGCGAACCTCGGCAGCGGCACCCACCCTTTTTCGCGCAGGTCTCCGCGCCCGCCTGGCGGAGGGCGAAAGGGATGTCGCAGCGGCGGCTCGCCGGGAGAGCCATACGGACTCGGAGTTCGAGGTTCCTCGCTCACGACTTCACGGCCGCCCGCTTCCGACGCTCCACCAGGCGGATGACCCGCATGGCGGTCTCCTCCACCGAGAGGTCCGAGACATCGATCACTGGGCAGCGCAGCCGTCGGTGGAGAGCAGCCGCCTCGTCGAGCTCCGCGTAGATCGCCTCCAACTCGGCGTAGCGCTTGCGGGGGCCGCCCATACTCTTCACGCGAGCCGTGCGGATGTCACCCAGTCGTTCCGCGTCGATCGTAAGGCCGACGATCTTGGCGGGATCGATCTCGAAGAGCTCCTCGGGAGGCTCGATCCCGCGCACGACTGGGACGTTGGCCGCCTTGTGCCCGAGGTAGCCGAGGTAGATCGAAAGTGGTGTCTTCGAGGTTCGGGAGACGCCGACGAGCACGAGATCCGCCTCGTCGAGTCCTCGGCCGACCCCGTCGTCGTACTTCACCGCGAACTCGATCGCTTCGATGCGCTTGAAGTAGGTCGCGTCGAGCGGCGCCCGCGCACCCGGCGTCATCCTCGCCGCGACACCGGCGACTCGTGAGATCGAGTCGATCGGGTGCCCCAGCAGGTCGCAGTAGTGGACACGAGCGCGCCGGCATAGTTGGCGCATCGCATCGCGAAGACCGGGCTCGACAAGCGTGTAGACCATGACGGCGGGGCGCCCGCGCGCCTGCTGCACGGCGATGTGGAGATCCTCTGCGTTCTCGACGCGCGGGTGCCGGACTTCCTCGAACGGCTGATCCGGAAACTGCGCCTCGAGCGCCAGCACGAGCCGCTGGGCCGTCTCTCCCGTCGAGTCGGACACGATGTGGAGCTCGACTGGATGACGATCGTCGTCCGGGCTCATCCGCGGGAGGCTATCGCCCGAACGGTCGTATGCTCTTCGCGGCTAACGGAGCGAGAGGAGCAGAGATGGCGTTCTCGGAGTTGAAGGCACGGCAAAGCGTGATGTGGGGGAACGGGCCGTACGAGCGCATCACGAACACCATCCGCGACATTCACACAGTCGTCGTCGATCGACTCGCCCCAACAGCGGGCGACAAGTGGCTCGACGCCGCGACGGGAACGGGCGCGGTGGCGTTCCTTGCAGCCGAGCGCGGGGCCGAGGTCGTAGGGATGGATCTGGCGCCTGTTCTCATCGAAACCGCGAAGGAGCTCGCGGAGGAGCGAGGCCTCGCTGTCAGATTCGAGGTCGGCGACGCCGAGCAGATGTCGTACGACGATGCAAGCTTCGATCTCGTTTCGTCGACATGCGGCGTGATGTTCGCGCCCGATCACGCGGCCGTGGCACGTGAGCTTGCGCGAGTCACGCGACCTGGCGGTCGCATCGCTCTCGCCTGCTGGACACCCGACGGCGGCCTTGGACAGATGTTCCGGATGATGGGCCCGTTCCTGCCTCCACCCGCTCCGGGCGCCGGTAGCCCGTTCGACTGGGGACGTCCGGCCCATGTCCGTGAGCTCCTCGGCGACTCGTTCGAGCTCGAGTTCGAGGAGCACGTCTCGACGTTGGCCGTCGACTCCCCCGAGGCGTACTGGGAGCTGTTTTCCACGTCGTACGGGCCGACGAAGACCGCCGCTGAAGCGCTCGACCCAGACCGACGGGAGGAGTTCCACCAGGCCTGGCTGGACTTCTTCGAGCAGCGCCGCTCAGGCGACGAAGTCGTCCATCATCGGGAGTACCTGCTGACGCTCGGCACCCGCCGCTAACCGAGCGCCCGCGCTCGGGGTGGCGGCGAGTAACGTCTCGGCCTGTGTCCGACGTCGTGACCATGGACAAGATCGTCTCGCTCGCGCGCAGGCGCGGGTTCGTATTCCCGTCTTCGGAGATTTACGGCGGGCTCGGCTCGTCGTACGACTACGGGCACTACGGCGTGCTCCTGAAGGAGAACGTCAAGGCGCGCTGGCTCGAGGCGATGGTGCGCGAGCGCGACGACATCGTCGCCCTCGACTCCTCGATCATCCTCCACCCCGCCGTGTGGGAGGCCTCGGGCCACGTGACCGGCTTCGCCGACCCGCTCGTCGACTGCCGCTTCTGCAAACGGCGCTATCGGGCCGACCAACTCGACCAGGCCGCGTGCGGCGCGAAGCCGAGCAAGCACCCTGGCGAGACGGACAAGTGCGACCTGACAGAGCCGCGTCAGTTCAACCTCATGTTCCAAACGCGCATCGGTCCGGTCGAGGAGACCGGGCAGGACGCCTACCTACGACCGGAGACGGCCCAGGGGATCTTCATCAACTTCAAGAATGTCGCCCAGATTGCGAGGCGCAAGCCGCCGTTCGGCATCGCTCAGATCGGCAAGTCGTTCCGCAACGAGATCACACCCGGAAACTTCATCTTCCGCACGCTCGAGTTCGAGGTGATGGAGATGGAGTACTTCGTCCCGCCCGCGGAGGCCCATGAGTGGCTCCGGTTCTGGGTCGAGGAGCGGCGGGCATGGCACCTGCGGTACGGGCTGCGCGAGAGCCACCTCCGCGTGCGCCCGCATGACGCCGAGGAGCTTTCCCATTACTCGAGTGCCACGAGTGACATCGAGTACCTCTTCCCGATCGGCTGGTCGGAGCTCGAGGGCATCGCGCACCGCGGCGACTTCGATCTGACCGCACACACCGAGGCGTCCGGAACGAAGCTCGAATGGGTCGACGGTCAGGAGCGCTACACGCCGCACGTCGTCGAGCCCGCGCTCGGCGTCAACCGTTCGATGCTCGCCTTCATGGTCGACGCCTACGACGAGGAGGTCGTCGCCGAACGCGAGCGCACCGTGCTGAGACTCCACCCGCAATTGGCGCCGGTGAAGGCGGCCGTGCTCCCGTTGATCCCGCGAGACGAGGACATGGTGGGCAAAGCCCGGTCCCTATACGAAGAGCTGCGGCGGACTATGGTTGCCGAGTACGACGACTCGGGCCAGATCGGCCGGCGCTACAGGCGGCAGGACGAGATCGGCACTCCGTACGCGCTCACGATCGACGAGCAGACGCTCGAGGACGACACCGTCACGATCCGCGACCGCGACTCGCTCGCACAGGAGCGAATCCCGATCTCGGGCGCGCGGGCGTTCGTTCAGGACAAGCTGTCGGAGGAGTGGAAGACGCCGAAGCCCGACTAGCCGGCTCGACTCCAGCGCTCGAGCGTGCGCTCGCCCGGCTCCGCGAATCCGAACTTGCGGTAGAGGTCGTGCGCGTCGGAGGTGTGCAGGAACCACTTCGTCTTCGCGAGCGGCCCTTCATCGACGCTGAAGCGGACGAGCTCCACGCCAAGCCCGCGGCCGCGATGCTCCTCGAGCACGTAGACGTCCGCGAGATAGGACTGCACGTGGCCGTCGGAGAGCGCCCGGGTGAAGCCGACCTGCTGGCCTTCGTGGTAGAGACCGATGACACGCGCTGCGTTCTCGATCAAGTCGTTCTGGACTTCAGCGCGAGCGCCCTCGCGCCCAGTACGACTCCTCGCTCAGGTACCGATGAACCGCCTCGCGGTCGATCCGCCCCGGATCGTCGTCGAGCTCGTAGCCGTCGCCGAGATCGCGCTTCACGCCGTGAGCGTTCGCAGGCGAAAGCCGCCGTGGAACTCGTACGAGGCGATGACCACGGCCAGGGTGTCGCGCACCGCCCGCTCACCGAGCCCGAGGCCGTGTGCTTCCGAGAGTGGGTTCCAGAGAAGCGCGTGGATGCTGCGGAAGCCCTCGGGCGAAAGGAACACTGTCTCGCTGGGGGCGCAGGCGGAGCAGACCGCGCCGCCGGCGCGCGGAAGGTAGCCCACGAGCTCCTCGGTGGCGGCGCACTCCACGCAGCCTTCCAGGTGCGGGACGTAGCCCGAGAGCCAAAGCAGCTTGAGCTGGAACGCGAGTGCGAGCGGATCCAGGGCAGCGCTTCCTGTCAAGTCGGGTCGGATCGCGTCCACCGCCGTGAGAAACCGTGTCAGCGCCTCGAAAGCGCGCTCATTCCGCTCCTCCTCGACGAAGAGGCGCAGCATCGCCTCGACGCCGACGAGTCCGACCGAGAGCCGATACGAGTTCTCGCGGGCAGGGCGATGCGCATCGACGAGCGAGGCACCCGTGATCGTGTGGAGCTCGCCCGAGCCTTGGTGCAGGAGAAGCTCCGCGTGTGAGAACGGCTCGAGCCGCGCGCCGAAGCGGGACTTCGTCTTGCGCACTCCTTTGGCGACGGCGCCGACGCGGCCGCGATCCAGCGTGTACAGGTGGAGCACGCGGTCGGCCTCGCCGAACCGAAACGAACGCAGGACGACCGCTTCCGTCTTGTAGGTACGCCCCACGTGGACCAGTCTAGGCCGGGCACGTGCTGGAGCTGTGCCCTCAGTTCATTGTTCGTACGACTCGACGACGTTCGGCGCCCTCACGTCTGCGGCATCCGGGTCACGACCGGCCTCGCGCAGCGCGCGGCGCTGGCGGAGGTAGTCCCAGCTCTGGTCGAGGGCGATCGAGATCGACTCGAGTCGCTGACGGTCCTCCTCGGTCGCGACTCCCGAGGCTTCCTTCTCCCAAAGCTCGTGCTCCTCTGCGACGAGCTTCTCGATGCTCTGGTGGATCTGCGCGTCCTGCATCTCGCTCCTTTCGACGCCTGCTGATCTCGATTCCATCGACCGCGGTCCTATTCTCCCGCTTCCGGGACACTCAGCGGCTGGCACCGAGGGCAGAACCACGTGCCGCGACCACCGACGCGCGTCTTCGAGATCGTCGTGCCACAGCGCGAGCAGGGTTCGCCGTCGCGGCCGTAGACTCGGAACTCGTCCTGCATCGCTCCCGCATTCCCCTCCGGAGTTCGGTAGTCGGAAAGGGTCGATCCCTGACGGTCGATGCCGGCTCGTAGCGCAGCGCGGATCGACCGGTGCAGCCTGGCTGCTTCGGCTGAAGTCACCTCGTTCGCGGGTCGGAGCGGATTCAATCGGCTGCGCCAGAGGGCTTCGTCGGCGTAGATGTTCCCGAGGCCCGCGACGACGCGCTGATCGAGGAGCACCGCCTTCAGCGGCGCGCGCCTAACCGCAAGCCGCTGCGTGAGCCAGCTTGCGGTGAACCGTGAGCCGAGGGGCTCCGGGCCGTTCTTCGCCGCCAGGTACGGCTCGAGCTGAGCGTCCTCGAGGACGAGCCACGTCCCGAACCTGCGCACGTCTCTGTACGCCAGTCTCGAGCCGTCGTCCAGCTCGAGCACGGCGCGCTCGTGAGACATCGGGGCGAAACCGAAGCTTCCGGTCATGCGCAGATGAACCAGGAGCGAGAGCCCGCTCTCGAGCCGGAGGAGGAGATACTTCCCACGCCGCTCTACCGAGCCGACACGGTCTCCTTCCAGCTCCTCCATCACCTCGAAGAGGTCGTGCGGGCGCGTCAGCCGCGGGTCGAGGATCTCCACCCGCGAGAATGTCCTCCCCTCGAGTCGCGGCGCGAGCTGCGCGCGGATCGTCTCGACCTCCGGTAGCTCGGGCAACTCGCTACGGAACGACGTCGAGCAGGATGCCGTGCGCGCGAGGCGCCTCGTCCCCGAGCTCGTATGCGTCGCGCACGGCTTCGACCGCAACCGCCGCCGACTCCTCGTCGCGAGCGTGGACGTCTGCGAGAAGGTGTCCTCGCGCGACGGTCTGCCCGCGCTTCACGTGGCATACCACCCCGACCGCGTGGTCGACGACGTCCTCCTTCGTCCTGCGACCTGCTCCGAGCTCGAGCGCCGCCAGACCCACGCGAAGAGCCCCGAGACGTGTGACGACCCCGCCGCGTGGAGCCGTAACCTCTCGGATGACCGGCGCAACCGGGAGCGACGCGAGGTCAGGGTCGCCACCCTGTGCTCGGATCCAGCGCTCGTAGGCAGCGAGTGCGGAGCCGTCCGCGATCGCCCGCTGTGATCTTCGTCTCCCCTCGTCGACGTCGATGCCGAGATCGGACAGAGCGAGCAGGTGGGCGCATGCGTGGAGGACGAGCTCCGTGAAGTCCTCCGGGCCATGCCCCTTGAGCGTCGCCACCACCTCGCGTACCTCCAGCGCGTTGCCGACAGCATGGCCCAGTGGCTGATCCATGTCGGTGAGCAGGCAGACGACCTGGCGCCCCTCACGCTGTCCGAGATCGACCATCTGCTCGGCGAGGATTCGCGCATCGTCCACGGTCTTCATGAATGCACCGTCTCCCACCTTGACGTCGAGCACGATCGCGTTCGCGCCGGCGGCGAGCTTCTTGGACATGATCGAGGAGGCGATGAGCGAGACGATGTCGACGGTCGCGGTGACGTCCCGGAGCGCGTAGAGCTTCTTGTCGGCGGGGACGAAGTCGCCCGTCTGTCCGATGATCGCCAGGCCCACATCGCGTATCTGCGCGACGAACTCGTCCGTTGTGAGCTCGACGCGGTAGCCCGGAATCGACTCGAGCTTGTCGAGAGTGCCGCCTGTGTGCCCCAGCCCGCGGCCGCTCATCTTCCCGAATGGAACGTCGCAAGCCGCAACGATGGGGCCAACCGCAAGCGAGGTCTTGTCCCCCACTCCGCCCGTCGAGTGCTTGTCCACGACCCGGCGCCCGAGAGCGGCGCCGAGGTCGAGCGTCTCTCCCGGAGCGGATCATCGCGTCGGTCAGTGCTTGCGTCTCGCGGCCGGAGAGACCCTTGAAGTAGACAGCCATGCACCAGGCGGCCATCTGGTAGTCGGGCACGTCACCTCGCGTGTAGCCGAGGACGAGGTCCGCGATCTCGCTGTCGGAGAGCTCCTCGCCGTTGCGCTTCCGTTCGATCAGATCGGCGGCGCGGCTCACGCCTTTCGCGTTCGAGGCGGACGAAGTCGGGCTGTCATACAGCTCGATGAGGCGGCCGGGAAGGCGCTTTCCAGACGCCTTCCCCCCGAGCCAGGCGTTCACCGTGGCGCCCACATCGGCGAACTCGCCCTCCTCGTGGATCCGCCCCGCTGCGTTGCGCCCGGCTGCATACGCAAGGAGCAGGGCGTGCTCGCGCGAGTGGTCGGTCGACGGTGTCGTCGGATCGCAGCCGTGGTCGGAGGTGAGGATCAGCAGGTCGCCCGTATGCAGCGCCTCGAGGATGTCCGAGAGTCGACGGTCGAAGTCCTGGAGACAGCGGTGGAAGTTCACCGGGTCGTTCCGGTGGCCCCAGAGCATGTCCGTCTCCACGAGGTTGACGAACACGAAGCCACCTTCGATCGACTCGAGGAGCTCGATCGTCCGGTTGATGCCGTCGACGTTGGACTTCGTCGGGAAGGACTCGTCGATGTCACAGCCGGCGAAGATGTCGCTGATCTTCCCCACGCCGTAGACGGTGTTGCCCGCGTCGCGGATCGTCGAGAGATAGTTCGGCCGACGGGGCTCGAGCGAGAAGTCGTGCCGATTGGGCGTCCGCTCGTAGTTCCCCGGTTCGCCCGTGAACGGCCGCGCGATCACACGCCCGACTGCGTGCCGACCGGTGAGGATCCCCCGCGCGACCCGGCAGCCGTCGTAGAGCTCCTCGAGCGGGATCGTCTCCTCATGGGCCGCGATCTGGAAGACGGAGTCGGCCGACGTGTAGACGATCCACTTGCCCGTGCGCTGGTGCTCTTCGCCGAGCTCCTGGATGATCTCGGTACCCGACGCGGGCTTGTTACCAAGCACGCCCCGCCCGGTCTGATTCATGAACGGGTCGATGACCTCGTCGGGAAAGCCGTGCGGGTACGTCGGGAAAGGCGTCGGCGTGACGATGCCCATGTGCTCCCAGTGGCCGGTTGTGGTGTCCTTGCCTTTGGAGCGCTCGAGGAGCCGGCCGGCGACAGCTGGTGCGCCAGGCTGCGGCGGGCAGCCCTCGAGCGGGAGGACGTTCCCGAGGCCGAGCGCCTCGAGATTGGGCAGGTCGAGGCCTCCGACGGCGCGGGCCACGTTGCCGAGCGTGTTGGAGCCTTCGTCTCCGTACTCCGCCGCGTCCGGCAACTCACCCGCGCCGACGGCATCGAGCACGATCACGCACGCCCGCGGCACGCCGGTATTCTACGGCGGCTTTGGACGACGCCCTCGGCCTACTCCTGCTCGTGGTCTACATCACCGCGATCCTCGCGATCTCGGCTGGTGTGACGTTCGCAGTGGTCAGGATCTTCCCGACCGAGCGGAACCCGAAGAAGCCGGACAAGCCGGACTCGCCGTCGTCGGGGAACGGTGTCGAAGCGGCGGCCGGGCGGCTCTTTCGCAGAGCCAAGCGCGAAGCGACCTAGGTAGGGCTAGGTTGGCTCTCGTGATCGTTCGGGCGTAACACGCGCCAACCGACGACGAGCGCGCTTGGCATCTAGGCGACGAGAGCGGCGAGCGCATCGTCGAGCGGCGTGTATTCCATCCCGTGTGCCTCGGCGACGGCTTCATACGTGATCCGGCCGCCCAGCACGTTGACGCCACGCGCGAGCTCCGGATTCGCGGTGATCGCACCGATCGGCCCGAGATCGGCCAGCTGCTCGACGTAGGCGAGGGTCACGTTCGTGAGCGCGCGGGTCGACGTGATCGGCACGGCGCCGGGCATGTTCGCGACGCAGTAGTGGATCACGCTGTCAACCGTGTAGACGGGATCGTCGTACGTCGTCGGCCTCGAGGTCTCGGCGCAGCCGCCCTGGTCGATGGCAACGTCCACGAGGACCGAGCTCACTTTCATCGTTTTGAGCAACCCACGAGTGATCAGCTTCGGGGCGAGGGCGCCCGGGATGAGCACCGCGCCGACAACGAGGTCGGCATCCCTGATCGACTCCTCGAGCTGGAGACTCGAGGACATGAGGAGCTGGACACGCCCGCTGAGGATTTGCTCGAGAAAGCGCATGCGCTCGACCGAGCGCTCGAGGATCGTCACCTGCGCGCCCATCCCCAGCGCGATCACCGCGGCGTTGTAGCCGACCATCCCGCCACCGATCACGAGCACACGAGCGGGGGCGACGCCCGCGACGCCGCCGAGCAGGATCCCACGACCACCTTTCGGCTTCTCGAGGTGATCCGCCCCGGCCTGCGGCGCCAGGCGCCCGGCGATCTCGCTCATCGGAGCGAGCAGTGGCAACGCTCCATCGTCCGTCTCAACCGTCTCGTAAGCGATCGCAGTGATGCCGGAATCGACGAGCGCTCGCGTCAGTGGCTCGTCGGCGGCGATGTGGAGGTAGGTGAAGAGCGTCAGGCCCTCGCGCAGACGCGGGTATTCGGACGCGATCGGCTCCTTCACCTTGAGCAACAGGTCCGTGCTTCCCCACACATCGTCGACGGAGACGATCGTCGCGCCTGCGCGTTCGTACGCGTCGTCGGCGAACGCGCTGCCCGCACCCGCGTCGGCCTCGACGAGCACGTTGTGCCCGCGTTGGACCAGCTCGCGCGCTCCAGCCGGAGTCAACGCGACCCGGTACTCCTGCGACTTGACCTCCTTGGCAACGCCGATCCGCATGGCGCGCGGGACGATAGCGCCCGCCGCCCCGGATGCGCCAGACTGAAGGACGACGAAAGGAGGATCCGTGATCTGCACGTCCGGAATCTGGACCGTCAAGAAGGGACGGGAGGACGAGTTCGCCCGGCGTTGGCAAGAGAGTGCAGACGGTGTCTCGCTGAATTTCCCCGATCTCAAGTTCAAGCTCCTGCGTGATCGGGAGAATCCTCGACGCTTCGTCAGCCTCGGAGACGGCTGGCGCAACGTCGAGCAGGTGGAGTCGGTTCGGAGCTCGCCTGGATTCCAGGACTCGATGGCGTCCATCTGGCGACTGCTCGAGTCGGGCGAGATCTCGACCTTGGAGCTGGTCTCTGAGGTGAGCTGATCGCATGGAACAGCGCGTCAGCCTGATCACGCTCGGCGTCTCCGACCTCGAGCGCGCGCGGGCGTTCTACGAAACCCTCGGCTGGACGACCGGCGCGGCGCCCGACGACGACGTCGTCTTCTTCCAGGCGGGCGGGATGATCGTGGCGCTCTGGAGCCGGGCGCAACTGGCAGAAGACACCGTCGTCGAAGACGGTGGAGGCTGGGGCGGGATCACGCTCGCATACAACGTGCGGTCACCCGCCGAGGTGGACGCGGTCCTCGCCGAGGCCGCGTCGGCGGGCGCGACGATCGGGCGTCCCGGCGCAGAAACGTTCTGGGGCGGGTACTCCGGTGTGTTCATCGACCCCGACGGACACGCGTGGGAGATCGCACACAACCCTCACTGGACGCTTCGGGACGACGGGTCCGTCAGCCTCAACTAGCCTCGGCGGCAGCGTCCACGAGTGCGAGCGTGACCTCGACCATGGCGTCGAGGTCGGCAACGGCGATGTGCTCGTCGGGCGTGTGGATCTCCATCATCCCGTTCGCGAGGTTCACGCACGTGAGCCCCCGCGCGTTGAAGACGTTGGCGTCGGCGCCGCCGCCGCTCAATGCATAGGAGGGCTCGAACCCGACCCGCTGGAGCGCAGTCGCTGCGAGCCGTACGGGTGGGTCGCTCTCGCGGAAGCGGTAGCCGGGAAAGCTCGGGCGAACCTCGCTCTCGACCTCGCATTCGGCAAGACTCGCGGCGAACGCGGCCGTCTCGAGCATCTCTCGCACGAGCTCGATCGCCTTGGTCTCATCCTGCGAGCGAACCTCCGCCGAGAACGAGCACCACTCGGGGATGACGTTCCGCGCGGTTCCGCCCGATATGACGCCGACGTTGGCGCTCGTCTCCTGGTCGACTCTGCCGAGGCGAAAGTCGGCGATCGCCCGCGAGGCGGCGGCGATCGCAGAGCGCCCTTCCTCGGGCCACATGCCCGCGTGAGCCGCGCGACCGTGGAAACGAAATTCGAGCACCCGGGCGTGGGGCGAGCCGAGCACGATCTCGCCGATTGGCGCCCCTTGGTCGTAGACATAGCCGGTCTTGGCGACGAATCGCGTGTGGTCGAAGGCGTCGGCGCCGCGAAGCGAGACCTCCTCTTGGGGCGTGAAGAGCAGCTCGATCCCCGCATGCGGGCGCCGTTCGTCGAGGATCCGCCTCGTCGCTTCGAGCATGACGGCGACTGCTGCTTTGTTGTCGGAACCGAGGATCGTCCCGCCGGCGTTCCGGACGACGCCATCTTCGACGACGGGCTCGATGGCGGCTTCCGGAGGCACCGTGTCCGTGTGCGCGCAGAGGAAGATCGGCGTGCCTCCCCCGTTCGTCGGGGCCAACCGGCAGTAGATGTTCCCCGTGTCTCCGTCGAGACGCGCCGCGGCATCGTCTTCGTCCCACTCGAGCCCGAGCTCAGTGAGGTAGGCGCCGACGCGGTCCGCAACGGCCCGTTCCTTCCCGGACGGGCTCGGGATCGCGCAGAGCTCGAGGAAGAGGTCGAGAACGAGGGGGAGTGCCACACGCACGATCTTAGGGATCGTCGGTGCGGGCATGTCCTCTGCGCGGAGGGTTCCCCTTGATCGTAGAGAGCCTGCTCAACGGGGGTTATAGTGGCGCTGCAGTGGTGGGAAGGCTCCCGTGGCGAGCGTAACGTTCGACGGTGTGGGGAAGGTCTACGCTGACGGAACCCGCGCCGTGTCGGACATGGATCTCGAGATCCTCGACGGTGAGTTCATGGTGCTGGTCGGGCCATCCGGCTGCGGGAAGACCACGGCACTGCGCATGGTCGCCGGGCTCGAGGACATCAGCGAGGGCACGCTCAAGATCGGCGAGCGCGTCGTCAACCGCTTGCCGGCGCGAGACCGCGACATCGCGATGGTTTTCCAGAGCTACGCGCTCTACCCGCACCTCACCGTCTACGACAACATCGCCTTCGGCCTCCGGCTGCGCAAGGCGCCGAAGGCCGAGATCGACCAGCGCGTACGCGAAGCGGCCCACATTCTCGGGCTCACGGAGTTCCTCGAGCGAAAGCCGCGCGCACTCTCGGGCGGCCAACGCCAGCGGGTGGCCATGGGCCGCGCCATCGTGCGCCAGCCCCAGGCCTACCTCATGGACGAGCCCCTCTCGAATCTCGACGCCAAGCTGCGCGTGCACATGCGCGCGGAGATCGCAAGTCTGCAGAACGACCTCGGCGTCACGACGATCTACGTCACGCACGACCAGGTCGAGGCAATGACCATGGGTGATCGCGTGGCGGTGATGCGAAAGGGAGAGCTCCAGCAGGTTGCCCCACCACAGGAGCTGTACGAGCGCCCCGTGAATCTCTTCGTCGGAGGCTTCATCGGCTCGCCTGCCATGAACCTGGCCGAGGCAACCATCGTTCGCAGCAACGGCCGGCTCTCAGTCCAGGTCGGCGAGCACGAGCTCGCGCTGAGCGACGAGCTCATCGCGTATCGAGCGAAACTCGAGTCGTATGTCGGCAAGCGCCTGGTCGTCGGTATCCGCCCGGAGAACCTCGAAGACGCGGCGCTCGAGCCCGACACGCCTGAGGATCAGCGGCTGCGAGGAGTCGTGGTGCTCCGCGAGCCGCTCGGATCCGAGATCGTCGCCCACTTCACTGTCAGCGCGCCACCCGCACTCACCGAAGACGTGCGCGAGCTCGCGCGAGACGTGGGGCAGGAGAGCGCGGTTCAGGCTGCGGCCGCGGAGGGCGAGAACGAGACCGTCATGGTCGGTCGTTTTGGCCCCCGCTCGCGCATCAAGAGCGGTGACACGGTCGACGTCGCGGTGGAGACCGGTGCACTCCACTTCTTCGACCTCGAGACAGGCCTGGGGATCTACACGGACACCAGAAACGGCAAGCAGGCAACTGAATTCACCGAGCGGGAAGGAGAGGACGGATGAGATACCGATGGCTCGTACTAGCGCTGATCGTCGGCGCGCTCGCAGTCGTAGCCGCGGGGTGCGGCGGCGACGACGGCGGGGGCGGGGCTGCAGAAGGCAGCGAGGACGTCACAGGATCGATCTCGACCATGGGTACATGGGCAGGCCCCGAGCAGGAGTCCTTCGAGGCGGTCATCGCCGGCTTCAACGAGCTGTACCCGAACGTGACCGTGAAGTTCACCTCGGGCGGCAACAACCTGGCGCCGCTGCTGTCGACCGCGGTGCAGGGAGGGAACCCGCCCGACATCGCCTGCATCGCCCAGCCCGGTCTCATGGCCCAGTTCGCCGAGCAGAGCGCGATCCAGCCGATCGACGATCTCCGCGATACGATCGTGGAGAACTTCGGCGAGGCGGTCGCCGACGCCGGCGCGGTCGACGGGACGCAGTACGGCCTGATGTACAAGGGGTCGAACAAAGCGACGATCTGGTACAACGTCGCGGACTTCGAGGAGGCGGGCGTCGAGCCTCCCGAGACCTGGGATGAACTGGGCGAAGTCGCCTCGACGCTCAAAGCCGCCGGCATCACGCCGTACTCAGTCGGAGTGGACGCCGGTTGGCCGATCTCGGACATCTTCGAGAACATCTACATCCGGACGGCCGGCGCCGAGATGTACGACCAGCTCGCGAAGCACGAGATCCCGTGGACCGACCAGTCGGTGAAGGATGCTCTCACCGTCATGGCCGACGTCGTCGGTGACTCGTCGAACATGGCGGGCGGCACGTCGGGCGCCCTGGAAACGACCTTCGACGCGGCGGCGGCGAAGGTCTTCAGCGAAGACCCGGCGGCCGCGATGAACATCCTGGGCGACTTCGCTCCCGGCGTCGTGAAGAACAACCCGCTCGAGCCCGTGACGGGCTACAACGTGTTCACGTTCCCGTCGGTCGAGGGCTCAGCACCGGCCGTCGTAGGCGGCGGCGACCTGTGCGTCAACTTCAAGACGAGCGAGGCCGCGACGGCATTCCTCGAGTACCTCACGACCCCGGAAGCCGCAGAGATCTGGATCGCCCGTGGCGGCTTCTCGTCGGCGAACAAGAACGTCGACGAGTCCGCCTACCTGGACGAGATCACCCGTGCCACCGCGACCGGGCTGGCCGAGGCGGAGGTGTTTCGCTTCGACTTGTCCGACCTGCAACCTGCTGCGCTCGGTGGCACCTCCGGGCAGGGGCTGTGGAAGGGCTTCACGGACTTCGTGGCCAACCCGGACGACGTCGACGCGATCACGCAGCAGATGGAGGCCGACGCGAAGAAGGCGTACAGCAGCTAGGCGCATGCAGGTCTGCGGATGAGCGAATCCGTGACCACGGTGGAAGCCCCCGCGAGGGGGCTTCCACCGACGGACCACGAGCCAGGCTTCTTCCAGAAGTACGGCGTCGCAATCATCTTTCTCGCTCCGACGCTTGCGCTGCTCGGAGTCTGGGTCGTCTACCCGACGATTCGCACGATCATCCGGAGCTTCTACGACCGAGACGGTGACGAGTTCATCGGGATCGACAACTACGAGACGCTCTTCACCGACGACACGCTGTTCACGGCGATCAAGAACAACTTCCTCTGGCTCCTCATCGTTCCGGTGTTCGTCACGGCGATCGGTCTCCTATTCGCCGTCCTCCTCGAGCGGATCCGTCTCTCGGTCGCGTTCAAGGTCGTCGTCTTCATGCCGATGGCGATCTCGCTCTTCGCGGCGGGGGTCATCTGGCGCCTCATGTACGAGAAGGACCCCTCCCACGGGACGGTCAACGCCGCCGTCGCGGTCGTCGCCGACGCGGTCTCGCCCTCGGGCGTCCTCTCGGCGGCGCAGCCCTCCACCGAGGCGGTGCAGGAGCAGCCCAACGGGAGCCTCGTGCTCGACCAGCCGCTCGCGCCGGGTGACGTCGCCCAGCTGGGCTTGACGGGCGTTCGCTCGTCCGACGTCCCGGCGGACGCAGTTCAGGCAGTCGTGCCAGAGGCGCGCTCGGGCGGAATCACGGGGGTGGTCTGGCGAGACTTCAAGCCGGGAGGAGGTACGCCGGGACAGGTCGAGCAGGAGGAGCTCGGGCTGCCGGGCATCACCGTCGAGCTTCGGAGCGAGGCCGGAGGGTCCACATTGACGACGCAGACGGAGGCTGACGGCACGTTCGCCTTCGAGGATGTCGAGGCGGGTTCGTATCGCGCGGCGATAGGCGCCGACACGTTCTCCGAACCGTACGCCGGAGTCTCGTGGCTCGGCGCGAGCCTGATAACGCCGGCGATCATGATGGCCTACATCTGGGTCTGGGCAGGGTTCTCGATGGTCGTCATCGCGGCCGGGCTGGCTGCGATCCCCCGCGACCTACTGGAGGCCGCGCGCACGGACGGCGCAACGGAGTGGCAGGTCTTCCGCCGCGTGACGGTCCCCCTGCTCGCTCCTGTCCTCTCGGTCGTCTTCGTGACCATGCTGATCTACGTCCTCAAGGTGTTCGACATCGTGATTGCTGTCGCGCCGGGATCCGTCGAGGACGACGCGAACGTGATTGCGCTCGCGATGTGGCGAACGTCGTTCGGTGGCGTGAACGACTTCGGACTGGGCGCGGCGATCGCGGTCTTCCTGTTCCTGCTCGTGATCCCGATCCTCATTCTCAACATCAGGCGCTTCCGGAGGGAGGTCTAGTCCTGTGACGAGCACGGCGGCTCCAATCGAAGCACCGGTCACAACTGCAGCCGTGACCTCAGAGTCGATGTCGTCCAGGATCGTCCGCTTGCTCACGAAGATGCCGGTGTACCTCCTCCTTGCGTTCATCGGGCTGCTCTGGCTCGTTCCCACGCTCGGGCTCTTCTTCACGTCCCTCCTCCCGCCGTCGATCATCGGGACGGCGGGGTGGTGGGAGATCCTGTCCTCGCCGAGCGTCGCGACGCTGGACAACTACGAGGCGATACTTGACAACAAGGCGATCACGTCGGCGATCTGGACGACGCTGTGGATCGCGCTCGGAGCTACATTTCTGCCGATCTTCGTCGCATCTCTCGCGGCGTATGCGTTCGCGTGGCTCGAGTTCCCGGGGCGCGACTGGATATTCCTGCTGGTCGTCGCGCTCCTCGTCGTGCCGATCCAGATGGCGCTCATTCCGATCTTCTCGCTCTACAACACGCTCGGGCTCTTCGACACGATCCCCGGGCTCGTCCTCTTCCACACGGCCTTCGGGCTGCCGTTCGCGATCTTCCTGCTCCGGAACTTCTTCATCGGGATCCCGCGAGATCTACTCGAGGCGGCTCGCATCGATGGTGCGTCCGAGTTCAGAATCTTCTTCCGCGTCGTTCTCCCGCTGGGCCTGCCCGCGATTGCGTCACTCGCGATCTTCCAGTTCCTGTGGGTGTGGAACGACTTGCTCGTCGCGCTGACCTTCGCGCGCGACACGCAGCCGATCACGGTCGCGATCTTCTCGCAGATGCGCCAGTTCAGCGGCAACATCGAGCTCATCGCGCCAGCAGCGTTTCTGTCCCTCGCAATCCCGCTGGTCGTCTTCTTCGCGTTCCAGCGTTACTTCGTGCAGGGCCTGCTCGCCGGGTCGGTGAAGTAAGCGGGCCGAAGTCGACGCCACAGGCGAGACCGGCGCGAGTCGGCGTTTCCGCCCTCATGGGCAGCCCTTAGTGGCGTGAAGGCGTCGTCTACCAATCTAGGTGCCATCGTCGTAGGCGACTAGGCCCGTCAGCTAGTGAGCTGCTTCGACCGCCGCTCCGGCGCGTGAACGCGAGCGCTCGAGGGCAGCACCCACGAAGCCACGGAAGAGCGGTGAGGGACGCGTCGGACGCGACTTGAACTCGGGGTGGAACTGGCTCGCCACGAACCAGGGGTGATCGGGTAGCTCGACGAGCTCCACGAGCCTGCCGTCCTGGAACGTCCCCGAGACGACGAGGCCGGCATCGACCAGGCGCGAACGCAGCTCGTTGTTGACCTCGTAGCGGTGGCGGTGACGCTCGTGGATCACCGGTTCGGCGTACGTCTCACGTGCGCGAGTCCCTTCGACGAGCTCGACGGCCTGCGCCCCGAGGCGCATCGTCCCGCCGAGGTCCTCTATCTCCTTCTGCTCCGGGAGCAGGTCGATCACGGGAAACGGAGTCTCGGGATCCATCTCGGTCGAGTTGGCGCCTTCCATCCCGGCGACGTGCCGCGCGAAGTCGGAGACCGCAACGTGCATTCCGAGGCAGATACCGAGGTAGGGAATCTCTCGCTCGCGCGCCACGCGGCAGGCGAGGATCTTGCCCTCCCAACCTCGTGAGCCGAATCCGCCGGGAACGAGCACGCCGTCTGTCTGTTCGAGCTCGGACACCGCTTCCTCGTACGACATGTGCTCCGCGTCGACCCAGCGAACGCGCACCCGGCAGCCGTTGTGGACACCCGCGTGCTTCAGCGCTTCGTGAACCGAGAGATATGCGTCGTGCAGCTTCACGTACTTGCCGACGAGCGCGATCTCGACATCCTCACGCAGCTCTCCGCTGCGCTCGATGAGCTCGCTCCACTCACCGAGGTCGGCGGCGGGAGTCTCCAGCCCGAGCTTCTCGCAGACGAGCGTGTCGAGACCCTCGGCCTGCAGCACCTCGGGAATGAGGTAGACGTCCGGTACGTCCGGCGACCCGATCACCGCGTGCAGGTCGACGTCGGCAAAGAGCGCGATCTTGTCGCGGATGTCGCCCGACAGCGGCTCGGTCGACCGGCAAACGACGATGTCGGGATGAATCCCGATACGGCGGAGCTCGTTGACCGAATGCTGGGTCGGCTTCGTCTTCAGCTCCCCGGCGGCGTCGAGGAACGGCACTAGCGTGACGTGCAGATAGACGACGTTCTCCGGGCCGACCTCGCGGCGGAACTGGCGGATCGCCTCGAGGAACGGGAGCGACTCGATATCACCCACGGTTCCGCCGATCTCCGAGATCACGACATCCGCGGGCGAGACCTTCTCCGCGCGACGGATGCGCGCCTTGATCTCGTTCGTGATGTGCGGGATGACCTGCACCGTCGCGCCCAGGAACTCGCCCTTGCGCTCCTTGCGCAGGACGGCGTCCCAGATCGCACCCGCAGTGTGGCTCGCATTGCGCGAGAGGTTCTCGTCGATGAACCGCTCGTAGTGGCCGATGTCGAGGTCCGTCTCCGCCCCGTCCTCGGTGACGAATACCTCCCCGTGCTGAAACGGGCTCATCGTCCCGGGGTCGACGTTCAGGTACGGATCGAACTTCTGCGCACTGACCGAGAGGCCCCGGGATTTCAGCAGCCGTCCGAGAGACGCCGCAACGATCCCTTTGCCGAGCGCCGAGACGACGCCGCCCGTGACAAACACGTACTTGGCCACGGGATCCAACCGTAGCAGGCTCCGAGGTCGGCGCGTGCGGCTGGACTACGAATCCTTGAGAGAGGCGATGAACTCCTGGCCGCCGAGCATCCGCTCGAGCTCCTCGCGGCGGAAGAGGTCGTCGAGCTCCTCGATCCGCGTGTGCGTGGGGTCGCCCGGAACCTTCTCCACCCGGAAGTGGCTGTCAGCGACGCTTGCGATCTGCGGGAGATGCGTGATCGTGAGCACCTGCGCCCGCTCGGACAGACGCTGCAGCGTACGCGGCCACGGCATGTGCGGTGACACCGCCGATGCCGGCGTCGATCTCGTCGAACACGAGCGTCTCTCCTCCGGCGACGGCCGCGAGTGCGAGCGCGATCCGCGAGAGCTCACCTCCCGACGCCGTCTCGGCGGCAGGTGCGAATGGGAGGCCGGGGTTCGGCCGCACGAGGAAGACGGCCTCGTCGGCGCCCGTTGCGCCGGGATCGCGGTCGCGGAGCTCGACGAGAAACTCGCCGTCGCCCATTCCGAGCGACTGCAACTCGGCGGCCACGGCCTCGGCAAGGGCACTCGCGTGGGAGCTCCTCTCCGCCCGCAGCGCGTCCGTGAGAGCATCCATGCGAGCCTGGGCGGCCCCTACTGCCTCAGCTGACACCTGAACCGGGTCGTGACCGAGTGCGGTCTCCTCGAGCTCCTTCTGTGCCTCGGCAGCGCGCCCCAGGAGCTCCTCGTACGACGACGCACCGAATCTTCGCTTGAGGTCGGCGAGCCGCTCGAGCTTCGACTCGACGTCGTCGAGCGCCCCGGGCTCCGCGTCGAGAGAGGCGATGAAGCCACGCAGGTCGCTTCCGACCTCGCGGAGCCGCAGCGTGATGTCGCGGAGCTCCTCGGCCGCCGTGCCGAGCTCGGGAGCGATTCGTTCGAGAGGAGCGAGTGCCCGCTCGGCTCGAGCGGCAAGCGTTGTCGCTCCATCTCCGTCGTCCGGCGCCACCGCCTCCGCGGCACCCGCCGCTGCCTCGGCGAGATCTTCCGCGTGTCGCAGACGTTCGCGCCGGGCGCGCAGTTTCTCTTCGTCATCCGGAGCCATCCCCTCGGTTCCCTGGACAAGCGCCTGCAGCTCGACGATGCGTGCCGCCGCGGCACCGGCGTCGCGGGTCAGGTCTTCGTGGCGCCGTTGCGCCGCCTTCAGCTCGCGCCAGGCCAGAGCGGATTCCCGACGACGCTCGAGCTGCCCGGGGCCGCAGAACGAGTCGAGGACGTCGAGCTGGAACGCCGGGCGTGCAAGCCGCCTCTGCTCGAACTGCCCAGACATCGCGATCAGGCGCTCTGCGGCGGCCGCAACCTCCTCGCGCGCGACCGCGCGTCCCCACGCATACGCTCGTGTCCGCCCGTCGGCGAACACCCGCCGCGCGAGCACGAGTCCCGGCTCGCCTTC
>CAWHBH010000031.1:0-44817 GCA_963827525.1 uncultured Thermoleophilia bacterium
GGCAGCACCCACGAAGCCACGGAAGAGCGGTGAGGGACGCGTCGGACGCGACTTGAACTCGGGGTGGAACTGGCTCGCCACGAACCACGGGTGATCGGGTAGCTCGACGAGCTCCACGAGCCTGCCGTCCTGGAACGTCCCCGAGACGACGAGGCCGGCATCGACCAGGCGCGAACGCAGCTCGTTGTTGACCTCGTAGCGGTGGCGGTGGCGCTCGTGGATCACCGGTTCGGCGTACGTCTCACGTGCGCGCGTCCCTTCGACGAGCTCGACGGCCTGCGCCCCGAGGCGCATCGTCCCGCCGAGGTCCTCTATCTCCTTCTGCTCCGGGAGCAGGTCGATCACGGGAAACGGAGTCTCGGGATCCATCTCGGTCGAGTTGGCGCCTTCCATCCCGGCGACGTGCCGCGCGAAGTCGGAGACCGCAACGTGCATTCCGAGGCAGATACCGAGGTAGGGAATCTCTCGCTCGCGCGCCACGCGGCAGGCGAGGATCTTGCCCTCCCAACCTCGTGAGCCGAATCCGCCGGGAACGAGCACGCCGTCTGTCTGCTCGAGCTCGGACACCGCTTCCTCGTACGACATGTGCTCCGCGTCGACCCAGCGAACGCGCACTCGGCAGCCGTTGTGGACACCTGCGTGCTTCAGCGCTTCGTGTACCGAGAGATATGCGTCGTGCAGCTTCACGTACTTGCCGACGAGCGCGATCTCGACATCCTCACGCAGCTCTCCGCTGCGCTCGATGAGCTCGCTCCACTCACCAAGGTCGGCGGCGGGAGTCTCCAGCCCGAGCTTCTCGCAGACGAGCGTGTCGAGGCCCTCGGCCTGCAGCACCTCGGGAATGAGGTAGACGTCCGGTACGTCCGGCGACCCGATCACCGCGTGCAGGTCGACATCGGCGAAGAGCGCGATCTTGTCGCGGATGTCGCCCGACAGCGGCTCGGTCGACCGGCAAACGACGATGTCGGGATGAATCCCGATACGGCGGAGCTCGTTGACCGAATGCTGGGTCGGCTTCGTCTTCAGCTCCCCGGCGGCGTCGAGGAACGGCACTAGCGTGACGTGCAGATAGACGACGTTCTCCGGGCCGACCTCGCGGCGGAACTGGCGGATCGCCTCGAGGAACGGGAGCGACTCGATATCGCCACGGTTCCGCCGATCTCGGAGATCACGACATCCGCGGGCGAGACTTTCTCCGCGCGACGGATGCGCGCCTTGATCTCGTTCGTGATGTGCGGGATGACCTGCACCGTCGCGCCCAGGAACTCGCCCTTGCGCTCCTTGCGCAGGACGGCGTCCCAGATCGCACCCGCAGTGTGGCTCGCGTTGCGCGAGAGGTTCTCGTCGATGAACCGCTCGTAGTGGCCGATGTCGAGGTCCGTCTCCGCCCCGTCCTCGGTGACGAATACCTCCCCGTGCTGAAACGGGCTCATCGTCCCCGGGTCGACGTTCAGGTACGGATCGAACTTCTGCGCACTGACCGAGAGGCCCCGGGATTTCAGCAGGCGTCCGAGAGACGCCGCGACGATCCCTTTGCCGAGCGCCGAGACGACGCCGCCCGTGACAAACACGTACTTGGCCACGGGATCCAACCGTAGCAGGCTCCGAGGTCGGCGCGTGCGGCGGGACTACGACTCATTGAGGGAAGCGATGAACTCCTGGCCGCCGAGCATCCGCTCGAGCTCCTCGCGGCGGAAGAGGTCGTCGAGCTCCTCGATCCGCGTGTGCGTGGGGTCGCCCGGAACCTTCTCCACCCGGAAGTGGCTGTCAGCGATGCTTGCGATCTGCGGGAGATGCGTGATCGTGAGCACCTGCGCCCGCTCGGACAGACGCTGCAGCGTCGCGGCCACGGCATGTGCGGTGACACCGCCGATGCCGGCGTCGATCTCGTCGAACACGAGCGTCTCTCCTCCGGCGACGGCCGCGAGTGCGAGCGCGATCCGCGAGAGCTCACCTCCCGACGCCGTCTCGGCGGCAGGTGCGAATGGGAGGCCGGGGTTCGGCCGCACGAGGAAGACGGCCTCGTCGGCGCCCGTTGCGCCGGGATCGCGGTCGCGGAGCTCGACGAGAAACTCGCCGTCGCCCATTCCGAGCGACTGCAACTCGGCGGCCACCGCCTCGGCAAGGGCACTCGCGTGGGAGCTCCTCTCCGCCCGCAGCGCGTCCGTGAGGGCATCCATGCGAGCCTGGGCGGCCCCTACTGCCTCAGCTGACGCCTGAACCGGGTCGTGACCGGATGCGGTCTCCTCGAGCTCCTTCTGTGCCTCGGCAGCGCGCCCCAGGAGCTCCTCGTACGACGACGCACCGAATCTTCGCTTGAGGTCGGCGAGCCGCTCGAGCTTCGACTCGACGTCGTCGAGCGCCCCGGGCTCCGCGTCGAGAGAGGCGATGAAGCCACGCAGGTCGCTTCCGACCTCGCGGAGCCGCAGCGTGATGTCGCGGAGCTCCTCGGCCGCCGTGCCGAGCTCGGGAGCGATTCGTTCGAGAGGAGCGAGTGCCCGCTCGGCTCGAGCGGCAAGCGTTGTCGCTCCGTCTCCGTCGTCCGGCGCGACCGCCTCCGCGGCACCCGCCGCTGCCTCGGCGAGATCTTCCGCGTGTCGCAGACGTTCGCGCCGGGCGCGCAGCTTCTCTTCGTCATCCGGAGCCATGCCCTCGGTTCCCTCGACGAGCGCCTGCAGCTCGGCGATGCGTGCCGCCGCGGCACCGGCGTCGCGGGTCAGGTCTTCATGGCGCCGTTGCGCCGCCTTCAGCTCGCGCCAGGCCAGAGCGGCTTCCCGACGACGCTCGAGCTGCCCGGGGCCGCAGAACGAGTCGAGGACGTCGAGCTGGAACGCCGGGCGTGCAAGCCGCCTCTGCTCGAACTGCCCAGACATCGCGATCAGGCGCTCTGCGGCGGCCGCAACCTCCTCGCGCGCGACCGCGCGTCCCCACGCATACGCTCGTGTCCGCCCGTCGGCGAACACCCGCCGCGCGAGCACGAGTCCCGGCTCGCCTTCGGGTCTGAGCTCGGCGAGCGCAGACAGTTCCTCGTCGTCGAAGAACCCGTCCGGAACATCGAGCTCCGCCTCGACGTAGGCCTCGGCCGCGTCGGCTCCGACCGCAGGACCCGTCTGCCTTTGCGCCGAGAAGGAGACCGATCGCCTGAGCGAAGATCGTCTTCCCGGCGCCGGTCTCCCCTGTCACGGCGTTCAAGCCGAGACCGAACGAGAGGTCCGCCTCGCGAATGAGGACGAGGTTCTCGATCCGGAGCCTACGAAGCATGAGCCACGAGGCGACAGTAGCGGGGGGGGAGGAGAGAAGGAGGAGGGACGGGAGGAAGAGCGCGGGGAGCGAGGGGGGGGGGGGGAGCAGGGGGGGGAGAGGGGGAGCGGGAGGGGGGAAGGGAAGGGGGAGAGCGGAGACGGGAGCGGGGCGAGGGGGCGCGGGGGCAGCGAATGGCGGGAGGGAGGAGCGGGAGGAGAGGAAGAGGAGGAGCGGAGCGAGGAGGGGAGAGGGGAACGAAGCGGGGGGAAAGAGGAGGAGGGCAGGCGAGCGCGAGAAAGGGCGAGCCCAGCGAGGCGCGCGGAGGCGGGCGAGGAGAAGAGGCGAGGGGGAGGCGGCAAGGGGAGCAGACGAGGCGCAGGGAGCAGAAGCAGAGCGGAGGGCGGAGCGGGCAGCGGGGAGGCGCGCGCGCGGGACGGCCGAGGACGACGAGGCGAGCGACGCCGAGAGGGACGCGGCGGCGCGCGCACGGGGCAGGACCGACACAGCTGGGACAGCACCAGGCGAGGGCAGGCGCCGGGGCCGCCGCGCGGCGGAGGCGCACGCCACGGACGGCACCGGCCCGCGACGCGCGGCGCCGACGGGGAGGGGCGACGGAAGCCGACAGACCGCATTGGCTCAGTCATGCGGATGCTCGAGGGGATACGCAGCAGAGTCAGGAGACGACAGCAACCGACGGAAAAACCTGACTAGGAACCTGACTTCGGCTCGGGGATGATTAGCCCGCGTGGGCGATCCGCGTCAACACGTCCGCGTTCCATCCGTTCATGAAGTCGGCGTGAGATCCCAAGGGGCCGGACGCGACCTGCGCCCCGAGCGGCGCCGGCGGGTAGAGCACGATGAGGACGAGCGTGGGAAGCGCGATCGGATGCGATGCGGGGCAGCGGCCTCGCGACAGGTACTTCATGTGCCGCTTGTGGTCGTCGCTGTCCACGGTCCGAGCGTTCCAGCAGCTCGGGAAGGTGACCTGGAGCTGGAGCCACTGATCCACGCTGCACACTGGGACGCGGGAAAACCGCGGCCCGTCTCCCACTGCGGCACCGCAGCTCCACGCGACAATGCCCTTCTGCTGCGGGCTCCGGGCGGCGGCGTTGCCGGCGATCATCACGAGTCCTCTGGGCAGCGCCGCGAGCTTCTCCCTCGAACGCTTCACGTAGAAGACCATCGCGGCGCTGGGAGGGACGACCGTCCGGCCGACGAAGAGGCTCGGAATCCAGTAGCCGGAGGAATCACCTGGATCCGAGCAGCTGGTTGGCCCGCCGCGAAGCGACGCCGGCGTCGCCCAGGCGTTGACGGTGATGTTTCCGATGAACGTGTGGTTGTGCGAGCGCCCCGGCTGGCCCGGGAAAACGATCGGGTCGTCGTTGTTACGATGGCTGATGCTGCAGCCGATGGAGTAGTGGGAGCCGCCGGGAAAGCCCGGAGCGGGCTGCTCGGGCAAGGCCGGCGCGGCGGAGAGGCTGGACGCGGCGAGAGCAGCAGTCGTCACGGCGGCTACGAGTGAGAGCGGGAAGGCAACCCTACGCCACATGCCCAGCTCCAGGATGAACGAGATCGACGCCGGAGACAAGGTCTCGAACGCCAGGTACATCCGTTCCTGGATTCGATCCCTGAGACTGCCGTCTCCTTCGCGCACGAACCGCGACCCGCCTGAGTGGGTTCGCGCATCAACCCTTCAGTGCCCCCACCAGCGCCGATCCGGCCACTACGCCCTCTGGTGCCGCGTGGACGGGCACGAGCATGATCGGGATTCCCGCCGTCGCGAGCGCCGCGCGTACGACCGGTGCTCGGCCGGCCTCGAGTTCCTGCGCCCAGCCGAGCGCGATGATGTCCGCGTCCAGCTCCTCGGCTACGGCCGGGACGAGCTCGTCGCACCGGCCGACGCGAACCTCGACCCGGACCTTGCCGATCCCCCATGGGCAGTGCCGCCGCAGGAATTCTTCTGTAGTGGCCGCTTGTTCGTGCTGAGGCTGGTCGCTGAAGAGCGGCAGCGACTCCTCCTCGAGGACGTGCAGAACGACGACGTCGAGCTGCTCTCCGCGCGCGAGCTCCACGATCGCGCGAGGCGTATGGGACTCCGTCTCCTTGCCTTCGAGCGGGACGAGGACGCGGCGAAGGTGACCGGGCTGGCGTGCGGCCGGAGGGACCACGACGAGCGGACTGGACAAGGACGTGGCGACGGCGAGCGCGGTGCCTCCGAGCGGCCGCCCACCGAACGGCGATCCGCGCGCCCCGACGACCAGCGCGACGACGTCGCTCGCTTGCCCGATCTCGATCAGGCGCTCGACCACCTGCCCACTGGCCGTTTGCAGCGGGACTTGCAGGGCGCTGGCTGCGGAGCGAGCCACGCGATCGCCGTCGACCGAGACGTGCACGGCCTCGACGCGGGCATCGAGTATGCGTCCCAGCGCGAGCGACGTCATCAACACGGGGCTCGCTGCGAGGCTGTTGTCGAGCGCAGCGACTACCTTCCTCATCTACGGACAACCTCCGAAGATCCATCATGCCGCAACAACTCGAGCTCGTCGGTTGCGTCGAGCTCGACGCCGCTGCGGTCGATGCGGAGTCGAAGAGGCGAGCCGCGGAAGCGGAGCCGAATCTCGAGCGCGTCCCACTCTGGCGGCAGCCGTGGTTCGACCACGAGCGCGTCGCCGCGTGGTCGGACGCCGGCGAACCCGAACGTGAGTGCCTGCCAGAGCCCGCCCATCGTCGCGAGGTGGAGGCCGCCCGCGGTGGTCTCCGTCAGGTCGTCGAGGTCGATGCGCGCGGCGATTCGAAGAGCTCGAAGCGCTTCCGGAAACCGTCCGACACGCGCGAGGAGCCCGGCATGAACGGCCGGAGAGAGCGAGCTGCCGTGCGCCGTCCGCGGCTCGTAGAAGTCGAGGTTCGGCAGGAGCGAGCCAGGTGCGACCTCGTCGGGAACGAGCAGGTGGAGCATGAGCACGTCGGCCTGCTTCAGGACCTGTGCGCCGGCCGTTCGCTCACGACCGAGCAGTAGGTCCGCGGTGATCGGTCGCCGCGGCGCGACATCGGCTATCACGAGCGGCTCGAGTCGGAAGAAGCCGGCGAACTGCTCGTACAACCCGCTGATCGGGTCGTACCCGTCGACGAGCGCTTCGGCGATCCGGAGCCACGCCGCTCGCTCTTCCTCGTCCCCGACCAGCTCGGCGCCCCGCCTCAGGTTCCAGCGGGCCATGACGTTCGTGAACGCGTTGTCGTCGACCAGCTCGTGGTACTCGTCCGGGCCGATGACGCCTGTGAGGTGTCCACGACCCCCGGCGAAGCGGACGCGTGAGGCCCAGTAGCGGGCAGTCTCGACGAGCAACTCCCGGGCAGGCCCCGAGGCGAAGCTTTCGTCTCCGGTCCAGTCGAGATACGCCGAGGCAGCCCAAGCGACGTCGGCAGTGATGTGCTCTTCGGCCTCACCGGTGCGGATGAGGTCGATCTCCCCCGTTGGCGTGTGCGCATGCGTCGGCGTGACGTCGAAGCCGTCCGCCGCCGATTCCCACGGGAAGCGGGCGCCGGCGAAACCGAGTCGCGCGGCGGCGGCACGCGCGGCGTCGAGGCGACGCACGCGGTATTCGAGCATCGCGCGAGCCGACGCCGGGTGCGTTGCAGCGAGGAAGGGGAGCACGAAGACGTCGCTGTCCCAGAGGACGTGTCCGCGGTATGCCGACCCCGAGAGTCCGCGAGCCCCGACGGGCGCCTCGCCCTCGTCGGCGACTGTGGCCATAAGGTGGAAGAGCGCGAAGCGGATCGCGAGCTGAAGCTCGGGATCGCCCTCGATCACGATGTCGGCGTCTTCCCAGCGACGACCCCACGCCTCACGGTGCTCGGTGAGCAGCCGCTCGTACCCGGTCTCCTCGGCTGCGGCGAGCGCGGCGCGTGCTTCGGACTCGTCGGGCGCGTAGGCCGCGATACGCTCGAGGAGCCTGTCGCGGCGGACGTCGACGAGCGCGGCGGTCGCCTGCGGAGCCTCCAGGACGCGGCGCTGCGCCCGGGGTAGGTGTCGCACTCCGGCCTTCGCACGCAACGCGACCGTCCCGGGCCGCGCGAGCGACGACAGCAGCAGCGCGTCGACAGTGCCGCCCTGGCGGAGGAGCCCTGACCGGAGGTCGAGCCTGCGGCTCAGGCGAGACCGGGCGGTCAAGCGACCCTCGAGCGCCGTCCAGTTCTGGCCGCAGGCGAACTCGCTCTCCGCGCCGTCACCGACGTACGCCCAGGAGACGCGCACACCCGGCTGCGCAGCAGGATGCTCCAGCAGTGGTGAGCCGCGCGTGCCGATCCGACCGTCCGCGATCGTGAGGAGCGACTCGTGTGCGCGCTCCAGCTTCGGGTCGAGCCCGTCGATCACGATCGTCCAGGCAGGATCGCCGTCGATGTCCGGAACGTCGCCGCGCCGGCGCCGCTCGAGCTGGTCGGCCAGCATGTCGACGAAACGCTCCGGCCCGCCGCCGAGCGCGATCACGCCGGCGGGAACGCCCGTCGGCTCAGCTCCGACCGAGACCGCTGTCGCACGGTCGCTTCCGGGCGGCAACAGGAACGAATCGCTGCCCGGAAGGCCGCCCAGCGGACCGAACTCGTCACCGGCAACGAGCACCAGGCCTGGTCCTATCCCGCGCCGGCGCAGATCGTCGAAGACCCAGCGCGCGGAGTCGGCCTTGTCAGTGAGCCCGATCTCGACGTGCTTCGCGTCGCTCGTCACGCGCGGGTCGGACACGCCTACATCGAGCGCCGCGCCGGTCGCGAGCTCGACCGCCTCGCGAATACCAGTGAGGCCCGCCTCCCGCAGTCGTTCCTCGACAGCCGCCAAGAGCTCGGCGATCCGCGCTTTCGGCGGGTCCTCCCACCCGGCCTCGGGGATCAGGTCGATCTTCCGTCGGTTCAGGCGCTCAGACACGATCGCGGCACGCACCCCGCGACCTCGTAGCACCTCAACGGTCGCCTCGGCGGCTGCATCGAGCGCGCGGTCCTCGGCCGGCGTCGCGTCACGCCTGTAGAGGAGGTCCACGCCGTTCTCGGCAGCGCGGAAGACTTCCGAGCCGCGGTTGACGCAAAAGTGCAGGGTGCCCGGCCCTGGCGGGGCGAGCTCCGAGCTGCCCGTCGACGTTGCCGACGTGGGTGCCGGTGACGACGTAGAGATCGAGGCCACCTGCGCTCAGCTGCTCGACGAGGTCGCGGAGCTGGCGGGCATCGGCCTGCCGGTTGGGCACGGCGGTCCCATCCCAGTCGAAGACGATCGCCTCGAAGCGGCGGTCCAGCTCCTCAGGAGGCACGAATCGCCGCCTTCTCCGGCGTTTCTCGGTGACGCTCATTCGTCGCGACGCGCTCCGCAGAATAGACACCTCCTGCCGGGCGCGAGGCCAGCAGGCGACAGCAGACCCTGTCACCTGCTGGCAGTCAGCACTTGCGACTTCGTAGCAACCATGCGGGTTGACACCTGCTGACTGCTCGTGGCAGCTCGCGCCGCTCGCCTACGAAGCAAGACGCGCCACCCTACGTGACCCATAGAAAAGCCCCGCATAACGGGGCTTTTCCGGGTGCTGACCTCGGCTCACCGAGGAGGTTAGTCAGGATTTAGTCAGGATCTAGCGGGATACGTCACGCAGGATCGCCCGAAGTTCTGGAGAGCAGACGGGCGATCGCAGGAACTCCCGATATGCCGCCCGCAGGTCGCATGGTCGCGACGATCTGCCAGCAAGACCTAGGCGATGCTCGCGCAACTGCCCGGTCAACACCTCGGCCGAGTTCGGCATGCGGGCATACGCGAGGGACGCACGCAGCGCCGGACGATGGTCGCGGACGTTCTCGTTCGAGCACAAGCGGCGGGGTTGTCGATCTCGAACTGAATGCCGAGCTGACGTTCAGCCTGAGAACGCCGAGTCGCTCGAGGACGCCTCAGGCGGTGGATAGAATCTCCAGTCGGGGCGATCTGCAGAAATACCTGCAAATCGGCCTCTTGCCCCCGTAGCTCAGTGGATAGAGCAGCGGTTCAATCCGAAAAAACACCGGCTCAGACCACGTCGAGAACAGTGACAGCCATGAGTCTACGCGCCGATCGCAGAGCCGCTATCAAGATCGAAGAAGTGCAGCCGGCGCAGGTCGACCGAGAGCTCGAGCGGCTCGTCCGGGCGCACCCTCGACGATGCGTCGAGCCGCGCGACGACGAGCGCCCGCGCGCCGTCACCCTCCTGCTTGATCTCCACGAGGTCGGTGGCTTCGTCCATGTCGACGAGCCCCTCGACCACGTCCTCGACGAGAACCGAGGACGCCTCGAGCTCGACGTATGCGAGCTGCTCGGGACCGAGCGCCTCGACCGCGCGCACGATGCCACGCAGGCGGCCGAGTCCGTCGTCGCCGCGGGCGTCCACTTCCCGGAGCGCCTCCGGGCGGATGCCGAGGGCGATGCGCTTGCCGGCGTGCCGGCCGAGCTCGTTGGCGGCGTCGCGTGGAACCGGCAGCGTCGATGAACCGAGACGGAGCACGGGCGCGTCACCATCGCGCTCGACAGTGGCCTCCAGCATGTTCATCGCGGGACTGCCGATGAAGCTCGCGACGAAGAGATTCGCCGGATGCTCGTAGAGGTGCTGCGGCACTTCGAATTGCTGTAGCACGCCACGCCGAAGCACCGCGACGCGGTCCCCCATGGTCATCGCCTCGACCTGGTCGTGCGTCACGTACACCGTGGTGACGTGGAGTTGGCGCTGGATGCGGAAGATCTCGGCGCGCATCTGAACGCGCAGCTTCGCGTCCAGGTTCGAGAGCGGCTCGTCCATCAGGAACACCTGCGGCTCGCGGACGATCGCGCGGCCCATCGCGACGCGCTGCCGCTGGCCGCCGGAGAGCTGCTTCGGCTTGCGGTCGAGGTGGTCGAGGAGGCCGATGATGCGGGCGGTCTCCTCGATTCGCCTGCGCGCCTCCTGCTTCGGCACCTTGCGCATGCGCAGGGCGAAGCCGATGTTCTCGGCGACTGTCATGTGCGGGTAGAGCGCGTAGTTCTGGAAGACCATCGCAATGTCGCGCTTGCCCGGCGGCAGGTTGTTGACGACGCGCTCGCCGATCTTGACCGTGCCGCCCGAGATCTCCTCGAGCCCCGCAAGCATGCGCAGCGCGGTGGACTTGCCGCAGCCGGACGGGCCGACGAGGACCACGAACTCGCCGTCGTGCACGTCGAGGTTGAGGTCGGAGACGGCAAGGAAGCCGTCGCCGTAGGTCTTGGTCACGTTGTCGAAGGTGACTCCGGCCACGGCTACTCCTTCACGGCACCGGCGGACGCGTTCATGATCCGCCGCTGGAAGATGAAGAACAGGATCGCGACCGGGATCGTCATCAACACCGACGCCGCGAGCTTCAGTGGGTAACGGTTCCCGGAGCCGAGCTGCCCGGATGCGAGCTGTGCGACGCCCTTCGTGAGCGTGTTCAGGCTGGTGCTCTGCGCGGAGATGATGAAGTGCGCCAGCTCGTTCCACGAGCCCTGGAAGGACAGGATGAAGAGCGTGATGAGCGCAGGCCATGCCATCGGCAGCACGATCGACCAATAGATCCGGAAGAGGCTCGCGCCGTCGATCCGTGCCGACTCCTCCACGCTCACGGGGATCGACTCGAAGAAGTTCTTCATGATGAAGATGCCGGCGGCGTCGACGAGCAGCGGGATGATCATGCCTTGGTACGTGTCGTAGATCCCGAGCTGGCGGATCATCAGGAACTTCGGGATGAGGAGCACGACCCCGGGCACCGCCATGACGGCGACGATCGCCGTGAACACGGCGGCGCGCCCACGGAAGCGCAGGCGCGCAAGCGCATAGCCGGCGAGGCTGACGAGGAAGACGCGGAGGAACGTGACGCTGAGCGTCACGAACACCGAGTTCTTCACCCAGAGCAGGAAGTCCTGATCCTTGAAGAGCTGGCTGTACGCCTCCGTCGTGAACGGGGAAGGAATGAGGGTGAGCGGATTGGCCGTCGCGTCCGGGTCGGTCTTGAAGGACGTCACCACCGCGATCACGAAGGGGAAGAGGAAGACGACCGCGATCGCGACGAGGACGCCGTACGAGAGCCCGGTTCGCAGCCGTCGCCGCTGCACGGCGCTCGCGTCGTTCACCGTGCGCTCCCTGGCTCGCCCGATGCGATGCGCGATGCGTCGGGGAAGCCGATCGGCTGCGTCGGCCCGAAGCGGCGCCGGCGCGGGACGCGGTCGGGATTGCGCGTCACGAGCCGCGTCACGACTGTGAAGAAGACGATGATCGCGAAGAGGATGAAGGCGATCGCCGCGCCGACTCCCCACTCGTTGCCGTTGAACGAGGTGTTGAACGACAGGAACGCCGGCGTGAGCGTGGTGTTCGATGGACTCCCCTTCGTCCCGACATAGATCTGGTCGAAGATCTGCCAGGTGCCGATCAGGCCGAGCGTCACGACCGTGAAGATCATCGGCCGGATCATCGGCACAGTGATGTACCGGAACTTCCGCCATTCGGTCGCGCCGTCCAGAGCGGCCGCCTCGTTGACCGAGTCGTCGATGCTCTGCAGCGCAGCGAGGAAGAGCAGCATGAATGTCCCCGACGTCGTGAACACGGCCATCACGATGAAGACGCACATTGCGATGCTCGGGCCGGACAGCCAGTCCCAATAGCTGACGCCGAGTAACATCCCGTTCGCGAGCGAGGCGGGCGGCTGGTTGACACCGAACTGCTCGAGGATGACGTGGAAGAGCCCGCGTGGGTCGTAGAGCCACGCGGGCCCGGTCACACCGACGTACGACAGGAGCTTGTTGATAACGCCGGTCGGCGAGAAGAGGAAGAGAAACAGGATCGTGATCGCGACCGAGCTCGTGACCGAGGGGAAGTAGAAGGCCGTCCGGAAGGACCCGACGGCCTTGATGCCACGGTTGACGAGCACCGCGAGGAACAGCGAGACGGCCGTCTGGATCGGGACGACGAGGAGGACGTAGTAGAAGTTGTTGCGCAGCGACGTCCCGAAGTTGCTCTGGTCGAGCCCCGGCTGCGTGAGCAGGTGCCGGTAGTTCTCGAGGCCGACGAAGTGGGCGTTCGCGCCGAACGGGCTGCCGTTGCCGTTCCAGTCGGAGAAGCTGACCCAGAGCGCCATCGCGATCGGCAGCACCAGGAACAGCCCGAGGAGGACGATCGCGGGCGCGAGAAACAGCCAGCCGGCCGCCGCCTGATGCCCGCGAATCCCAGGGTCGCGGCGCCGCGCGAACCTATTCAGCAAACGCGCCTCCTCGTGCGTGCCGTCGCCCGCCGGCGGCGCGAGCGCCGCCGGCGGGCTTTTTCCTGTGCGTTACTTGGGCAGGATCGCCTGCAGCTCGCGATCTATCCGATCGAGGATCGTCTTCGAATCCGTGTTCGGAAGTCCCTGGAGCTGCTGGTTGAAGTCGCCGAGCACCGTCGCGATGCCAGGCACGTTCGGGATGCTCTTCGAGTAGTCGGCACCGGCCAGGTAGGCAGCGAACTGCGGGTAGAGCTTGCTCCACGGCTTCTTGAGCGCCTTCAGGGACGGCATCACGCCAAACGCCCGGGCGTTACCCATCTGGACCTTCGGCAAGGTCAGGTACACGATCAGGGACATCGCGGCGGTCTTGTTCTTCGAGGCGGCGGCCATGCCCCACCCGCCGTCGTACTGCAGCGTCCCCATGCCGGCACGCCCGGGCGCGAGCTGGACGACGCGGTACTTGACGTTCGGGTAGTCGTTCTTCATTGCGCCTGCGATCCAGTTGCCTTCGATCGTCATGGCGCACTGCTCCTTCCCGAAGCCTTCACCGCCCCAGCCGACACCGAGCTGGTTGGTGAGCTTGAACGAGCCGGCATTGATCATCTGCTTGACGTAGTTGAACGCCTGGATGTTCTCCTTGCTGTTGACCGTGGCGGTCTTCCCGTTCTTGGAGACGAGCCAGCCGCCGTTCTGAATCATGAACACGCCGAGGCGGTGGAACTCGGCACCCGTGCAGAGGCCTACCTGCCCCGAGCGGGTGAGCTTCTTCGCGACGGACGCGAGCTGCGCCCACGTCTTCGGGTAGTCCTTGGCCGTCAGCCTCGCACGCTGCCACGAAGCGCTGTTGATCACGAGGGCGAGCGTCGAGAAGTCCTTCGGCGCCGCATACAGGTTGCCCTTGTACGTGTACGCCGCGCGGAGGCTCGGATAGAAGGCCTTGACGTTCTTGAGTTTGTTGAGCGGGGCGAGGCTGCCCGCCTGCGCGTACGTCGCGACACTGTCGTTGCTGAGATAGAAGATGTCGGGCGGATTCCCGGACGCGAAGCCCTGGGCGAGCTGTTGCCCGAGGTCGGAGGCGACGACCAGGTTCACCTCGATGCCGGTCTGCTTCGTGAACGCCTTCACCGCGCCGGTGACCGCGAAGGTCTCGGCGGGTCCAGAGCTTCCGATTAGCGCAGTCAGTGTGGATTGTTGGCTCTTCGTCGGCGAGCCGGGGGCGGCGCCGACTGCAACGGCGAGCGCGCTGACCGTGACGACCGCCAACAAGAACCAGCGGCGACTCCGGGTGGTGCGATGCGGATGCACGAGATGCGGATGCATGAAATGTCCTCCTTGGCGAGCTGTCGAGAACGACGAACGAGCCCGGCCGACGCGATGCCAGAGTGGCTCGGTCGGCAAGATCGTGGGGCTATCTCCCTCCTTCGAACCGCGTCTGTGGAACCGGCTCCATCGTGTTCCACGGCGAGCATAAACCAGTGAACGTTAGGTGTACAGGTGCGCCTCTTGCGCAGATCGGTCACGACTCGAGGGAGAAGTGTGACTCCGCGGCGCCCAAGAGAGAGGACGCTCGCACAACCTGAGGTACGGACATCTGATCCGCGCGCCTCGCGGAGACGGTGATTTTTTGCGATCGGCAAGAATGGCCGCGTGGCGCTTCAACGGATGGACAACGTCGGGATCGTGGTGGAATCCCTCGATACCGCTATCTCCTTTTTCGCCGAGCTGGGCCTCGAACTCGAAGGTCGAGCGATGATCGAAGGAGACTGGTCAGGGCGCGTCACTGGACTGCGCGACCAGCGCGTCGAGATCGCCATGATGCGTACGCCGGACGGCCACGGCAGGATCGAACTCTCGCGCTTTCTCACGCCGCCCGTGGTTGCCGATCACCGAAACGCCCCGGTGAACGCGCTGGGCTATCTGCGTGTCATGTTCGCCGTGGACGACCTCGACGATACGCTCGGCCCGGCTCCGGCAGACACGGCGCGCAGCTCGTCGACGAAGTAGTCCAGTACGAAGACATGTATCGGCTCTGCTACGTCCGAGGCCCCGAGGGCATTCTCATCGGGCTGGCCGAGCAAATCGGCTGACGACCGACACGCGCTCAGGCGTCATTCCCCAACACTGGCGCAAGTCAGCCCATGACATGTCGCGGAATGCAAGACTCGCCGTGACGGGTCGTGCTCTCGATTGAAAGTGGGTTCGCTATGGCTGTCGGCATTCGCATCAAGCTCGCGGGAAGAATCCCGCGCGCCTAGTCAGGATCTAGCCAGGATCTAGCCAGGACTCTAGCCGGATTCTCTGCCTGGTTGCTGGGGATTGCTGCGGTTCACTCCCGGCAGCAGCCATGCGGGTTAGACGGTCGCTGACGGTTGCTGCTGGCTCGCGCCGCTCACCTACGAAGCAAAGCTCTGGCGATAGCGTCGCACGAAGGTCGCTTCAGGCAGGGTCGCGAGGAGTGACCGCTCGGGCCCGATGCGGATGACGGCCCTGTCCGACTTGCCCAGGGTCGCGACTCGATGGCCGTCTACGAGCACGCCTGCCTCGACGTCGTGGGTCCGGTTCCACACGATCACGTCGGCTCCCGGCGGGATCACGAGCGGCCGCGCATGTAGCGAGTGGGCAGCCACATAGGTGAGCGCCATCGCCTCGAGACCCCACATCAGCATCGGTCCGCCGTTCGAGAGGTTGTAGGCGGTCGACCCCGAGGGTGTCGAACAGATGATCCCGTCACACGGCTGGCGACCGAGCTCCTCTCCGCCGACGGCGAGGTCCAGCTCGATCATGCGCCCGAGCGACCCGCTCGCGACCACGACGTCGTTGACGGCGCGCCCGGTCCCACTCGGGTGCTCGACCTCGAGGGTTGGCAGCTCAACGATCTCGTACTCGCCGGCGAAAACGCGTGCGAGCCCAGCCTCGAGGTCGCGCCGGCCCATGGAGCTCAGGAATCCCACACGCCCGAAGTTGACCCCGATCACGGGTACGCCGGTTCCGAGAAAGCGCGTCAGCGCACGGAGAACCGTGCCGTCACCACCGAGAACGACCGCGATGTCGACCGCTGAGTGATCGACGGCGGGCTCGAAGCCATGCTTCTCGGCCTCTTCCGACGGGAACAGGAGCTCGACCCCGTGCTCGGCAGCCACCGCTTGCAGCCGCGCGAGGCCCGCGCCGATCTGCCCCGGCGTCCCGTGCGTGACGACCGCAGCCTTGGTGACCGTCTTAGCCAACGGCCTCGGCGATCCAGCGGTCGATGTCATCGAGAGTCGGTTGTGAGGCGCGGTGTAGGAGGTGGACGAAGAACTCCCGGTTCCCCTTCGGGCCCGGCAGCCCTGAGTCTACGACCCCGACCGTGGCGCCATCCCATGTCCGCGCGGCTTCGACAACTCTTTCGAGGACCTTTCGTTGCACCTCGGGGTCGCGAACCACACCTCTACCGACTTCTGCGCGCCCGGCCTCGAACTGCGGCTTGACGAGGACGACTGCCTCCCAGCCCTGCGTCGCGAGCGCGAGCACCGGAGGCAATGCCTTGGTGACGCTGATGAACGAGACATCGCAGACCACGAGACCCGGTGCGAACGGGAGTGCAGTCAGCGATCGCGAGTTCGTCCGCTCGAGCACCGTGACGCGGGGATCGGTCCGCATGCGTGGATGGAGCTGCCCGTACCCGACGTCGATTGCGATGACCCGGGCCGCACCGGCCTGGAGCAAGCAGTCCGTGAAGCCGCCCGTGGATGAGCCGACGTCCGCGCAGTCACGACCCTCGACGACGACGTGAAACACGTCGAGCGCATGCTGCAGCTTCTCCCCGCCACGTGATACGAAGCGCGGTGGACGCTCGACGTGCAACTCGGCGTCTTCGTCGACTTGCTCGCCCGGCTTGTCATGCCCCTGCACGAGTCCGGCCAGGACGAGCGCCTGCGCCTGACTGCGGCTCTCCGCGAGGCCACGTTCGAGAAGGAGCGTGTCCAGTCGCTTCTTCATGCCGCGCCCGCTCCCAGCAGCCGTTGTGCGCTCTCGAGCGTGCGCAACTTGGGAGGAAGCAGCAGAGGCTTGATGCCGGTCTCCGGCCCGATGGTCACGGGCCAATGATGATGCGTTCGGCTACGCCGAGGTGACACGGCGCGCGCCAATCAGGCGCGACCCGTAGTTCGATCCGTCCAGGCGGATCACCTCGACATCGCGCCCGGTCTGCGGCGCATGCACCATTCGTCCGCGGCCGAGATAGAGCCCGACGTGCCCGAGCCCTTCGAAGAACAGGACGTCGCCCGGCTCCATTCGCGCCGCTGTAACCCGGCGTCCCTCGCTGTAGAGCGCGTAGGAGTTGTGCGGGAGCTCGATCCCGACGCGGCCGTACGCCCAGCGCACGAGGCCCGAGCAGTCGAAGCCGTTCGCGGGAGACTCCCCACCCCACCGGTAGGGGACGCCGACAGCCTTCATGGCCACCTGAGCCGCGCGCTCGCCGATCGTCGGGACCTCGGGCTCTACGACCCATGGCGGTCTGGGCCGCGTGCCTTCGTCCCCGTAGGCAACGGCAGGAAGCGCAGTTGCGACGGCGACAACGGCCGCAAGAGCGAACGTGAACAGGCGGCTGCGAAGGCGGGTCGACATAGAGAGTGGAGCGACGGTCCGCACATGCGAGCAAAGGCCACACGCCGCGCAGACCTGGTCTGTCCGTGAGGGTCAGATCGTACTCAGAGAACCGGCTGCGTCGATCCCTCAAAGGGTTCTAAAGGCAACGGCATCGACGAGCTCACGGAGAACGCTCATGTCTCCCGGAATGGCATCGAGCTCCGCACGAGCTCGGTTGGCAGCGTCGTCTGCCAGCCGCCTCACCTCGGCAGCCGAAAGGCGAGATGCGAGCCCATCCTCATCGAGAATGTCGTCAACGACCTGGAAGAGCAGTCCGATCTCGGCGCCGAAGCCACGCCAGTGCGCCCGATTCCGCTCGGAGACGCCAGCCACGCGGAGGCCGAGTCCGACCGAGGCGGCGAAGAGTTTCCCCGTCTTGAGCCGGTGGAGCTCCGCCAGATCGTCGTCGTCGCCCGTGATGTCACGGTACTGGCCTCCGATCATCCCGAGCGTCGCTTCGACGAGCTCGCGGGCGATGCCGGGGTCTTCGTACGAGAGCGCGAGACGCAAGGCCTCGACGAGCAGCGCGTCGCCGGCGAGTAACGCGACACCGTCTCCAAACTCGACATGCGAGCTCGGGCGTCCTCGCCGCTCGGGGTCGTCGTCCATCGCAGGCAAGTCGTCGTGGACGAGCGAGAAGGTGTGAACGAGCTCGAGGGCCGCGGCGGCCGGAAGCGCCTGCTCCATGTCACCTCCCGCCGCCTCCACTACGGCCAGACAGAGCACCGGCCGAACCCGCTTGCCCTTCGATTCGAGCGAGTAGCGAAGCGCTTCCTCGAGCTGCCCAAGCTCGGAAGCCAGTGTCAGCGACCTCAGATACGCCTCGACGGCGGCGCGCAGCTCCTCAGCCGGCCGCATCGGCCATTGTCCGCGCGCGCGTCAACTCGACCTCGATCTGCCTCGCGAGCTCCGCGAGCTCGGCGATGACGTCGACCGCGGCGTCCCCGTCGACGTCATCCGCCTCCGCAAGCCGTTCGAGCTCTTCTCGCCGCTCGTTGAGTCGTGTGAGCAACTCCTCAGCGCGTGCCAGGGCTTCGTCGACGCTCGTCAAGCGGCGTCCTCCTCCCGAGCCACACGACCGAGGATGCCGTTCACGAGCCGCGCCGCGTCGTCGGTCGCATACCGCTTTGCGAGCACGACCGCCTCGTTGATCGCCACCTCGTGCGGCACAGTCCCCTCCTCGAGCTCGTACACGCCGACTCGCAGGATATTGCGCTCGAGCGTACCCAGCCGGTCGGCGGGCCAATCCGGGGACGATTCGGTGATGCGCCGGTCGAGCGCGGGCGCTCGCAACGCGACGGCCTCGGCGAGAGAGCGCGCGAACTCGTCCGGCTCGCCCTCGTAGAGCGAGGCCAGCTCCTGGCCGGTGAGATCCCACTGGTAGAGAAGGAAGAGCGCCTGGCGTCTACCCGTGCGCCTGCCGGCCGGTGGGCTCATGGGGCGGGTAGGGGTGTGGGAAACCCGAGTTCCCCACGTTGTCAAGAAGAAGGGGGCACACGGGGGAAACATGGTTTCCCCCGTGAACGCGAGCTGAAAGCGAGTGTTAGTCATTGCGCCGAGAGCGAGGGCACTCGACCGACGAGCTCCTCGAGCGTCGAGGTCGAGTACTCGCCGCTTCCGAACTCGCGGGAGCCGAGGACGTCGAGCGCAACCTCGCGCGTGGTGGGAATGCCCTCGATCTCGAGCTCCGTCAGCGCACGAAGCGCTCTGGAGATGGCCGCGGGGCGGGTCTCGTCCCAAACGACGATCTTCGCGATCATGGAGTCATAGAACGGAGGGATGTGGTCGCCCGCCCGGATCGCCGTGTCGACGCGTATCCCGGCGCCGAGCGGCGGCACGAACCTGCTGACGATTCCGGGAGCAGGAAGAAAGCCGCGCGCCGGGTCCTCGGCATTGATCCGGATCTCGATGGCGTGCCCACGCCTCGGTGCCCGCCCCGTGAGCTCGAGCCGATCCCCGGCGGCGATCCTCACCTGTTGGCGCACGATGTCGAGTCCCGTCACGAGCTCGCTGACCGGATGCTCGACCTGGAGCCGGCAGTTCACTTCGATGAAGTAGAAGTCGCCGTCAGGACCCACGAGGAACTCGAAGGTCCCGGCATTCCGGTAGCCGATTGCGACACACGCGCGCTCGACGGCAGTTTCCATCGCCTCGCGCGTCTGCGGATCGAGCGCAGACGAGGGCGACTCCTCGATCAGCTTCTGATGCCGCCGCTGGATCGAGCATTCGCGCTCGCCGAGCGTCAGCACGTTGCCTTCGCCGTCGCACAGGACCTGGATCTCGACGTGGCGGGCCGGCGAGAGCGCCTTCTCGACGTAGAGCGACCCGTCGCCGAAAGCGGCTTCCGCTTCGGCGCTCGCGGACGCGTATGCCCCTCCGAGCTCGTCCTCCGACACGACGAGTCTCATGCCCTTCCCGCCTCCACCGGCCGATGCCTTGAGCAACACGGGAAAACCTGCGTCACGTGCGGCCCGCTGCAGGTCGGGGAGGTCTGCGGCTCCGTCCGAGCCGGGAACGAGAGGCACACCGGCACGACGCAGGATCTCCTTCGCGCGCACCTTGTCTCCCATCTGCTCCACGACTTCGGCTGACGGCCCGATGAAGACGAGATCGGAGCTCTCGCAGGCTCGTACGAACTCGTCGTTCTCGGCCAGGAAGCCATACCCCGGGTGGACGGCCTCACACCCGGTGGTCTCGGCTGCGGCGACGATGTTCGGGATCTCGAGGTAGCTCTCAGCCGCCGCAGGGGGGCCGATGCATACCGCCTGATCCGCCAGCTCGACGTGCAGAGCGTCGCGATCCGCCGTCGAGTAGACAGCCACCGCCTCGACTCCCAGCTCGTGGAGCGCGCGGATCACGCGCACTGCGATCTCGCCCCGATTCGCGACGAGGACGCGCGAGAACACGCCCAGCTCCTAGACGGCCGGAGGCGCCAGGATCGGGTCGACCTCGAACAGGAGCTGCCCGAACTCGACCGGCTGCGCGTTCTCGACGTGAATCGCCCGCACGGTGCCTGTCGTCTCCGCCTTCAGCTCGTTGAAGAGCTTCATTGCCTCGAGGACGCAGAGCGTCTGTCCCGGCACGACAGTGTCACCGATGTCGACGAACGCAGGCGCTCCGGGGTTCGGAGCGCGATAGAAGACGCCGACCATAGGCGACTCGACGCGAACGACTCCATCGGCGTCAGGCGGCTCCGCCGTCGAGGTCGCCGGGCCGCCATCCGGCGCGACCGAGGCGCTCGTGAGCGTGGCGGGCTCGTCGGCGCGTCGCACGGAGACGCGCATGCCCTCGTCTTCGATCTCGATCTCGCCGACGCCGCTCTCCTGCACGATCTTGACGAGCTCGCGGATGCGCTCTCCGCGCTCGGCGTCGGCGTCCTCGGCGATGAGGACGGTACCGCTCGAGTGACGTGCACGGATCATCCGCAGGAGCTCTTCGGCGTCGGTGCCGAACATGGCGATGAGCACGAGCTCTTCCTCGCTTGCGGCGAGACCTTCCGCCTGCTCGCGAACGTCCTCCGTCGTCACCGGGTCGTCTGCCTCCAGGTGACCCGGTGAGAGCAGCTCGACGGCACGGGCGACCGTCTTGTCGATCGGCTCAGGTGTGTCGCCATAGCCCCCCTGTACGAGCTCGCGAAACTCGTCGATCACCGTTCCGTAGCGGCGCGCCTCCAGAACGTGCATGAGAGCCTGCGACGCAAGGATCTGGCCTATCGGCGCCGCGAGCGGTGGCCAGCCCGCCTCGGCTCGAACACGCCCGACCTCCTCGAGGACTTCGAGCAATCGATCGGCCGCGGCGTGAGCCCTGAGGTGAACCTCGAGTGCGGCGACGAGCCCGGCGGGAAGATCGAACTCCGCGGCACGTACGGCGATCCGCGGTGCAACCGGGGCGACCGGCTCGTCGCCGATGTGCTCGTCGATCACGTCGGCGGCATCCCAGAGCTTCGCGGCATCGAGGCCCGTCGCGTGGCCGAGGCCGTCGAGGGACTCGGACAAAGACTCGCCCGAGACGCGGTGCAATGCGAGTGCGAGCGGATACACGGCTGTAGCGACGAGGTCGGCACCTGCCTCCACTGCGGCCAGCGCTGACGCCAGGCCTACGCCTGCCGCGCCTTGCACGTAGAAGCCAACCGGAAGCGCGCTCGCCTCTCTGAGCCGCGCTACCAGCTCCTGCGCGCGATGCGGGACGAGGGCGCCCGTCGGGTCGTTGACGATGACACGCGTCGCACCGAGCTCAGGCAGCTTGCGCGCCTGCTCGACGAGCGTGTCGGTCTCGTCCGTGCGACCGGGGCTGTAGACGAGGCCCGCGTGGAACGCGCCGCCTGCGTTCGTGATCGCGGCTCCCGCCTCCCGGAGATTGGAAACGTCGTTGAGCGGGTCGTGGAGGCGGAACACCTCGATCCCGTTCTCCGCAGCACAGGACACGAACCGCCCGACGATGTCGCCGCTGACCGGGCGCGAACCGACTAGAAACCGTCCACGAAGCGCGATCCCGAGTGGCGTCGAGACGCGCGACTTGATCCCGCGAATCCGCTCCCAAGGACTCTCCACGCGCCGTCGCACCGTGGCGTCGAAGACTCCTCCGCCGGAGATCTCGAGGCACGCGAACCCGGCCTGGTCGAGGATCTCGGCCACGCGCAGGACCTCGGCCGTCGGCAGAGCCCCGGCGAGCGGCTCCTGCGAGAGAAGACGGATCGTCGTATCGACCAGTTTGGCCACGACCTAGGACCTTAGCGACCCATCTCCCGGGCTGGTAACGGCTCGCGCGACATCGAAGGGCGCCGCCTCCGTCGCCGAGGATCGGCGGCCTGCGGCCTCAGGCGCGCGAGATGTAGCGGCCTTCGCGCGGATCGACCTTGATCCGCTCGCCACGGTCGACGAAGAGCGGCACCTGGACGACCGCGCCCGTCTCGAGCGTCGCAGGCTTCGTCACGTTCGAGACGGTGTCTCCCCGTACGGCGGGCTCGGTGTCCGTCACCTGGAGCTCGACCGATGCAGGCATCTGCAGCCCCGCAGGCTTGCCGTCGACCGCGAGCATCTGCACCGTGCTCGACGGGGCGATGTACGCGAGCGCGTCAGCGATCTCCGCGTGCGGGAGCCCGAACTGGTCGTACGTCTCCTCGTCCATGAAGTGGGCCTCGGAGCCGTCGTCGTACATGAACTGGACGTTCTTCACCTCGGTGTGGACCCGCGCGAACTTCTCCCCGGCGCGAAAGGTGCGATCCACGACTGCGCCCGATCCGAGCGCCTTGAGCTTCGTCCGCACGAATGCGCCGCCCTTGCCTGGTTTCACGTGCTGGAACTCGACGATGCGCCACACCGAGCCGTCGAGCTCGACGTGCATACCGTTGCGGAACTGGTTGGTGGTCACTGTCTCGGCCATCGCGCGCGCATTGTAGGGGCGAGCTATCTCTCGGCTCTAGATGACCGTGATCAGCTCCTTGGTGAACTGCGTGAGGCGCTCGCTGCCCTCGTCTGTCACGAGTACGAGATCCTCGATGCGAACACCCGCGTCGCCGGGGAGATAGATCCCGGGCTCGACAGAGACAACGTTCCCCGGCTCGAGCACGTCGGTCGAGTCGGGCCTGAGCGTCGGCCCTTCGTGGATCTGGAGGCCGACGCCGTGGCCGAGGCCGTGACCGTATGCCCAGCCGAGCTCGGCCGCCTCGATCGGAACCCTGGAAGCGGCGTCCGCGTCGCGCCCATGCACCTTGGGCCCGACGGCTGCGAGGCCTGCGAGCTGGGCTTCGAGACAGAGCGCGTAAAGCTCCGACAGCCGCTCCGACACTTCGCGCACCGCAAACGTGCGCGTGCAGTCGGAGCAATAACCCTCCAGGATGCAACCCGCGTCGATGGTGACGAGCACACCTGCCTCGATCGGCTGATCGCCCGGCACTGCGTGGGGTGATGATGCGGTCGGCCCGGCTGCGACGACGGCTTCGAACGACACGCCTTCGGCTCCGTCTTCGCGGAAGCTCCGCTCGATCCACCACGCAAGCTCCCGTTCGGTACGGCCCGTGAACCGCTCCCTGGAGAGCGCCGCGAAGATCTGGTCGGAGAGCGCGCCCGCGCGGCGCATCACCTCGATCTCCGACTCGTCCTTGACGGCGCGGAGCGACTCCACGAGACCCGAGGACGGCACCGCCTCCACCCCCGCGTCCGTCAGCGCCCGATATCCCGCGTACGGCAGATGAGCTTCCTCGAACGCGATTCGCCTCCCACTCAGGACCTCGCCGACGGCTGGCAGCAGCGCCCTAGCAGTCTCGACGAACGTCACGCCTTCGACTTCGCGACCTCGAGCGGCGTATCGGAAGTCGGCGTAGAGCGTCGCGGCCGCGTCCGGCTCCACGAGCACCGCCGAGTTCGAGCTCTGAAGACCTGTGAGGTAGCGGACGTTCGCCTGACCGCCGAGGACGTATGGGGGACCGGCGACGAGAAGCGGCTCGTCGAGCAGGGCGGCAAGACGCTCGATCCGAGTCACTCGTCCGCCTTGCCGGCGCTCACGAGGAACTCCAGCGCCTCCTTGTAGCCTTCCGGCCCCTTGCCGATGATGCGCGCCGCCACGCAACCCTCGAGCACCGAAAAGCGCCTCCATTCCTCACGGTCGTCGACGTTCGAGAGGTGCACCTCGACGACCGGCACCGTGAAGAGCTCCACGGCGTCCCTGAGCGCCCAGGAGTAGTGCGACCACGCGCCGGGATTGACGATCACGCCGTCGGCCCACTCGTACGCCTCGTGGCACCAGTCGATGAACTCGCCTTCGTGGTTCGTCTGGCGACACCTGACCGTGCAGTCGAGCCGAAGCGCCCAGTCGTAGAGCCGCGTCTCGAGCTCGGAGATGCCCATCGTTCCGTAGATCTCGGGATCGCGTCGCCCGAGCACGTCGAGGTTGACGCCGTTGAGCACGAGAATCCGCACGTTCGCAAACTACGCGATCAATGAGTCGAGGACCGAGCGAACGAGCTCCGGCTCGATCTCGACGCCGAGTCGAGGCTTGCCCGGAGCTTCGAGGAGGACGAGCCTGGGGCGGCCGCCCTCGGCTTTCTTGTCGCGCTCCAGTGCCTCCCATGCCCTGTCGCGGTCGACCGTCGCGCGTACCGGGCGGAGAATCTCCTCGACTTGCCGAGCCTCGTCCTCGAGGCCAGAGATTCTCAGCGCGCCGAGCAAGCCGAGGGCGACGGCGTGCCCGTGGGGCAGCGAATACCCGGATGCGGCTTCGAGCGCGTGCGCGAACGTGTGCCCGAGGTTCAGCTGTCCTCTCTCTCCGCAGTCGAACGGATCGCGGAGGCAGACGGCGGCCTTGAACGCCGCGCAGCGGCGAACCTGCTCGGAGATCTCGAGCTCCCAGAGCGGCTCGCCCGCGAGGAGGCCGGTCTTCACGACCTCGGCGCGGCCGTTTTCCATCTCCTTCGCAGGAAGCGTGTCGAGGGTGTCGGGATCCACGATGGTCCGCGCCGGCCAGTGAAAGGCTCCCACGAGGTTCTTGCCCTCCGGGACGTCGATCGCGGTCTTGCCGCCGATACCCGCGTCGACCTGCGCCAGCAGAGTGGTGGGAGCGACCACCCAGGAGACACCGCGGGCGTAGGTGGCGGCGACAAACCCCGCCACATCGATCGCGGAACCACCCCCGAGCGCAACGATCGTCCCGTCTCGGCCGAGTCGCAGCGCTGACCACAGCCGCTTCGCCTCCCCGACGGTCTTCGCCCGCTCGCCCGCCGGCACGAGGTGGGTTGCCGTAAGGCGCTCACCGAGCCCCGCGCGCGCTCGGTCGCCATAGAGCGAGTCGACGTGCTCGTCCACGACCAGCTCGACCGGTCCCGTTGCCGGTACGAGCTCGCCGAGCCGGTCGAGCCCACCGGGACAGACGTGAACACCGGCGGCAGCAAGGACGGCTCCGTCGAGATCTCGCGCACTTCCGTCCGAGCCGTCGTACAGGGCGCGGCGCTCCTCGAAGAGGAGCCGGAACTCGTCCGGATCCCGGGCGAGCGGGCGCCCGCTCTTCGCAACGCGTTCCCACGCCTCGGCGGCAGTCGTCTCCAGATGGATGGTGAATGCGCTCTCGACGAGAGCGGCGCGTGTGGCCGCGGACGCCAGTCCTCCACCGCCGATCTCGATGACAGACAGGCGTCGCCGTGCAAGCACGTCGATCGCGGCTTCCTCCTCGAGCTCTCGAAAAGCGAGTTCACCACGACCCTCGAAGATGTCCGCGACGCTCATGGCCGCGCGCTCCTCGACGACTTCGTCCACAGAGACGAACGGTCGATCCGAGTCGCTCGGCGAGCACGGGTCCGAGCGTGGACTTCCCCGCGCCCATGAAGCCGACGAGCGCGACGTGCCGATCCAGTGCGTTCAGAGCTGTCGCGGCCAGTCGATGCGCTCCAGGTACGCACTGTGGGCCGCGGTGAAGTCGACGAGCGCGTCACCGCCGAACTTCTCCTTCGCCGCACGGGCGAGCTCCCAGGCCACAGCCGCCTCGGCAACGACCGCGAGCGCCTCGACGGCCTGGACGTCGCTTCGTTCCACGAGCGCTTCTCCGGGCTCGCCGGTCTCGAGGTCGACCGAGCGAAGCGGCCGCATGAGGGTCGACAACGGCTTCATTGCCGCACGAACGACAACAGGCTCGCCGTTCGTAACGCCCCCCTCGATGCCGCCGGCGCGATTCGTGCTGCGGCGCAAACCGGGCTCGATCTCATCGTGCGCTTCTGAACCTCGCTTGCCGGCGAGCGAGAAACCCTCCCCGATCTCGACGCCCTTCACGGCCTGGATGCCCATCAGCGCCGCTGCCAACCGGGCGTCGAGGCGATCCTGCTTGTCCGCGTACGAGCCGAGTCCAGGGGGCGCTCCGTCGGCACGCACTTCAATGACTCCCCCCACCGTGTCGCGATCGGCGCGAGCGTCGTCGGTTGCCCGCTTCCAGCCGTCCTCGCTCGTCTCGCCGCCTATCTCCAGGACGGCTCCAGCGACGGTGATGCCGATCTCAGCGAGCAGCCTCTTCGCCACGGCACCAGCCGCGACCTGGATTGCAGTGTGTCGCGCGCTCGCACGCTCCAGCGCGTTGCGAACGTCGTCATGCCCGAACTTGAGCGTGCCGGCCAGGTCGGCGTGGCCGGGGCGAGGCAGCGTTACAGGCGTCGATCCCTTCCCGGAAGGCTCTCCTTCCGGCTCCCACGGGCTCATCCCCCACTCCCAGCTCTCGTGGTCCCTGTTGCGAATCAGCAGCGCGAGCGGAGATCCAAGGGTTACGCCATGGCGAAGTCCGGCGAGCACATCGACCTCGTCTTGCTCGAGCTTCTGCCTCGGACTGCGCCCATAGCCTTCTCGACGCCGCCGGAGGTCCTCGTCGATCGCGTCTCGATCGAGTCGTAGCCCGGCCGGAAGCCCTGTCAGGATCGCGACGAGCGCAGGCCCGTGGGACTCGCCGGCTGTGACGAGCTGGAGCGACACGCCCGCAAGCCTAGATCCCCAAGTAACACTCTGTTACTTGGATTTGACCGCCGTGCGCATGACTTCGACCGGCGCGGGCACACCTGTCCAGAGCTCGAACGACGCCGCTCCCTGTGCTACGAGAGCGTCGAGGCCGGTCACGACCGTGGCACCCGCCCGATGCGCGGCGACCGCCGTCGCCGTCTCGGGATACGGAAGGTCGATGAGCGTCTGGCCCCGGCCTACGCGGACGACGACCTCGTCTCGTGCTGAAGTGGCGTTGACGACGAGGTCCGCACCGTCGACATCCGGCGGCCACACGCCGCGCCGGGAGAACTGTCGTGCGTGCGGGAGCGCCTGAAGGAACGCACTGGCCGCGCCACCGTTACCAACGATCACAGGACGTGCGGTTGTCAGCCCCGCGAGCACTGCTGCGTCTGTGGTCCAACCCTCGATTCGGTCGCCCCGAACGACGAGGGTGTTGACAGAGGGTGCGTCCGTCTCGCAGAGCGCAGCGACGGCCACCTTGTACGGCGCTGTGACGTTCGCGCCGATGAACCCGAGCGCGGGGAGACTACGAACGGCGTCCGCGAGGCGGGCGGGCGGTGTGGGCAGCGGAACGTAGGCCCAGTCGAGGCCGAGCGCCGCGAACGCCGCGTTGTGCATTCGCGGCGACAAGGAATGCTCGACCGGCCAGCCGAGGATGCCTACAAGCCGCGTCTTCCCGCTGATCTCGCTCACGGCGGGAGTATGCGGAGCGCGCAGACTCGAGCACATCTCGACCGCGCCGCCAACCACCCCCAAGGGATCCCCGAGATCCCTGTGGTCAGCGTATCGACCGAGGAGTCACAGGTGGAACACGACGTCTTCACAAAAGCGAACCAACACCGCATCCGGCCGTACTCGGCATCCCCGCTGTCTCAGCAGCCGAAGCCGTACTCGCACTTCTTGCGGAAGAACTCCGACTCGCTGGCCGTGAAGAAGTGGTGGATCCCATCGGGCTTGCGCACGAAGAAGAGGTAGTCGACGCGGGCCGGATTGGCCGCCGCGCGCATCGACGCGAGCCCGGGGTTCGAGATCGGCGTTGGCGGCAGGCCGAGCCGGCGGCGCGTGTTGTACGGATTGTCGCTCTCGAGGTCCGACTGCTTGAGCGGCTCCGTTCCCGGCACGTTCCGTCCGTAGCGAATCGTGGCATCGATGCCGAGCGGCATCCTGAGCCGCAGCCGGTTGTAGATGACCGCGGCGACCAGCCGGCGCTCCTCGGGGGCCACGGTTTCCTTCTCCACCATCGACGCGATGATCAGGACGTCGTAGGGCGTCAGGTTCTTGGATCTCGCGTATCGGAGGTTCACCTTGCTCCACTGCCGCCTGAATGTTGCGAGCTGGTCGCTCACAAGCTTCGTCGAAGACGTGAACTGGCTGAACTCATATGTGGACGGAAAGAGGAAACCTTCGATCGACCGGCCAGCCGAGTCCTTCCGGAACTCAGCTGGAGGCTTGGCGACAGCGGTGGAGGTCACATAGCCGGCTCGCGTAAGCCGGGGTGTCACGCCCCGCTTTTCGATCGCGATCTCGCGAACCGCCGCGACCCGATCGGCCATCTCGCGTCTCGTAAAGCCCTCCGGGAAGATGATCCGCAGTCGGGCGAGGGGCGGCGTCGTCTCGGTCGGAGGCGGAGGCTCGTCCTCTCCCCGAACGAGAGAAACCCCCACCCAACCGGCTGCACCCACGACCGCGACGAGCACGAGCACGGCACCCCACCGGCGAGCGGAAAGTCGCCTTGCGCTCGAGCGCGGGCTGTCCGGAGAGCTCATCCGCGATCTGAGCTCAGCCGGCCGAGGTAGCTCTCGAGGAGATGTGCCGCCGCACGGGCATCCTCGGGCGCGTTTCCAGAATCTCGGGAAGCAAGGGTGGTCGTGAACCGCTCGTCGTATGTCTCCACCGGAACGTCGAGCGTCTCGCGCAACGCAAGCACGAAGTCCTCCGTCGCTTCGGCCTGCTCCCCACGCTTTCCGCGCAGCGTGAGCGGCAGCCCGACGACGATCCGCTCCGCGTCCTCCTCGCGCACGATCTCGGCAAGCCTCGAGAGACCGTCGGGCGTCGCCGCGCGTTCGACGACGCCGAGGGGTCGCGCAATCGTTCCTGTGGCATCGGAGACGGCGACACCTGTGCGCGCGGCACCGAAGTCGAGTGCGAGGACCTTCACAGCGCCGAGAGGATGAGCCGCTCGGCCTCGGCCAGCGCCTCAGGGAGCTTCTCGGGGTCCTTGCCTCCCGCACGCGCCATGGTCGGACGCCCTCCTCCCCCGCCACCGACGATCGCCGCGGCCTGACGGACAACGTCGGAGGCACTCACGCGCTGGGCTACCGAGGTATCGAAGTTCGCAACGAGGTGCACCTTCCCATCCTCTTTCGAGCCAAGGACGATCGCCGCAGGCGCATGCTGCCGTTTGTAGCGATCGGACAGGTCGAGCAACTCGTCGGCATCCAGTCCCTCGAGCGGCTGGACGATGATGTTGATGCCCCGCTCGGAGCGCACGTCAGGCTCCGGAAGCGCTGGCTGAATCGTCGCTGCAGACGCCTTGGCTTGTGGACTCTTGCGAACGGTCTCGAGCTCGATGCGCAGAGCGGCGAGCTCGCGGGACCGCTCGTCTAGCACCGCCCATGCAGCCCCTGACGTGATCGCCTCGATGCGCCTGACACCCGCCCCGACGGAGCCCTCGGAGAGAATCACGAACGGTCCGATCTCGGCCGTCGACGCGACGTGAGTGCCTCCACACAGCTCGACGGAGAAGCCCGGGACCTCGACGACCCGGACGATGTCCCCGTATTTCTCGCCGAAGAGCATCATCGCCCCGAGGCGGCGCGCCTCGTCGATGGGTGTCTCGAAGATGTGCACGGGGAGGTTCTCGAAGATCCGCTCGTTGACACGGCGCTCGACCGTCTCCCGCTCCTCCACCGTCAAAGCCTGCTCGTGGGTGAAATCGAAGCGGAGCTTGTCCGGTCGCACCGCTGATCCAGCCTGGCGGACGTGATCGCCGAGCACGTCACGCAGCGACTGGTGCAGGAGATGCGTCCCGGTGTGGTTCGCCATCGTCGGGAAGCGGACGCTCCACGGCACGACCGCGCGAACGCGATCGCCCGCGGCGAATCCTTCACCACGCAGGAGGAGCGCCTGGTCGTCGCCGAAGCGGTACGCCTCGACGAGCTCGGCGCGCGCGCCCGACTCGTCGTCGAGCTCGATGTAGCCCTGATCCGTTACCTGGCCTCCTCCGGCCGGATAGAACGGCGATTCGCGGATCTTGGCGAGGAAGAGCCCGTCCTCGAGCTCCTCGAGCGCGCCAAGCTGCGTGAGGACTTCTGTCTTTCGATAGCCGACGAACTCGGTCTCGAACCCGGCATCCCGGGCGAAGTCGGCGGCGCGCTGGAGCTCGGTCGCACCGCCTGCGCGTGAAACCTCGCGGTGGCGCTCCATCTCGATGCGATAGCCGTCGACGTCGACCGCCTGGCCGCGCTCCTCGGCCAGCTCGACCGTAAGCTCGAGCGGGAAGCCGTACGTCGCAGCGAGGGTGAACGCTTCCTCGCCGGATATCGATTCGCGGTCGGCGAGCTCGTCGAACAGCCGAAGGCCTCGCTCGAGTGTCTCCCCGAAGCGCTCCTCCTCGAGACGGACGATGCGCGCGATCTCCTCCGCCTGCTCGCGTAGCTCGGGATAGGCGGCTCCCATCTGAGCGACAACGACCGCGGGGAGCCGGTACACCTCGTGGAGCCCGATCCTCCGCGCCTGCTGCACCGCCCGGCGAATGATGCGGCGCAGGACGTAACCTCGACCCTCGTTCGACGGGCTCACTCCGTCCGAGACGAGAAACGTCATGCCGCGCCCGTGATCAGCGAGGACGCGGTGCGCCTTCGTCGCGGCAGGAGAATCGCCGTACGCAACGCCCGACTCAACTGCGATCCAGTCCATGATCTCGCGATACCCGTCGGTGTCGTACACCGACATGACGTCCTGAAGGATTGCGCTACCGCGCTCGAGGCCGAGGCCGGTGTCGATGTTCTGCGCGGGAAGCGGCGTCAGCGTGCCGTCGACGTGCAGCTCGTACTCCATGAAGACGAGATTCCAGAACTCGAGAAAGCGCTCGCAGCGTGTGCACCCCGGTGCGCAGTCCGGTTCCCCGCAACCGTGCTCAAGGCCCCAGTCGTAGTAGATCTCCGAGTCCTGGCCACAAGGCCCAGGCCCTCCGACCGACCAGAAGTTCTCGGACGTAGGCAACGGCACGATCCGCTCTGCGGGCATGCCGATCTTCTGCCAGAGCTCGATCGCGACCTCGTCGGGGCCAAGTGAGAGCTGCGGGTCGCCGGCGTGGACGGTCGCCCACACACGATCCCAGTCGAGCCGCATGCGCTCGCGCACGAACTCGGTCGCGAGCTCGATCGCACCCTCCTTGTAGTACTGCCCGAACGAGAAGTTGCCGAGCATCTCGAAGAGCGTGAGGTGCGAGCCGTCGAGCCCGACTTCGTCGATGTCGGGCGTCCGGAAACACTTCTGTGCGGTCGTGATGAGCGGTGCGGGCGGTGTCTCCCGCCCCAGGAAGTAGGGCATCTGCGTCTGCATCCCGGCCGAGGTGAACAGCGTCGAATGGTCGTCTGCCCGCGGAACGAGCGACGCTGAGGGACAGCGCAGATGCCCCTTCTCCTCGAAGAAAGCGAGGAAGCCCTCGCGCAACTCGGCGGTCGTACGCACGAACTGATTCTACGAACGGTCGGGCATGCCCAGGCCGGCGTGCTACCCGGGAGGCACGTCGTCAGGGGCGCCTGCTCGACCGGCGTTTCGAAGCTCTTCGTCGAGCTCGGTCTCGGCCTTCGCCGCTGCGTCCTTGGCGACATGCATCGCCTCGCCCACGTCGCGACGGGCACGGAAGGCGGCGAAGCCGTGGGAGACGCCGGCAGCGAGCCCTGTGACCTTCTTCACGGGTGCCGTGATCGCCGTGGAGACGGCGCGAACCGCCGTGTCGGCGCTGTCGGCCATCGAAACCGCGCTGTCGGTGACGACGTCGAGCTTGTCGAGCTGGTCATTCACCCGATCGACGGTACCTCCCGCTTTGACGATCACGGGTAGGAGGTCGCGCTCGGTGCCCTTGATGAACGACGAGAGCCGCGCGAAGGTTCCACCGAGCCGCACGAGCATGTAGGCAAGCCCCAGGCCGCCAACGACGAAGAATGCGGCGAGCGCGTAGTCGAGAACGTCGCCCGAAGTCGAGGCCAGGACGGTCATCGCCGGCATCCTAGTGATCTCTCCGGGAAACACGCCAGCGGGCTTCCCGGAGACCACTTAGTGACTCGATTCAGGCAACGGCCGTGATCACCCCTGCGCCGACGACGGCATCGTCCTCGTATACGACGGCAACCTGACCACGGGCGACGCCGTGCGCCGGTTCCTCGAGCTGAAGGGAGAAGCCGCCGTTCCCGGCCGTCACGGAAGCACCCACGGCGGGAGATCCGTAGCGAAGCTTTGCCTCGCCACGAGTGACCGGGACATACAGGCGACCGTCGACGTCGATTCGCGTTGCTGCGAGCGACTCACGGTGGCCGACAACGACCGCGTTCGAGACGCGGTCAGTTCGCAGCACGTAGAGCGGTCGGGACGCGACCACGCCGAGCCCACGTCGTTGCCCGGCAGTAAATCGCCAATAGCCGTCGTGCCTGCCGACAACGTGCCCGTCCTCGTCCACGATCGGACCGTCTTCGGACCGAAGACCTTGTCGTTCGAGAAAGCCTCGATAGTCGCCGCCCCCGAGGAAGCAAGCCTCCTGGCTCTCGGATCGACCAGCTGCGGCGAGCCCTGCGCTCGCGGCTTCGGCCCGCGTCTCCTCCTTCGTCTGCGCACCGAGCGGGAATCGCACCCGAGCGAGCGTGTCGGAACCGAGCGTTGCGAGCATGTAGGACTGGTCTTTTCGAGCATCGGCTGCCCGTGCGACGAGCAGCATCTCGTCACGCTCGACGATGCGCGCGTAGTGGCCCGTCCAGAGAGTGTCGGCTCCCGCGCGCGATGTGAACGACAGCAGCTCGTCGAAGCGGAATGCGCCGTTGCAGCGAACGCAGGGATTCGGCGTCTCGCCCGCCTCGTACCCATCCGCAAACGGCTGCACGACCACGCGGCGAAACTCCTCGCGAAGATCCAGCGTCACGTGGGGCAGACCAAGCGAGTGGCAAGTACTCCGCGCGGCCGCAACCGCTGCCGGTGAGCAGCACGCGCGCTCGGTATCCGGCGCGGCGGGATCCTGCCAGAGACGTAAAGTGACGCCAATCGCGTTCGGTGCCGCCCGCAGCAGCGCGACGGCGCTGTCGACACCTCCGCTCATCGCGACGACTGACCGACCCGGCTCCGGCTTCGCGACAAAGACCTGGCCCAGCGCCGATGCGAGCGCCTCGACGGCGATCGGTTCGCCGGTCACCGCGGCGGCCTCGAGCAACGTCAAGCCGACGAGAGGACGTTCGAGCCCATCGGCATCTGCGTCGACGATAGCGTCGCCACGCACGCACAGACGAACTGCAGACCACTCGCCTCCGCGGGTCGCATCTCCGAGAACGTCGACCGTCGTCATGAGGCCAGGCTAGATGATCGGATGCGGAGATCAGCCAACTTCGACCGCAGCGCCGAGAGGTGCTCCACCCTGCCGATGAAGCCACGGCCACCGAGAACCTGGCGAACCAGGTGGGTGCCGTGCGGAGCGTCGGCACTGCCTAGCTCCGACGCCGGCTCCCTTCACGTGTCTGTTGGTTCACGTTTGAGCCGTGGCCACGCACAGGGTCGAGCGGTCGTATCCTACCCGCCGCTCTCGGCCGCGAACCGCCACTCGAGCTCGACCGTCCCGTCCAGCCCGAGAATCGTCGCCAGCTCGTCGGTGACCTCGAGCTGCCGGCCAGGCTCGACGAGCGCGTTGTCGATCACGTCCGTGAGCACCTGGGTGTCGCCGTAGCGGAGCACGACCTTTGCGCCGCACGGAAGGACGGGGTGCGTCACGCCGAGGGACTCCGGGGCGAGCACCTGCCCGCACGTCGTTCGCTGCGCGTCGCCCGTCACCCCTCGTGATCCGGCGAAGGCGTTGTTCCAGCCCGCCGGTGCGGGCGCACTCGTGAGAGCCGCTGACCCCGGATCGGTGGCGCGCTGCTCGATCACGGCGATGGCGGAGACGGCGGCGAGAAGTGCGATGGCGCCGAGGAGCACGAGGCGCTGGTGGAACGAGCTAGTCACGATCGGAAGTGTCGCGGACGCGGCAGCCGGTGTGACGTGCGGGGCGGCATCAAAGTGCGATCTCCGGTAGGCGCGCCGCAGAAGAATCCGGCTCCAACTGCCCCCAGGGGATCCCCGAGATCCCTGTGGTCAGCATATCGCCGAAGCTTTGACAGAGGAGTAACGCCTTCGTTCCGAGTTTGCACAACTTGTGGCTGCCGGCTCGGCGATCGGGCTACTTCGGCTCCTCGAGGAGACGAATGCCGAGCTCGGCCAGCTGCGCCGGGGTCACCTCGGATGGAGCACCGCTCATCGGATCGAGCCCGGCCTGATTCTTTGGAAACGCGATGACGTCGCGAAGATTCGGTTCGCGCGCAAGCACCATCACGGTCCGATCGATCCCAAGCGCGATTCCACCGTGCGGTGGGGCACCCATGGCGAGTGCGTCGAGCAGGAAGCCGAACTTCGATCGCTGTTCCTCGGGACTGAGGGACAGGGTGTCGAACACGCGTGCCTGGAGCTCGGGCTCGTGAATACGGAACGAGCCTCCTCCGAGCTCGTTCCCGTTCACCACAAGGTCGTATGCGTAGGCGAGCGCAGCCGCCGGCTCAGCGTCGAAGCGGTCTCGCCAGGCGTCCGTCGGGCGAGTGAACGGATGGTGCTTCGCGTTCCAGCGACCTTCGTCCTCGTCCCACTCGAACATCGGGAAGTCGTCGATCCACACGAACGTGAAGATCTCGTCGTCGATCAGAGCGAGCTCACGTCCTAGATGGAGGCGAAGGTTCCCGAGCACCCGTGAGGTCATCTCCCACGAATCAGCACAGAAGAGAAGCGACTCGCCCGGCTCGATCCGGAGGGCGGTGATCTCGGCTTCAGACAGGAATTTCAAGATCGGCGAGCGCATTTCCCCCGACTCGCTGTCGCGCATGAGGTAGGCCAGCCCCTTCGCGCCACGCTCCTTTGCAATTTCCTCTATGCGGTCGAGCTCAGTCCGCGAGTACGTACGCGGCACGCGCAGGAAGCGAACCGACTCCGCGCCCGCAAAGACGCCGAACGAGGAGCCTCGCGTCACCACCGTGGCGTCCTCGATCTCGAGTCCGAACCGCGTGTCCGGCTTGTCCGACCCGAAGCGTCGATCGGCCTCCTCGTACGTCATCCGCGGGAAGGGTGTCGTGACCTCGACGCCCAGGCACTCGCGCCAGATCGAGCCGAACATCCGCTCGACCAACGCAAAGAGCTCCTCGCGATCCGGGAACGACATCTCGACATCGAGCTGAGTGATCTCCTGAACGCGGTCCGCTCGAAGATCCTCGTCCCGGAAGCAGATCGCTATCTGGTAGTAGCGATCGAAGCCGGCAACCATCGTCAGCTGCTTAAGGATCTGCGGGCTCTGCGGAAGGGCGAAGAAGCGTCCTTTCTGGAGACGACTAGGTACGACGAAATCGCGTGCGCCCTCGGGTGTGGGCTTGAAAAGGATCGGCGTCTGAATGTCGAGGAACCCGGCCGATTCCATCTCGCGCCGGATGATTCCGACCATCTGCGCACGTAGACGCAGGTTGCGTTGGAGCTTCTCGCGCCGCAGATCCAGCCAGCGATAGCGCAGGCGCAGCGTCTCGTCGACGCCTTCTTCGTCGAGCTGGAACGGCAGCGGGGTCGAACGGGAGACGATCTCGAGCTCGTCGACTTGGAGCTCGACCGCACCGGTCGGCATGTGCTGATTCACGGTCTCCGGCGAGCGCGCGACCACCTCACCCCTGGCCTGGAGGACGAATTCGTTGCGAATCTCCTTCGCGAGCTCAGCGGCCGCGGCGGCGCGCTCCGGGTTGATGACGAGCTGCATGAGCCCCGAGCGATCTCGGAGATCCACGAACACGAGCCCTCCATGGTCACGTCGTCGCGCGGCCCAGCCCGCGAGCGTCAGGGTCTGCCCCACGTGCTCGGGGCGCGGCTCTCCGCACATGAGATCACGCCAGCTCACGGCGACAGTCTCCCGGAGACCTCATCGTGCCCCACCTCTTCGTCGGGCGCGCCCGCTCGCCGGATGATGGCCCGCTCGGGCCCGACGATGAGGGTCACCGCTGCTCCGAGCCTCGCTGCCTGGGTGAGCTGGCCCTTAACCGAGCGGCCAGCGTAGTCGGTGTCGCAGGCGAGACCGAGCTCGCGCAGCCCGGCTAGCCATTTTGGGACGAGCTCGCGGGGCGCCCCCGGCTCCGAGACAAAGAAGACGTCGATCGTCGGCGCCTCAGCGACGCCGACCCCCTCTTCGTCGAGCGCGATCAGCAGCCGTTCGATCCCCGCGCCGAACCCGACACCAGGAGTAGGCGGCCCGCCGATCTCCTCGACCAGGTAGTCGTAGCGCCCGCCACCCGAGAGCGTCGCGTTCTCGTTGTCGAGCGGACCGACGAACTCCCATGTCGTGCGCGAGTAGTAGTCGAGGCCACGCACGAGGGTCGGCGCGAGGGTGTAGTCGACGCCCGTCGCGTCGAGGTCCGCGCGCACGGCCGCGAACCGTTCGGCGCACTCGGCGCAGAGTGAGTCGCCGATCTTCGGCGCCTCGTCGAGTGCGGCACGCACTCCCTCGGGCTTCGCCTGGTAGTTGTCGAATACGCGCAGAGGGCTCGTGTCCGCCTTGCGCAGGGTCTCGGCGTCGAGCCTGTCCCGGTTCGTCGCGAGCCATCCGTTCAGCTCCGCGAGGTACGCGGGTCGGCACTCGCGGCAGCCGATCGAGTTCAGCTCGAGTTCGTAGCGCGTCACGCCGAGTCGGCGCAGAAGCGTGTCGTAGAGCTGGATCAACTCCGCGTCGATCGCCGGGTCGTCGCTTCCGATGGCCTCGACCGAGGCCTGCCAATGCTCACGGTAACGCCCTCGCCCCGGCGCCCCGTAGCGGTACATGGAGGCGATCGTGAAGAGCTTCGCCGGCTGCGGGTCGCGATGCAGCCCGTGCTCCACGTACGCGCGACAGATCGGCGCAGTGCCCTCCGGCCGGAGGGTGAGCGATCGGTCCGACCGGTCGGCGAAGGTGTACATCTCCTTTTGCACGACATCGGATCCCTCACCGGACGTGCGCGCGAAAAGAGCAGTGTCCTCGAACACCGGCGTCTGAATCGCCCGGTAGCCGTAGAGCGAGCAGAGCCGCTCGATCTCGCCGGTGACGCGGTTCCAGAGCGGTTGCTCGGCCGGAAGGATGTCGTGCGTGCCGCGAGGACGCTCGATCTTGGCGCCGTCGCTCATCCAGCGCGCTCCGCGCGCAGCTCGGCCAGGAATGGATTGCGCGCGAGCTCCTCGCCGAGCGTCGTGGCGGGACCATGGCCCGGATACACGACCGTCTCAAGGGGCAAGGCTTCCACGAGCGAACGAATCGACGCGAGGAGCGTGTCCCAGTCCGATCCGGGAAGGTCGGTTCGACCTACCGAGCCGGCGAAGAGCACGTCGCCGGAGAACAGACAGTCGTCGGCGGAATACGCGAGGTGCGCAGGCGAGTGCCCGGGGACCGACAGGACATCGAATTCGATCCCCGCAACCTCGATCGATTCCCCACCCGACAGGAGCACGTCGGGTGAATACGCACGCATCGGGATCGTCGCGGGCGTGAACGGCTCAGGGTTCTCCAGGAGCTCGCGCTCTCCCTCGGCCATGTACACAGGCGCTCCGGCACTCTCGGCGAGGTCGGTGACGCCCAAAAGGTGATCCCAATGCCCATGGGTCACGAGGATGGCACCGCAGCGCGTGCCGAGCTGCGCCAGCCGAAGGCGGAGATCCGTCGCATCGCCGCTCGGGTCGACGACGACTGCCTCAGGCGCGTCGACGCTTGCGCGGACGACGTAGCAGTTGGTTCCCATCGGTCCGAGCGAAAGCTGTTCGACGCGAAGCGCCATCGCGGAAGCCTCGTTAGCTTTCGCCCCGGCCGTCGGCTTGCTCGCGTCGTGCGAGACGCCTCTTGTAGGAGCGATAGAACACTCCGTCGAGGAGGAAGCTGAACGGCACGAAGATGGCGACGATGAGTGCGGCCTGCGTTATCTGCTCACTCAGCGTGAGGTCGTTCGAGAGCAGCATCACGGTGACGAACATGATCGGCGCGAAGACGAGCCCGCGCTTCAGTGTCCTGCGCCACGACGGAGGCTGAGGCACTTTTCCAGATCGCGAGGGCGCAGCGCGCGATCGCGAGTCCGGCTTCGGGGAGGAGACGTCCTCAGGGTCGAGCTCGTTGCCCTCGGCGTCCTCCCAGACGTACTCGTGACGTTGCTCTTTCGCGCGGCGGCGACGCTGTTTCCGTGTCGGCATCCAGCGATTATGCCCGCCGTGTCCAGGCGATCTCGCCTGCTTGGATCACGGTGTGCACGACGTCGCCACCCAGGTGGTACGCAAGGTGACGCCAGTCGTCCGCGGCCACGAGAAGCACGTCCGCATCGAACCCCGGAGCAAGTCGCCCTTTTCGATCGGCCCGAGCGAGCACGTGGGCGGCATTGACCGTGCACGCGGTGAGTGCTTCCTCGGGCGAAAGCCGCAGCTGCGTTGCGGCGAGCGAGCAGACAAGCGGCAGGCTCTCGCAGAATGCGCTGCCGGGGTTGAAGTCGGTGGCGAGCGCGATCGCGGCGCCCGCGTCAACGAGAGCACGCGCCGGCGGCATCGGGCGAGCGAGGAAGAGAGCACTGGCCGGCAGGAGCACTCCCACGACGTCGCTCGCCGCGAGCAACGCGATCCCGTCACTGCCCGTGCTTTCGAGATGGTCGACCGATCTGGCGCCGAGCTCGATCGCAAGAGGGATCGCCCCGGCCTCCGTGAACTGGTCGCCGTGAAGGCGAAGCTCCAGCCCCGCAGATCGTGAGGCTGTCAAGTACCGACGCGCCTGCTCGACATCGAACGCGCCACGTTCGAGGAAGACATCGGCCGCTTCGGCGAGCCTCGCTGCTTCTGGAAGAACTTCCGTGACCAAGAAGTCGACGTACGCGTCCGCGCCGTCGGCGGCAAACTCCGGCGGCAGCGAGTGGGCACCGAGCCAAGTCGGAATACCTCCTGCGCGCTTGATGACACGAAGCTGCGCGAGCTCCGTCTCGCTGTCGAGCCCGTAACCCGATTTCGCCTCGAACGTCGTCGTACCGGCTCGAAGCATCCAGCTTCGATGCCGAGCAAGAGCGGCGGCGAGGCCGGCCTCGCCCGCCTCGCGCGTCGCGCGTACCGTGGAGAGGATCCCACCGCCCACAGCATGGAGCTCCTCGTAGGTCGCTCCGGACGCGCGGAGCGCGAACTCCTCGACGCGGTCTCCGGCGAAGCACGCATGTGTATGGCAGTCCACAAGGCCCGGGACGGCCGAGAGCCCGCGCCCGTCGAGCTCTTCCATATCACCGGTGAACGCCGGAACGCGCCGCATTGGCCCGACGTCGACGACCCGTCCTTCCTCGCAGAGGATGTACGCGTCCTTCGTCACTTCGAGCGTCCGCAGAGCCTCTCCACGCAAGGGCGCGGTTCTGCCTGCCGGCGACGCCACCTGCGAGAGGTCGCGGATCAGCAGCCTCGTCGGGTTTCCGCCTTCTGTCGGAGTCACGACGCGGAGTGCGGGATCGACGGCAGGTCGACGCCGCCTTCCCGCGCCGTAGCCAGCGCCTCTTCGTAGCCAGCATCGGCGTGACGCATCACGCCCGTACCGGGGTCGGCCGTGAGCACGCGCTCGAGCCTCTCCGCCGCGGCGTCGGTGCCGTCGGCGACCACCACCATTCCGGCGTGGATCGAGTTGCCGATCCCGACGCCGCCGCCATGGTGAACGCTCACCCACGTCGCGCCCGCTGCAACGTTCAGCAGTGCGTTGAGGATCGGCCAGTCCGCGATCGCGTCGGAACCGTCGCGCATCGCCTCTGTCTCACGATACGGCGAGGCGACGGAGCCCGAGTCGAGATGATCGCGCCCGATCACCACCGGAGCGGAGACGGCACCCGACCGCACGAGATCGTTGATGACGAGCCCGGCTCGCGCACGATCGCCGTACCCGAGCCAGCAGATCCGCGCCGGCAGCCCCTGGAAGGCGACGCGAGCGGGAGCGAGCTCGAGCCATCGCTGGAGCAAGACATCGTCCGGAAAGAGTCGTCCGAGCTCACGGTCGATCTCGGCGATGTCAGCCGGATCGCCCGAGAGGACCGCCCACCGAAACGGCCCGATACCTCGGCAGAAGAGAGGCCGGATATACGCCGGGACGAAGCCCGGATATGAGAATGCCTCCTCTACGCCAGCTTCATGTGCCTCCCCTCGCAGGTTGTTGCCGTAATCGAAAACGTAGCAACCCATGCGGACGAACTCGAGCATTGCCCGCACGTGCGCCGCGATCGACTCGGATGCAAGGCGTAGATACCGCTCGGGCTCTCGCGCGCGCAGCGACGCGGCCTCCTCGAAGGGCACCTCTGCCGGGACGTACCCGGTGAGTGGATCGTGCGCGGCCGTTTGGTCGGTGACGAAGTCGAATGTCTCACGCCGGCGTACGAGCTCCGAGAAAACGTCGGCAGCGTTGCCGAGCAGCCCGACCGATAGTGCCCTTCGTTCGCCTGCGGCGGCTCTCACTCGGCTGACCGCGTCGTCCAGAGAAGCAGCCGCCTCGTCGAGGTAGCCGGTCTCGAGGCGGCGCTCGATGCGAGTCGGATCGACCTCGACACACAGGATCGCGGCTCCGGCCATGGTCGCCGCAAGGGGCTGTGCCCCACCCATTCCTCCGAGCCCGGCGGTGAGAATCGTCCGGCCCGCCAAGTCCGGGGATCCGAAGTGCTTCTCGCCCGCTGCTGCGAACGTCTGGTAGGTGCCCTGCAGGATCCCCTGCGTCCCGATGTATATCCAGCTGCCCGCCGTCATCTGGCCGAACATCGTCAGGCCCTCCGCCTCGAGCCTGCGGAACTCGTCCCAGGTCGCCCACCGCGGCACGAGCAGCGAGTTCGCGATCAGCACCCGCGGTGCCCACTCGCTCGTCCGAAAGACGCCGACAGGCTTCCCGCTCTGGACGAGCAGCGTCTCGTCTCCCTCGAGCCGTAGCAGCGTCCGCACGATCTCCTTCAGGGCTGTGTGAGTCCGCGCGGCACGGCCCGAACCGCCGTAGACCACCAGGCGCTCGGGATGCTCTGCGACTTCGGCGTCGAGGTTGTTGAGAAGCATCCGAAGCGGGGCCTCGGTCTGCCACGAGCGCGCATTCAGCGTCGTGCCGCGAGGAGCCCGGATCGTGCCGAGGTCTCCACACAGCGCATCGACCGCAGCGTCGGAGATCTGCACGCCGGTCACGCGAGCGGCCCGATCTCGCTCTCCGCAGCCTCAAGAACCGCGCCAGCGCGGATCGCACTCGCGACGCGCTCGATGTCCGCGGTCAGCGAGCGATCCTCGACAAGCCTGTCCGAGAAGGTGCGCACGACGTCGTGGACTGCGCAGACTCCTTCTCCCGGGCGAAGCGGAGCCAGGAACTCGATTGCCTGTGCACCGGCGAGAAGCTCGATAGCAAGCGTCCGCTCGGCGTTGTCGAGGACGCGAAGCGCCTTCAGCCCCGCTGCGTTGCCCATCGACACGTGATCCTCCTGCCCCGCACTGGTGGGGATCGAGTCCACGCTCGCCGGGTGCGCATACACCTTGTTCTCGGAGACGAGCGCGGCCGCGACGTACTGCGGGATCATGAACCCGGAGTTCAGGCCACCCTCCTCGACGAGGAACGGCGGAAGCCCCTCGGAGAGCGTGGGGTTGACCATTCGCTCGATCCTGCGCTCGGAGATGCTCGCGAGCTCGGCGACCCCGATGGCGAGCGCGTCGAGGGCGAAGGCGAGCGGCTGGCCGTGGAAGTTTCCGGCCGAGACGATCTCGCTCTCCTCGAGCAGTACGAGCGGATTGTCGGTCGCGGCGTTGAGCTCGACGGACACGGTTGCTTCCACATAATCCAGGAGGTCGCGGCACGCACCGTGTACCTGCGGAGCACACCGAAGCGAATACGCGTCCTGGACCTTGTCGCACCAGCGGTGGGACTCGATGATGGCCGAGCCCTCGAGCAACCGCCAGACGTTCGCTGCAGCATCCTGCTGGCCCTTGAGCGGCCTGGCACGGTGAACGGCGGGCGTGAAGCTCGTTCGGGAGCCTTGGAGCGCTTCGAGCGAGAGCGCACACGCCAAGTCCGCTGTCGCCGCGAGCCGTCGCGCGCGTGTGATCCCGAGCGCGGCCATTGCAGCCATGAACTGCGTCCCGTTGACGAGTGAGAGCCCCTCTTTGCTCGCCAGCCGGATCGGTGACAGACCAACGCTGCGAAGCGCTTCACCGCCCTCTAGTCGGCGACCCTCCACGACCGCCTCGCCCTCCCCGATGAGCGGCAACGCCAGGTGAGCCAGGGGCGCAAGATCGCCGCTCGCACCGACCGACCCGCGCGCGGGGACGACCGGAACGACTCCGCGATTGAGGCACTCGACCAGCAGCTCGACCGTGGTGACGTGCGCGCCCGAGAACCCCTTGGCGAGCGTGTTCGCGCGCAGGAGCATCGCCGCTCGAACGATCTCGTCCGGATACGGCTCGCCAACGCCGCATGCATGGCTCCGGAGAAGCCGCACCTGGAGCTCTTCGGCCTTGTCCTCGGGGATATGAGTGGACACGAAACGGCCGAATCCGGTATTCACGCCGTAGGTGTGCTCGCCGTGAATCGAATCGACAAGCTCCCGTGCGGCACGCATCCGATCCATCGCAGTCGCGGACACCTCTGCGACAGCGTCACCGAATACGACATCCCAAACATCGGCGAGTGTGAGATCTTCCCCGGTCAGGGCGATCGTCCGCGTCACGAGCGGAGTTTAGTAGTCGCTCCGGGAAGTCCCGAACCCCTTCGCGCGGCTGCGAACACGTCGCAGGCCGTCGTCCTCAGTCGGCCACATACCTATGGGTATGCGGCCTCCCTGCGTCCTAGGCCTGCTCGGTTCTCGCCGGCGAATGGGCACCGGACTTCCCGGAGAGACCACGAGATCCGAGCACTCGTTCAAGCACATGCGCCTCGTCGATGCCTGGTAGCTCGACGCCTGCAGCTCGTGCGGCCAGTAGAGCTCGCTCGGGGACGAGCCCCACGAGCTCGCCCCTGCTTACGGCGACGCCGCGCGTCTTCGCCTCGGCCCTCACTCGCTCGACCACCACGTGAAGGGGCGCCCGCTCGATGTCGACGACGTTCATGCTCACCTGAACTCGACCAGAGCCCGGAAGCCGGAGCCCGATCGCCTGCACGCCAGCCATCCCGCCGCTCGACTCACGCACCGCTTCCGCGACCGCGCGAGCGATGCCGACGTCCTCCGTCTCGAGGTCAAGGTTGTACGCGACGAGCAGACGTCGAGCGCCGACCAGGACGGCGCCCGACCTCGGGTCGATTCGCCGAGGGCCCGCGTCCGGAACGAGCTCGCCGCTTTCCACGCGGCGTCGCAGCTTCTCGAGCCCGCTGCGCCGGAAGTCCGTAGGCCGTCGGCCACCTCCGATCTCGCCGTAGAGAAAGACCGGTAAGTCGAGCTCCTCGCCGATCCGTCGCGCGACCCGGCTTGCGGTCGTTTTCGCGAGATCCATGTCCTCGTCAAGGAACGGAACGAGCGGGACGACGTCGACGGCGCCGACTCTCGGATGTACCCCCGAATGTGTACGCAGGTCGACCAGTGCGACCGCGGCTGAAATCCCGGCGAGCAGTGCATCTGTCAGCGATCCCGGTTCGCCTGCGAGCGTGAATACAGCTCGGTGGTGATCCGGATCGAAGTGCACGTCGAGGACGCTCGCGCGCTGCTCGAACGCCCGCTCGATCGTCGCGAGCACGGCGGCGTCGCGCCCCTCGGACACGTTGGGCACAGCCTCGAGCACGATCCGTACCCTACGAGGCCGTGTCTCCTGATGAGGATACGAGTGCCCGGCCTGCGGCGCGTCGCACCTTCGCACGGTTGATCCGCTTCCTCCGTCCATACCGCGCGTCGCTGATCGTCTCGTCGCTCCTCGCGATCGCCTCGCAGATAGCGGGCATCCTGGTGCCGGTCATCACAGGAGTTGTGATCAACGAGCTCTCGGGGGATCCCGACACACGCCTGCTCACCCTCGAGATCGCAGCCGTCATAGGGCTCGGGCTCGTGCGCGGAGTTCTCATGTACGGGCGCAGGGTGATCTCGGGCAGGCAGGCGCTCGCGGTGGAATACGACCTCCGTGACGATCTCTACTCGCATCTTCTTCGACTATCCTTCGGCTTCTACGACCGCAGCCAGACGGGGCAGCTCATGTCGCGGGCGACGATCGACCTCCAGTCGGTGCGCTTTTTCCTCGGCTACGGGCTGATCTTCTTCGCTCAGCACGTCGTGACCATCCTCGTCGTGACCGTGGTTCTCTTCGTATACAGCTGGCAGCTCGCGCTCGTGGCGCTCGCGATCACGCCCGTGATCGCGCTCACGTCGTATCGGTACAGCCGCGTCTCCCACCCCGTGCTCCGAGAGGTGCAGGAATCCCTCGCGGAGGTCGCGACGGTTGCGGAGGAGTCGATCGCAGGCGTACACGTCGTCAAGTCCTTCTCACAGGAGACGCGCCGAACGGAGGACTTCACCACCGCGGCCGACACCATCCTTCGTGCGCACGCTCGCGGCGAAAGGCAGCGGGCCTGTATGTCCCGCTGATGGCGTTTCTGCCTCTCATGGCTCAAGCCTTCGTGTTGTCGCTGCCGGCCGCATGGTGATCTCGGGCTCGCTCACGCTCGGCGCGTTCTTCGCGTTGAATCTCCTGCTCGCGATGCTCGTCATGCCTTCCGCATGCTCGGGATGTGGATCGGTCAGGCGCAGCGGGCGATGAAGTCGGCGAACGGATCTTCGAGATCCTCGACGAGCCAGAAGAGATCGGCGACCGACCGGGTGCGGTGGCCGCCACCGGGGCCTGGCCGGTCGTCTTCGAGAACGTCACCTTCGGCTATGACCCCGCCCGACCCGTCCTCGAGGGGGTCAGCCTCGACATCCCTGCCGGGCGCACGGTGGCGCTGATCGGGCCGACCGGCTCCGGCAAGACCACGCTCGCAGCTCTTGTCCCGCGGTCTAGACAGACGGCCGGACGAGTGCTCGTC
>CAWHBH010000032.1:0-35194 GCA_963827525.1 uncultured Thermoleophilia bacterium
TGTATCGGTCAAGTCAGCGTGGTGCATTGGTGAAAAATCGCGAGACGCGGGAGATGCTGATGCGGTTCGTCGTGGGCGCGACGTCCAGGCGTGGGAACCCGGCACGGTCAGGCGGTGTAGGAGAAGCGTGAGGTACGCGCTAGCCGGCCTCCTGCTTCCACTCGTGATCGGAGCAAGCCCGGTGACGCCTGGTCCGGTGATGAACGTCGAGCGCGCCGCGCACACGGCGACGCTCCTCGACAACGGGCAGGTTCTGATCGCCGGCGGTTGCACCGAGTACAGCTGCGAGCCGTCGTCCGACAGCGCAACGACCGAGCTCTACGACCCGCGCTCGAACCGCTTCGTGCCAGGTCCGCGCATGGCTCGGACGCGCGTGAGCCACACGGCGACGCGGCTGCCGAACGGAGACGTGCTCATCGCCGGCGGTTGGGACAACGGTCGAGTGACGGCGAGCGCGGAGCTCTACGTGGCCGCGGAACGGCGATTCGTGCCGGTCGGGTCCATGACGGTTGCTCGTGGCGGTGCGGTTGCGGCCCCGCTCTCCGGTGGACGCGTGCTGATCGTCGGCGGCGATGGGCCCACGAGCTTCTTGAGGAGCGCCGAGATCTACGACCCGCGGACGCGGTCCTTCACGCGCGCCGGCTCGATGGCGACCGTGCGACGCGCCCATTCCGCGGTGAAGCTGCGCGGAGGCAAGGTGCTCGTCACGGGCGGCTCGGACTCGAGGGGACGCGTGCTGCGCAGCGCGGAGCTGTTCGACGGCCGGACCCTCGGCTTCACCCGCGTCGGCCGGATGTCGACCGCGCGGCACAAGCACGCTTCGGTTGCGCTTCCGAGCGGTGGCGCGCTCATCCTCGGCGGATCGAGCGAGCAGGACATCGGGGGCGTGTACTCCTCCGTCGAGTTCTACGCGACCGGCGCGTTCATGCCCCGGCAGCGAATGCTCAAGGCGCGCTTCAAGCTGGACGGCACCGCGGTCGTGCTGACGAACACCAAGGTCCTCATCGCCGGTGGGGACGAGGCCGTGGAGGTCTACGACCTCGAGCGAGGACGGTCGCGGCGAATCGGCACGACTGCCGCGTTGTCGTTCGCCACGGCCACGGTCCTTCCCGACAGGACGGTGCTGTTCGCCGGAGGGTACGACGACGACATCGCGGTTTCGCGCCGCGCCTGGCTGATTCGAGCCTGAGCGGGCGAAGCCCGTCCCGGGGACGCGACGCAGCCGATCAGACGTTCACGAACGCCGTGACGGCGGCCGCGCTCTCATCGAGCGCGTCCCAGAGGACGGTGTGGCCGCCGGGGCGACGACGACGTCGAGGAGGTCGCCGAGGGCGGCACGGTGCCCGTCCAGCGGGGCGCGGCGGTACGCCGTCCGTCGTCGCTGGCCGCGGAGGGCCCAGCCGGTGAGGGAAGGACGGCCCTGTCGGCACTTTCATCCGATCTCGAACACAGCGCCCGGCGTCAGGCGGTACCCATCGCGTGGCTGCCTGACGTATCCGCGCACGCGGGAGTGCCCAACTCGGACGTAGGCGTGCGAAAAAGTGCGATTGGTGCGACATGGTGCAGGCGTCGGTGCGGACCTCAGCGGCGAAAGGATGCCGATTTGCAGGGTGATCCGATCCCTCCCGGGGCCATAGCGTAGAACCGCTGAGCATCCGGGGCTCGGGATTTGGGAGGATCCACGTCGATGTTCCGCAGGATCCTCATCTTGCTGGCCATCGCAGGTGCCACCCTTGTTGCCGTGACCGCAGTTGACAAGTACGAGGAGAGATCGTGTAACGAGGGTCGGGGCATCCAGGAGACCTACGGACATTGCGACGGCTTCCTGCCGTGGTGAAAGTGCCGTGCCGAACCACTACTCGAGCGCGCTCTTCCGCACGATGGCGCTCTTCCAGCGGCTGCGACCGACGTCGGCGGCACTCGAGCTGCAAGGCGGACGTTCGACTCCTCCCGAGGCCATGAGCCTCAATCCGACTCGCGGTGTCGGCACGTAAGTACCGTGTGACGCGGTCAACAGAAGGAGGGGGACTCCAGATGGCCCGACTACTACTGCTCGTCCTTGCAAGCGCGACTGCCCTCGTCACAGCGTCGGCGCTCGCCGCTCAGACTGCCTTCCCGGGTCGCATAGATCTTCCTGACGGCTTCCAGCCCGAGGGAGTTGCGACGGCGGGAGAGCAGTTCTTCGTGGGCTCGATCCCAACCGGAGCCGTGTATCGCGGAAGTCTTCGCACAGGCAACGGAGCCGTCCTCGTCCCCGCAAGCGGGTCGGGCTGCGGTCGGGCTGAAAGCTGATCGGGGCAGGCTGTTCGTTTCGGGCGGCCCCACCGGGAACGCATTCGTCTACAACTCGAAAACGGGGGCGCTCATCACGAACCTATGTGCTCTCCACCGGAGGGCAGCTTCATCAATGACGTCGTCGTCACCAAGCAGGCAGCCTGGTTCACGGACTCGTTCAAGCCCGTGCTCTACCGAGTGCCGCTCGGTCCGAGCGGGCGACCGGGCGCGGCGTCTGCTGTCACACGCCGTGACGCTTGGCGGCGACTACGTCCACGGCGCCGGGTTCAACGTGAACGGCATCGCTGCGACTGCGAACGGCAAGACGCTCGTCATCGTCCAATCGGGCACCGGGAAGCTCTTCACCGTCGGCGCGAGCGGCGTCGCGCGCACGATCGTGCTCGCGAGCGGCGAGAGCGTGCCGAACGGCGACGGGATCCTGCTCGACGGCCGGACGCTGTACGTCGTGCAGAATCAGCTGAACGTCGTCGCGAAGATCTCGCTTGCCCCGAACCTTCGCAAGGGGAGCGTCACACGCCGGATCTCGAACGCCGGCCTCGACGTCCCGACGACGATCGCGGACCTCGGGAGCCGCTTGTACGCAGTGAACGCCCGCTTCAACACGCCCGCGACCCCAACGACGGACTACTGGATCACCCAACTCAAGAAGTAGCGCGGCATCAAGGCTTCCCGCCATAGCGGCGGGCGTGGCGGGTCTCACGAGCGCGCTGCTTCCAGCGGCGCTTGAGCTCGCGCCGAACCCGCGTGCTGCTCCGGGCTTCGATGGCACGGAGCTCGCGCTGGAGCTTGCCGTAGTTCGCCCACCGACCCGCATCGAGCTCGCCCGTCTCGAGCGCCTCTTGCACGGCGCAGTCCGGCTCGGTGTTGTGTCCGCAGTCGTTGAAGCGGCATTGGGCGGCGAGCTCGGCGATGTCCGCGAACGCGCTGTCGACGTCCCCTTCCCAGATCTGAAGCTCGCGCAGCCCCGGAGTGTCGATGAGGATCGCGCCGTCGCGTAGGACGAGGAGCTGACGATGACGGGTCGTATGCCGCCCGCGGCCGTCGTTTCGGAGGTCGCCCGTCGGCATCAGCGTGCGGCCGGCGAGCCGGTTCACGAGCGTCGACTTGCCTGTTCCGGACGATCCCAGGAGCACGAAGGTGCGCGCTGGCCGAAGAAGCGCGCGTACCTCCTCGATCCCCTCGCCCGTGACGTTGCTCACGGCGACGACGGGGACTCCGACCGCCACGCTTTCCGCCTCGGCGAGCTTTCCGAAGTCGTCACAGACGTCGAGCTTGGTCAGGACGATCACCGGATCGGCGCCGCTGTCCCAGGCGGCGGTCAAGTAGCGCTCCAGACGTCGCGGGTTGAAGTCCTGATCGAGCCCGGAGACGAGGAAGACCATGTCGACGTTTGCGACGAGGATGTGCTCCTCGGCCTTGAGCCACGGCGTCTTGCGCGACACCTTCGTTCGCCGGGGGAGCAGTGCTTCGATGGCGGCGTGGTTATCCCCCGGCGCGTCGCAGACGGCAACCCAGTCGCCGACCGTGGGCATGCCGCCCACGAGCTCGTCGTCTCGCAGGCGCCCGCGGGCGTGCGCGAGCAGGTCGCCGCGCTCGGAGCGGACGTAGTAGCCGCCGCGATGCTCCGCGACGACGCGCGCGGGTTCGAATCCCCGCTCGGAATAACTTGTGAAGGCCGCCTCGAGCTCATCGGTCCACCCGAGGGCGACCAGGGTTCCATCGGACAACGTAAAGCTCCTTCACTCGGATGGACGAACCAGGTCGCGGCTCGCGGCCGTCCGCGTGAGGTGCTAGCTCAGGGAGGCGCCGAGCCGGAGGGAGATGAAGAACGTGCGACTTTCATGGTCATCTCCTTTCGCTCGAGGACAGAACCCGAGAAGGGTACGCGAGCCAGGGTACGGCGCGACGAGCCGGGCGTCAACAGCTTGACCGGACGGAGACAATTCCCTTTGATCCCTCTGCGGTAGTGGGCCTCGCGATGACACCCGTCCCGGCGGTGGTAGACGAAAGACGGCGCCATGGTCCGGCTCGAAGCTGTTCGAAAGAGCTTCGGTGACAACCTCGTCCTCGACGGGATCGACCTGAGCGTCGGTCACGGGGAAGTGCTGGTCATCATCGGGCCGAGCGGGAGCGGCAAGAGCACGCTTCTTCGCTGTGTCAACCTGCTCGAACCTATCCAGGCCGGGCGCATCTTCCTCGAGGGCGAGGAGATCACGCGCAAGGGCGTCAACGTGTCGGCGATCCGGCAGCGCATCGGGATCGTCTTCCAGCAGTTCAACCTCTTCCCCCAGCTGACAGCGTTGGACAATCTCACGCTCGCAGCTAGCCGCATCCGCAAGATCCCTCGCAGGGAGGCCGAGGCCCGCGGCCGCGAGCTGTTCGCGAGCGTGGGGCTCGCGGAGAAAGCGAGCCAGCACCCCCACCAGCTTTCGGGCGGCCAGCAGCAGCGTGTCGCGATCGCGCGCGCGCTGATGATGCAACCGCATGTGATGCTCTTCGACGAGGTCACGTCCGCGCTCGACCCGGAGCTGGTCGGCGAGGTGCTCGTCGTGATTCGAAACCTGGCTCGTGAGGGTATGACGATGTTGATCGTCACGCACGAGATGCAGTTCGCAAAGGAGGTCGGCGACCGCGTGGTCTTCATGGATGGGGGCAGAATCGTCGAGGAAGGCCCGCCTCGCGACGTGCTCGACAGCCCGAAGGAGGAGCGAACGCAGCAGTTCCTCCGCAGAACCCAGCTCGCTCACACACTGGAAGAACTTGCACTCGACGAAGAAGGAGGATCGGAATGAGACGACTCGTGATCGTCATCGCCATCACCGCTCTCGCAGGTGCCGTGCTCGCCACCTGGGGCGGCGTAGCGTCCGCCCGTGAGGCGGGCCCGACTGTGGCTTTTGCAGCGGACCAGGCGAAGCTGCCGCCCCTGCCGGCCGAGGTGAAGGAACGCAAGCGGTGGAACATCGCCGTCAAGTGCGACACACCGCCCTTCGGCTACATCGGCCTTCGAAGCCAGCATGCAGGCTTCGACGTGGAGATCGCCCGCTGGTTCTCGCGGTTCGCGTTCGGCAAGGCGAACCGTGTCACGTTCACCTGCGTGACGACTCCTGGCCGCGAGCCCGTCCTTACGACCGGCCGCGTCGACCTGGTGATCGCGACGTTCACCTACAACGTCGACCGGGACACACGCATCGACTTCTCGCGCAGTTACTACAAAGGCACGGGCCGCCTGCTCGTGCCGAACAACTCATCTATCCGCTCGATCTCGGACCTCGGCGGCAAGACCGTCGCCACGACGACCGGCTCCATCTACGACCGCTGGGTCAAGAACTGCTTCAAGGACACGAAGCTGATCGTGACCGACAGCTTCACGAACGCGGTGATCGCGCTGCGTGACGGCCGCGCGGACACGCTGATGTGGGACGACACCGCCGTCCTCGGCATCGCCGTGACCGACCGGAGCTACAAGCTGACGAGCGACCTGTTCCTCCCGCGGTCCGTACGGCATCGGGATCAAGCAGGGGAACACCGCCATGAAGGCGTGGGTCGACTCCCGGCTCAACCTGATGAAGAAGCGCGACATGTTCTTCCCGATCCTGAAGAACACCGTCCCGCCTGCCCAGGTCGTCCCGTTCTCGAAGAACATCCTGCAGGCCGAAGCAGACGTTCGCCTACAACCAGGTCGACCCCACGACGGTGTGCCCGTAGCGGCGACCCTCGGTAAGAAGCGAAGGAGCGGCCGCGACTAGCGCGGCCGCTCCTTGATCTCGCCTCATGGACATCCTGGCCGTCACCTTCGACTGGTCGTTCATCACCGACAACGGCGACGAGCTCCTGGCGGGGCTTCGCCGGACGCTCGAGGTCTCCGCAATCGCGATCGCGGGCGCCTTCGCCATCGGGCTCGTCCTCGGGGCGGCGCGGGCGCATCGCGTCCCCGTCGTAAGCCAGCTCGCGGCGATCTACGTCGAGATCATCCGCAACACTCCGATCCTCGTCCAGATCTTCTTCCTCTTCTACGGGCTTCCGCAGATCGGGATCATCCTCGAGCCGTTCACCGTCGCCTGGCTCGCGGTGACGATCTGGGGCGGCGCGTTCAACACGGAGAACTTCCGTGCCGGATTCGAGGCCGTCCCCCACCGGTTCCGTGAAGCGGGATTCGCGCTCGGATTCGGGCGCCTTACGACGTTCCTGAACGTCACGTTGCCGATCGGCGGCCGGATCGCCTTCCGTCCTCGATCAACACCTACATCAGCGTCGTCAAGAACACGTCGCTGATGTACGTCATCAGCTACCCGGAGCTGACGACGACGGCGCTGCAGATCAACGCGCTGACACTCCAGACGGTCGAGACGTTCACGACTCTGGCCGTCACCTACCTCGTGATCGTGTGGACGATGTCGGCCTCGATCCGGGTGCTCGAGCGCCATCTCGCCTTGCCCGAGGACGCCCGATGAACGCTCGCTCCCCGACTGGGCCGAGCCCGTCCTGCGGTACATGCTCGAGGTGGGGCTCAAGGGCACCCTTCAGATCTGCCGCGATCTCGCTCGCCGGAAGCCCGCTGATCGGAATCACCTTCGGCACCCTGCTCACGATCAGGTTCCTGCCGTCACGCGCGCTGATCCGCCTCTACATCGAGGTCTGGCGAGGGCTCCCGATCCTCGTGACGCTCTTCCTCGTCTTCTTCCTGCTCCCCGCTGCTCAACCCGCGCCTGGAGTTCGACGCGCTGATCTCGGCCTCGATCGCGCTGACGCTATGGGGCAGCGCGCAGGTGGCGGAGGCCACCCGCGGAGCCGTGCAGTCGATCCCGAAGGAGCAGCACGAGGCTGCGTCGGCGCTCGGCTTCGGTTGGATCGGCAGGCACGTCTTCGTGATCCTTCCGCAGGCGCTGCGGCGGCTCTTGCCTCCGCTCGTCAGCCTCTTGGTCAACATCATCCAGACCTCGACAATCGCCCAGGTGATCGGCGCCCCGGAGCTCCTGGAATCCGCCGAGCGCCAGGTGGAGCGGCTGGCCGCTCCTCCGCCGATAGGCATCGGTGAGATAAAGGCCCTCCCGATCTACGCGACCGTGATGGTGATCTTCTTCGTGATCTCGTTCCCGCTCACGCGGCTCGCGGCCTACCTCGAGAAGCGGCTCACGTAGCGCGCGGCCGCAAATAGAGTCTCACGCGTGCCGCCGAGAGCGCCCGAGATCACTGAGATGGTCAACGCTCAGATGCCGCTCGGGGCGACGCTCGGGATAAAGACGTTCGGGGGCGAGGAGGAGATCGAGGCGACCCTCGCGTGGGCACCCGAGCTCTGCACGGCGGGAGGCGTCCTGCACGGCGGAGTGCTCATGGCGCTCGCCGACTCCGCAGGAGCAGTCTGCGCATTCCTCAATCTCCCGACTGGCGGCCGCACGGTCACGATCGAGTCGAAGACGAACTTCTTCGGCGCAGTGCGCGAGGGCGAGGTACGAGCGCGGTCCCGCCCCTTGCATCGCGGAAGGACGACGATCGTCGTCGAGACCGACCTCTACGACTCGTCCGACCGCCACATCGGACGCACGACCCAGACGCAGGCCGTCCTGACAGGCGACTGAAGCGGCGCGGAACCCCGCGCTATCCTCTCTCGGCGCGGTGGCGGTAGCTCAGTTGGTAGAGCCCCGGGTTGTGGTCCCGGTGGTCGCGGGTTCGAGTCCCGTCCGCCACCCCTTTGTCCAAGCCTCTTCGGGGAGCCTCCCGGCACCGGGGCGGCTCGAGTGGCAACGGATTGGCAACGACTCAGGCATCAAGCGCCTTTCGCATCCGTTCGAGGCGTGCCGCCGCGTCGCCCTGGACGCGGGTGTAGATGTCGAGCGTGGTCGACGGGTGGGTGTGACGAAGAAGGCCTGCGCCGTCGGGATGTCGACCAGGTTCGCAGCGAGCCGTGAGGCGAGCGTCGACCGCAGGTCATGGAGCCGGACGCGCTCGTCGAGGATCGCCTTGGTCGCCGTCTGCCAGGCTCGGAGAGCGTTCCGCCGACTGAACGGCTGCCCGCGGATTCCGGTGAACACGAACGCGTCCGAGGACGCGGCAGAGAAGCTCGTGCGCATGAGTGCCCGCCTGCGCTCCTTCACGATGGCGACGGCCGCGCGGGAGAGCGGGAGGGTCACCATGCTCGCGGGGCGTCTTCGTGCGACGGATCGTTCTGTCGGCGTCGAGCTGGCCCGCGATCGTCCAAGTTCCCGCGTGCAGGTCGACGTCGGCGAACTTGATCCCGATTGCCTCCGAGACGCGGGCTCCCGTCTCCGCGACGAACGCGATGAGCGGCCGGTAGGTGTCGCTGACCTTCGGGAGCGCGGCTGCGAGTTCATCGTCCGTGAGCGCCCGCGGCTCGAAACGCTGCTCGTCGGTGCGGCGAAGATCTCGGGGGAAACGCTCGCGTGCCCGCGTCACCGGGTTCTCGATGGCGAGGCCCTCTCCGACCGCCCACGTGAACATCGCCGAGCAGACGGAGATGATGTTGCGGTGCGTCTTGGCCCGCATTGGCGGGAGCGAGCGGGCGAAGCGGCGAATCGCGACAGCGTCGACCACGCACACGCGAACGCTGCGTAGGTTCGGAATGATGTGCTTCCTGAGCCGAGAGTGCAGATCCTCCCGCGTTCGAGGGGAGTAGGTCGGGTCAGCGTCGACCGCCGCACCGAACAACTCCGCAAGCCGGTCGACGGTGAGACGGCGATCAACGGAGAGCACAGAGCCCTCGCTGCGGGCCTGCGAACGCAGCCGCTCGGATTCAGCGACGGCCTCGCTGCGCGTGCGGGCCTCGAGCTTGCGGGTGACGACGCGGCCGTTGAGCCGCCCCCGGTACTCGAAGACTTCGCGTCCCTCTTCAAGGGTCCGGCTATAGAGCCCGAGGACACGCCTGCCGCGCGTCTCGACGGGGATACGCTGACTCGTCACGGGAGCATCCCTCCTGTGGCCAGGGGCGGGGCCGGTAGCACGGTGCCCGCCCTTTCTCGTGGACGCACCGACCTTAGCAACGTCACGGGCTCGCCCTCCTGTCGAGCTCCTCGAGGAGCGCGGCATGGCGAATGAGCAGCCGCTTTCCATCCTTGACGATGTCCCCGGCCATCCACCCCCGCCGCGCCCGGCACCGGATCGCGTTCGCGCTCGTCCCGAGCAAGCTCGCCGCCTCGGCGGTCGTGTCCCATTCGTCGCGGGCGTCGGCGCGTTCTCGTGCCGCGAGCTCCTGGCGGACTTCGACCAGAACGAAGGCACGCAGCTCGTCGCGTGCTTCCGGGCTCAGAGACGCCAAGAGGCTCATGCGTTCGGCCGCCCGAGTTCGCCTCCAAGCTCCCGGCCGAGAGCGTCGAGCTCCTCCTCGTCGACACCAGTCCCGTCGTCGAGCGGACGCAGTGTCCCCCGCAACACGACGCCGTGAAGTTGAAGCCAGGCGATGAGCTCCTCGTGGTCGAGGATCCCGAAGCCCTGCAGACGGTGGAGGTACTCAACGAACCCCTCGTCGCCGACGCGACGTGCGATTACCGCCGGCGGGAAGCCGACACCCCGTCCTCCGACATGGACGTGCTCCGTCTCGCGAACGGGAACAGAGTGCGTGCCGACGCGGCGCGAGTCGGTTGAACGCTGGCTATGCGGGTTGAAGAGGCGCAATCACGGGGACGATCCTCTCGGGAGGTGAGCCCGCGCCTGGGCTCGAAGTTGGCGTGATGAGCCGATTCTATCGCCCCGCATCGGATGTACGCGAAACGAGGAACGGGCCCTCGCCCCCGAGAGCCCGTTCGGCACGACCAACTTCACGACCGCTCAAGAGCGAACGCGAGGGTTAGCCTAGCCGTGTGACCGGATCGCCCACGGCAGGCCCGCCAGAGTCGTGTCGGGTTCCAGACGAGGATCTGTTAGGTACGCCCCGCCGACACTGTTGGCGCCGCGAGGTAACTCCTGAGCAGGCTCCTGAAGAGTTTTCCATGGGCCTGGCCTGCGTCTCGACCCACGCCGTCATTCGGGAGCAGTCGAGTTCGTTCGGGAGGATTACGGAAGAGGCGGGCGCGAAGGAGATGTGGCTGGGTCTGCGGGCGGAAGGCTCAGCCGGTTGAAGGAGCCGTGGGGATGACGCCATCGCTCGCGCCGGAGGGCTCGAGCGCCGCTTTCGCCGCCGCGACCTGCTCGCGTCGCGCCTTCGTCAGCTCCTGCACGAAGATCTGGATCGTCGCGGCCAGCGGGACCGCCGTGAGCGCGCCGAGCACGCCGAGCAGCGCGCCGAACAGGGTCACGGCGATGATGATGAAGAAGCCCGAGAGGTTGACCGCCTTGCCCTGGATCTTGGGCGTGAGGATGTTGTTCTCGACCTGCTGGTAGACGAGGAGCGACGACGAGCATGATGAGCGCGGCCGTGAGACCTTCCTCGGCCCAAAGCGCGGGAACGAGGATGAAGCCCGGCGATCGTCGCGCCGATGTTCGGGATCATGTCGAGCAGGCCGGCGATCACGCCCAGCGCGATCGCGTAGCTCGAGCCGAGGAGCCAGGCCGTCGATGCCCTGCGTCGTCCCGGCGATCGACCGAGATGACGACGACGCCGATCGCCCAGCGCGAGATCGAGGTCGTGACCCGCTCCCACACGCCGAGCCAGCGTTCGTCCTCGCCGGGCATCAGCACGCTCGCCGAGCGCCCGCTTGAGATTGCACGACGTCGGTGAGCAGGAAGAGGCAGATGAAGATGATCGTGAAGGCGGCCAGGAAGACGCCCGAAGAAGACGCCGGCGATGCCGAGCACGCCGCTGATCGCGTCCGGGCACCGACGCGGAGATCTGCTCGGCGCTCCGTCCTGCACGTTCCCGGCGGCGCCGGAGTCGCCGAGCGAGGAGAGCTCGTCGGAGCTCGCGGAGCTGTTCGACCGTCTGCGGAAGGTCCTGGAGGAAGTCGCGCACGCTGCCCGACGAGCGGCACGAGCAGCAAGAGCATGAGCAGCGTGACGAGCGAGCGCGGTCCCGAGACGGTGACGGTCGCCGCGAGACCCCGCGACATGTGCGTCTTCGCCATCACGAAGCGAACCGGGTACTCGAAGACGAGCCCGAGGAAGATCCCGACGAACACGATCAGGAACGTGTCGCCGATCGCCGAGAACGCGACCGCCAGCCCGAGCGCGGCGAGCACGAGGAGCACCGTCCGCATCGGCAGGATGAGCTCGACGCGCCGACGGTCGCCGTGGTTCATGCGGTCAGCCCCGGAGTCGTCGCTAGCCATCGGTTCGATCCTCGGTCGCCGGCGTCGCCCGTCGTATCCTCACGGCCTTTCGCGAGGTGGAAGCGGCCACGTCCGCTTTCCGCCCGCTCCGCGCGCTTCTCCTCCTTCTTCTCGGCCCGCTGCGCCTTCTGCTCGGCCAGCTTGACCTTGGCGTCCCCGTAGGACTGTCCGACGAGCTGCTTCCCGCCGCTCCAGCCGAACACGGCGACGACGAGGACCAGCGCGAAGAGGACGTTCCAGGCGGTCGTGATGAGCTGCTGCGCGGTCGAGTAGGCGACCGCGGTATCCGTCGGCACGTTGCAGCAGGTGTCGAGCGCGAGCGCGTTCGTCGCCTGCGTGATCCCGACCGCGCCGGGCGTGAAGGAGACCACGTTCGCCAGGGAGCCGGACCCCGTCACCCACATGATCGATTCGAACGTGACCGGGATCGCGAAGGCCGCCAGGAAGATCCCGATCACGGCGAGCTTGCACAGCCATGAGAGGAACGACGGGAGAAAAGCGCGAGTGAAGTACTCCTTCGGCCGGGAGAGGATCACGCCGCCCTGCTTGGCCTGGAGCCATAGCTTCTTCACCTGCCGCCAGAAGATCCGCGCCAGGATCACGACCAGCACGACGATCCCCAGCGCGATCAGGATCGACGCGACCGGATGCTCGGAGAGGTTGCCGAACTCCACGTCGAACGAGCCCGGCACCGAGAGGAAGAGGTACAGGTAGACGAAGGTGCCGGCGACCGTGAAGAAGATCTTCTGCACCAGGTAGGCGGCGATCGACCCACCTAAGGTCGCGCCGGGGATGATCGCGACGAACATGAGCAGGGTCACGAACGTGCCGATGTTCGCGGGCAGGAAGTTGTTCATCGCCACACCCACCGCGTAGGCGGTCACGATCGGCCAGAACTCGACCTGCCCCGGATAGGCCGCTCGAAGGATCCCGTAGTAGGAGAGCCCGGCAAACAGCGTCTGGCCGGTCTGGAAGACGAGCGCGGCGACGATGTAGCCGGTGGGGACGTCCTTGATCTGGTGCCAGAGGTCGGTCAGCCAACCGACCACGTCGACCCCGAGCAGGTTCAGGAGGACGATCACGACCACTACCCCAACGAGCCAGGCGCCGACCTTGATCAGGCGCCTGGGGCGGGACGGGTCGTCGAACGGGAGGACTGGCGACGGATCGGTGGCGGCGAGCTCGCTCATCGGCTCACGGACTGTTCCCGCACGGACGCGAGGATGGCGACCGCGACAGCACACGCGAGAATGAGGACCGCCCACAGCAGGTGCATCGGCGGCTAAGTATGAGGTCGGAGCCGGAGATCCAGATGAAGAAGATGACTATGGAGCCGAACACGCCCCAGAACGGATAGACCCCGAGCATCGCGTGTCCCTTGAATTGGATTGGGCGAACCTAACAGACCCCACCATTTCGGGGGACGAACCCGTGCGACGCCGCTACGGCACCAACCTTGCGCCTCGTCCCGGCGCGGATCCGGCGAGCGACCTGCTCAGTAGCGCGATGGTGGAGGCGGTGACGTTCGCACGGCCTTGGCCGCAAAGCGGTGCATGTAGGTAAGGATGTCGAGCGCGACGCCGATCACGATCAAGAGCGCGTCCAAGTTTCCGTTGAGTCCGCCCGGCTGCCAAGCGATCAGATAGGCGAGCGTCGTCCATGGCAGGAAGATCAGCCCGAGCAGCGGGACTCCCCATGAGTCGAAGGCGAGTTCGACCTTGTTGCCGAAGATCCACCAGATCAAGACCGCGAAACGCGGTCCAAGGATTGCGGCACCACCGACGATGCAACACACGGGCGCAGTCTCTCGCGTTCGCGCTGTGTCTGCAATAGGACAACGTCTGCCGCAGCGCTGTGCGGCCTCCTTCGCCAGACCAGTGTCAGGCGATCGTGCCCGGTCTCGACGAGGTCCACCTCCACCACCTGCAGCAGGAGCATCGGTCCGCGGCCGAGCTCGAGCACGTCGCCGACCTCTACCGCTGGCGGTACGTGGGCGATCCCGAGATCGTCGCCGTGGCGACTGTGAACGCGAACTGGCACTCCGACGTCAACTTCCATCACGGGATCGTGACACCGAAGCTGCGCGGGCGATAGTGGCCGGATTGGCCACGTCTCAGGCGCCGCGACGTCTCCCTCCTCGAGCCCCTCTCGGATGGAGCTTGTGTAGCGGTGCTCGAGCATTCGCTCTCGCGCTCATCTTCAAGGTGCGAGTCGAACGTGTTCTCATTCACTGCGGGACGGGAGAGCCTGAGCGGAGGCGCACTCCCCCCGCTCGGGAGGAGTGCTCTCTGCGGTCCGGTGTCACCGTCGCATCGACGCAGCCTCTTCGGCCAGGGGCTCGAACGTGTCCAGGTCTGCCATTACCACGATTCGCCCCTGCTCCCGCCTTTCGGCACAGGACGGGTTTCTCTAGGTCTGGAAGGTGAGTCTCGGCCCTTGGTTACGCGGTGCCTCGCCGCGTCGCCTGCGATAGCGCCACCGAGAGTGAGACTCCTGGCTCTCCATGCGGCGTTGATCGGCATGGCAGGTGCCCGTCTAGGCACCACCACCCAGGCGCAGCCGTACGGGCTCGAAACGCTCGGTTCGGTGGCAACGTTATGGCAACGATTCGCGACGCACTCCGACTCGTTGTGTGGGTCGCGCCTCGGCCGAATCCGCGGCGCGAAGGTGGTTGCGACCCATCCCGACACCCGGCGACATACGTCGAGCCGGGTTGTGGTCCCGGTGGTCGCGGGTTCGAGTCCCGTCCGCCACCCCTAACAGCGCCCCAACAGCGCGTAGGCTTCACCTCCGATGAGCGGCGAAGGACTGGCCTCCGCGACGATACGTCGTCCGCACCCCCTCAGTCTCCTCTCCGGCCTTTGGGCGGGCTCGTGCAGATCGACCTCGACACGACTCGCGTGATCGTCCCGTCGCCGGGGGCGCAGTGATCCCCTGCAGCATCGCACTTGCCCGGCGACGGGTTGCTGCTCCGGCCTGATGCGGCACACACGCCACGGCTGGTGGCTCGAGGAAGCAGGCGAGGTGACGCCGACTCATCCGCTCGAAGAGGATGCGACGGCGGATGTCGTGATCGTCGGGGGCGGGTACCTCGGTCTCTGGACGGCGTGGCATCTGCTCGCGCTCGAGCCCGAGCTCGACGTCCTCGTGCTCGAGACGGCTGTTTGCGGCCATGGCCCGAGCGGCCGGAATGGCGGTTTCTGCGAAACGCTCTGGGGCGACGCCCCGACTCTGCGCGACAAGGCCGGAGACGCCGCGGCGCTCGCGGTGTGTCGTGCGTCGGAAGACGCTGTGCGCGGAATCGGCGCCTGGTGCGAAGCCAACGAGGTCGACGCCTGGTTTCGCGAGGCGCCGATGCTGCGCGTCGCGACGACGGAGTCGCAGCTGGGCTCATGGGAAGAGACCGTCCGAGCGGCTGCCGCCCTCGGAGCGCCCGAGGAGGTCGTGTCGCTCGGCGAAGACGAGGTTCGCTCTCGCTGTGCTTCTCCTCTCTTTCTCGGAGGCGCTCTCTACCGACTGAACGCGACCGTCCAGCCGGCTTTGCTCGCATTAGGGCTGCGGGCGAAGCTCCTGGCGCGCGGCGTCCGGATCCATGAGCGAACCGAGGTGACAAGGCTCGGCCGCGACGGGGGCGCCGAGACTCGAACGGCTCGCGTGCGCGCCGGCTCCGCGGTGCTGGCCGTCAATTCGGCGGCGGCAGGGTTACCCGGCTACCGGCTGTCACTCGCGGTCGCCTCGAGTCACATCGTCCTCACCGAGCCTGTCCCGGAGGTGCTCGACGAGATCGGCTGGACGGGGGGCGAGGCGATCGTGGACAGCCGCACGCTCGTCCACTACACGCGGACGACGCGCGATGGGCGCATTGCCTTCGGCTGGGGTGGCGGCGCGATGGGCTTCGGCGGTCGGGTTTCAGACCGGCTGGAGCTCGATCCGGCGGTAATCGCGCAGACGCAGGAGAGCATGGTCCGCTTCTTCCCCCAGCTGCGCGGACGCGCGGTCACGGACGCCTGGGGCGGACCGATCGACGTCTCCCCCACCCACCTGCCGATCTTCGGGAGCCGGGGGCGCGTCCACCACGGCTTCGGCTTCACGGGAAACGGCGTAGGACCCTCCTACCTGGGGGGTGAGATCCTCGCGCGCCTCGCGCTCGATCGCCGCGACGAGCGAACGTCGCTCGCAATCGTCGAGCCCGACCGAAAGCTCTTCCCGCCGGAGCCCTTCCGCTATGCGGGCGGCTCACTCATCCGGCGGGCGCTCCTCGCGAAGGACGCGGCCGAGGACGCAGGTCGCGAACCGGGTACGACGGCCAGGTTCGTCGCCTCCCTCCCCCGCCGACTCGGGCTTCGACTTCCGCGCTAGGAGCCTCGCTGCCCTTCAGGCCATCGCGCGGAAGATGTGCGACCGCACGAACGCCGCGAACGCGTTCGCGCCCGTGGGCTTCATGTGCAGCCCGTCACCGCGGAACCACGGCTTGCCGGCACTGAACTCCTGCCAGTCGGCGACCTGCATCTGCGGCCAGCGCTTCGCCGCCCGGCGGATCACGATGTTCGTCCCCCGGTAGATGTCATTCTGCTCGCGCAGCGTCACCCAGACGACACCTTTGGCTCCCTGAGCGAGCGCCGTGCGCATGACGCGGTCGATGCCGGCGCTGTAGCCGTACTCGGACTCGTTGTAGCCGACGTTGACGACGAGCACCTGTCCGAGCGACCGCCTGTATGACTGCACTGCCTGGAGTGCCGTCGACGGCGTCGAGCCCATGTAGATGCAGCCTCGTTGTACGAGCCGGCGACAGACCTTTAGGTCGAGACGGACTGCGAGGCCTTTCTTGAAAATCCGCTGCGCGCTCGGGACGTACTCGATCGACGCCGGCACGGAGTCACCGACGAAGGTCACCTTGATCGGCTTGGACGCGCCACTCGCCGCCGATCCGAACATTGCGACGATGACGAGCGACAAACCGCAGGCTATGCGCGTCATTGGTCGGAGCTTGCCACGCTCGTCCAGTTCGCGAGGACGGGGTCGCCACAACAGCGATCCAGGATCTCGTTCAGAGCATGCGATAGTGCCGGATGCCGTGTCAGCCATTCCGGGCAGGCTGGAGGTGTCGCCGACCTACAACGACCGGTGGCGCGGCTGGCCCGTACGCCCGCACGACCAGCAGCATCCGATCCGCGGGTCCTTTCTCGACCCTCGTCCGGACCCCGAACGAGGGGCCGTTTATCACGATGGCGTGGACGTTGCCGTGCGCGACGACCGACCCGAGAAAGGAGCCCCGTCGGGGCGCACGCACCGCGTCTATGCCGTGGAGGGTGGGCCGGTGTTCCTTGCGACACCTCGCGGCGTTCGGGGCTTCGCGCACATCGGCCACTTCGGGTACGGGCACATCGATGCGCTCGTGGCGTCCGGCGAGTCTGTCACCCCCGGCCAACACATCGGCTGGACTTTCGAGGGCGACTGGCACGTCCATCTGAGCGAGTTCGTCTTCGCGAGCGACGGCACTCGCCTTCCGGTCAACCCGCTCCGCCCCGGGGGAAAACTGCGGCCGTACGTCGACCGAGCGGCGCCTCTGATTCGGGAGATTCGCTTCTATACACCCGCGACTCCGACCTGGAAGCGACGTCCGAACACGAGCGTCGCCCGCCTTCCGCCTTCGGGGCAGCGCCTGAATCGGGAGGCGTTGCTCGGCCGCATAGACGTGCGCGTGCGCGTCGACGATCCGCAGTCCTTCATCGGCTGGTTCCAGGAGTTGCCCTGGCTCGCAGCGCCACATCATCCGTTCCGCCTCTCGGTGGCGATCACGCGACTGGCAACCGGCCGCGTTGTTCGCCGCCGCGAGGTGTTCCGGGCAGAGCGGCTCCTCGACCTACCTGCCGGCCGCCACTTCGCACCGGGAACGGAGCAGAACCTGCCTGCGCACGGATGCATGCGCTTCCACGGCTCGATCCGATGCGACGGCATCTACTGGATCCGGCTCTTTCCGCTCAGGTACTGGGATACGACGCGACTCCCGGACGACCGCTATCGCCTTGTCGTCCGCGCGTGGGACGTCGCCGGGAATTTGTCCAAGGCCGACGTCGTGGTCAGGATTGCGAACGGTGAGCTTTGAAGGTCACAGGTCGGCGGGGAGCAGGCCAAGCCACCGCGCCGCTCCGGGGAGTTGAAGACGCGCATAGCTCTCTGCCGTGTGACTCCATGATCCCGTTATCTTCTCGACGCGTCCCCGAGGCCCGAGCCTCCGCAGCTCGTTGAAGAACGTCTCGGATTGCTTTTGCTGGTCGATCACGATCTCGTCCGAGTCGCTCCACCAGAGCTGGAGTGGCGATGCCGAGCTCGCGACCTCCCGAACCCAGTGCATCGGGCTGCGAAGTAGGTAGCCCTCAGGGTTCGTGCGTGGAGTACCGCCGACTTCGATGCGAGCGAGCGCCTGCAGTGAGCGGCCACGCGAGATGCGCGCGAAGTCGGCGTACCGCCGAGAGAAATCGGTGACGGAGTCGAAGGCGACTGCGCCCGCGAGGAGGCCAGGGTGTTGACCGACCAGCAGCAGCGTCTCCTGGCCGCCCATGCTGCCCCCGACCGCGTACAAACGACTGGCGTCGATGCGTAGCCACGGACGCGTCGAGCGCAGTATGGAGGGCATGCGCGCGAGATCGCTGATCTGGCCATGCCAGCCCCAAGAATGCAGCGGCAAGCGCCGCCCCATCCCGCCTGGGCAGATCACCGCGAACCCGCCCTGCCCCGGCAACTCGCCCCAGAGCCGTGCATTTGTCCGCGCGCGCACGCCACGACCGTGCGCGGAGATGACGAGCGGCAGCGGCGGCGAAACATGGCGCGGCCCGTACCGAGTCGGCGCGACGATGACCGCCCAGCGCAGCACACCGTTGTGAGCGCGGTATCGGATCCCCCAGTGCTTGACCGCGCTGCTCACACCGACTGTCTACACGAGACGGGTCGCCGGCTGTTGGTGGTCGCTCGACCTCGAATCGCAGTTTGGAGGACGCTCTTCGCGCGCTCTTCCATGACTCGGCGGGCCTGGCAGGGGAGCGGCCGACGCCGCCCCGCCCACCCTCCACGAAGCATCGACTAGAACGTCTTGAAACTGCCTTTCATCGTCGTCGCGTGCGGGTCGCACAGGAAGCGGTAGGTCTTGCCTTTCTGGAGCGAGACCGTCCAACTGGTCTTGCCCATGCCGGTGACGCTCGTCTTCTTGTTCACCCCTGGGCCGGTCAGGTGGAAGTTGTGGAAGTTCGACAAGTCGCTGACCGCAATCGAGTACTTCCCGGATTTGAGTCTCGTGACCTTCGTACCGCTCTTCTTGAGCGTGATCGTGAAGCCGGGACCAACGGTGCCGACGAGCTTGGGCAAGGCCGCCTGAGCCGGGGCGGCGATCAACAGGCCGACGACCGTGGTGGCGAGTGCGATGCGGATGAAGCTCATGGACCCCTCCTTGATTAATGGTTGTTGGACTCGGTTCATACCCACAGCTGAGCCTTCCGACACTCCACGATGGCGGCGAGCCGTCGAGCTTTGCTCCCGCCTGGGCAAGATGGGTCGAGACGCCTCACCGGGCAGCTGAGACACTCGTCAGCATGCGGAAGTCTGCCTAGCTGGGGGTCGACGTCGTCGAGCGGGGACGGTTCTCATCTGTCGACGACCTCTTGGGGCGCGACCCAGTTCGGGAAGCAGTGCCCGCAGATCGGGCACACGGCTGTGCGCATTCCGAAGCGACCCCTCGTCGGTCGTCGTCAGCACCCCGACGACCGTCATCCCCGCGGCAAGGCCGGCTTCGACGCCTGCAGGCGCATCCTCGAGGACGAAGCAATGTGCCGGATCGACCCCCAGCAGCGCAGCTGCACGCAGGTAGCCAGCGGGGTCGGGCTTGCCCTCTTCGACCTGCTCGGCCGCGACGAGAACCTCCGGCACGGGAATCCCCGCGGCGTTCAGACGCGCGACGGCCAGTGCTCGCGACGCGGAGGTGACGACCGCGAATCGCCTGGGCGGGACGGATTCGACGAGCTCGCGCGCCCCAGGCAGCGGCCGCAGATCGACCGGTTCTCTCGATCTCTTCCCGTTCGATCCTCGCGGCCTCCGCCTCGGCGTCGAGGTGAGGAGCGGTGAGACGGATCAGGTCGATGGCGCGCCGGCCATGGCCGCACGTCAGAACGTGCTCAGGGTCAAGCCCGTGCCGTTCAGCGAAGCCTCGCCACGTGGATTCGATCGAGGCTGCGGAGTCGACGAGGACTCCGTCGAGGTCCGAGAGTACGGCGCGCGGCTCGATCACGAGACCGCGGAATGCCGAGACACGGCGAGGGCCTGCGCTGCGCGCCAGGAGTACTAGCGCCAGCGTTGTCAGGACAACCAGCCCGAGCGCGGTCCGGAGGCCGACGGCACTTGCGGCAAAGCCGATTGCGGGCGGGCCGGAGAGGAATCCCAGCCAGCCGATGGTCGAGACTGCCGCGACGCCGACACTCGCGGACACACCTGGCGTCGAGCCGGCTGCGCGGAAGAGCACCGGCACGACGACGCCGAGGCCCGCACCCATCGCCGCGAAGCCGACTAGGGCGGCGGGAGTCGAGCCGACGACGAGCGCGAACGTGAGACCGGACGCTGCCAGCACGCTGCCCCAGCGCGCGAGCGCTACCGGGCCCAGACGCTCGTTCAAGCGGTCTCCGACAGCGCGGCTCGAGGCCATCGCGAGCGAGAAGCCTGCGTAGCCAAGCGCGGCCACAGCGGCGGTGGCACCGAGCGAGTGCGAGAGGTAGACGGCGCTCCAGTCGACTGCGGCTCCCTCAGCGAGGAGAGTGAAGAACGCTGCCGCGCCGAGCGCAAGGAGAACCCGCGGGGGGCGGACGAGGGTCTGCGTGGGACCGGGATCGTCCGCATCCCGCGGCAACAATCGACGTCCTCCCGCGAGGGCACCTACGGCGAGCACGATCGCGAGCACTCCAAGGTGTGCGCGCGGCTCGATCCCCATCCCGGCCGCAATCGCGCCGAGGCCTGCGCCTGCCAGACCTCCCGCACTGAACGCTGCGTGGAACGAGGACAGGATCGAACGCCCGTACAAGCGCTCGAGTGCGAGACCCTGTGCGTTCGCAGAGACGTTGATCGCGCCGAAGCCCGCTCCGAAGATGAAGAGCGCCGCAGCAAGTCCGGCGAGGCCGCTTGCCAGCGAAGCGAGGAAGAGCGAGGCACCCCCGGCGAGCAGCGCGGCAACTGTGACGCGACCGCTGCCGATCCGCTCGCAAAGCCAACCGGCAAGCGGCATGGCGGCGAGAGCTCCCAGCGAGGCCGCGAAGAGTGCGAGTCCCAGCCGGGCGTTCGTCAGGTCCGCCTGCTGCTGCACGGCCGGTATCCGCGCTGCCCACGACCCGATCAGGAGACCGTCGGCGAAGAAGAACAGGGTGATCGTGACGCGCGTCCCGCGCATCAGGCGAGCACAACCTCGACGCCGAGCCTGCGGTACTTGGCGAGTTGTTCCGTAGGCACCGACTTCTCGGTGACGAGGTACGTCAAATCGTCGAGTGGTGCGACCACGTACGGCGCGGCGGAGCCGAGCTTGTCGGCGGACGAGACGGCTACGACCTCGGCCGCGTTGGCGATCATCTGTCGCTTCACGTACGACTCCTCCAGATCCATCACCGTGATCCCGACCTCGGGGTGCAGGCTGCAAAGACCGAGGACGAGCACGTCTGCGCGCACCCGCTGCAGCGCCTCGATCGTCGCCGCGCCGACGAGCGCTTGCGCGTCCTTCTCGAGCATCCCGCCGAGCACCGTGACCGCGACCCTCGGATGCTCCGCGAGTGCCACTGCGATCGGAGGGCTGTTCGTTATCACGGTCGCGTCGAGCTCAGGCGGCAGATGGCGCGCGACCTCGAGCGTGGTCGTGCCCGAATCGAGCAGGATCACCTGGCCGTCACGCAGGAGACGACCGGTCGCACGTGCGATCGCGGCCTTGGCGACCGGGGCCTGCTCGCGGCGTACCGAGTACGGGCGGGCGCCGACGGCAGGCGGCAGCGCTCCACCATGAACGCGCCGCAACAGCCCCGCCGCGGCGAGCTCCCGCAGATCTCGTCGCACCGTGTCCTGAGACACTGCGAGCGACGAGCTCAGCTCCGCGGCGACAACCTTGCCGTCGGCCTGCAACCGCTCGAGGATCGCGTGGCGCCTCTCCTCCGTCAGCATGCGCCCATTCAAGCATAAACATGCATAGTTCGTGCAGAACACAGCAGAACCGAGCACCGCCCAGGCGAGATGCGGGCACGCGGATCCGTTGGGTGAAACAGGCTTCAGCGTCGGTCAGCGGATCGTCGTAAGCGGCGAAGCTGAGTGCCACGAGCGCCGGCGGCCGATCGCCGCCGAGGTCTAGCTCGTCCCACGCCTCGCCACGGTCGCGGCTCTCCCACACCTGCCCGTCGGCGAGACCGGCGAAGACTCGCTGGTCGGTCGCGACGAGGGCGCGTATTGCATCGCTGGCAGGGGCTCGGGGAGCCCGCGGCCAGCGCGTGCCAGGCCTCCCCGCTCTCGCCAGCGAAAGTTCCGTGCCTGGGTCGCCTCCGCCGTGCGCGGCTCCGGCGATCTCAGCCCTCGATTCAGGCACCCAGAAATTGCTGGGGAGGCGCGGCTACGATCGAGATCATCCCGTGATCCGCCTTCGAGTGCCGGCAATGCCATTCGTCCGCTTCGTGCTGCGGCGCGCGGGCGCGCTCGTCCTCCTGTGCCTCGGCATCACGCTCGTCGCGTTCGCGCTGACTCAGCTCGTACCGAGCGACCCCGTCGCGGCCAATCTCGGCGAGCAGGCGGCCGCCGACCCTGCGGCGGTAGCGGCGTTCAAGGAGCGCTACGGGCTCGACGACCCTATCCCCGTCCAGTACTGGCACTACCTGACGAACCTGCTCCAGGGTGATCTCGGGGAGTCGCTCCAAGATCACCAGCCGGTTCGCGAGAACCTGGCGAGGTATGCGCCGGCGACCGCAGAACTGGCTCTCTTTTCGACGCTCATCGCTGTGCCCTTCGGCATCGCTTTTGGCGTCGCTGCGGCGGTCCGACGCAACAGGTTCACCGACCATGCATTGCGGGTCTTCTCGCTCGGCGGGCTCTCCATGCCCACCTTCTGGATCGCCCTCGTCGCTCTCTACGTGTTCTTCTTCCGGTTGGGCTGGTTCCCGGGCGGAGACCGGCTTGACCCCGGCGTTCTCGAGCCGCCTCACAGAACTGGGATGTACACCGTCGACGCGCTCCTGGACGAGCAGTGGAGCACGGCCTGGAACGCGCTCCACCACTTGATGCTGCCGGCCCTGGTGCTTGCGGCATTCAACATCGGTCTGCTCACCCGTTACACGCGCTCCGCGGTGCTCGAGGTGATCGCAAACGACTACGTGCGCGCCGCCCGCGCGAAGGGTCTTCCCGAGCAAGTCGTGCTCGTCCGCTACGTCCTTCGCGCCGCGTTGCCCTCGATCGTGACCGTCATCGGACTCGTCTTCGCGAATGTCCTGACCGGGACCGTGCTCATCGAGACGATCTTCGCCTGGCCCGGCATCGGTCAGTACGCGTACCGCAGCGCCGTGACGCTCGATCTCCCTGCGATCATGGGCGTCAGCCTTTTCGTGGCGCTCGTCTACGCGACGGTGAACTTCGTCGTCGACGTCCTCTACGGCGTCATCGATCCTCGGATTCGGGTCACGTGACCACGACGGTCGTCGAAGAGCCGCAGCGTCCGGCAGCGCCGCGTTGGAGATGGTTTCCGCCCGCACTGCGACAGCCGCTTGCGATGGTGGGCGCGGGCGTGGCCATCTTCTGGCTCCTCGTTGCGGTCTTCGCGCCGCTCGTCGCGCCGTACGACCCGCTGGAACAGGCCTTCACGCCTCTCGCGTCGCCTTCGGCCGACCACATCTTCGGCACGGACGAGCTCGGCCGCGACGTGTTCTCACGTGTCATCTACGGCGCCCGGATCTCGTTACCGCTCGGGCTCCTCCTCGTCGTCCTCGCCTTGACGATCGGCGGCATCCTCGGCGCCCTCGCGGGCTACTTTCGTGGGATCGCGGACGGGGCCGTCATGCGTACGGCCGATCTCGTGTTCGCGTTCCCCGCGATCATCCTCGCGATGGTCGTCACGGCTGCGCTCGGGCGGGGACTCACGAACGCGGTCCTCGCTCTCGTGATCGTCGCCTGGCCGTCCTACGCGCGCGTCGTGCGAAGCCTCGTGCTCTCGGTCGCCGAGTCGGAGTACGTCTCGGCGACGCGCCTGCTCGGCAGCTCGGCTCGTCGCGCGCTGGTCCGCGAAGTGCTCCCGAACGTAATCGGTCCGGTTCTCGTGCTGGCAACCCTCGACGTCGGCAACGCGATCCTGCTCCTATCCGGCTTGTCCTTCCTCGGCCTCGGCGCGCAGCCACCCGCCGCCGAGTGGGGCTCGATGGTGGCGACGGGCACGCAGTACTTCCAGTTCTGGTGGATGGGCACCTTTCCGGGCCTGGCGATCTTCACCGCGGTGCTGGCGTTCAACTTCATCGGTGACAGCCTCCGCGACGTTTTCGACCCCCGAACCGCACGCGAGTCGAGGGAGCGAATGTGAGCCTGCTCCAGGTCGACGGCCTGCGGGTCCGGCTACAGACGCCCGACGGCCCCGCGACGGTGGTCGACGGGATCGACTACCGCATCGAGCCCGGCGAGGTGTTCGGAATCGCCGGCGAAAGTGGGAGCGGAAAGACGATGTCGGTGCTCGCCTTGATGGGGCTGCTGCCGCAAGGTGCGGCAGTCGAAGGCCAGGCGGTCTTCGAAGGCCAAGACCTTCTGCGTCTACCTCCGAGCAAGCTGCGCCGGATCTGCGGACGTGAGCTCGCGATGGTCTTCCAGGACCCATGACTTCCTTGCATCCGATGTTGTCGATCGGGACGCAGCTCACCGACCACGTGCGCCTGCATCTCGGCATCGGACGGAGAGCAGCCGCCGAGCTGGCCGTCGAGGCCCTGCGCGAGGTACGGATCCCTGACCCGGAGAGCACGCTCCACGCATTCCCGCACCAGTTCTCCGGAGGGATGCGACAACGGATCGCGATCGCGGTCGCGCTCGCCTGTCGGCCGAAGCTCCTGGTCGCCGACGAGCCCACAACGGCGCTCGACGTGACGGTTCAGGCCGGAATCATCCGGCTGCTCGACCGCCTTCGGAACGAGTCGGGCCTGACGATCGTCCTCATCACACACGACCTAGGGGTTCTCTCGTCGATCGCCGATCGCGTCGCAATCTTCTACGCGGGTCGCGTGGTTGAAGCCGGGACGCGGACCGACGTGCTGGGTCACCCGCGACACCCCTACACACGCGGGCTCCTTGACGCGTTGCCGCACCCGGAAGCCGCCGCGGCACCGCTCGTCGCGATCCAGGGCGCGCCGCCTACGCCGCGGCACATTCCGCCCGGCTGCGCGTTCCATCCGCGCTGCCGGTACGCGCGAGGTTCGTGCGCGGAAGAGATCCCGCCCCTCGTCCCTGTGAACGGGCGCGCGCTCGCGTGCCCGGTGGATCCGCTACGCATCGGAGTCCCCTCTTGAGCGGACTCGAGCTCACCGACGTCGTCGTGGAATACGAGCGGCGCGGGCTCCCACCGGTTCGCGCGGTCGCGGGCGCGAGCCTCGAGGTGGAACGCGGTGCGATCGTTGGTCTGGTCGGTGAATCCGGGTGCGGCAAGTCCACGCTCGCGCGCGCCGCGGTCGGGATGGTGGCACCTCGCTCGGGGACGATCCGCTTCGAAGGTCGAGAGGTCAAACCGTTGACTCGCGGCGCACGTCCTCATGAGCAGGTGAGGCTGCAGATGGTCTTCCAGAACCCGTTCTCCTCGCTCAACCCGCGACGGAGGGTCGGCGAGCAGATCGGCGACGCGCTCGCGGTTCTCGATCTTGCCTCGCGATCGGAGCGAGCGAGCCGAATCGCTCAGCTCCTCGAAACGGTAGGGCTTCCCGAAGCCGCCGCACGCGGCTATCCGCACGAGTTCTCGGGTGGCCAGCGCCAGCGCATCGCCATCGCCCGGGCGCTTGCCGCGAGCCCGTCGGTCATCGTTCTCGACGAGCCCTTGGCTTCACTCGACGCCTCGGCGCAGGCGCAGATCGCGAACCTCCTGGTGGAACTCGCGCGTGAGCTCGAGCTCGGGCTTCTCCTCATCTCGCACGATCTCGCCATCGTCCGCCATGTGGCCGACACCGTCGCGGTCATGTACCTGGGCCGGATCGCCGAAACCGCCCCGGCCCGAGAACTGTGGGCGAAGCCGCTGCACCCGTACAGCGAGGCGCTCATCGGCGCTGTCCCGCACGCCGACGGTTCCGGGACGATGCCCGAGGCGCTGCCGGGCGAGGTGCCGGATCCGTCGCGACCGCCGCCCGGATGTCGCTTTCACCCACGCTGCTCGTATGCCTTCGATCGCTGCCGGTCGGAGGAGCCTGCCCTCATCGGACTCGCGCCCGCCCGCTCGGCGGCGTGCTGGCTCCAGCGGCCCGGTGCTCCGCTCGAGGCTCCTTCGATCCAGTCTGCTTCGCGCCTCGCGCGTACGGGATCCGCGCAGTAGGCTGAATGACCCAATCCCCAAGGCAAGGAGACACTCATGCCATTCGGCGTCCGTCGCAGGGCAAGCCTCGCCGCCGGCATCACGCTCGTGGCCGCAGCGACTACCTTCTTGAGCGCCTCCGCCTGGTCCGCCGAGGCGCAAACCGCGACGCTCGTGGTCGACCGCTCGTTCGAGATCAGGACGTCCGATCCTCAACGAGCATTCGAGCCGACCGCCTCCATCGTCGATCGCGCGATCTACGACACGCTCCTCACCTTCAAGGGCGGCGATGTCTCGCGTCCGCTCCCGATGGCAGCTCAGAGCTTCCGAGCGTCGAAGGATGCAAAGACCTACATCTTCCAGCTAAGGCGCGACGTCCGGTTCGCGGACGGGACTCCCATGACGGCTGCCGATGTCGTCTTCTCGTTCCGGCGATTGATCAACCTCAAAGGCAACCCTTCCTTCCTCCTCGCGGGGGTGAAGGTCTCCGCCCGCGGCAAGTACACCGTCCTGCTTCGCTCTGCGACGCCGAACACGGCGCTCCCGGCAATCGTGGCGAACACGTCGCTCGGGATCGTGAACTCGAAGCTCGCCAAGCGGAACGGCGCGACGGCCGCGGCGAACGCGGACAAGACCGACAAGGCAGAGAGATGGTTCAACTCGGCAGCGTCTCGCGGCGCCGGAAGTGGGCCGTACTTGCTCAGGCAGTACAGCACGACTTCGCAGATCATCCTCGAGCAGAACCCGCGCTACTGGGGCCAGAAGCCCGCGTTCGGAAGAGTCGTGATCCGCAACATGGTCTCTGCGACGCAGTTCATCAACGTCCAGCGTGGTACGCACGAGGTTGCGATCGACCTCTCCGCACAGCAAGCGCAGTCGCTGCGGAACAACGGCCGCGTCAGTGTGAGGACGCAGCCCTCGACCTGGGTGTTCTGGCTGTTCGCCAACAACAACCCGGCAATCTCGGCCGCTACGCCGAACAAGCGATTCCAATCCGCCGTTCGCTACGCACTCGACTATCCGTCCTTCGTGGCGCTCGCGGGCGCCGGGGCAATCCAGGCGCGAGGGATCATCCCTTCCATGTTCCTCGGCTCGTTGCCCGCAGGAGCGGGTGTCAGCCGAAACCTCAACAGGGCGAGGAGCGAGCTCGCTGCCTCGGGGGTGGGCGACCAGACGTTCACGGTCGAGTATCCCAGTGACCTGACCATCAACGGCGTCGCTTTCGCGACCCTCGCGCAGCGCGTCCAGGCGAACCTGCAAGACATCGGGCTGAAGGTCGAGCTCGCCGGGGCTCCCGTCGGCACATGGCTCGACAAATACCGAAACGGCACCATGGCCTTCGGCTTGTCCCTCTGGGGGCCGGACTACCCCGATCCGGCGGACTACCTGGCCTTCATGCCTGGGGAGCTCGTCGGCACCCGAGTCGGATGGCCGAAAGGCTCTGATCAGAGCCTCGAACGGCTCGCTGCGAGGGCGCGAGTCACCACCAGCGATGCGGCGCGCGCGCCCATGTACCGCCAGATCCAGCAGCGGCTCAATCAGACCGGTCCATACTTCCCGCTGATTCAGCCGACGCAGGTCTTCGCCTCGACCAAGGACCTTCGCGGAGCCGTCTTCAACCCGCTCTACTCCATCGACGTGCGCCTGCCGCGGCCGGCGGGCTAGTCGGAAGGTCGCTTCGAAGCGGGGCGGCCGACTCGTTCGGCCGTCCCGCTCACACGTTGACGATGAGGTCGGGCGGGAAGCCGTTCAGCTTGCGCCCGCCCCCCGCCTCGCAGACCACGACGTCCTCGATCCGGACGCCGAAGCGACCGTCGACGAGGATGGACGGCTCGTCGGTGAAGGTCATCCCCGCCTCGAGAAGCGTGTCTTCCTCTTCGGAGACGAACGGGCGCTCGTGGACGTCCAGGCCGATCCCGTGGCCCATGCGGTGCTTGAAGCTGGGGCCGTGGCCGCCGTCCTCGATCGGTTGGCGGCAGGCGCGGTTGACCTCACGAGCGGGTACCCCTGGTCGGAGCGCCGCGCGGCCGGCTTCCTGCGCGGCGAGAACAAGCTCATAGGCATCGCGGACATCCGCTTCCGGCTCCCCGACGCAGACCGTCCGGCCGAAGTCCGAGCAGTACCCATCGACGACCGCGCCGAAGTCGAACATCACGACGTCTCCCTCCTCGATGAGCTCGCTGTGGCTTTCCTCCGCCGAGTTCTTGCCGCCCACGAAGCTGGTGAAGACGTGAGTCGTGAACGACGGCACACGCGAACCGAGCAGCCGCATCGAGTGCTCGAGCTCCTCGACGAGCTGCAGCATCGTCGCGCCGGGAAGGACTTTGGGCGCGACCGCGGCCATCGCGTCGTCGCACACACGGCAGGCGCGCTCCATTACCGCGAGCTCCTCGGGTGACTTCGTTCGTCGAAGCTCGTTCACGAGCCCGGAACCGGTAACGACGCGCTCGGGCGCCACCGCATCCGTGAGGCGGAGCAGGGTCTCGGCCCATATGCGGTCGCCAACCGCGAGCGTCCGTGCCTCTCCCATGCCGACCGCGGCGGCCTCGAAGATCGCCTGTCCGTCGTCGCGTTCGGAGACGACCACCACCTCACCAGGCAGCTCTCCCGCGAGGTCGAAGAGGGTCATCATCCGCGGCAGAACGAACACGGGATCGCGGTCGGGTCGAAAGAACGCGCCCGCCACCCAACCATGCGCATACTGCGACTGGCCAAAAGTCGGGATCGCGCGCTCGACGCCCGTGAGGTACTCGAGGTCGGAGGACGGCTGGAGGAAGAGGAGATCCACGCCGGCGTCGCCCATGCGTTCCGCGAGGCGACGTCTCCGCTCTGAGTAGTCGAACACAGTCCCGAGTCTAGGCCGCGACGGGGTGCGAGACTGTCGGCAGCGCGCGCTACGAGGCGGGGCGGCGCAAGGTCGAGTTCGACCCTCTCAGACGACGGCCGACTCGTACTCCAGGTTTCCGGTCTCAAATCGGTCGGGCCGCAGGTGGACAAGAGTCTCGCCTGGCGGCTCGCCCATCACCATCGCCGCAACTCCACGCCCGATCTCGGGAGCCATCATGAAGCCGTGGCCGCTGAAGCCGGCCGCGACGTACAGGCCTTCGTGCCCGGGTACTGGGCCGACGATCGCCTGACGATCGGGAGTCACGTCGTAGACGCCCCGCACGAGCAACGGTAGAGCCACGTATTCGAAGCGGGGAAAGAGCTCGACTGCGACCTCTCTGACGTGGCGTCGCATGGTTCCGGCATCGCCGTCGTCAGCGGCGATTGCGCTGAGATCGCTCGCGAGCACGCGCCCGTCTGCGAGCTGCTTGGCTGCGAAGCGTCGATCGACGGCGACCACGAGAGGATCGAGTAGCCGTTCGGGGATCGGGTCGCTGAAGAAGAGCCACCTGTTCTCCGCGACGATTGGGACGTCGGCTCCGAGCGGGCGTAGGAGCGTCGGCGTGTCGACGGAGGCCGCCACGATGGCGTGGTCGGCTTCGCCGTGCGCACCGTTCGCCAATCCAAGCCGCCAGCGGGAGCCGCTGGGCTCGATGCTCGTGACCTCTGTTTGCGCGACCACGACGCCCAAGCGACCGGCCGCTTCCGCAAAGGCTTCGACGACGGACTGTGGACGATCGAAGTACCCATCCTCCGCACAAACGCTCGCGCCGACGACTCCCGCGACCTTGAGCTCCGGGACAAGCTCACCGAGCTCTTCAGTGGTGGCGACGCGCGAAGGGACGCCTATTGCGTTTTGCAGTGCGACGTCCTCGCGAAGCCGTTCGAGGCTCTCCGGCTCGTGAGCAACGAAGACGTAGCCGCACGGACGGAACCTCGGATCCACGCGCGGGCTCAACCGCTCCTCGAGCTGCGAGTAGAACGCAAGGGAGTCACGCGCCATCAGGCAGTTGAGCCGAGTGCTCCACTGCTGACGCACGCCGCCCGGCTGCACTCCGGAGGCTCCGGCGCCGATCCCGTCCCGCTCGTAAACGACGATGCTCCCGACGTCGTGTTCCGCGAGGTGGAACGCAATGGAGAGGCCTGTGATGCCGGCGCCGACGATTGCGATGTCGCTGGTCAACGAAATGACCGTATGGGCATTTCCGACGAGGGCCGAGGAGGTTGCCTCACGATACTCGCGCGGCGTGGCGGCGGGACTCTCTCGCCGACGTCATGGTGGGCGCGTAGCTAGTCCGGCCGTTCTGACTACTCCGCCGTTGCGCCCGTCATGATCGCCACTGCTTCGGGCATCGAGTGACTCTGGGGCGTCACGATCGCCACTCGTCTGCCGAGCCGCATGATCTGGATGCGGTCGGCGAGCTCGAAGACGTGCGGCATGTCGTGGCTGATCAAGATCACGGGCATCCCCCGCTCGCGTACCCGGCGGATCAAATCGAGCACCTGGCGCGTCTCCTTGACGCCGAGCGCGGCGGTCGGCTCGTCCATGATCACCACGCGCCGCGCCCAGGTCGCGGCCCGGGCGACGGCGACACCCTGGCGCTGTCCGCCGGAGAGGTTCTCGACCGGCTGGGCCATCGAGCGGATGCCGATCTGGAGCTCCGCGAAGTGCCGTGTGGCCTCGCGCCGCATCGCACCTTTGTTCAGCATCCGTAGCACGCGTGCCCTGCGGGCCTCGTCGGCGCAGCTCCCGGCCGAGGAAGATGTTCGAAGCGATGTCGAGCGCGGGGGCGACGGCGAGGTCCTGGTAGACGGTCTCGATCCCGGCTCGTCGCGCGTCGCGGGGGGAGCGAAAGTGCACCCTCTCACCATCGAGGTTGATCTCCCCGTCGTCTGGCTGCAATGCGCCCGAAAGCGCCTTGATCAGCGTCGACTTGCCGGCACCGTTGTCGCCGATGATCGCGAGAATCTCCCCTGGGTAGAGTTCGAGGTCGGCCCCGTCCAGCGCAACGACGTGTCCGTATCGCTTGACGATCCCGCGCGCCTCGAGGATCGGCATCGGCGCGCTCACGCCACTCTCCGATGCGTGAGCTGATCGACGGACACGGCAAGGATCACGAGGATCCCGGTGACGAGGTACTGGTAGATGACCTCGACGCCGATCAGCGTGAGCCCATTGCGGAACACGCCGACGATCACGGCGCCGATGAGCGTCCCGATGATGCTTCCGCGTCCGCCGAACAGGCTCGTGCCGCCGAGGACGACCGCGGTGATGCTGTCGAGGTTCTCGGTGGTCTGACCCGCGTTCGGATCTCCGAGCTCCGTGCGGGCGACGAGCAGTAGCGCCGCGATCCCCGAGGTGAGCCCGGCGAGTGTGTAGACACTGAGAAGGACGCGATTCGTGTTGATGCCGGTCCGGCGCGCTGCTTCGGGGTTGTCGCCGACTGCGTAGACGTGGCGCCCCCAAGCGGTCTGCGTCAGCGCGAACCAGGCGATCGCGTACAGCACGAGCATGAACACGACGCCGTACGTGAAATTCGCGCCCGCGAGTGTGAAGGTCCGGCCGAAGAAGAGAAGCTCGCTTGGGAGGCCCGGAAACGTTAGATCGTTCGAGACGATGTGGGTCAAGGCGAACGCGATGTTGAGCGTCCCGAGCGTGACGATGAATGCCGGCAACCGGACGAACGTTACGAGGCTGCCGTTGAGCACTCCGAAAGCCACACAAACTAGGAGTCCCAGGGCAATCGCGAGGAAGGGCGACATGCCGTTCTCTATCGCGAGCTTCGTCATGACCACCTGCCCGAGCGCCATCACCGTTCCCACCGAGAGGTCGATCCCGGCCGTCAGGATCACGAGCGTCTGGCCGATCGCGAGGACGCCGACGACCATCACCTGCTGGAGCACGAGCGAGAGGTTCTGGGCGTCCAGGAAGCGGTCGGACTTGAGCGAGAAGAAGGCCATCGCAAGCAGTAGCGCGATGAACGGCCCCACTGTCGGCGCCTTGAGCACGCGCAGCACGAGCTGCAGCACGCGGAATCGCCTGCTCGCGTCCTCTCCGGAGGTGGTGTCCGTCGTCGTCACCGTGGGTTCCGAGGGATGAGGGCGATCCTAGGCTTTGTCGGAACGTGCCGCGACCGGGGCGCGGGAGGGCGGCGCCCCGGTCGCGGCGTGAGAGGGTCGTCTACCCCCAGCAGTTGGCGAGGCCGTAGGCGACGCTCTTGGAACGAACGCCTGCGACGGCCTTCTTTGCGATGAGGTTGACGCCGGTGTCCGTGTACCCGGACGCCTTCTTGCCGCCCTTGGCGTACTTGACGACTGCGGCGACGCCGAGCGACGCCATCAGCAGCGGGTACTGCTGCGACGTCGCATCGATGACTCCGCTCTTGACGTTCCGTACGCCGGCGCAGCCGCCGTCGACGGACACGATCGTCGTTCCGCTCTGGGTCTTGCCGGCGTTCTTCAGCGCGGTCCACGCGCCCACGGCGCTCGGCTCGTTGATCGTGTAGACGACGTCGATGTTCTCGTTCTTCTGGATGCAGTTCTCCATGGCCGTCTGCGAATCGGCGGTGTTGCCGCCGCCGTTCCCGACGCAGGCAATCTGTTTGTTGCTGTTCTTGATGCCGAAGCCCTTGAGGAAGCCGTTATGCCGAAGCGCTCCGACCGACGAGCCGGCATGCTCGTCGAGCATCGCGATCGTCACGGTACGACCTTTCGTCGCTGCCCTGGCGTACTTGCCGATCAGGACGCCGGCGTTGAAGTTGTTCGTCGCAAAGAGCGCATCGACGGCCGACCTCGGGCTCGTCGGAGAGTCGAGTGCGATGACGAGCACACCGGCCTTCCTCGCCTTCGCGATCGCGGCGTTCTCCGCCTTGGCGTCGGCCACGGTGATGAGAATCCCCTTGACGCCCGCCGTCACCATGTTCTCGATCGCCGTTATCTGACCGGCGTTGTCGGAGCTGTTCTTCCCGGCGGCGTAGATGAGCTCCGCACCGAGCTTCTTTGCCTGGGCCGTCGCTCCCGCCCTCATCTTGACGAAGAACGGGTTCGTGACGTCCTTCGTGATCAACCCGACCTTGATCTTCTCCTGCTCCGCTGCCGCGGACCCCGAGGTGCCGGCAGAGGCGACCGTCGCCACAGCCACGGTGCCGACGACGGCGACAAGAGCTACTACGAGGGCGAGCGAGAGCCGCTTGCTTCGCGCTGGAGGGGCTCCCTGAGGATGACGCATCACGTACCTCCCTTTCGTTTACACCGGCACTATGGCGATGATTGTGGTACCGATAACACACCTCCGGTCGCATAGTCAAGCCCCTCTTGAGATCGTACGATGAGTTTTTCGGCTCATTGTGGTACTGATAACACAAGAATCGATGACCGCAAACATGGGCAAAGCGACGATCAGAGACGTGGCTCGACGGTCCGGCGTCTCCCCGATGACCGTCTCGCGGGTGATCAACGAGAGCGAACGGGTCAGCCCCGATACGCGCCGTCGGGTCGAGCAGGCGATCTCCGACCTCGGCTATGTTCCGAGCCGACTCGCGCGCGGGCTGAGTCGGCAGCGAACCGGGACGCTTGCGTTGATCGTGCCCGACGTGGCGAACCCGTTCTTCACCTTGATCGTTCGTGGGGCGGAGGACGTAGCGCGCCGCGCCGGCTACCGGGTACTTCTCTGCGACACCCGCGCCGACCTCGGAATCGAGCGGGAGGTCATCGAGGAGATGATCGCTCACCGGGTCGAGGGGATTGTGATCGCGCCCGTCAGCGATCGGTCGAAAGGCGACCTGCGGCGACTCGGCAAGTTCGGTGTCCCGCTCGTGCTGATCGATCGCACCGTTCCCGGAGTCGAATCCGATGTCGTCCTCGGCGACAGCGTGGGCGGTGCGCAACAACTCGTCGAGCACCTGATCTCGCTTGGTCACCGCCGCATTGGCTTCATCGCCGAATCCGACGAAGTTTCGACTGCGCGCGACCGGCGGCGAGGCTACGAAACCGCCCTGGCGAACGCAGGGATCCGGTTCGATCCGGCGCTCGTCGCAAACGTAACGGTTGACCCGCGCGGGGGTTTCGAGGGCATGCGCCGCCTTCTCGAGTTCGCGGATCCGCCCACCGCGGTATTCGCCGTCAACAACCTTGTAGCCCTCGGTGCGATCGAAGCCGTGCGTCGGGCCGGGCTCGAGGTCCCCGACGATGTTGCGCTCGTCTGCTTCGACGACATCGATTACGCCTCCCGCCTCTATCCCTTCCTTACCGTGATGGAGCAACCGGCGGAAGCGTTCGGGACGATGGGAACGCAACTCCTGCTCGACCGCATCGCGGGTCGAGGGCCCGAGCGCCCGCATGTGGTCGTCCTCCCCGCCGAGTTCGTCGTCCGTAAGTCGTGCGGTGCCTCGAGCCGTGTGGGCAGCGCATGACCGCATTCGGCGGGATCGAGGCAGGTGGCTCGAAGTGGGAGTGTGCGGTTGGGAACGGGCCCGCCGACCTACGCGCGACGGAGACGGTTCCTTCGACCACCCCCGAGGAGACGATCGGCCGCGTGGTCGCCTTCTTCGAGCGGGAGGGGCCGGTCGAAGCGATCGGGATCGGCTCTTTCGGGCCCGTCGACCGGAAGCCTTCGTCGCCGACCTGGGGTCACATCACGACGACGCCAAAGCCGGGCTGGACACACACGGACGTCGGCCAGGAGATCCGCCGGAGGCTTTCGGTACCGGTGGCCTTCGATACAGACGTCAATGCCGCCGCGCTCGGTGAACACCGCTGGGGCGCAGCGCAGGGGCTCGACAGCTTTTGTTACATCACCGTCGGCACCGGGATTGGTGGGGGCGGCATGGTCGGCGGAAAACTCCTGCACGGACTCGTGCATCCCGAATTCGGCCATATGCGCATCCCACACGACCGCGACGCGGATCCGTTTCCGGGTGTCTGCCCGTACCACCGCGACTGCTGGGAAGGGCTCGCGTCGGGGCGTGCGGTCGAAGCGCGCTGGGGACGGCCCGCTGCCGAGCTCGCCGACGAGGCGGTCTGGGCGCTCGAGGCCCGGTATCTCGCGCTCGGCCTCGTATGCGTGATCTGCGTGCTCTCCCCCGAGCGGATCGTGATCGGCGGAGGCGTGATGCTGCAGCCGAAGCTTATGCCCCTCGTCCAACGCGAGGTCACGGGGCTCATGAACGGATACCTCGCCGAGACGGCGATGAGCGACGGGATCGCCGGCTACATCACGTTGCCGGCGCTCGGCTCGCAGGCGGGCGTGCTGGGAGCGATCGCCCTCGCGGAGGCCGCA
>CAWHBH010000033.1:0-54349 GCA_963827525.1 uncultured Thermoleophilia bacterium
GCCCGGGCCGAGGCGCTTCTGCGCGATGCGGAAGCCGTCGCCGACCTCGCCGAGCGTGTTCTCGATAGGAACCCGAACACCCGTGTAGCGGACTTCGCAGTGAGTCGTCCAACCGCGCCCGCGATGACCCATCGTCGGAACTGCACGAACGACCTCGACCCCTGGCGTATCGGCCGGGACGATGATCTGGGTCGCGCGCCGGTGCGGCTCCGCGTCGGGATCGGTGACGACCATGACGATCCCGAAGGACGCCCCCTCGGCGCCCGACGAGAACCACTTGTGACCGTCGATGACCCACTCGTCGCCGTCGCGCACCGCGCGGGTGCGTAGCGTCGTGGGATCGGAGCCCGGCACGTCCGGCTCCGTCATCGAGAAGAAAGACCGCATCTCTCCGGCGACGAGCGGGCGGAGCCAGCGCTCCTTCTGCTCATCCGTCCCGAACCCCCACAGGATCTCCCCGTTTCCCGCATCGGGCGCCTGGCAACCGAGGACGAGCTGGCCCAGAGCGAGCGTCCGATCTCCTCGTTCAGGTGGGCGTAGACGAGGAAGCTTCCGTTCGAGCCACCCGCCTCGGGCGGGAGGTGCGGCGCCCACAGCCCCGCGTCCTTCGCCACCGCACGGAGCCGCTCGACGAGCGCGTCCGACTCCTCGTCCTCGCGGTCGAGCACGGGCTCGTTCGGATAGACGTGCGCCTCCATGAAAGCGCGGACGCGAGCGCGAAGCTCCAGCACTTCGTCGGTGGGTCGCAGGTCGGTGATCGTCATGGGGTTAGCATCGCAGGCATGTGCCTTCGCTTCCACACGGGATAAGCATTTGCGACTCGGGTTCTACATGGGATACGCGCCGCCGGGGACGAGCCCGCTCGAGCCGATCGCCATGGCGCAGGAAGCAGAACGATTGGGTTACGACTCCGCATGGGCCGCCGAAGCCTGGGGAACGGACTGTGTGAGCGTCCTCGCCTGGCTCGGTGCCACCACCGAGCGGATCAAGCTCGGGAGCGCGATCATGCAGATCCCCGGGCGCACGCCGGCGAACACCGCCATGACGGCTGTGACGCTCGACCTTCTCTCCAACGGGCGCTTCCTGCTCGGGCTCGGAACGTCAGGCCCTCAGGTGGTCGAGGGCTGGCATGGCGAGCCGTGGGGCAAGCCCGTTCTCAAGACACGTGAGTACGTCGAGATCGTCCGAACCGCTCTTCGCCGCGAGCTGGTCGAGCACCACGGCGAGCACTACGACATCCCCTACAGCAAGGGGACCGGACTCGGGAAGCCGCTCAAGATCATGGCTCGGCCGCTACGGCGGAGATTCCGATCTACCTCGCGGCGATGGGGCCGAAGGCCGTCGCCCAGGCGTGCGAGATCGCCGACGGCTGGCTCCCGCTCTTCTGGTCGCCCGAGCGTGCCAAGGAAGTCTTCGCGTCAGCGCTTGCGAGCACGCCACCGGGCTTCGACATCGCGCCGACCGCGCCGGCGATCCTGATCGACGACGTCGAGGCCGGGCGCAACTTCCTCAAGCCGTACTACGCGCTCTACATCGGGGGGATGGGCGCACGGGGCAAGAACTTCTACAACGACCTCTTCGCGCGCTACGGCTACGAGGCCGAGGCGAAGACGATCCAGGATCTGTACCTGGACGGGAACAAGCGAGACGCGGCGGCCGCGGTCCCTGACTCCTTCGTCGACGAGGTCGCGCTGGTCGGCCCGAAGGAGCGACTCGCCGAACGCGTCGACGCGTGGCGCGAGTCGGGCGCGACGTCGTTGCTGGTCTCGACGCAGCAGCCCGAGGCGCTGCGAGCGCTCGCCGAGATCGCGCTCTGAAGCTGATCTGACGATCGCGCGACGGGCGCCGCATCACGCGTCGCTGCAGGCTAGAAGCCTGTGCGATCGCGAGGTATCCGGCCCGCGTGAATTTCCGATCGCATCTGGCCGAGCGATTGCGGCGGCCGCGGCTTCTGCGAGGTACGGCACTCCGCGCTCGAAGCGGGCGGCGCGCGTCCTCGGCGCCGAGCTCGCCCCGTACGTAGCGGCCGTAGATCGCCTCGCAGAAGACCGCGGCCTTCCAGAGGGCAAGCGCCTCGAACCATGGAAGCGGGCCGACATCGCGGCCGCTGCGCTCGACGTAGCGCTCGGCCAGCTCCTTTCTCGACGGAAAGCCGGCCAGGGCGGTCACCGGCGACGTCCCGAGCGGGTTCGCGGAGCCACCTGGCTCGCTGTACGTCGCGAGCAGGTAGCCGACATCGGCGCGCGGGTCGCCGATCGCGCCCATCTCCCAGTCGAGCACAGCAAGGACCCGCGACGGGTCGTCCCGCGCGACCATCGAATTGCCCAGACGAAAGTCACCGTGCACGACCGTCGGCGGTAGCGGCTCGGGGAGGTTGTCCGCGAGCCAGGCCCCAACGTCGTCCATCTTGGGAAGCTCACGCGTCTTGTTGATCTCCCAGAGCTGGTCGAAGCGTCGGACCTGACGCTCGTTGTAGCTCCCGGGCCGCGCGAACGCCGCCAGGCCGGGCGTCGTCACGTCGGCGGCGTGGATCTCGACGAGCGCGTCGACGAGGTCGTCGCCGAGAAGGCGTCGCGCCGGCTCGCTCTCGAGCCCCGGCGGCAGCTCGTCCGTCGGTACGTGGCCGTCGAGGTAGTTCATGACGTAGAACGGGACGCCGAGGACGCTCTCGTCCTCGCCGACCGCGACGATCGTCGGCAGGCGCGCGAATCCGGCCTCGCGCAGTGCGAGCTGGAGCCGAGCCTCGCGCACCACGTCGTGCGCGGAAGGTGGCAGCGGTGGACGCGGCGGACGCCGAAGGACGAAGCGGCTCTCGTCGCGCTCGAGCAGGAACGTGAAGTTCGACCCGCCACCTTCGCCGATTCGGCGCGCGCGCAACGAACCCGAGCCGAGGTCGTGCTCGTCGAGGAACGCACGCACGCGGTCGAGCACGAGCAGCGGTGGCTTCACCAAGCCTTCCGAGGCGGCCGCGGTCTCGACGATGTCGCCCCCCGACGGCATCGTGCGATCCTATGCCGCTCATGCGTCGCAGGCTCTACCTGATGCGGCACGCCGAGGTCTCGTACTTCGGCGCCGACGGACAACCCGTGGACCCCGTGGATGTCTCCCTCAACGAGGAAGGCATCGCGCAGGCAAACGCGGCTGCCGAGGCGCTGGCCGGCATCCAGCTCGACCGGGTGCTGACGAGCGGACTCCCGCGCACGCTCGAGACCGCAGCCATCGTCGCACCAGACATCGAGCCCGAGAGCTGGCCTGACCTCTCGGAGCTCCGCGGCGGGCGTCTGTCAGAGATCCCGACCGACGCACTCCAGCATGAGTTCGTCCACGCCTTCCGGGGCGTCATCCCCAACGAGACGCGGTTCCTGCGCGGCGAGTCGATCGGAGAGCTCTTCGATCGAGTGCTCCCCGCGGTCGAGCGTCTCGTCACCGACGAGAGCTGGCACACCGCTCTGGCCGTGCTTCACGGCGGCGTCAACCGGGCGATCCTCTCGTACGCCCTCACCGGCGAGCGGATGTTCCTGGGCCATTTCGAGCAGGCTCCCGCATGCGTCAACGTGCTCGACCTCGGCGAGGGCAGCGAGTGGATCGTGCGCGCGGTCAACGTCGCCGCGTATGACCTCCTCCACCTCGCGCACCGTCAGACCACGATGGAGCGCTACTGGGAGCAGTACCGCACCTTGGCGGACTAGAGGCCGGTTTCCCGGCCTCTAGTCCAGTCACACGCAGGAGAAGCCTTAGCGCGAGCTCGAGCGCGGGCGTCCCTCGATGAGCTTACCGATGGGCGCCCAGATAGCGGTGTTCGCGTTGAACCGCTGGAGCTGCACCTTGCTCATCATCCAGTGGTCGTTCCTCGACGTCTTTTGTACGACGCCCGGGAGCGCGAACTTGTTGACATCGTTCATGCTCGAGAGCGCACTCTGGAAGCTGGCCCGCGTGGGGTTCTTCCCCGCCCTGTAGAGGGCCTGGACGAACGCTTCAGCCTTGGCGACGCCATAGTAGATCTGGCCGTCGTCCGGGTTCGAGCCGGGGAGGTACTTCGCCACGATCTGGTTGTACAGCTTCATGGCTGAGTCGTTGTCCCACCTCGCCTGCTGAACATCCTTGAGATACGCGACTGACAGGATGCCGTTGACATACGCGGCACCCGCGCTGGCGATCGCACCTGCCATCGGCTGCCGGAATGCCGAGACCGAGTTCATGTACATCTGTTCCGGGTTGAATCCCAGAGCCTTGCCCGTCGCGATGGTTCGCACGGTCGGCGTCGGAAGCTGGAAGATCACAAAGACGGTGGCTCCGGAGGCCCTGATCCGCACCATCTGGCTGGCGACGCTGGTCGCAGTGGCCTCCACCGACTCCTGGGCGACGAGGTTGGCGTTCGCGTAGGACTTGCCGAGTCCCGCGCGGAGCCCGTACAGGTAGTCCCTGCCGTAGTCGTCGTTCTGGTAGAGGACCGCGATCTTCTTGCCGTTGAAGTTCTGCTTGATGTGATTCCCGTAGATCCGGGCCTCGGCGATGTAGTCGGGCTGCCAGCCGGTCGTCCACGGGTACTTCGCGTACTGCAGACCCCAGTTCGACGCGCCTGTCGAGACGAGGGCATGCGGCACCTTCTGCTGATTCATGTAGCCCCGGATGGAGAGGTTCTGATCCGTCCCGAGCTGGCCGACGGTCGCGAACACCTTGTCCTGCTCGACGAGCCTGCGGGTCAGCTGAACGGTGTTCGCCGGGTTGTAACCGTCGTCGTAGTACTTCCAGACGATCTGGCGACCCATGACCCCGCGCTTTCCGTCCGGGCCCTTGCGTGTGTTGATGTAACTGAAGTACGCCTTCATCCCGAGCGGAATGGGGCCGTACGACGCCGCCACCCCGGTGAGCGGGAACGTCCCACCGATCGTGATCGACTTCGCTGTTAGTCCGGGTGTCTGTCCTGGGCCACCTATGGCCCCAGGCACCGTGAGCGCAAGCGCTGCAACCAAAACGACCGCAGACGCAATGATCTTTCGCACCGACTCCTCCTTGATATCCCTCTCCGACTCCTGCCTGTCAGCCGCGAGAGTAGCGCTGCTACGTCCTCGCCGCCAGGACTCAGCCGAGCCGGTCCCTTGCGCAAGACCGGAATCCGCTCGCACGGATTCCGGTCGCGCGAACATCCCTGAAGGTGTCCGCTTCGCGGCCACTGCGTTTGGTTACTGCTGCAGGGCCGACTTGACGGCGTGCGCTGGATTCGGTTAGCCGATGCCTATGTCGGCGGCGAGCGCCTCGGCCTCGTCGAGCTCCGCGGCGAGCGCATCGATCCCACTCTCCCAGATCTGCGGGTTCGTGAGGTCGAGCCCGACGAGCTCCGCGAGCTCCTCAGGGGGCTTCGAGCCACCGGCGCGGAGAACGGCGACGTAGGGCTCCACCATCGCCGAGCCCTCGAGCTCGTACTTGCGGAAGATCGAGAGGGCGAAGAGAAAGCCATACGCGTAGGCGTAGACATACCCGGGTGAGCCCATGAAGTGCGGGATGTAGCTCCACCACGTTCCGTAGCCGTCGATGTCGACCGAGTCACCGAGCATCTGCCTCTGCGTCTCGAGCCAGAGCTCTTCGAGCTTCTCCATCGACAGCTCACCCTCTTCGCGGCGCACCGTGTGGACTACATCCTCGAAACGATTCATCGCGATCTGCCGGAAGACGGTCGCAATCGAGTCCTCGATGCGGCCGGCGAGCAGGTTGAGTCTGCGCGCGGGGTCGTCCTCGATCGCGAGCAGCCGCTTGAAGGTGAGAGCCTCTCCGAACACCGACGCCGTCTCGGCCGTCGTCAGTGGCGTGTTCGCGTTGAACAGCCCGAGCGGCTGGGCGAGGTACCCGTGCAAGCCGTGACCGAGCTCGTGGGCGAGTGTGAGAATCGAGCGCCGATCGCCGGTGAAGTTCATGAACACGTACGGGTGAACGCCTGGCACGTTCGTCGCGCAGAACGCGCCCGGTCGCTTGTTCTCGCGCACGGGAGCGTCGATCCAGCCTTCGCGGAAGAAGCGCCCGACGATGTCTCCCACCTCGCCCGAGAAGTCTGCGTAGGCGTCGTGAACGATCTGCCGCGCCTCGTCCCAGGAAGCCTTGGTCGGGTCCTCGCCGATCGGCGCCATGCGGTCGTAGAACGACAGCCGATCGAGACCCATCAATCTCGCTTTCAGCCGGTAGTAGCGCTGCACGACGTCGTATCGCGCGACAGTCGCGTCGATGAGCGCCTGGACTGCCTCGTCCGTGGTGTCGTTGCGCAGGTTGCGCGCGGAGATCCACGTCTCGTAGCCCCGCAGGCGATCGTCGATCGACTTGTCGACGACGATGGTGTTGAAGATGAACGTGCGAGTGCGCAGCCCCGGATCGAGCGCCACGGTGACGGCTTCAGACGCCCGCCGGCGCTCATCGCGATCGCCGGTGTAGAGCTTGGCCATCGCTTCCTCGAAGCTGGTCTCCGTGCCGTCGAGATCGACGCGCAGCGCGCCGAGAAGCTCGTCGTAGAGACGGTCCCACGCGCTGACGCCGGAAACCGACTTCTCGGTCAGGATCTTCTCCTCGGGCTCGGTGAGGATGTATGGGCGGAACTTTCGGACCGAGCGCAGCCAGTGCTTCCACCGCTCGAGCGCCGCGTCGGCCAGCAGGGCGTCGGCCGCGGCGTCGTCGAGGTCGGCGAGCTCGAGCCCGAAGAACAGGAGTTGCGTGTCCAATGCAGCGCCCTTCTCGGTCAGCCGTGCCAGGAGCGCTCCGCGCGGCGCGTCGGCCATGTCCGTCGAGAACCGGAGATGGGCGAAGTAGATCGCGCGCGTGAAGATCGACTCGATCCTCTCGCGCTCGTCGATCGCCTCGACGAGCTCGGCAGCACTCAGCTCGGCGATCCGGCCGTAATACCGCTCCCGGAACGCCGCTGCAGCGGCATCCGCCTCCTGCACGTCCTGCTCGATGCGTGGATCGTCACCGCTCTCGTACAGGTCGGAGAGGTCCCACGCGACGTCTTCCGCACCTGTCAGCTCTGTAGTCGTCATGTCGCAGGACGCTACCTGAGGGAGGGCAGCAGCCGTTCGCCGATAAGGCGGACCATGTCGTCGTCGGAGTGGTTCAGATGCTGGAGAAAGACACGGGTCACGCCGAGCGCGCGAGCTCGTGGACACGCTCGACGACCTCGTCCACGCTCCCTGCCAGCCAGCGATCGCGCCGCTCGCGGAGCATCGCCTCGGGATCCGCGTCATCTCCGCGGATCGCCAGGAAGCCGCCGACGCGCTCGACGGCATCCGCGCGACTCTCGCCGAGGAAGCACGCGGTCATGACCGAGAACGCGAGCGTCGCGGGATCGCGCCCGGCTTCCGCGCACGCTCGATCGAGCTCACGCTTGCGCTCTCGCAACTCGTCGTTCGGGGCGCCGAGCGTGTTGACCTCCGTCGCATAGCGCGCTGCGAGCTCCGCAAAGCGCGGCTTGACCGTTCCGCCGAGAAGAGCGGTGGGTGCGGCTTCTGGACGGGTCGCGGCAATGCTTGCTGGCCGCGGAGCTCGTACGCCGGCCCGAGGTGGTCGAAGCGCTCCTCCGTCCAGGAGCGAACGACGATCTCCACCTGCTCGGCGAAGAGCTCGAACCGCTGCTTTCCGTCGAGGAACGGGAAGCCGTGCGCCACATGCTCGCGCTCGTACCAGCCGGATCCCATTCCTACGTCGATCCTCCCTCCGGAGATGTGGTCGACGGTGACGGCCATGCGTGCGAGCACGCTGGGATGCCGGAACGTCGCGGGCGAGACGAGCGTGCCGAGACGGATCCGCTCGGTGATCGCCGGCGAGCCCCGCGAGTGTTGCCCACGCGTCGAGCGCGTCGGCGTCGGGCGCGGATGATCGCCGTGTAGTGGTCGGAGCGGAAGAGGCCCTCGAGCCCGTGTTTTCCGTGAGCCGGGCGAGGCGCACCCAGTCGTCCCAGGTGACTCCCTCCTGCCCCTCGATCATGAGACAGACGCGCATGTCAGGCGACGACCTTCTCCGGCTCGGTTACGGGAGCCTGGCAAGCGAAACGCTCGCAGATGTAGACCGCCGACTTGCCGTCGACGAGATCTTTACCCGCAAGCAGTGGGTATATCTTCCGACGGTCCGACGGCGACGACGGTGTTGGGTTGGAACGATGCGAGCGTTGCTCGCGCGACGGGGGACTCCACACCGCCGACGATCGCGATCTCGCGCGGCGGGCTGAACCAGAGATCGAGGCCGCAGAGGGCCCACGCGAACGCCCCGGGCGCACGCCTCAACGCAGGCTCGACGAGGCGGAAGACGGAGACGGCGTGGCGCTCGAGCTCATCGTCGCCCCAGATGCGGGAGAGTCGGAGGAGCACGAGCGCGAGCATCGAGTTGCCCGAGGGGATCGGCGTGTCCTGGAGCTCTTTGGTCCGCGGAACACGCGCGTCCCCGTCCGCGGCAGACAGGAAGAAGCCGCCATGCTCGGCATCCGCGAAGAGCTCGACAGCGAGGAGCGCGAGCCTGCGAGCTTCGAGCAGCCAGCGAAGCTCTCCCGTCGCCACGTGCAGCTCGATGAGGCCGTGTGCGACGTTCGCGTAGTCGTCGAGGTACGCGTCGCCGCTCGCGCGCGCGTCCCGGCGCGAACGCAGCAATCTCCCGTCCTCGCGGGACAGCGGCCCGAGCAGAAACTCCCCTACGCCACGAGCAGCTTCGAGCCAGTCGTTGCGTTCGAGGCGGTACGCGGCTTCGGCGAGCGCAGCGAGCGCGAGCCCGTTCCAGGACGCGAGCACCTTGTCGTCGCGGGCTGGTTGGGGACGCGTCGCGCGCTCGGCGAGCATGCGTGCGCGCAGCTCCGGCTCGAGCTCGCCCCGGACGATGAACCGGCCGTGCTCGAACGGCTCGAGCAGCTCGGGCGCCAACCCGACGGCGTCGGCCTCTTCCGGCGTCCACGTGAAGGTGAGCCCCTCCACGCCGTCCGTGTCCGCATCCTGCGCCGAAGCCAGCCCACCCTCCGGGAGCGCCAGTTCCCGCAGGACGTAGTCGAGCGTCTCCTCGACCACCTCGCGGTAGCGCGTCTTCCCGGTGACGACCCACGCGTGCAGGTACGTCGACGCCAGCACGGCGTTGTCGTAGAGCATCTTCTCGAAGTGCGGCACGAGCCAGCGGTCGTCCACCGAGTAGCGGTGGAAGCCACCTCCCACGATGTCGTACATGCCGCCGGCCGCCATCCCGTCGAGCGTCGCGGTCACCATGGCGAGCGAGCCTTCGTCTCCTCGCCGGAGCAAGAACTCGAGCGTCGAGGCGGCCGGGAACTTCGGCGCTCGACCGAACCCACCGAAGGCCGGCTCGAACGTGCCTGCGATCCCGCGCGCGCCCTCGGACAGGAGCGATGAAGTCAGAGGCTCCGCCGACGGCGGCGTCTGCGCCACGCTCCGGAGCGCGTCGGCGATGCGGCTTGCCTGGCGCTCGATGTCGTCACGCCGCTCCGTCCAGGTCTGCGAGACGGCACGGAGCACATCTTCGAAGCTCGGCAGGCCATGACGTGGCTGCGGCGGAAAGTACGTGCCCGCATAGAACGGCTTCCCTTCAGGTGTCATGAACACCGTCGTCGGCCAGCCGCCCGAGCCGGTCATCCCGACCGTCGCCTCCATCGTCACCGCATCCACGTCGGGTCGCTCCTCGCGGTCGACCTTCACGTTGACGAAGAGGTCGTTCATGACGGCAGCGGTCGCGGCGTTCTCGAAGGACTCGTGCGCCATGACGTGGCACCAGTGGCACGAGCTGTAGCCGACCGAGACGAGCAACGGCTTGTCCTCCGCCCGTGCCCGCTCGAAGGCCTCGTCGCTCCACGCGTACCAGTCGACCGGGTTCTCGGCGTGCTGGAGCAGATATGGGCTCGTAGCGCCCGCAAGACGGTTCACAGCGAGGAGGGTACGCGCGCGGCGAAGAGCCGATGCAGCGAGCTCAGGCGACGCCGCGCCTTCGCGCCCGCAGATGCCGGACAGCCTCCACGAGCAGACCGAGCGAGAGTGCAATGCCGAGCGCTATGGCGACTCCCCAGAGCGGGTGGTTCTCGAAGGTCTTGCCGCCGAAGTAGCCGAGCAGAGCCGCGTATGTCGCCCAGATCACGCCGGCGACGACGTCGTAGACGATGAAGCGCCGCCACGGAAACGTGGGGATGTAGCCGGCCGAGAAGGTGACGGCTGTTCGGCCACCGGGGATGAACCGGGCGATGATGATGATGTATGCACCGCGTTCGTCGAGCGTCCGCTCGGCCCACTCGAGCCGCCCGCGGGCCTTCTCGCTTCGGAACCAGCGCTTCACGGTTCTCTCGCCGACGAGCGTGCCGATCCCGTACGAGATGTTGTCGCCGAGGATCGCGCCGGCGGCGCCTGCGAGGATGACGAACAGGAGGTTCAGGTCACCAGATGCGGCGAAGCTCCCTCCGATGACGAGGACGGTTTCGCTAGGGACGAGTGGGAAGAAGGCATCGATCACCGCGACGATGAAGATCACGAAGTAGCTCCACGAGGAGCCGGACACCCACTCCGCGATCTGGTCGAAGTTGAGCCAGTTCGGCACGCGCCCATCCTCGCAGAGAGGGAATGATTGCCCGATGCCGTTCCTCCCGCTCGCGGGCGCACGCGTCGTCGACGTGACGACGTCGATCGCCGGGCCGTACTGCGCCGAAATCCTCGCGGCATTGGGGGCCGAGGTGATCAAGGTCGAGCGCCCGGACACGGGTGACGACGGCCGGGCGTGGGGGCCGCCGTTCTGGAACGGCGAGAGCGCGATGTTCCTGTCGGTGAACGCGGGCAAGCGCTCGCTGGCGGTCTCACTCGCGGACGAGCGCGGCCGAGCCGTCGTGCTGCGGCTCGCCGAGCAGGCCGACGTGTTCCTGCAGAGCCTCCGGCCGGGACTCGCCGACCGTATCGGTCTCGGGCCTGAGAGAGTGCGAGGGCGCAACCCCCGGCTCGTGTACTGCTCGGTCGGCGCGTACGGGCACGTCGGCCCGCTCTCGCAGGAGCCGGGCTACGACGCGCTGATGCAGGCCGCCGGCGGTCTCATCAGCATGACGGGCGAGCCAGGGCGACCAGGCGCCCGCGTCGGCTCGTCCCTGATCGACATGGGCACCGGGATCTGGTCAGCGCTCGGGATCGTCGCGGCGCTCCTGGAACGAGAAAGGACGGGTGATGGTGCGCTCGTCGATACCTCTCTGTACGAGACCGCGCTCGGCTACATCGGATATCACCTCGTCGGCTATCTCGCGGACGGCACCGTGCCGTCGGGGCAGGGAACCACGTTCCCCATGGTGGCGCCGTACCAGGTCTTCCCCACGCGGGACGGCGAGCTGATGGTGGCCGGCGGGAACGACCGACTGTTCGCGCTTGTGTGCGACGTGGTCGAGATGCCCGAGCTCGTCTCGGATTCGCGGTTCCGTACGAACCCCGACCGAGTGCACAATCGCGAGGCGCTCGTGGCGCTCCTGTCCGACCGCTTCCGTGAACGCGACACCGCCGAGTGGCAGGCGCTACTAACCGCGGCGGGCGTCCCCGCTGCGCCCGTGGCCGATGTCGCCGACGTCGCTGGGAGTCCGCAGACCGCGGCCCTCGAGATGCTGCAGCCCGTGGCGCATACGCTGATTCCGGAGCTTCGCCTTCCGGCGCTCCCACTGTCGTTCGACGGTGCGCGGGCAGCGCACCGCTTGCCCCCTCCTTCAGTGGGCGAGCACACCGCCGAGGTGCTCGCCGAAGCCGGCTACTCCGAGGATGAAATTGCCGAGCTCGCTGCGGACGGCATCGTCAGGTTGGGCTGAGCCGACCTACTCGTAGGCAATCGCACGCAGCGGATCGAGCTTCGCAGCTCTGCGCGCCGGGAAGATCGCCGCGATGAGGCCGACCACGATCGCCGCGATCACGAACACGATCACCTGGGTCGTGGGGAACGAGAAGACGAGGAAGTCGACCCGCGCGATGAGCAGGGCCGCGAGGACGATCCCGAGACCGATTCCGAGCACCGCGCCGATCAGGGCAGTGATCACGCTCTCGTGCCGGATCATCCTGCGCACCTGCCGTCGCGTCATCCCGATCGCGCGCAGCATCCCGATCTCGCGCGTTCTCTCGAACACGGTGAGGACGAGCGTGTTCACGATCCCGAACAGGCTCACGATCACGGAGAGCGCAAGCAGGACGTAGAGGATGTTGAGCACAGAGCTCAACCCCGAGATCTGGTTGTCGATGAACTCCTGACGCGTCTGCGCTTTTGCATTCGGGAAATCGGCCAGAGCCGCGTCGAGGGCGGCCTGGTTCGCTTCGGTCGCCCCGCCCTGCATCTTCAGGAAGGAGTAGATGTTCCGTGGCTGCGGGATCTCACTGTCCCAGGCAGCCGCGGAGATCGGTGACGTTGCCGAACGGCGAGCCGCCGGTGGGCGGATCGAAGATTCCCTTGACTTGAAACGTTCGTGTCGTCCCGTTCGGGAAGGTCACGTCGATGCCAGAGCCGATGTCCAGGTCGTGATCCTCCGCGTACGCATCGTCGACGAAAGCGCCGTCCTGGCCGAGGCTTGAGAGCACGTCCTGTGAGCCTTCCTTCCATTTCATGCTGATGACCTGCTGCATTCCGGGGTCGACCGCAGTGGAGAAGACCGGCTCACCGAAGACGAGCGTCTCACCCGTTCGGACGTTGCCGATGGCAGTCACGCCTGGCGCCTTCGCGGCCGCCTCGGCCGCATCGATCGGAATCGGCGAGAAGTTGTTCTCCGCCGTGATCGCGAAGTCACCCGTGAAGAGCTCGTTCACGGAGCCTTCGAACGAGGCGATGATGCCCGCCGCGAGCGTCGCGACGAGCGTGACGAGCGCGAGCCCGATCATGAGCGCAGCTGCCGTCGACGCGGTGCGCTGCGGATTACGCCGTGCGTTCTCGCTGCCGATCCGTCGTCGTCGACCGGTCCGGAACGACGCCGGGGAACTCGGCCGGCCACTCCGGCTCCCAGCGACTGAGGGCCTTTCGAAGCCACATCGCCAGGACGATGGCCAGGATCAGCGGGTTGATGAGCGCGCCGCCGATGAAGGCGAGCACGCGCATGCCGACATCGGCCGGGACCCCAAGCGCCGTAGCGGAGAAGCCAGTAGGGCAGCGTAAAGAAGGGCCAGAAGAGCACGAGCGAGCAGGAACACCGACCAGCGCGCAATCGGGGACATGAAGGCCGACAGGCTCGGGATGAGCCGCGTCGTAACCCTCGCGACGCCAAAGAACACCAGGAGCACACCGACGCCCATCCAGAGGAGCACGCTCGTCGTCCCGAGTCCGGGAACGAACAACCCGTAGATCAACGCTGCCGAACCCGAGCGCGCACGACACGAGCGCACCGAGCGTGCGCGACGGGAAGAGAGCGCAGCCGAAGAGCGTGAGGATCAGGCCAAGCACCGCGAACAGGGCGCTGACGAGCGCATTGCCGGGCGTCGTCGTGATGGCGAAGACGGCGACGATCGACGCCAACGCCGTCATCAGCGCGCCGGCGCCAGCGTGCTTCTGATGCGATCGAGCGGCTCGTCCGGCAGGGTCGCGCCCTCGCGAACGGCCGCGATCGGCGGAACCATCGTCGCGCGGAACCCTGGGTAGATGCTCGCCAGGAGCGTCACGAGGATCCCGGCGGCCAGGCGCGACGACGATCGTCCGAGGCTCGAAGACGAGCCCGGAGTTCGGAAGAGTGAAGCCGACAGCGTCAAAGAGCCGGAAGAGGCCCTTGGCGAGCAGGAGCCCGAGGAAGAGCCCCACGATCGACGCCACAATGCCCACCACGAGCGCCTCGACCATCACCGACCCGAGAATCTGGCGATTCGTCGCGCCGATCGTCCGCAGCGTCGCGAACTCGCGCGTCCGCTGCGCGATCGTGATCGAGAGTGAGTTCGCGATGACGAAGGAGCCGACGAAGAGAGCGATGCCACCGAAGGCCAGGAGGAATCCCTGGAGGAACGAGATGAACTCGCTCGTCTCCTCGGAGTCCGACTGCGCCTGCTGGGAGCCGGTCTTGACCTGCGCACCCGACGGCAGGATCTCTTCGATCTCACGCAGGAGCTTCGCATCGGGAACGCCGGGCTTGGCGGCGACGGCGATCTCGTCGAGTCGCCCCACCTTCTTGAACAGGCGCTGCGCTGTCGGCAGGTCGAAGCCGGCCAGGGTCGCCCCGCCGATCGTGAGACCAGAGCTGAACTGGACGATTCCCGAGATGCGGAGACGCTCGACCGGTCCCTCTGACTGCACGCCGATCGTCTCCCCGACCTGGAAGTCCTCGTCGGCGGCTGTCTCCTTGTCGACGACTAGCTCGTTCGGGTCCAGGCCAATCGCCGTCTACGAGGGTCAACGGGTTGAAGACCGAGTCGCCGTTCGCAATCGAGAAGCCGAGGTTCGGAGCCCCGCCGGACACGACCGCTTTGCCGTCGTCGCCGATGAGCTGCGTCGCGTCGGAGTCAACACTTCCCTCGGCCTCGGCGACGCTCGGGAAGCTCACGCACCTCGGCCAGCAAGCTCTCGTCGAGCGTCGGCTCGGTGACGCCACTTCCTTCGGAGAGGTCGAAGGCCGACTTTCCGCTGATGACTGCGTTCGAGCCCTGGCGAATGTCGGTGAAGATGCGGTCGAACGCCTGGTCGATCGAGTCAGTGAGAACGTAGGTGCCGCTGATCATCGCCACGCCGAGCACGATGGCGATAGCAGTCAGCGCCGTTCGCAGCTTGCGGCTGAGGAGTCCCCGGATCGCGAATCGGGTCATGAGCTCCTACTCGTAGGCGATGGCTTCAAGCGGGTTCAGCTTCGCGGCGCGCCGTGCGGGCATGATCGCCGCGAGGATTCCTATGACGATCGCAACGATGGTCAGCACGAGGAGCTGAACCCACGGGATCGCGAAACGAATGTCGTACTCGGCGAGCGCCCGATTGACGAGGGCCGCGAGGAAGATTCCGAGCGGCAGCCCGATCGCCGCGCCTATGAGCGCCGTGATGATGCTCTCCTGGCGGATCATCCTGCGGACCTGCCGGCGCGTCATGCCGATGGCGCGAAGCATCCCGATCTCGCGCGTGCGCTCATAGACGGAGAGCACGAGTGTGTTGATCATCCCGAAGATGCTCACGAAGACGGCGAGTGTGAGCATGACGTAGAGGAACGAGATGAACGTATTGAAGTCCGAGTCCTCGCGCTCGATCCACTCCTCGCGTGTCTCGAGCTGCGTGTCGGGGAAGCCCGCGATCGCCGCCTCCATCTGCGCGCGGTTTTGGTCGTTCGGCTCGCCGGGGACGTTCGCCCACGTCCAGCGGTTGCGAGGACGGTCGTAGAGGGAGTCGAACAGCTCGGTCGAGACGTTGACGCTCTCGATCAGCGGGTAGAAGGGCGGCGGCTCGAAGGTCCCGACGACCGTGACCTTCGCCGTCCTGTCGGCCGTCGAGCGGAGCGTCAGCACGCTGCCGACGGCGATGTCGTGATCCTCTGCATAGTTCGAGCTCACGACCGCTTTGGTCATGTCGAGCGTGGGGAGCACGCTCTCGTCACCCTCGCGCCAGTCGAAGACGTATGCGTCGGCGATCGTGTCCGGCTCGATGCCGCCGACCTCCGTCGAGGTGCCGTTGACGAGGCCCGCGTCGGACCGCACGCTCGTCACGACCTCGGGCACCGGAGACTCGGCCAGCGCGTCGCCCGCCGCTGCCACGAACGGCGTGTACCCGTCGACCGAGGTCACGACGTAGTCGGCGGCGATCTGCTCCTCGATCGCCTCCCGGTTCGACGCCTTCATCCCGTTCGTCAGCGTCGCGATGAACGCCACGAGCGCGATGCCGATCATCAGCGCCGCGGCGGTAGCCGCGGTTCGGCTCGGGTTCCTGCGGGCGTTCTCTCCACCCGTCCGCGCAGCAACCCGATCCGGAACGACGCCGGGGAACTCCGCGGGCCATTCGGGCTGCCACCTCGTCACAGCTCGACGGAGCCACATGAGCAGAACGATCACGGCAAGCACGGGGTTCAGAACAGTGCCGCCGATGAAAGCGCCGACACGGCCGAGCGCCGCGCCAGGCCCCCAGGCCCCGTAGCGCAAGAGCCAGTACGGGAGTAGCCAGAAGGGCCACACGAGAACGGTGAAGACGAATGCGGCCCAGCGTCCGATCGGGCTGCTGATCGCCGCGAGCGGTCCGACCGCGTGAGACGACAGCATTGCGACGCCGAGGAAGAGGAGCAGGACGCCGGCCGCGATCGAGAGCAAGCGATCGGCGGTCCCCAGCTCGTCCACGAACATCGCGCGTCCCAGGAGGGCAATCGCGCCCACGGCCAAGAGCCCCGCCATCCACGGCACGAATGGCGCGAACCTCGACCTCGGAAGGGTCGCCCCCTCGCGCACGGCCGCGATCGGAGGGACGCGCGTTGCCCGGATGGCAGGGAACAGCCCCGCGACGAGCGTGATGCCGACGCCCACGGCGAGCGCGACGACGACCGTGCGCGTCGCGAACACACGGTCAGCGGTCGGAAGCTCGACACCGAGAGCCCGGAAGAGCCCCTCGATCCCCTCCGCCAGCAGGACGCCGAGACCGAGACCGACGAGCGACGCGAGGAGCCCGATGACAAGTGACTCGAGGACCACCGAGCCCAGGATCTGACGCCGCGACGCGCCGATCGTCCGCAGCGTCGCGAACTCGCGCGTTCGTTGGGCGACGGTGATCGAGAAGGTGTTGAAGATAACGAACGCACCGACGAACAGCGAAATCCCGGCGAAGGTGAGGAGGAAGTACCGGAAGATCGCCGTGAACTCGTTCACCTCGTCGACCGCTTCTTCCGCTTCCGCTGTCGCGCTTACGACCTCCGCGCTCTCCGGGAGCGCGGGTGCGATGGCCGCAACGAGCTCGTCCTCAGTGAGACCCTCGTCCGCCGCGACGGAGATCGCGTCGTACTGTCCCTCGCGTTCGAGTAGCTCCTGGGCCGCCGGAATGGTGAAGACCGCGAAGCTCGCATTTCCGATGCTGTCGATACTTCCGTACTGCGCAACACCGACGAGCTCGAACGAACGCTTCGGTTGGAGCGTCGAGATCTCGACCGTGCCGCCGACCTCGTACCCGTGGTCGTCGGCTGTACCGACGTCAATAACGACTTCGTTCGACGCCCGTGGCCACCGACCCTCTACGACGTTCAGCGGGTTGAATTGACTGAGCGCGGGATCCGTGTCGATGCCGAAGCCGAACGTCGGCGCGCCCTCGGAGCTAAGTGCCTCTCCTTCGGGCGAGAGGATCTTCGTGTTGCTCTCGTCGAGGATCGAGCCCGTAGCGAGCGCTACCCCGTCGACGCCCCGCACGATTTCCAGCAGCGAAACATCGACCGGAGGGCTCGGAGGCTGCTCGCCGTCGATCGAGATGTCGAGACCGCGTCCCGTCACGACCGCGTCGGTTCCCGCGTACGACTCCGTGAAGAGCGTCGTGAAGGCGCGGTCGATCGTGTCCGTGAGGATGTAGGTGCCGCTGATCATCGCGACGCCGAGGACGATCGCGATCGCAGTCAGGACAGCGCGAAGCTTCCGTCCTGCGAGGCCGCGGAGGGAGACCTTGATCACGGTGGTTCCTCCGGCGGCTACGCGGCCGCGACCTCTTCCATCACGGTGAGGATCTCGTGCTGGTCGCACTCGCCGAGCTCACGCACGATCTCGCCGTCGGCGAGGAAGAGCACGCGGTGCGCCACAGCGGCTGCGCGTGCCTCGTGCGTCACCATGACGATGGTCTGTCCGTACTCGTCGACCGAGCGGCGGAGCAGCTCGAGGATCTCCCCGCTCGTCGCCGAGTCGAGATTGCCAGTCGGTTCGTCGGCGAACAGCACGGTCGGCCTGGAGACGAGCGCCCGCGCAATCGCCACGCGCTGCTGCTGGCCGCCGGAGAGCTCGGACGGCCGATGCTTCAAGCGATCACCCAGACCGACGTCGGAGACGAGCTGGTCGAACCACTCCTCATCCGGCTTCTCGCCGGCAATTGTGAGCGGAAGGAGAATGTTCTCCTTCGCGTCGAGCATCGGCAGCAGGTTGAAGAACTGGAAGACGAAGCCGATGTGCTCGCGCCGGAGCTTCGTCAGATCGTTGTCGCCGAGCGTCGTGATCTCCGTGCCCGCGATGCCGACGGTGCCGGACGTCGGCTTGTCGAGGCCCGCGAGGATGTGCATCAGCGTGGACTTGCCGGAGCCCGAGGGGCCCATGACGGCAGTCGCCTTCGCGGGCGCGATCTCGACGGTCACGCCGCGCAGCGCGTCGACGGCCGTGTCACCCTCTCCGTAGCGGCGCGTCACGTCGTGGGCGACGACGACCGCCCCGTTCTGGCTCACACTCATTCCACCCAGCTCCTCTCTCGCAGGTCGAGGCGTAGGCTAGCTAGCTGGCGCAAGATCGAGATCCGCTAGCGCAGATCCCGATCGCGCAACATCCCTGAAGGCGGCCGCTTCGCGGCCGCGACCGCCTACGTTCACTCCAGGCGTCTGGTCCGACTCCCCCGATCGGCTCTGGTCGACCGACCTGTGCCTCGTGCACAGTTCGGGTATGGAGACCCGAGCCGAGATTCGCGCAGCTCTCGAGCGCGCACGCGCGGCCACAGACGAACTCCTGGAGCCGATTGGCGACGAGAAGCTCGCGGTGCAGACCTCGCCCGTCCGGTCTCCGCTCCTCTGGGACTACGCCCACATCGCCCAGTTCGAGGAGCTCTGGTTACTTCACAACGTGAACGGCGATCCGCCGATCGCGACCGTCCACGACGGGGTGTACGAGGCATTTCGGCACGAGCGAAGCAGGCGGACCGGGATGCCGACTCTGCGCGCCGCGGCCGTTCGTGCCTATGCGGAGGACGTCCGCACGCGCGTGCTCGACGCGCTCGAGCAGCTCGATCTCGACGCGCCGAATGCACTGCTTCGCAGAGGCTTCGCGTTCGGCCTCGTCATCCAGCACGAGCTCCGACAGCAGGAGACGATGCTCGAGACCTTGCAGTCTCGACCTGAGGTGGAGTACCCGATTCCCTATTCCCTTCCGGCGGACCGTGCGCCCGGGGGGCCGGACGAGATCGACGTGCCAGGGGGCTCGTTCGTCCTCGGCTCGGTCGACGAACCATGGGCGTACGACAACGAGCTCGCGCCATACGAGATCGAGCTTCGCCCGTTTCGGATCGACCGCGCCCCGGTGACGAACGGCCAGTTTGCGCGGTTCGCGAAGAAGGGGTATCGATCGAGGAAGCTGTGGAGCGAGGACGGCTGGGCCTGGCGCGAGCGAGAGGACGTAAGCGCTCCTCTCTACTGGGCGACGGGCAAGGACGGCTGGGAGCGCATCCGCTTCGGCCGGCGGGAGCCCGTCCCGGCCAATGAGCCGGTGCAACACGTCTCCTGGTACGAAGCCGACGCGTTCGCGCGTTGGGCGGGAAGGCGCCTACCGACGGAGATCGAGTGGGAGCGCGCGGCGGGTTGGCACGATCACGAGGGAAAGTTCCGCTACCCGTGGGGCCAGGAGTGGATGGGCTTCGAGGCCAGCCTCGACCGCGATCGCTTCGCCCCTGCTCAGGTTGGCTCGTACGCCGGCGGCGTGAGCCCGGTCGGCTGCGTCCAGATGGGTGGCGACGTGTGGGAGTGGACGTCGTCTCACTTCCAGCCCTATCCCGGTTTTCTCGCCTTCCCCTACCCCGAGCTCTCGGAGGTCTTCTTCGGCGACGAGTACCGCGTTCTCCGGGGTGGCTCCTGGGCGACCGACGCACTCGTCGCGCGCACGAGCTTTCGCAACTGGGAATCCCCAGACGCCCGCCACGGCTTCGCCGGCTTCCGCTGCGCGCGACGCCAGTGCTTCGTCGAACGCCTGAGCAGGCCCGACTCGACGGGATGCGAAGCGTTCGCAGCCGCGCGAAGCTTGTCTAGCGCGCACTGGCTAGCATCAAGGACGTGGCTTCGGTGAGCACCTCGCCGAGGATGCCCACGATCTCGTCGAACTCCGCCTGGCCCGCTACAAGCGGCGGCGAGATCTGCAGCACCGGGTCGCCGCGGTCGTCGGCGCGGCAGATCAGGCCGGCGTCGAAGAGCGCATTCGACAGGTAGCCACGCAGAAGCTTCTCGCACTCCTCGTCCGAGAACGTCTCGCGCGTTTCTTTGTCCTTGACGAGCTCGATCGCGTAGAAGAAGCCGGTTCCGCGCAGGTCGCCAACGATCGGGATGTCGAGTAGCTGGGCGAGCGTCGCCCGGAAAGCGTCCTCGTTGTCACGCACGTGCTCGATGATCCGCTCGCGCTTCATGATCTCGATGTTCTTGAGCGCGATCGCGGTCATGACTGGATGGCCGCCGAACGTGATCCCGTGAGTGAACATCGAAGTCGCACCCAGGAACGGCTCCATGACCTTGTCGGTCGCGACGACTCCGCCGATCGCGGCGTAGGAGGACGAGAGGCCCTTCGCCATCGTGACGATGTCCGGCTTGATGTCGTAGCGCTCCGAGCCGAACCAGTAGCCGAGGCGGCCGAAGGCGGTGATGACCTCGTCGGCCGAGAGCAGGATGTCGTAGCGATCGCAGATCTCGCGCACGCCCTGCCAGTAGCCGACCGGCGGCGTGAAGCAGCCGCCCGCGTTCTGCACCGGCTCCATGTGGACAAGGCACACGGTGTCGGGCCCCATCGCCAGGATCGCCTGCTCCAGCTCGTCGAGGAGGAAGCGGGTGAACTCCTCCTCGGTCTCCTCGACGGGACGGTGATAGCGGTTGGTATTGGAGACATGCCGCACCTCGGAGACGAGCGGCTCGAACGGCGTACGGAGGGCAGGAATGCCGTTGATCGAGAGCGCCCCCATCGTCGTTCCGTGGTAGGCGATGTGGCGTCCGATCGCCTTGTAGCGCCGGGCTCTCGGCGCGGCCGCGGCGGCGATGGCGTCGTGCGCGACCTCCGGCTCCTGCGCGCCCGCGCGGGCGCCGGGTGTGACGAGGCCGAGAATTTGCTTCTCGCCGCGCGCGAGGTAGTACTGCCGCGCGAGCTTCCACGCCGACTCCACCGCTTCAGATCCGCCGGAGCAGAAGAACACGCGATTGAGATCCCCGGGAGCGAGCGAGGCGACCTCCGCGGCCAGCTCGATGGCACGCGGATGCGCGTACGACCAGTTCGTGTAGAAGGGCAGCTCGCGCATCTGCTCGAGCGCCGCCTGGCCGATCTCCTCGCCGAACGAGTAGCCGATGTTGACCGAGAAGAGGCCTGCGAGCGCGTCTAGGTAGCGCTTCCCGTTCGAGTCCTCGAGGTAGCACCCGTCGCCGCGGACGATGATCGGCACGTCCTCGACCTCGAACCCGCCCATGCGGGTGAAGTGCATCCATAGATGGTCTTTCGCGAGCCGCTGATACGAAGGTGCGTCGAGAACGGAGGCCGTCATGCGAGCCGTAGGCTACATCCGGGTGTCGAAGGTCGGCGCGCGAGGCGGCGACTACTTCCTAGTGGCTCACTCCGGCCAGGTCGCCTTTGAGGCAGTGGGCGCAGAAGAGTGCGCCGAGGCACACGCCAGGCAGGTCGGGCAGGACGAAGCGGTGAAAGTGAGGCGTCGGTCTCAGGAGCGATGACGCCCCCTAGATCTGGATCAGTCAAGGCGTTGTGCCGCGACGCCGCGCCAGATCGCGTCGACCAACGCGTCCGGATATGTCGGCTCGGTCTTTGGCAGCCCAAACCCGAAGAGCATGCGTAGGAAGCCCGGGCCGACGAGCATGTCGGCGATCTGGTCCGGATCGGCGTCCGCTCGGAGCTCGCCTCGTTCTCTGGCGAGCTCGAGGAGCGCGACGATCGGCTCGCGAAGTGGCCCTACCACGCGCTCGGCGTACGCGTCGGCGAATGCCGGGTCGCGCTGGAGCTCACCGAGCAGTCCTGGTAGGAGGCGACTCGCCAGCGGGTCTGCGTAGAACCGTTCGAGGCTTCGGGCGTACTCGAGCAGGCGCGGGTACACCTCGTCGCCTGGGCCTGCTCGCAGCTCGAGATCCGCCGTGAAGTGCAAGAACGCGTCGATGATGAGGGCGTCCTTCGCCGACCAGCGCCGGTAGATCGTGTTCTTCCCGACGCCGGCGCGCTCGGCAATGGAGTCCATCGTCGTCGCATGGAATCCCCGCTCGGCGAGGAGCTCGAGCGTCGCATCGAGGATCGCCTCGCGCGCGCCGACATCTCGCGGCCGTCCGCGTCGACGCACGTCGAGATCGGGCGTAGGCGTCACTCGCGGCCCCTAGTCGAAGCACGTCGCGATCTTTTACGCAACTGCACGGCCTCGCAATGTAACATCTATTCGGAACCGCTTAGTTTCGTAATACGCGAGCAGGAGCAAGTCGTGTACGCACGAGCCGTCGACCAAGCTGACGCCCGCCTCCGGGAGCTTCGTCAGGAAGAGCGGGGGGAGCTCGCCCTCGCGGCGGTCGCTGTCGCGGCCTCCGCCGTCGCGACCGAGGTGCTTCCAGCGCTTGCGGCGCCGCTCTTCATCGGAGGCCTCGTCGTCGGGATGCTGGGCGTTCGCGCCCTGTGGCGCCGATGGGATCTCCTCGAGCGCCTGTCGGGAGAACGCGACGCGCACGTCATCTCCGAGGTGCGTGCCTTTGCATCACGTGAAGCAACGATGGAGAGGCGCCAAAGCTTCGCCGCGCTGATTCGCGGCTGGCTGCGCGCGGCGACCGCGCGCCAATGACGCTCGTCTGCTCGCCGTTGCGGACGAGCTCGATGCGCTTGCTTCCGAGCTGGAGGACGACGACCTGACACTCGAGCCGGCGTCCGCCGTTGTCTGCACGCGATTGCTGAGTGACTTCGCCGGGAGCCCGCTGCTCAATCGGGCGCTGCCGAGCGAAGATCTGCGTTCGCGCATCCGGCAGATCCGTTCCGGGTTCACGCCTCGTCTCTCTTCGACGTTTCGTGGGAGCCGGCAGTAGCCGATCGGGCTGCGCCGGCCCGTCACGCCGGAGGTCGCGGGTTTGGCCCGCCAGCCCGAGCGCTGATTTCCGCTGCCGACGTGGCGGGATTCCACATCGCGGGAGCAGAAGCCTGAAATGCGCTCGCCTACGGGCGACTAGGAACCGCAATGATGACTCTCGAACGCTTTCGGCGCGCCACCGGATAGCGTCCTCTGGGTGAGGGTCACAGCTGGAGCCGCGCGTCGCTTTCTCGTCGCGCGCCACGCGCTCGCGCCGGCTCGTTCGCTCACCGGAGGACCCGACGCCGTGCGCGAGGTTTTCCGCCGACTCGGCTCGATCCAGTTCGACCCCCTCGCGGTTGCCGGTCGCAACCACGACCTCGTGCTGCACGCGCGCGTGGCCGACTACGACCCCGCCTGGTGCGACCTCCTCTACGAGCGCCGCGAGATCTTCGAGGCGCACAACAAAGGGCTTTCGCTCGTCCCGGCGGGCGAGTTCCCGTGGTTCCGCGGGACATGGAGCCAGAACGGGACGCGCGTCCTCGCCGAGAACGCCGAGGTGGCCGAGCCGGTGCTCGAGCGCATCCGCGCCGAGGGACCTCTGTCGGCGCTCGACTTCGAGCGCGAGCGCGGGACGACGATCGACTGGTTCGGAATCCCGACGAACACCGTTCGCGCCGTGCTCGAGGCGTACTCCGTCACGGGCGTGCTCGGCCTCGCGCGACGCGACGGCAACCGACGCTACTACGACCTCATCGAGCGGCTCCTACCGGCCGACCTGCTCGCGCGGGAGGTCCCGCTCAAGGAGCAACTCCGGCACAAGCTCCTCTCGCGGTACCGGGCCCACGGTCTGCTGGGCGTCGGCGGCGGCGGAGATATCTTCGGCGGCCTCGGCCCCGCCAAAGCAAACCCGGAGCGGCCGGAGCATCCAGGCAGAACGGCACTGCGCGAGGAGCTCGTCGCCGACGGCGAGCTCGTTCCCGTCGAGGTGGAGGGCGTGCGCGGCAGGCGCTTCGTCCTACGCGAGGAGGTCGAGCTGCTGGAAGCGCCGCCGGAGCCGCCGCCGTCGGTCGCATTCCTCCCCCCGTTCGATCCGTTGGTTTGGGACCGGGGCCTCCTCGGATCCCTCTTCGAGTTCGAGTATGTGTGGGAGCTCTTCTTCCCGCCGGCCAAGCGACGTTGGGGTTGGTACGTGCTGCCGATGCTCTTCCGCGACCGCCTCGTCGGCCGGATCGAGCCGCGCGTCGACCGAGCTGGCGGCCAGGTGCAGGTGCTCGGCTTATGGTGGGAGGACGGCTTCGCGCCGCGCCGCACCGAGGGCTTTGTCGAAGCGATGCGTGACGCGCTTCGCGCCTACCTGCACTTCGGAGGCGCGACCCGCCTCGAATGGGCCCCGCACCTCGCAATGGAGAGACGACTGTTTCTTACGCGCCCCTAGAGCGGCGGCCGCCAGGTGGTGGTCACGTTGCTCCTTGACTCCGTTTGGCGCTTCGGTACTGCCAGAGGACGTTCGCGAGCGCGAAGGTGATGGCAATGAGGAAGATCGCGCTCGCGACGACGTTCACCTGCGGCGGCACGGAGACGCGGGCGATGCCCCAGACGAACACCGGGAACGTCTGCGTACCTCCCGCATTGAAGTAGGTGATGACGAAGTCGTCGATCGAGAGCGCGAAGCCGAGCAGCGCGGCGGCGAGCATCGCCGGTGCGAGGAGTGGGAGCGTCATCTTCCGGAACGTCGTCCACTCGTTGGCGCCGAGATCCATTGCCGCCTCCTCGAGGTGGCGGTCGAACCCGATGAGCCGCGCCTTCACGGTCACCACGATGAAGCTGACGATGAACATGACGTGCGCGATGAAGATCGTCCCGAAGCCGAGCTGGAAGATCGTGGTCGTGTTGAGGAAGAGGGTGAGGAGCGACGCGCCGAGCACGATCTCGGGCGTGGCCATCGGGAGGAAGACCAACATGTTGGTCGCGCCGCGCCCGCGATACTGATAGCGAACGATTCCCATCGCCATGAGGGTTCCGAGAACCGTCGCGACGAGCGTGGCGAGCAGCCCAACCTGGATCGACATGATGAGCGCGCTCGCGGATGCCGAGTACCGAGTCCCACTCGAGCCAGTTGTCGAGCGTGAACTCCTGCCAGACGTAGTTGAACCGGCCCGCCGGCTCGTTGAACGAGAAGAGGATCACAACGGCGATCGGGAGCATCAGGTAGCCGACGCAACGAGCACGCGCGTAGACGGTCAAGGCGTGCTGCGTCCACGAAGCGCCACGTCTCGAGGGTGCCTGCCGCCCCGAGACGTGAGCGAGGGACGGATCGTCTCAGCCGAAGGTCGTCATCCGGTGAGCTTCTCCGCGCCGACAACGCGGGCATACAGCAGCCAGACCGACCAAGATGCAAGCCATGAGGATGAACGAGAGCGAGGCGGCGGTCGGGTAGTCGAGCGACTCGAGGAACTTCGCCTGGATGACGTTGCCGATCATCTGCTGCTTCGGCGTCCCGAGGAGCTCAGCGTTGATGAAGTCGCCTGCCGCCGGTATGAACGTGAGGAGCGTGCCGGCGACGATCCCGGGGGCGGAGAGCGGGAGCGTCACCCGGAGGAAAGCCTGGGTCGGGCTCGCGTACAGATCCTTGGCCGCCTCGAGGAGCCTCGGGTCGATCTGCTCGAGCGAGACGTACAGCGGCAGCGCCATGAAGGGGAAGAAGTTGTAGGTGATTCCCGCGACGACAGCCAGCGTCGTGAAGAGGAGCCCCTCGTTCGGGCCGAGGACGTGGATGTCGCGCAGGAGGCCGACGACCGGGCCCTCGTCGGCCAGGATGTTGAGCCAGGCGAGCGTCCTTATCAGGTACGTGACGAAGAACGGCGCGACGATGAAGAGCAGGAAGAGGTTCCGCCAAGGCCCCGAGCGAAACGCGATCCAGTAGACGAGCGGGTAGGCCAGTAGGAGAGAGACGACGGTCGCGATGCCTGCATAGAGGAACGAGCGGAAGAACTGCTCGTGGTAGTCGGAGATCGCCTCCGAGAAGTTCGAGAACTCCCAGGTGAACTCGAAGCTCGGGAAGATCCCCGACTGCAGCGACTGGTAGCCGAGGAACCCGAGCGGGATCAGGAAGAAGATGCGCGAGCCAGACGAGCCCGGGGCCAGCAGCAGGTAGGGCGTCAGCCCTTGGTGCCGATGGAAGGAGAGCTCCACACGACGCTGCCTACTGACCTTGGACCTCCTGCCACCTCGTGATGTAGTCCTCGTTGTTGAGCATCGCTGGGTCGTACTGATGGACCTGTGAGAGCGTCTCGTCGTCCGGGAAGATCAGCGGGTTGTTCGCCGAGTCCGGGTCGATCTTCACGGCCTCTTCCTTGACGCCCTTGACGGCGGATGATGTAGCTCGTCGCCGACGGCGATCTTGGCGCGGCGATCTTCGGGTCGTAGACGAAGTTCATGTACTTCGAAGCGGTCGGGACGCTGCCACCAGTCGGGATGAGCATGTTGTCCGTCCAGATGATTCCGCCCTTCTCGGGGATCGCCCACTTGAGCTTCGGGTTGTCGCGCGACAGCTGGATCACGTCGCCCGACCAGGCGACTGCAGCCGCGAATGTGCCCCGTGCGCCAGTGGCTGGGCGTAGTCGTTGCCCGTGAACCTGACGATCTGGCCCGAGTCGACGGCAGCCTGGATCCGCTGCGAGCGCGCGGTCGAACGACTCGTCCGTGACCGCGCCCGGGTCGTCGCCGTTCGTCCAGCATGACGAGTCCCACCGTGTCGGCCATCTCGCTGAAGCATGGTGACCTTCCCCTTGAGCTTCGGGTCCTCGAAGAGCTGGTCGACGACTGTGACCGGGCCCGGTGAGCTCCTCGTTCCAGGCGATCCCGGTCATACCCGACAGCCACGGGCAGCGAGTACTTGCGCTCCGGGTCGAACGGAGGGCACGCCTGCGCGTCGACGAGGTTGGCGATGTTCGGGATCCGGCTCTTGTCGAGCTTCTGCACCCAACCCTGGTCGACGTAGAGCCCCGGGAAGCGCGAGTTGTCGGTCGAAGACGAAGATGTCGCGGCCGATGCCGTCGCCCTGGTCTGAGCGGCCCCTGCACTTTGGCGAAGTACTCGCGTTCGTAGTTGATCGTCCTCGAAGTAGTTGACCTTGATCCCTGTCTTTGCCGTGAACTGTCGAGCGTCGGGTGGGCTTGCCCTTCACGTCCATGTAGAGGGGCCAGTTCGAGAAGTTGAGGACGTCTTAAGCTCGTCGTCGCTCGCGCTTCCTCCGCCTCCGCCACCGCATGCCGCGAGCAACGACGGGAACGTGAGAAGCGCCCCACCGGCGGCTCCCCGCCGCAGAAGCTCCTGTCGGGTCAGCCGTGGGTTCATGTGCTCTCCTCCTCTGTCGTTGAGTCTTCTCTGTCGACCACGAAGGTCGACTCCGGAGCCCAGCTCAGGATGACGTTCGACCCAGGCGCGGGCACACGCCCGCCCGAGTCGAGGTTCTGTGCGAATACGTGCACGATGCCCACCGCCGTACGCACGACGACCTGTGTCGCAACGCCGATGTACGCGGTCTCGGAGATCGTCCCGGGAAGCTCGTTCGCGCCGCCCCCTGCCCCCAGCGTGATCTTCTCGGGTCGAACGCCCGCGGCCACCGGCCCGGAGCGCCCGTTGACGGTCGCTCGCACGAGGGTTCCGTCCTCGAGCCTGATCATGTCCGGGGCGTCGACGGTACCGGCAAGGAGGTTCGACGCACCCAGGAAGCCCGCAACGAACGCGGTCGCGGGTCGCTCGTAGAGCACCTGTGGCGGGCCAAGCTGCTCGATGCGGCCCTGGTTCATGACCGCGATCGAGTCGGCCATTGTCATAGCTTCCTCCTGGTCGTGCGTGACGTGCACGAACGTGATCCCGATCTCCTGCTGGATGCGCTTGAGCTCGAGCTGCATCTGCTTGCGCAGCTTCATGTCGAGCGCCCCGAGAGGCTCGTCGAGCAAGAGCACGCGCGGGTGGTTGACGAGCGCTCGGCCGAGCGCGACCCGCTGCTGCTGGCCTCCCGAGAGCTGCTTGGGCTTTCGCTTCCCGTAGCCCGCGAGACCGACTAGCTCGAGCATCTCCGCGACGCGGCCCTTTAGCTCCTCTTTGGCCACGCCCTTCCGTTCGAGCCCGAAGCCGACGTTGTCCTCGATCGACATGTGCGGAAAGAGCGCGTAACTCTGGAAGACCGTGTTGACGTCGCGCTTGTAGGGCGGCAGCCCGACGACGTCCTGGTCGCCGAGCAGGATGCGCCCCTCGTCCGGCTCCTCGAAGCCCCCGATCATTCGGAGCGTCGTCGTCTTGCCGCAACCGGACGGTCCGAGTAGTGCGAAGAACGATCCCCGCGGTACGTCCACGGAGATGCCGTCGACCGCTACCAATCCGTCGAAGCGCTTGACCACGCCCTCGAGCCGGACATCCGCGGGCGCAGCGTCGGTCGCGGTCACGACGCGAGCGTAACGCGGAGGTTACCGAGCTGCAAAGAGAGGGTGAACGCAGCGGTGCGCCGACGACAATCGTCCTTGGCCGATCGCACGTGCCCGAGCTCCGCTGGCAAGCCGGCGGGCTGCCCGCCCGCGGTGCTCACTGGGCGAGCTTCACGACCACGTGCTTGATGCGCGTGTACTCCTCCATCGAATAGATCGACATGTCCTTTCCGTACCCCGACTCCTTGAAGCCGCCGTGCGGCATCTCGGGGGTGAGCGGGAAGAGGTGCTCGTTCACCCAGACGGTGCCGAAGTCGAGCTTGGCGGCCACCTTCAACGCTCGGCCGACGTTCTCCGAGAAGACCGATGCGGCCAGGCCGTAGCGAACGCCGTTGGCCATCGCGATCGCCTCGTCGTCGGACGAGAACGGCTGGACCGTGACGACGGGCCCGAACACTTCGTTCTGGACGATCTCGGCGTCCTGCCCGACGTCGGCCACGATCGTCGGCTTCACGAAGAAGCCGCGATCGCCGACCGTGCCGCCGCCTGTGACGATCGTCGCCTTCGCATCCGTTGCGCGGTCGAGAAAGCCTAGGACGCGCTCCTGCTGCTCTTGCGAGATCACGGGGCCCATCTCGATGTCGTCGTCGGTCGCGGGATCGCCGACTGACATCCCGTCGACGGCCTTCACCGTCTCCGAGAGCACGTCATCGTAGATCCGCTCTGAGATGAGGATGCGCGAAGACGCGGTGCAATCCTGGCCCGAGTTGAAGTAGCCACCGATCTTCACGGCCTCGGCCACGGTGGCCGGGTCTGCGTCGTCGAGCACGACCATCGGCGCCTTCCCACCCAACTCGAGGTGGAGACGCTTGACGGTGTCGGCGGCGTTCTTGGCGATGATCTTTCCGGTCGCGGTGTCGCCCGTGAGCGAGACGAGACGAATGTCGGGATGCCGAACGAGCGCATCGCCGGCCGGAATGCCGTCGCCCGTCACGATCTGGAGGACGCCAGCCGGAATCACGTCCTGTGCGAGCTCGGCAAAGCGGAGCAGGGTCAGCGGTGTCTGCTCCGCAGGCTTGATGATCTGAACGTTCCCGGCCGCGAGAGCGGGCCCGATCTTCCAGATCGCCATGTACAGCGGGTAGTTCCACGGGCAGATCCCGGCGACGATGCCAAGGGGCTCCCGACGGATGAAGGACGTGTATCCCTCGACGTACTCCCCTGCCGACTTCCCCTCGAGGTTGCGCGCCGCTCCGGCGAAGAAGCGCAGGCAGTCCGACATCGCTGGCGGCTCGTCCTTCGCGACCCACCAGGGCTTGCCGACGTTCAACGACTCGAGCCGCGCGAGCTCCTCTGCGTTTTCATCGATGACGTCCGCGAGTGACAGGAGCAACTCCATGCGGTCCTTCGGTGTCTTGTCCTGCCACTCCGCCCACGCCGACTTCGCGGCCGCGACAGCGCGGTCGACGTCGGCAGCGGTCCCGCGCGGTACCTCCGCGATGATCTCGCCGGTCGCCGGGCTGATGACCTCCATCGTCTCACCGCTCGACGACTCGACGAACTCGCCTGCAATGAACTGCTTCTGCTGGGTGACCGACACGCTCACGTACGACCTCCGTTCGGTGAAATCGAAGAGAGCGTATCGCCGAGACGCAGAGGTCGACAACCCGAACCCCACGGGTTGTCGCGGGGTTCAGGTAGAACCCCGGCGCCGTGAGGATCTTGGTTGTCGGGACAGGGGGGGTCGGCTCCGCTTTCGCGGGCATCGTGCAACGGCGCTCGTTCTTCGAGCACTGCGCACTTGCTGACTACGACGCCACGCGGCCTGCGGCTCTCGTCGCCGACCTCGACGACGACCGGTTCAGCGGGCACGGGATCGACGCCTCGAGCAAGGACGCCGTCGTCTCGTTGATCCGAGATACGCGTGCGGATGCCGTCCTGAACGCGGTCGATCCGTTGTTCAACGTACCGATCTTCGACGCGTGCTTCGATGCGGGCGTCACGTACCTCGACATGGCCATGACGCTCTCCGAGCCCCACCCCAGGAATCCGTACGAGGAGGTCGGAGTCAAGCTCGGCGATTACCAGTTCGACCGCGCGCAAGCGTGGGAGGAGCGCGGCGCGCTCGCCCTCGTCGGGATCGGGGTCGAGCCGGGCGCCGCTGACGTGTTCGCACGCCATGCGGCCGACGAGCTCTTTTCCGAGATCGACGAAGTCGGCATTCGGGATGGCGCCAACCTCGTGGTCGAGGGCTACGAGTTCGCACCCACATTCTCGATCTGGACGACGATCGAGGAGTGCCTGAACCCGCCGGTCATCTGGGAGCGCGATCGCGGCTGGTACACGACAGCGCCGTTCTCGGAGCCCGAGGTATTCGACTTCCCCGAAGGGATCGGGCCGGTCGAGTGCGTCAACGTGGAGCACGAGGAGGTACTCCTCGTGCCCCGCTGGGTCGACTGCCGCCGCGTCACGTTCAAGTACGGGCTCGGCGACGAGTTCATCGAGGTGCTGAAGACACTCCGCAAGCTCGGGCTCGACTCGAAGGAGAAGATCAGCGTGAAAGGTGTCGAGGTCGCGCCACGCGACGTCGTCGCAGCCTCGCTGCCGAACCCGGCGACACTCGGCGACCGCATGACCGGCAAGACGTGTGCCGGAACGCTCGTGACCGGCCTCGGCAAGGACGATAAGGCGCGGAAGACCTACCTCTACCACGTCGTCGACAACGAGTGGTCGATGCGCGAGTACGGCTCACAGGCAGTGGTCTGGCAGACCGCGCTCAACCCCGTGATTGCGCTCGAGCTGATCGCCAGCGGCTCATGGAAGGGCGCCGGCGTGCTAGGACCGGAGGCCTTCCCCGCGGCGCCGTTCCTCGACAAGCTCGGCGAGTACGGCTCGCCGCATGGCGTCCTCGAGCTGTAGGTCGAGCTGTCCAGTGCCAAACACGGTGTCAGACACTGGGACATGTCCTGTCGATGACTTCACTCCCCGTTCGTCGTCTAACTAGTGATGCGATCTAGGATCGAGCCGTGGCAGTCGTGAGGCTCCGAGCACCGCTCTCCGAGCTCGCCGGTGGATGCCGGGAGCTCGAGCTCGAGGGCGACACCGTTGGTGAAGTGCTCCGAGCCCTCGAGCAGGCGCATCCTGACGTGAAGGGCTGGATCCTCGATGAACACGGCTTGATCCGCGAGCACATCAACGTCTTCGTGAACAAGGAATACGGACGGGAGGACACGTCTGTCGGCGACGCCGACCGGCTACACGTCCTCCCCGCGATCTCGGGAGGTTAGGGAAGTGACTCAGCTTCTGGTGGGAACGAAGAAGGGCCTGTTCGTCCTCGAGGGGAAGGCAGGCAAGCCGTTCGAGGTGACGTCACGCGCGTTCGCGGGCGAACCGGTGGAGTTCGCGACACGCGACCCACGAACCGGGCGCACATATGCAGCCGTCACCTCGGCGTTCTACGGCCCGAAGGTGTTCTACACCGACGACCCTGCGGGCGAATGGCAGCAGGCCGAGGGGCTCGAGCTCCCCGACGACGCAGAAAAGCCGCTCGAGCGCCTCTGGTCGATCGTCCCCGGCGAGGAAGACCGTCTCCTGTATGCGGGCGGCGCGCCCGGCGTCCTGTTCGAGAGTCGCGACAGCGGCGAGACGTGGCAGCTCAACGACGCGTTCTGGGCGCAGCCCACGCGGCCGGAATGGAGCCCGGGTGCAGGCGGTATGTGCATGCACTCGATCGCTACCTGGCCCGGAGATCCGTCCCGTATCGCGGTCGCGATCTCCGCGGTCGGCGTGTGGCTCTCGGACGACGGCGGCCAGTCGTGGCGCCACGGAAACAAGGGCCTTTACCCGCGGTACATGCCCGAGGAGGCTCGCGAGGACACGATCGACCTCTGTGTCCATAACATGCACCGCTCGCCGAAGCGACCGGAGCGGCTCTTCATGCAGTTCCATGGCGGCGTCTACCGCTCCGACGACGCCGGCGAGAGCTGGACGAGCATCGCCGACGGCCTGCCGTCCGACTTCGGCTTCCCGATGGTGGTCGACCCTGACGATCCGGACAGCGCGTACGTCATCCCGCTCGTCGCAGACCTGGATCGCACGACGCCTGAGGGTCGTGTTCGCGTCTATGAGACGCGTGATGCGGGTGCGAGCTGGATCGCGCGCGGCGACGGCCTACCGTCGGACAACGCGTACCTCACGATCTTGCGCCAGGCGTTTTGCGGCGAGGGCTCGGGACCGACGATGAGCCTGTACTTCGGCGCGACGTCAGGCGATGTTTTCGGATCGGGGGATGCCGGCAAGACGTGGGCCACGGCGGCGACGAATCTGCCTCCGGTGCACTCCGTCCGAGCCGCCTAGTCGTCGATGCCGCGGCTCAATATCCGATCCGACGTGATCCGAACGGTTACGCGCTGCTCCCCCGGTTGCCGGGAGGCATAGACGTCTCGGCCGGTGTACTTCTTCGACAGCCGGTCGATGTGGTCGTCTGCGCCCTCGTCGACGAGCTTCCCCGTCCCAGACACCTTGATCCAGCGGTAAGGATCGCCCGGGTCGACCACTACGAGCGAGATCCGGGGATCGCGTGCGAGGTTGCGCGGCTTCACACGTCCGTACGCGGTGTTGATCGAGACGCCCCCGTCGTCGACGTCCACCCAGACGACGGTCGATTGCGGCGAACCGTCCCGTTGCAGCGTCGTCACGACGCCGACGAACGGGTTCTCGAGGAACGCGCGCTGTTCCTTGGTCAACTTCAAGAGATCGCGACCATGCGGTCGATCGCGCCACGCGCCCGCAGAGCGATGTCCTCGGGAACGGTGACGACGTACTTCCAGTCGCGAAGGGAGTCGCGGAGCTTCTCGAGCGTGATCATCTTCATGTAGCGGCAGATCGCCTTCTCGGAGACCGCCTCGAAGCGCTTCTCGGGTGCCTCCTTCTGCAGTCGGTGGATGATCCCGGTCTCGGTCGCGATGAGGAAACGCTCCTTGGGCGAGTTCTTCGCAAAGTTGATCATCCCCTCGGTCGAGAGGATGTGGGTGTTCTTGTTGCCGAAGGCCATGCACTGGCTTGCGCAGCCGCATTCCGGATGCACGAGGAACTCGGCGTCCGGAGCCTCCGCCTGCATGCGCTCGATGTCGCGCGGACGGATACCCGCATGCACGTGGCACTCGCCCATCCAGATGCGCAGCTTGCGCCCGGTGACCTTCTCGAGCCAAAGGCCGAGGAACATGTCGGGCAAGAACAGAATCTCTGTGTCCTCCGGAATCGCGTCGATCACGCCCTTGGCGTTGCCTGACGTGCAGCAGTAGTCGCTCTCCGCCTTCACCTCGGCCGTCGTGTTGACATACGAGACGACCACGGCGCCCGGGTTCTCCGCCTTCCACGCGCGGAGCTGGTCGGCGGTAATGGAGGCCGCGAGCGAGCAGCCGGCGTCGAGGTCGGGAATGAGGACGGTCTTGTCCGGGCTCAGGATCGCCGCAGTCTCGGCCATGAAATGGACGCCGCAGAACGCGATCACCTCGGCATCTGTCGCGGCGGCCTCACGCGAGAGCCCGAGCGAGTCGCCGACGAAGTCCGCGACGTCCTGGACTTCGGGCACCTGGTAGTTGTGGGCGAGAATCACGGCACCTCGCTCGGCGGCGAGCGCACGGACCTCCTCCTGCATCGTTGTGATTTCGAGAGTGGTCATTTCAGCTCCAGTGAGACGTCGAGGGAACGAGCGGAATGGGTGAGCGCGCCGACCGAGATCTCGTCGATGCCGGTCTCGGCGACGGCGCGAACGCTCTCGAGCGTTATGCCGCCCGACGCTTCGAGTCGTGCGCGCCCGCCGTTGAGAGCAACGGCAGCCCGGAGTTCGCCCAGGGCCATGTTGTCGAGGAGGATGGCGTCGACACTCGCGTCGAGCGCCTCCGACACCTGCTCCAGCGTGTCGCACTCGACCTCGATCGGAAGCACCGTCGCTGCCCGCAGGCTCTCGACCGCCCTTGCGATCGACCCGGCGGCGCGAAGGTGGTTGTCCTTGACCAGCACACCGTCGTCGAGGCCGAAGCGATGGTTGCGTCCGCCTCCACAAGCGACAGCGTGCTTCTCGAGCGCGCGCAACCCAGGAGTCGTCTTCCGCGTGTCGAGAATGGCGACACCTGTGCCCTCCACCGCGTCGACGTAACTCTTCGTCAGGGTCGCGATGCCCGAGAGTCGACCGAGGAAGTTCAGCGCCACCCTCTCGCCCGTGAGGATCGCGCGCTGCGGTCCACTCACGATTGCGACGGCGGTTGGACCGTCGAGGATGTCCCCGTCTCGTACGAGCGGCTCGAATCGGATCTCGTCGTCGAGAGCGCGAAACGCCGTCTCGGCGGTGCGGAGCCCGCAGACGACACCGGGCTCTTTGACGAGGAGCTCGGCCGCTCCGACGGCCTCTGGAGACACGGTTGCGTCGGTCGTGACGTCGCCCTGACCGACGTCTTCGGCGAGTGCCGCGAGGACGATGCGCTCGAGTGTGTCCGTCGCTACTGCCATGTCTCGAGTGTGGGCTCCGACCCCGGTCGCAGGACGACGTGCTGCTCGAATGCGTCGCTCTCCATTGGGAAGTCGACGCGGAAGTGCGATCCACGGCTCTCCTCACGGGTGTACGCGCTCTCTGCGATGAGGCGAGTGAGCAGATGGGGTGCCGACCGCAGCCGCTCGAGACCCGCCGCATCGCGTACCAGGCCGCAGTCTTCCCAGAGCCGGTGGCGAAGGTCGCCCGTCACAGCCTCTGGCGGTGAAGGCGCGGGTGGAGCGGGCAGCCGCGCGGGCAAGTCCGACTCGGCGAGAGCTGCAAGAGCCGAGCGCCTCCCGAAGACGAGGCATTCCAGTAGAGAATTCGAGGCCAGGCGGTTCGCGCCGTGGACGCCCGTCGCGGCACACTCACCGGCTGCGTAGAGCCCTGCGAGCTCACTGCGCCCGTCGAGGTCGGTGAGGATCCCTCCGACGGTGTAGTGGGCTGCTGGTGCAACCGGGATCGGGGTTTCTGCGGGGTCATAACCCTCCTCGACGAGGCTCCCCATGAGAGCTGGAAACCGGCCGCGGTCGATCGCGCGGAGATCGAGAAGCGCCGTGCCGCGCGCCGCGATTTCACGCGCCACGACATCGCGGGGCGCGAGCTCGTCCGTGAATCTGTGACCATGCTCGTCCAGAAGCGTGGCGCCCTCCCCGCGAAGCGCCTCGGAGAGAAGCAGCGACGAGTCGACGAGGGTCGTGGGATGGAATTGCACGAACTCGAGGTCGGCGAGTGCCGCACCCGCGCGATAGGCCGCAGCCATCCCCTCTCCGACCGCGCCCGGAGGATTCGTGGTTCGCTCCCAGAGCGCCGCAGCACCACCGGTGGCGAGCAGCGTGGCGCGAGCGGCGACGGCTCGACGGTCGGTGACGACACCCACACACCGCTCGTCCGCGCGCCAGAGCGAGAGCATCTGCTCGCCCTCCGCTACCTGGATTCGTGGATGGGCGAGAGCTCTTTCGGCAAGCACGCGAGCCACGCGATCGCCGGTCGCGGCGCCGCCCGCGTGTACCACGCGTCGGCGGCTATGTCCGCCCTCGAGGCCGAGCCCGTCATCGAACTCGACACCGAGCTCGACGAGATCGCGAATGCGTGCGGCCGCCTCCTCCGTCAGCGCTTCGACCGCGCTCGGACGGCAGAGTCCTCGGCCTGTGCGAAGCGTGTCCTCGGCGTGAAGCGCAGGCGAGTCGTCGGCGCCGACGGCTGCAGCGATGCCGCCCTGGGCGAGCAGGCTGTTCGACGACAGCAGGGGTCCCTTCGTGAGAACGAGGACGTCACCCTCGGCGGCCGCGCACAGCGCCGCAATGAGCCCGGCGACGCCGCCACCGACGACGACGAGATCAAATGCTTCTGGGCGATGTCTGCCGTTTTTCGCGCTCATGCTAGTTTTAGCCTCTGAGTCAATAACCTCGTGGCTGAGTCTACCACCCCACCCACACTCCCCGCTCACGTCGCGCTTGCCGTGGTGTTCCAGGTGCGCGCCGCGGTGCTGGAAGTGCTCCTCTGGGAACGTGCTCGCGATCCGTTTCGGGGCATGTGGTCGCTCCCCGGTGGGACGCTCGAGCCCAGCGAGACGCTCGAGCAGTCGATCCTTCGCCATCTGGCCACGAAGGTGGACGTACGCGAGGTCGCACACCTCGAGCAACTCGGCACCTGGAGCGATCCTGCGCGTCACCCGCAACGATGGGAGCTCGCAACCGCGTATCTGGGGCTCGTTCCCCTGGGCATCGATCCGCGCGTGCCGGCCGATACGCGCTGGCACGCCGTTGACGACCTCCCTCCGACCGCCTTCGACCACGGGTCGATCGTGCTCGCCGGGCGGGAGCGACTCCGCGGCAAGCTCTCCTACTCCAACATCGGCTTCGCCCTCGCCCCCGACAGCTTTACGCTCGCCGAGCTCCGCGATGTCTACGAGGCCGCACTCGAGCACGACGTCTCGGCAACGAACCTCAAGCGCGTTCTGCTGAGGCGGGGTGCGATCGAGCCGGTGGGGAAGCAAAGAGCTCACGGCCCTGCCGGAGGCCGTCCGGCCGAGGTGTATCGCTTCTGCTCCCGGCAGCTCGAGGTGACGGATCCGTTCGCAGTGCTTCGCCCTCCGCGCTGAGGGCCTCGCCTCTCAAGGCGCGGCGCTTTCAGGCCGATCACCGCTGATATGCGGCACTTTCGACTATGGCTACTCGTGATCGGCGTCGTCAGCCTGGCTGCCGAGGCGCTCGCGGCAGCGGCCGTGTTCTGGCGCGGCCCGCACGCACGCCAGACCGATCGCCTCTAAGCATCTAGCCCAGAGCGCGGATGAACGCGGTCACGACCGCGGCGATGATCATCGTCACGATGACCGGTGCGCGCAGCCAGATCGCGACAGCAGCCGCGGCGACGCCCGGAACCCGGGCGTCCACCTGCAACTCCTCGTTCCCGCCGAAGGTCTGCGTCACGACGAGCGCCATCAGCATCACGGGAGCGAGGAGGTCGACCATCGATCTGAACGCGTGCGGGCAAAGCTCGCCCACCCAGGAAGACCGGCCCGGCTGACTTGAACGCGATCGTCACCACACCGACCACGGCGACGACGATCCACGCGTCGCTCATCGTCTGAGACCCAGCAGGCATGCGGCCGAGGCTGCGATGAGCGGTACGCCCGACGGAGCGACCGGGATGAGAACGAGCGTGATCGCGACAGCAAGCGCGGCTGCCTGTCGGCCCTTCCGATCTCGTAGGTACGGGACGGCGAGTGCGAGAAACAGCGCGGCGAAGGCCGCGTCGAGCCCAAGCGTGTTCGGATCTTCGAGAACTCCTCCAACCACGGTTCCGAGCGCCGTACTCCCGACCCAGAGCACGTAGAACACGAGTCCCGAGCCGACGAGGATGGGCCATTCGAAACGACCGCGGCGCCCGGCGAGCGCCCACGACTCGTCGACGATCGCCTGGGACTCCACAAGCCGGCGGAGCCTGCCACCGGGAAAGATGGACGCAACCGTGAGGCTGATCGCCACGTAGCGTGCATTGAGAAAGATCGCCGCCGTCACCGCCGCAGCGACGGTCCCGCCTACGTCCAGAACCGAGACGGCCGCAAACTGAGCAGCACCGGCGAACGTCGTGGCAGACATGACAACCGCGGCAACTGCGCCGACTCCGGCGGCCTCGGCCAGGACTCCGAACGAGAGACCGAAGAGGATCGGGCTCGGAGCAAGAGGGAGCGCGGCGCGAACACCGTCGCGCAGGCGTAGCGCGCTGCGTGTCCCGACCGGCACCTCGCAAACCCTAGTGTGGGGGTGCCACAATCGGCCGCATGAAGATCGCACTCAGCGGCGCATCTGGTCTCATCGGCTCCGCGCTCGTGCCGGAGCTCCAGGGTGCCGGACACGACGTCGTGCGACTCGTCCGCCGTAGCCCTGCGGACTCGCGAGAGATCGAGTGGGATCCTGCCTCTGGCTGGCTCGATGCAACGGCGCTCGCCGGCGTGGACGCCGTAGTCAATCTGAGCGGTGCGACGATCGGCCGCCGCTGGACGACTGCGAGGAAGGCCGAGATCCTCACCTCCCGCATCGATTCGACGCGCCTCTTGGCGTCGACGATGGCTGCCCTCGAGCCCCAACCGCGCGTGCTCGTCTGCGCGGGTGGCGTCGGGATCTACGGCGATCGCCGCGACGAGATCCTGACCGAGGAGTCGGCAACCGGCACTGGGTTCCTTGCAGACGTGGGCAGGGCATGGGAGGGCGCCTGTGAGCCCGCGCGCGCGGCCGATGTCCGCGTCGTCAATCTCCGTGCCGGAATCGTCCTTTCGCGAGAAGGTGGTGCCTTGCCGCGCCTCTTGACACCGTTCAAGCTCGGTCTCGGCGGCCGCGTCGGCAGCGGGAAGCAGTGGTGGAGCTGGGTTGCCATCGATGACCTGATACGCACCATCCGCTTCGCCCTCGAGGGCGACCTCGAAGGCCCGCTGAACGTCGTCTCCCCGAATCCCGTCACAAATGCGCAGTTCACGAACGCGCTCGGCAGGGCGCTCGGAAGACCGACGATCTTTCCCCTCCCCGCGTTTGCAGCCAAGTCAGTCTTCGGCGAGATGGCAGAGGAAGTGCTCCTGATGGGCCAACGCGCGCTTCCGGCGCGGTTGATCGACGTGGGCTTCACGTTCGAGCTTCCCGAGCTCGACACAGCTTTGCACCACACGTTGTCCGGCTGAACACCGCTGGCTGGGTTTGCCAGGCCGAGACCTGCTAGGACCCCGGCCCTCGACGGGCCGCCCCCACCCTTGCAGCGCCTCTCTCACATCGTGTTGTTCCGGGACAATGTGGGGGTGCCCGAACTCACGACGCTCGGCTGGGACGCCGCGTGGAGCTCCGTGTTCGCGCCGTTCCACGAGGAAGGGCTGGTTCCGGGACGGATTGCGATCCAGCACCGCGGCGCGTACGACGTCCTGACGACAGAGGGCGAGGTGCGCGCGCGGATAACCGGCCGCCTCCGAAGCGATGCCTCCCCCGTCGATCTTCCGGTCGTCGGCGACTGGGTCGGGCTCGACTCAGCCGGTGCAATCGTCGTCGTCCTGCCTCGTCGAACCAAGCTCTCAAGACGCGCCGCACACGACGCGGGCTCGAACGACATGCGCGAGCAGGTGATCGCGGCAAACCTCGATGTCGTCTTCATCGTCGCGACGCTCGGCGAGGAGGTGGACACACGTCTGCTCGAGCGGTACGTCACCCTGGCGTTCGAAAGCGGTGCGCGTCCGGCAATCCTGCTTACGAAAGCTGACCTCGAGCCCGATCCGGAGGCAGTGGCCGCCGAAGTCGCCGGGATCGATGGGGGGATCCCGGTTTACGCCATCTCGACTCGCACCGGTTTCGGCCTCGACGCGGTTCGCGAGCACCTGGCCGGCGGACTGACCGGTGCACTCCTCGGCCCTTCTGGCGTCGGCAAGTCGACGCTCGTCAATGCCCTCTCGGGACAAGCCGACCTGCTCGAGACAGGTGCCGTGCGAGCCGACGGCCAGGGGAGGCACACGACCACCCGTCGCCAGCTCGTAATCCTCCCCAGCGGCGGGCTCATCGTGGACAACCCCGGAATGCGTCAGGTGCACTTCTGGCTTGCCGAGGATGGGCTCACGGAGGCCTACGAAGACATCGCCGCACTCGCCGACCAGTGCCGGTTCAACGATTGCACTCACGAGACCGAGCCCGGGTGCGCCGTCCAGGCCGCACTGGCCGACGGTCGTCTGGAGCCCTCCCGCTGGCAGCGCTACCGCGACCTGCAGCGCGAACTGGCAGAGCTCGAGGGCCGTCTCGACCGCCGCGGGCGCTCACGCGCCCGGCGCAGACCGCCGGACGCGTGAGCCTCGTAGCACCTACGGAGCGGCGACGTTTGCAGCCCCAGGCGTCTTCGTCTGGGTGAACGCCCAGTCGGCAGTGGCGTTGTTGCCGTCCTGCCCGTCGGGAATCCGCGCAAGCGATCCATCGACCGTGTTCGAGTCCGCGACGGCCGCAGCGAGCGCTGTTCCCTCTACGAGGTTGTAGGTCTGGCTGCCGATCACGGCCGCGGTGATCTCACCCTCGTACGACAAGGCGTCCAAGAGAGCTCCATTTGCCGCAGCGATCAGCGCAACGCCGTCGGGCGCACCATTCTGTGGCTCGACGGTGAGTGAGAGATACGCCCCTGCAGCGAGCGACCCGGTGAGGTCGATCCGGTCGTACTCGAGCCCGTCGCCCCCGTTCACGAGCACGAGCGCGATCCCATCGAGCACTGCCGCCGAGCCGCCGGTGTTGGCGATCTCCACGAATCCACCGGAGTCTGCACCGACCTGGTCGTAGTCGATCTCGTTGATCACGAGGTCGCCAGAGGGCGGGGGTGGCGGCGGAGGCCCACCGCTCTCGGAGCAGCGAAGCTCGACGATGTTCGCCGACGTCGTCGCCACGGCGACTGTGCCCGCCGAGCCGTCGAAGCGAGAGCAGGCGGTGCCCGTCAGCGCGGCAAGCGAAGTCAGCCCGGACCCCGCAGGTCCCTGCGGCCCGGCAGGTCCGGCTGGGCCGGCGGGACCCTGTGAGCCGGCCTGGCCTTGCGGCCCGGCAGGTCCGGCTGCTCCAACAGATCCGGCTGGGCCTGCAGGCCCAATCGCTCCCGCAGGTCCAGCCGGGCCTGCAGGCCCGCGCTCCCCAGCTGGACCGACTGGACCGGCGGCTCCTTCGGCTCCGCGCCGGTTCCAGGTGACGACACGTTCATTGCCTCGACACGCCGAAGCATCCCGGACGATTCGGAGAAAGCCCCGACCCGGTTTCTGACAGCCCGTGATGACGTCGTCGCCTACGCGCTTCGAGGCTCCTCCCGCGAGCGCTGCCGAGCCGGCGAGCGCGACGAGCACGGCAAGCCCAATTCCGATCATGCGTGCGTACACGCATCCTCCCTTCGTTGATGTCGCCCCCGTGGTAACCGCCCTCGCTCACGTGAGCTAGTCGTCCGAATCCGACAGGTGGTCGGGAATCGGTGTCTCTGAGCCGAGCTGTGGAACGCTTGCGACGGACTTGCGACCGTTCGCGCGCACACTTCAGGGAGCGAGGGAAGCCAGCCTTCAGCAAGAATCCGTAGACATGGCCTGGGAAACGGTCAGCCCTGAACTTGCGCTCGTCGATCCCGAGCTTCGGGAGCGCATGCGCGCGATGCTCGAAGGACCGGTTGCGCCCCCTCGAGCTCCGAGGCAGTCGACGCCGCCTCCAGCACCCACGCGGGCCGAGCGCCCGTATCCGTTCTGGGCGCGAGTGACCGCAGCACTGTGGCTCCTCGTCCTCGGAATCCTCGTCGGCGGCGCCGCGGTCCCTCACGCACAGGACGCTCCGCGCGTCATCCCGAAGAACGAGGACGCGACGATCTGCAGGCCGCAGACCCCCCAACCACAGCTGCCGCCCGGCGACATTCCCCGCGGAACATGACGACCCAATCCCCCGGTGCGTGACGCGATCGGGAATTTCGCCGCCGGCGTGGACCCCGCGCCTCTGGGCCGGGCCAGCTGACTTGCTGATAGCCGCCCGCCTGCGTGGTATCCGCGGCTGAGACACAGCGGGCCCGATCGCTACAATCGGGCCCCCTGGGGCTATAGCTCAGCTGGGAGAGCGCCTGGATCGCACCCAGGAGGTCGCCGGTTCGAGCCCGGCTAGCTCCACCTCCGAAACCCGGCCGGAAACAGTGGGTTTCTCGCGCTGACGCGACGCGGGGTCAGTCGAAGAACGTGTCGTCGTGCCGGTACGGCGGCGCGCAGCAGCAGAGCAACCGCGCTCCCGCGTCGCCGGCGCGAAGCGTGTGCCTGGCACCGGCCGGGACGAGCACGGCGTCTCCCGGCCCGACCTGCCGGGTCGCGCCGTCGACCTCCATCAGGCCGACACCCTCGAGCAGGAAGTAGATCTCCTCGGACTCGCGGTGGTAGTGGCGCTTGGTCGCCTGGCCCGGGCCGAGGGTGGCCTCCGCGAGCGACAGCTTCTGCACCAGGCTCGAGGTCGGAAGACCGAGCAGCTCGCGAATCGTCGAGCCGTCCTTCGTCGTGAACGGCTCGGCCTCGTCGAGGTTGCGTACCTCCACGACTCGATCGTAGGCGGCGCTCGGTGAACATGCGCGGTATCGTCCGAGCCCGAGGTCGGATCGGAGGTTGGGCCGTGCTGAGGTCGTTGCCGTGTGGATACCTCGTCGCGTCGGCAGTTCTGGCTCTCGTCCTTGCCGGGTGCGGCGGCTCGGACGACGACTCGATCGTCATCGGCCTCAACATGGAGTCGACCGGGTCGATCCCCAACGTCGGGGCGCATTCCCAGGCCGCGGCCGAGATGTTCGCGGAGGAGATCAACGCCGGAGGGGGCGTGACCGTCGGGGATGAGCAACGGACACTTGAGTTCGTCGTCGAGGACAACGGCGGGACGGCGGAGGGCGCGAGGGCCGCCGCCGAGAGCCTCATCGCAGACGACATCCTGGTGATGGTCGGCCCCAACGCGAGCGTCGCCGCCGTTCCGGCGGGCGCGGTTGCGAACGAGCAGGAGATCCCGATGATCAGCCCGTGGTCGACGAACCCGTCCACCACGCTCGGCCGGCCGTGGGTTTTCCGCGCCCCGTACATCGACCTGTTCCAGGGCCCGATCCTGGCCGAGTTCGCGGCCGAGGAGTTCGGAGCGGAGCGTGCGTGCGTGCTCTTCGCGGCTGACAGCGACGCCCCGCGCGGGGTGGCCGAGAGCTTCCGTGTCGCGTGGGAGGCGAACAACGGCCCGGGCTCGGTGCCGGCCTACGAGTCGTTCACCACCGGCACCGAGACGTTCACGGAGCAGCTGGAGGTCATCACCGGAGCCGACTGCGACGTGCTCTTCACGCCGCAGTACTACAACGAGGTCCCGCTCATCGTGCGCCAGGCGCGGTCAGCGGGGGTGGACGTCCCGATCGTCGGCAACGACGGCTGGAGCGACCCTCAGCTGACCGCGCTCTGCGGCACCGACTGCGACGGCACGTTCTACGGCGCGCACTACGTGCCCGCCGGCGCGACGGGCGCGACGAAGGAGTTCATCGACAAGTTCGAGGCGCGTGAAGGAGAGATCCCGAGCGACGTGGGAGCGCTGACCTGGGACGCAATGCGGATCGTCGTGCAGGCGATCGAGAACTGCGGCGAGCTAACCGGCGACATCGCCGCCGATCGGGAGTGCGTCCGCGACGGCATGGCGGCCATCCGCGAGTTCGAGGGGATCACCGGCACGATGTCGTTCGACAACGAGGGCGATCCGACCAAGTGCATGGTGATCGCCACCATCGAGGGTGGGGAGCCACGGTTCCACGGGTCGGCCTGCCCGACGGACTGAACGTCTCAGGGCCGTCGGGCGGCGTCCGGCGGTCGAAGCGGCCGAGATGACGACTGCTGACTCCTCTCCCAGGCGTCGCGCCGGAGTCCGCGTAGCCAAGCGTGGCGCATCTGGCGGCTAACGTCCCCGTCATGCTCGACGCCTCGATGAACCTGCCCGACCTCGCGGGCTTCGAGACGACTGCTCATGGGTGTGAAGTCGACAACATCGGCAAAGAGGGTGCTCGCCTCCTCGACGTGGTCCGCGATCGCGGACGTCACGCGAGTCCCGCGGATCGGGCCCCCCGGGACTCACCGCGCACATGGCGAACCCACTCAGCCGCTGTCGCACGGGCGCCATGCTTACTGCGGCATGGGCGACGTCATCGTGGACAGACTGCACCATGGCTAGCCGACTCCGATCCGCTGCCGCCGGCGCTGCGGCCGCAGCAGTCTGGGCGCTGCAGGAGCCTCTAGATCAACGAGTCCTCAGGTGTGACTACTCGGATGTCGCCGTCCTCGGTAAGGGTTTGGTGCGTCGCGGGAACTGGCGAGCGACCGGATTGGCGGCGCATACGCTGAACGGTGCGATCTTCGGGTTGGCGTTCCACGAGGCTCGCCGTCGCATCCCGATCGGTCCGCGAAAGCTCGCCCTGGGCATGGCGCTCGCCGAGCACGTCTCGCTCTACCCGCTCTGCTACTTCATCGATCGGTACCACCCCGCACGCGGCGAGCCCGGAGTGCCACCGCTCTTGAGGAGCCCACGAGCGTTCGCGCAAGCAACGTGGCGGCATGCGGTGTTCGGCACGGTGCTCGGCCGACTCGCGTAACCACGCTCGAAACTCGTTCATCCGGCTGACGGGCCGTATGGGCGCAGGTACGTTCCGCGGAGCCATGCCCGCTGACCCGCTCCGATTTCTCAGTCGGCCCGCCGCCGGGGAGCCCGATGGGTTGCTCGTGCTCTTCCACGGACGAGGCGCAGACGAGCGCGATCTCTACCCACTCCTCGACGTGCTCGACCCCGAGCGTCGGCTTCTGGGAGTGACCCCGCGCGGGCCGCTTCAGCTTCCTCCTGGAGGAGCCCACTGGTACGCGTTGCACGAGATCGGCTACCCGGATCCGACGACCTTCACCGAGACGTTCCTCACGGCAAGCACATGGCTCGACGCGCTGGCTGCGGAGACAGGCGTCTCACCCGAACGCACCATCCTCGGAGGCTTCTCGCAGGGTGCCGTGATGACCTACGCCCTCGGACTCGGTGAAGAACGGCCGCGCCCGGCAGGGCTCATAGCGCTCAGCGGATTCGTGCCGACCGTGCCGGGTTTTCGACTCGATCTCTCCTCCCCGCTCCCGCGGCTTGCCATCGGGCACGGTGGGCTCGATCCCGTTATTTCGGTCGACTGGGGAAGACGCGCGAGACAGCTGTTTCAGGAGGCAGGTGCAGACGTCGTGTACCACGAGTCTCCGCACATGGGGCACGGACTCGACCCGACGTTCCTGTCGCAGCTCGTGGAGTGGATCGGGACCGCCGTTCCTTCGAACAGAAGTTCGGTGGAGTGACTCCACTCGAGGTCCTCTACGAGGTCGACGACCTCGCATCGTTCTACCTTCCGCAGGAGCTCGCCGACCTCTACGGAGGTGGCCTCGGGTTCGCCGAGCCGCGACTCTTCGCGAACTTCGTCTCGACTCTCGACGGCGCCGTGGCGATTCCGTCCATTCCCGAGTCGAACAGCCTGATCGCGTCAGACAGCGAGGCTGACCGCTTCGTCATGGGCTTGCTGCGCGCACTGGCCGACGTCGTGCTGATCGGGGCCGGAACGCTGCGAGCGTCGCCTCGAGGCACATGGAGGCCCGAGAAGATCTTTCCGCCCGCGTCAGCTGCATTCGCGGAGCTTCGACAGCGGCTCGGCCGGAAAGAGGCGCCGGAAGTGGCGATTCTCACGGGCAGGGGATCGATCGACCCGGCGCACCCCGTGCTCGCGTCCGGCGCACTCGTCCTGACGAGCGATGCTGGTGCCGCGGCTCTGACAGACAGCCTTCCCCCTGCCACGAGCGTCGTTTTGCTCGGAACGGAGACGACCCTCGATCCGCGGACGATCGTCACCACGTTGCACGAGCGCGGCCATCGGCTGATCCTCTCCGAAGCCGGTCCCCACACTCACGGCTCTCTCGTCGGAGCCGGTGTCGTCGACGAGCTGTTCTTGACGCTCTCGCCGCTACTCGCCGGCGATGCGGGGCCGGGAAGCCGCTTCCGACTCGTCGAGGGAGCTGACCTCGTCCCGCTCGTTCGAGCGCGTCCACTCAGCGTCAGGCGCCACGATGAGCACTTGTTCCTTCGCTACGAGCTCAACAGAACCGGCTGAGCACGAGCGTGGTGTACCTATCGACAGGAGCGGAGATCCGCGTCACCGGGCCGACGAGCCAGTGCGCGGTGGTGTGTGTCAACGGAGGCCAGGCACGCGAGGTCGAGGGCACCTGGAGCGCGTCCGTCGAGTGGCTGGTGAGTCGGCTCTCGAGGCGGCTCCCCGGGCTCGCGTTCGCAGAGGTCCGATACCGGGTGAAGTCGTGGAAGCGGCTCGAGTCGTGCATCGAGGACACGCGAGCCGCGGTCCGCGAGGTCGGCGCTCCGCGAACGCTGCTCCTGGGCTTCTCGATGGGCGGAGCTGTGTCGATTGCAACCGCGGACGAGCCCGGTGTCGAGGGAGTCGTCGGGCTCGCACCATGGATCCCGGAGGAGCTCGATTTGGCGCGGCTTCATGGCAAGCGCCTTACGGTCTTCCACGGTGCGCTCGACCGCTGGCTTCCGGGGATTCCCGGAGTGTCCGCCCGCCACTCCCGCAAGGGATTCGAGCGCGCTGTAGCGCGTGGCGCCAACGGCCGCTACGTCTCGATTCCGGGCGGAGTGCACGGGATGGCACTCCGCACGCCCTGGGGCGGCCTGATCGCACTTCCCCGAGCCGACCGCTGGGCGGATCTCGTCGAGGAAGAGCTCCGCCGCTTCGTCGGTCGATGGTCGCTCGATTAGGCTCATGGCCGTGACCGACGATGCGACCAACGTCTGGGACGACGTCCCCGACTGGGGTGGCGTCGGAGCGCGACGGCTCGTGCGCTCCGCGTCGAACGCGCTCGGAGCGTCGGTATGGGAGCTTCAGCCTCGCATACTGATCCTGGATTCCTGCGATGCACTCCAGAGCCCGGGGAATCGGAAGACGCACGCGTTCGAGGAGCAGCTGTCGAGCGAGGAGCGCCCGGTTCAGCTCGCGCTGCGGGAGGGTGCGCTCGGCCACGCCTCGACGCTATCCGAGCGACGGCGATCCGACGCGCGTTGCGTGAGCGCGATCCCGCCGATGACGAGCGCACCGCCGAGCACGAGCCAGGGCGTGATCGTCTCGTCCAGCACGATCGCGCCGATCACCACGGCAAGCGGTGAGATCGCGTACGTGTACGAGACTGCACGGGTCGGCCCGATACCTCGCAATCCGACGTTCCACAGGATGTAGCCGAGGAGCGTCGCGAGGACGCCGAGATACAGGAGGAGCGCCATCTCCGACGCGGAGGCGTCGACCACCGTCTCGACTGTCGACGCGCGCACGAACGGCACAAGACCGACGATCCCGACGAGGCTCGTCGCGGCAGTCAGTGCCAGCAGATCGTGCCGACCGAGGAGGGGTTTCAGGATCACGTTGTAGAGCGCGAATGCGAGCGGCGCGCCGAGCACGATGAGCGGCCCCTTCGTGCTCGCCAGCGACAGCTCGCTCCCGGACCCGAGCGTTACGACGACCACGACACCCGCGAAGGCGATCGCAAGCCCGACGACATGCTGTAGCACGAATGCGATCGAGTCCGACCACGAGGGCGAGCGACAAGCGTCATCCCCGGAGCGAGCGCCACGACCAGCGCCGCAACGCCCGCCGTCGTGTGCTGGGTGCCGATGTTGAGGAACATGTGGTAGCCGACGACGATGATGAGCCCGGCGGCGGCGACCCGCGCCGCATCGCCCCGCGTCAGTCCCGGCAGCCCGCGCGCCCGCCAGAGGATGAATGCGAAACCTGGGGCTGCAATCGCGTAGCGGAGGATCGCGACGTCTCCGGCGGCGACGTCATCGTCGAGGAGCGCCTTGATGACCGAGAACGACCCGGCCCAGATCGCCACGACGGCAAGCAGCGAGAGGTGTGCGCGAGTCGTCACTCCACTGGTCAACGCTCGGGCGCGGGACATCGTGAGATGGCAACGCACGGCGCCGCGCAATACTTCCTCGAGCATGCTGGAGAGCCTCGCCGCATTCGTTGCCGTGTCGGCGGTCGTCATCTGCACGCCAGGCCCGGACACCGCCCTCACCATCAGGAACACGCTCGCCGGCGGACGCCGTGGCGGGATCGCGACGGCGGGCGGTGTGGCCACTGGCCAGGCGATCTGGACGATCGCCGCGAGCGCCGGGGTGGTGGCGCTCCTGAGCGCGTCCGAGCCGGCGTTTCGAGCTCTCAAGCTCGCGGGCGCCGCGTACCTCGTCTACCTCGGCGCCCAGTCGCTCTATGCCGCGATTCGTCGTCACGGACACACTCGAGAGCTTCGGCAAAGCGCACCGATCCCCCCGTCCCGCGCGTTTCGGCAGGGAGTCCTCAGCAACCTCGGCAACCCGAAGATGGCGGTGTTCTTCGCCAGCCTGCTTCCGCAGTTCGCACCCGGGGGAGCCGCCTCGTTCGCAGGGCTGCTCGCGTTCGGCTTGCTCTTTTGCTCGCTGACGCTCGCCTGGCTGACGTTGTACGCAGTTGCCGTCGCTCACGTCCGAGCCCTTCTCGCCGGTCCTGCCCGACGAGCTCTCGACGCCTTGACCGGAGTCGTTCTCGTCGTCTTCGGCGTGCGGCTGGCGCTCGACGAGCGCTAGCTGCTCGATCAGCGCACGCGTGCGAAGCGGTGCACGGCTTCGAGGAGCTCCTTGCTCTTGGTCTCCGCTTCAACCGGATCGCCCGAGGCGAGCGCGTCGGCGACGCAGTGGTTCACGTGGTCGTCGAGGATCCTGAAGGCGAGGCTCTCGAGTGCCGTGTTCACCGCGGCGATCTGGGTGAGCACATCGATGCAGTAGCGATCCTCCTCGATCATCCGTTCGATCCCGCGCACCTGGCCCTCGATCCGGTGAAGCCGGCTGACGAGCACCTGCTTGTCCTCCGCGTAGCCGTGAGAAGGCGGTTCGACCTGACTCACGATGCGACTCCTTCCCGGGCGGAGTGGAAGCGACGCAGGCGAAGCGAGTTGGTGACGACGAAGACGCTCGAAAATGCCATCGCCGCGGCCGCGACGATCGGGTTGAGAAGACCGGCGACGGCGAGCGGAATGGCCGCGACGTTGTAGGCGAAGGCCCAGAAGAGGTTCCCCTTGATGGTTGCGAGCGTGCGCCGCGCTAGGGCGATCGCGTCCGCAGCGGCGCGCAGGTCCCCGGAGACGAGCGTGATGTCCGAGGCCTCGATCGCGACGTCGGTTCCCGTGCCGATGGCAAGGCCGAGATCCGCCTGAGCCAGAGCCGGAGCGTCGTTGATGCCGTCTCCGACCATTGCGACGACCTCTCCCGTCTGCTGGAGCCGCCGAACCTCCGCGATCTTGTCCTCCGGATAGACCTCGGCGAGCACGCGCTCGATCCCGACCTCTGCGGCGACGCGCTCCGCAGTCTCGCGACCGTCGCCAGTGAGAAGAACCGGCGTGAGGCCGAGCCCTTTGAGGGCGACGACGGCCTCAGCACTCGTCGGCTTGACCGTGTCGCGAACGACGAGAGTTGCCCGTGGCGCTCGGTCCCACGACACGATTCTCGTCCCGTCGCGGCGTCCGACCTCGACCTCGTGGCCCTCGACGATGCCGTGCACACCCACGCCCGGGACGTTTCTGAAATCGCTCACAGGTGGCAACTCGCCGACCTCGCGGCGCGCCGCCGCAGCTACCGCCTGCCCGATCGGGTGCTCGGATGCGGCCTCGACCGCGCCCGCAAGACGCAGCACCTCGTCGCGCGAAGAGCCGTCCAGCAGATTGACATCCGCGAGCTCCATCTTCCCCTCGGTGACGGTTCCCGTCTTGTCGAGGACGATCGTCGTGATGCGGCGAGTGCGCTCGAGGACGTCGGGCCCCTTGATCAGGATCCCGAGCTGCGCTCCGCGCCCGGTTCCGACCATGAGCGCCGTCGGCGTGGCGAGGCCGAGTGCGCACGGGCACGCGATGATCAGGACGGCCACCGACGCGGAGAAAGCGGCGGTCGCATCGCCCGTGACGACGAGCCAGCCGGCGAGCGTCGCGAGCGCGACTCCGAGCACGATCGGGACGAAGACGCTCGAGATGCGGTCGACGAGGCGCTGGATCGGAGCCTTACCGGATTGCGCCTCGGCGACCATCCGCGCGATCCGGGCGAGCGCGGTATCCTCGCCGACCGTCGTAGCGCGCACCACGAGCCTTCCGTAGGTGTTGACCGTCGCTCCGGCCACGTCGGAACCCGGCCCGACATCGACGGGGACAGGCTCGCCCGTCAGCATCGACTGATCGACCGCAGACGCACCCTCGACGACGTGACCATCGGTCGGGATCCTTTCCCCGGGTCTTACGACCATGAGATCTCCGACGACGACCTCGTCGATCGGGACCGCGACCTCCGTGCCGTCCCGCAGGACTCGGGCTTCCTTGGCGCCGATCTCGAGGAGTGCGCGGATCGCGGCGCCCGAGCGCCACCTCGCGCGAGCCTCGAAGTAGCGGCCGACCAAAATCAGCGTCGTGATCACCGCCGCCACCTCGAAGTACATGTCCGCGTCGTCCACGACGACAAGCGCCGCGACCGACCAACCCCACGCCGCAAGAGTTCCGATGGAGATGAGGGTGTCCATCGTCGCGGCGAGGTGCCGCGCGTTCATGAGTGCAGCTCGATGGAAGCCGTAGCCGGCCCAGAACACGACCGGTGTAGCAAGCGCCAGCGCGAGCCACCCCCAGCCGTCGAATTGCAGCAGCGGGATCATCGACAGCGCGACGAGAGGCGCTGTCAGGGCGGCGGCGACGATCAGGCGCGTTCGAAGTGAGCGAGAACGATCATCTCCGTCCCCTGCCTCGGCCGCGAGTCTCGCGTGGTAGCCGGCGCCTTCGACCGCGCCGATCAGGTCTGCGACGGCCACTCGACTGGAGTCGAAGCGGACCGCCGCTTGCTCGGTCGCGTAGTTGACTGAGGCGTCCACACCGTCGAGCTTGTTCAGCTTGCGCTCGATGCGCGCCGCGCACGCGGCGCAGGTCATGCCCTCGAGGGCGAGGTCGACCCGCTCCTCGGCCTCAGGTGTCGCGGTCGCGCTCATGGGCCGCTCTCCGGCCCATGAGCGTGGAGGGCGCAGTGGATCGCGGGAGTGCTGTACGTGACGGTCTCGCTCACGGCCCTCCTCTCAGAAACGGAATGAGAGAAGTATACCCCGTCAGGGTATCTACAGGCCTTCGATCCGCGACGCGCCGACGATTACCTCGACGCCGTCGGCGAGGCGCACGAGCGCTTTCCCCTTCCCGTCGTAGTCCGGCGACCAGACCACGATGGTCGCATCGTCGCCGTGCACGCGGCACGTGCGGCCGTCCTCGGGATCGAGGCCTCGCCAGAAGCGCACGAACGGATTCTCGTCCCACTCGCGACCGATCGTCGTTTCTTCGGTGTGACCGGGAAGGACGCGAAGGTCGTGAGGAAGGGTCATGAGCACGTCCATCACCGACCGGCGCATCTCGTCAGCCGGACCGCCGCCCACCGCATCGCGGAACAGCGTGTCACCCGTAAAGCAGTACTCGCCCGCGACGAACGACACACCGTCGTCGGAATGCCCTGGGGTCGCGTGGGGCTCGATCTCGAGACCGCCGGTCGAGACCGCGCCTGCGGTCACCTCGACACCGAAGCGTTCGACGAGCTCGGTGTTGCCCGCGACGTGGTCGGCGTGACCGTGCGTCAGGAGCAGATGCGTCGGCGTGAGCCGCTCGCGCGCGACTGCTTCGAGGAGGGGCTCGAGCGGGGCACCGCTGTCGACGAAGACGGCCGTTCCGCCGGGTTGGTCCCCGAGCAGGTACGCGTTCGAGAGCCAGGACGGGTGCATGCTTCGCTCGACGATCATCGTCGCGGGCTCCGAACGTCGCAGCTCTCGGTCACGTCAGTCATCGTGTTCCCCCCTACAGGATCGGTTCCGCGAGATCGTACGGGAGGAATCCAGCTCGGCGGCCTGACAGAATCCGCGCAGAGTGGGCATTCGAATCCGGGAGGCACGATGAACGACCTTTTTGACGAGCGCGAGGTCCTGGAGGACGCAGCCGACAAGTGGTGGCTGTTTCTTCTGACCGGCATCGCCTGGCTGGTCTTCTCCCTCCTCGTGTTCCAGTGGGATTACACGACCGTGTCCGCGATCTCGTACCTCTTCGGCGTCGTTGCGATCGTCGCGGGAGTCAACGAGTTCTTCCAGATCAGCGTCTCCACCACCGGCTGGAAATGGATTCACGGCCTCCTCGGCGTCCTCTTCATCGTCGCCGGGATCTACGCGTTGTGGCACCCGTACGACACGTTCGCGACGCTGTCGGCTCTCGTCGGACTCTTCCTGCTCGTCAAGGGCATCTTCGACATCAGCGTCGCGTTCATCACGAAGGACCAGTTCGAGCTCTGGTGGCTTCAGCTCGTCGTCGGCTTGCTCGAGATCCTGCTTGCGTTCTGGGTCGCCGGAAACCACAGGGAGAAGGCGATCCTGCTCGTGGTCTACGTCGGCATCGTCGCGCTGTCGCGCGGGATCACGGAGATCTTTCTCGCGTTCAAGTTGAAGGGCCTCAGGAGACGGCTGGCCGCCTCTGTGTAGGCCTCCTGGAAGAGACGTCGAGAAGAGCCGCCGCGTGCGGCTCTCTCGCGTTTCGGAGGTCGCACGCATAGTGCGGCGTCCGTCCTCGTCCCGTGTATAGGATCGAGCCAGTGCGTCGTACCGCTCTCGTGCTGGTAATCCTTGCGGCACTCGTCAGCCTCTTTGCCGTGGGCTGCGGAGGCGAGGAATCGGTGACAGCGACGCCCGACACCGTCGAGGGAACGACCACCACGGAGACGACCGAGACCGATACGACCGAGACCGAGACGACGGACACCACAGAGACCGAGACGACAGAGACGACCGAGACCACGACGACCGAGACCCAGCCGACCGTCGAGGGCGACCCGGTGGCAGGCAAGGAGATCTTCCTCGGGGCCTCGGCCTGTGGCGGATGCCATACGCTCGCCGACGCAGGAACAACCGGGCAGGTGGGGCCGAATCTCGACGAGGCGATGCCGAGCGCCGAGCTCGTCGTCGACCGCGTGACGAACGGTCAGGGCGGCATGCCATCGTTCTCCGGCACGCTCACTCCCCAGCAGATCGCCGACGTCGCCGCCTACGTCTCGTCAGTCGCCGGCGGCTGAGCCCCTTCCAGGGTTTCTAGACTCCCTTCATGATCGACCTCAAGGCTGCTCGGGCAGACGCCGATCGCTGGCGCGCGGCGTTGGCGCGGAAGGGTGCGGCGGAGGAGTTCGACGCACTCATCGAGGCCGACGAGCGCTGGCGCTCGCTCATACCGCGGGTCGATGAGCTACGCAGCCAAACGAAGCTCAAGGGCAAGCCGACTCCGGAGGAGCTCGAGGCGCTGAAGCCCGTCAAGGCAGAGCTCAGGAAGGCCGAGGAGGAGCTCGCGGAGGCCGAGACGCAGCGGGACGCCGCTCTCGCCCTCGTCCCCAACCCACCGCATGATTCCGTGCCGGACGGCGAGACGGAGGACGACGCCGCCGAGTTGAGCCAGTTCGGCGAGCCGATGTCGCTCGAGGCCCCGCGCGAGCACACCGAGATCGGTCGTTTCGACATGGAGCGCGCCGCGCGCATCTCGGGCGCACGCTTCGGCTACGTCATCGGTGACTCCGCACTCGTCGCGATGGCCCTCTACCAGTTTGCGCTCGCCCATCTGGCGGAGGCGGGCTTCACGCCGGTGATCCCTCCCGTGCTCGTGCGCGAGGAGGCGATGTACGGGACGGGGTTCTTCCCGACCGAGCGCTCGAACATCTACGCGCTCGAGGCCGACGGTCTCTACTTGACGGGGACCTCCGAAGTCGCGCTCGCGTCGCTGCACATGGGAGAGATCCTCGAGCGCAACGAGCTCCCGCTCCGGTATACGGGCTTCTCGACCTGCTTCCGACGGGAGGCGGGCGCCGCCGGAAAAGACACGCGCGGGATGTTCCGAGTCCACCAGTTCAACAAGGTCGAGATGTTCGTCTTCGTGGAGCCCGAGACCTCGTGGGACGAGCACGACCGCATGCTCGACCTCGAGGAGCGGTTTCTGCAGGCGCTCGGCCTCCCCTATCGGGTGATGAACGTGGCCGCCGGCGACCTCGGTGCATCCGCGGCGAAGAAGTACGACATCGAGGCGTGGTTCCCATTCCAGGAGCGGTACCGAGAAGTAACGTCGTGCTCGAACACGACGGACTACCAGTCGCGCCGGCTCGGGATCCGCTACCGCGCCGAGCACGGTCTCGAGAATCCCCACACCTTGAACGGGACGATGGTGACCGACCGCGCGCTCCTCGCGATCCTCGAGAACTTTCAGGGCGCGGTGCCCGAGGTACTCACCCGGTACGGCGCCCCCGCCGAGGTGCGTTCCTAGCCGTCGGTCACAATGCGCTCCGGCGGGGTGCCGGAGCGGTCGAACGGGGCGGTCTTGAAAACCGTTGGCTCTTCACGGGGCTCGTGGGTTCGAATCCCACCCCCG
>CAWHBH010000034.1:0-204245 GCA_963827525.1 uncultured Thermoleophilia bacterium
GGACGAGCTGGCCCCAGAGCGAGCGTCCGATCTCCTCGTTGAGGTTGGCGTAGACGAGGAAGCTTCCGTTCGAGCCACCCGCCTCGGGCGGGAGGTGCGGCGCCCACAGCCCCGCGTCCTTCGCCACCGCACGGAGCCGCTCCACGAGCGCGTCCGACTCCTCGTCCTCGCGGTCGAGCAAGGGCTCGTTCGGATAGACGTGCGCCTCCATGAACGCGCGGACGCGAGCGCGAAGCTCCAGCGCTTCGTCGGTGGGTCGCAGGTCGGTAATCGTCATGGGGTTAGCATCGCAGGCATGTGCCTTCGCTTCCACACGGGATAAGCATTTGCGACTCGGGTTCTACATGGGATACGCGCCGCCGGGGACGAGCCCGCTCGAGCCGATCGCCATGGCGCAGGAAGCAGAACGATTGGGTTACGACTCCGCATGGGCCGCCGAAGCCTGGGGAACGGACTGTGTGAGCGTCCTCGCCTGGCTCGGTGCCACCACCGAGCGGATCAAGCTCGGGAGCGCGATCATGCAGATCCCCGGGCGCACGCCGGCGAACACCGCGATGACGGCTGTGACGCTCGACCTACTCTCCAACGGGCGCTTCCTGCTCGGGCTCGGAACGTCAGGCCCTCAGGTGGTCGAGGGCTGGCATGGCGAGCCGTGGGGCAAGCCCGTTCTCAAGACACGTGAGTACGTCGAGATCGTCCGAACCGCTCTTCGCCGCGAGCTGGTCGAGCACCACGGCGAGCACTACGACATCCCCTACAGCAAGGGGACCGGACTCGGGAAGCCGCTCAAGATCATGGCTCGGCCGCTACGGGCGGAGATTCCGATCTACCTCGCGGCGATGGGGCCGAGGGCCGTCGCCCAGGCGTGCGAGATCGCCGACGGCTGGCTCCCGCTCTTCTGGTCGCCCGAGCGTGCCAAGGAAGTCTTCGCGTCAGCGCTTGCGAGCACGCCACCGGGCTTCGACATCGCGCCGACCGCGCCGGCGATCCTGATCGACGATGTCGAGGCCGGGCGCGACTTCCTCAAGCCGTACTACGCGCTCTACATCGGGGGGATGGGCGCACGGGGCAAAAACTTCTACAACGACCTCTTCGCGCGCTACGGCTACGAGGCCGAGGCGAAGACGATCCAGGATCTGTACCTGGACGGGAACAAGCGAGACGCGGCGGCCGCGGTCCCTGACTCCTTCGTCGACGAGGTCGCGCTGGTAGGCCCGAAGGAGCAACTCGCCGAACGCGTCGACGCGTGGCGCGAGTCGGGGGCGACGTCGTTGCTGGTCTCGACGCAGCAGCCCGAGGCGCTGCGAGCGCTCGCCGAGATCGCGCTCTGAAGCCTAGGCCCGAGCGATTGCGGCGGCCGCGGCTTCTGCGAGGTACGGCACTCCGCGCTCGAAGCGGGCGGCGCGCGTGTCCTCGGCGCCGAGCTCGCCCCGTACGTAGCGGCCGTAGATCGCCTCGCAGAAGACCGCGGCCTTCCAGAGGGCAAGCGCCTCGAACCATGGAAGCAGGCCGACATCGCGGCCGCTGCGCTCGACGTAGCGCTCTGCCAGCTCCTGTCTCGACGGAAAGCCGGGCAGGGCGGTCACCGGCGACGTCCCGAGCGGGTTCGCGGAGCCACCTGGCTCGCTGTACGTCGCGAGCAGGTAGCCGACATCGGCGCGCGGGTCGCCGATCGCGCCCATCTCCCAGTCGAGCACAGCAAGGACCCGCGACGGGTCGTCCCGCGCGACCATCGAATTGCCCAGACGAAAGTCACCGTGCACGACCGTCGGCGGTAGCGGCTCGGGGAGGTTGTCCGCGAGCCAGGCCCCAACGTCGTCCATCTTGGGAAGCTCCCGCGTCTTGTTGATCTCCCAGAGCTGGTCGAAGCGTCGGACCTGACGCTCGTTGTAGCTGCCGGGCCGCGCGAACGCCGCCAGGCCGGGCGTCGTCACGTCGGCGGCGTGGATCTCGACGAGCGCATCGACGAGGTCGTCGCCGAGAAGGCGTCGCGCCGGCTCGCTCTCGAGCCCCGGCGGCAGCTCGTCCGTCGGTACGTGGCCGTCGAGGTAGTTCATGACGTAGAACGGGACGCCGAGGACGCTCTCGTCCTCGCCGACCGCGACGATCGTCGGCAGGCGCGCGAATCCGGCCTCGCGCAGTGCGAGCTGGAGCCGAGCCTCGCGCACCACGTCGTGCGCGGAAGGTGGCAGCGGTGGACGCGGCGGACGCCGAAGGACGAAGCGGCTCTCGTCGCGCTCGAGCAGGAACGTGAAGTTCGACCCACCACCTTCGCCGATTCGGCGCGCGCGCAGCGAACCCGAGCCGAGGCCGTGCTCGTCGAGGAACGCACGCACGCGGTCGAGCACGAGCAGCGGTGGCTTCACCAAGCCTTCCGAGGCGGCCGCGGTCTCGACGATGTCGCCCCCCGACGGCATCGTGCGATCCTATGCCGCTCATGCGTCGCAGGCTCTACTTGATGCGGCACGCCGAGGTCTCGTACTTCGGCGCCGACGGACAACCCGTGGACCCCGTGGATGTCTCCCTCAACGAGGAAGGCATCGCGCAGGCAAACGCGGCTGCCGAGGCGCTGGCCGGCATCCAGCTCGACCGGGTGCTGACGAGCGGACTCCCGCGCACGCTCGAGACCGCTGCCATCGTCGCACCAGACATCGAGCCCGAGAGCTGGCCTGACCTCTCGGAGCTCCGCGGCGGGCGTCTGTCAGAGATCCCGACCGACGCGCTCCAGCATGAGTTCGTCCACGCCTTCCGGGGCGTCATCCCCAACGAGACGCGCTTCCTGCGCGGCGAGTCGATCGGAGAGCTCTTCGATCGAGTGCTCCCGATGGTCGAGCGTCTCGTGACCGACGAGAGCTGGCACACCGCGTTGGCCGTGCTTCACGGCGGCGTCAATCGTGCGATCCTCTCGTACGCGCTCACCGGCGAGCGGATGTTCCTGGGCCATTTCGAGCAGGCTCCCGCTTGCGTCAACGTCCTAGATCTCGGTGAGGGCGGCGAGTGGATCGTGCGCGCGGTCAACGTCGCCGCGTATGACCTCCTCCACCTCGCGCACCGTCAGACCACGATGGAGCGCTACTGGGAGCAGTACCGCACCTTGGCGGACTAGAGGCCGGTTTCCCGGCCTCTAGTCCAGTCACACGCAGGGGAGAAGCCTTAGCGCGAGCTCGAGCGCGGGCGTCCCTCGATGAGCTTACCGATGGGCGCCCAGATAGCGGTGTTCGCGTTGAACCGCTGGAGCTGCACCTTGCTCATCATCCAGTGGTCGTTCCTCGACGTCTTTTGTACGACGCCCGGGAGCGCGAACTTGTTGACGTCGTTCATGCTCGAGAGCGCACTCTGGAAGCTGGCCCGCGTGGGGTTCTTCCCCGCCCTGTAGAGGGCCTGGACGAACGCTTCAGCCTTGGCGACGCCATAGTAGATCTGGCCGTCGTCCGGGTTCGAGCCGGGGAGGTACTTCGCCACGATCTGGTTGTACAGCTTCATGGCTGAGTCGTTGTCCCACCTCGCCTGCTGAACATCCTTGAGATACGCGACTGACAGGATGCCGTTGACATACGCGGCACCCGCGGCGGCGATCGCACCTGCCATCGGCTGCCGGAATGCCGAGACCGAGTTCATGTAGATCTGTTCCGGGTTGAATCCCAGAGCCTTGCCCGTCGCGATGGTTCGCACGGTCGGCGTCGGAAGCTGCAAGATCACAAAGACGCTGGCTCCGGAGGCCCTGATCCGCACCATCTGGCTGGCGACGCTGGTCGCAGTGGCCTCCACCGACTCCTGGGCGACGAGGTTGGCGTTCGCGTATGACTTGCCGAGTCCCGCGCGGAGCCCGTACAGGTAGTCCCTGCCGTAGTCGTCGTTCTGGTAGAGGACCGCGATCTTCTTGCCGTTGAAGTTCTGCTTGATGTGATTCCCGTAGATCCGGGCCTCGGCGATGTAGTCGGGCTGCCAGCCGGTCGTCCACGGGTACTTCGCGTACTGCAGACCCCAGTTCGACGCGCCTGTCGAGACGAGGGCTTGCGGCACCTTCTGCTGATTCATGTAGGCCCGGATGGAGAGGTTCTGATCCGTCCCGAGCTGGCCGACGGTCGCGAACACCTTGTCCTGCTCGACGAGCCTGCGGGTCAGCTGAACGGTGTTCGCCGGGTTGTAACCGTCGTCGTAGTACTTCCAGACGATCTGGCGACCCATGACCCCGCGTTTTCCGTCCGTGCCCTTGCGTGTGTTGATGTAACTGAAGTACGCCTTCATCCCGAGCGGAATGGGGCCGTACGACGCCGCCACCCCGGTGAGCGGGAACGTCCCACCGATCGTGATCGACTTCGCTGTTAGTCCGGGTGTCTGTCCTGGGCCACCTATCGCCCCAGGCACCGTGAGCGCAAGCGCTGCAATCAAGACGACCGCAGACGCAATGATCTTTCGCACCGACTCCTCCTTGATAATCCCTCTCCGACTCCTGCCTGTCAGCCGCGAGAGTAGCGCTGCTACGTCCTCGCCGCCAGGGCGCAGCCGAGCCGGTCCCCTTGCGCAAGACCGGAATCCGCTCGCACGGATTCCGGTCGCGCGAACATTCCTGAAGGTGTCCGCTTCGCGGCCACTGCGTTTGGTTACTGCTACTTGGCCGACTTGACGCCGTCCGCTGGATTCGGTTAGCCGATGCCTATGTCGGCGGCGAGCGCCTCGGCCTCGTCGAGCTCCGCGGCGAGCGCATCGATCCCGCTCTCCCAGATCTGCGGGTTCGTGAGGTCGAGCCCGACGAGCTCCGCGAGCTCCTCAGGTGGCTTCGAGCCACCGGCGCGGAGAACGGCGACGTAGGGCTCCACCATCGCCGAGCCCTCGAGCTCGTACTTGCGGAAGATCGAGAGGGCGAAGAGAAAGCCGTACGCGTAGGCGTAGACATATCCAGGTGAGCCCATGAAGTGCGGGATGTAGCTCCACCACGTTCCATAGCCGTCCATGTCGACCGAGTCACCGAGCATCTGCCTCTGCGTCTCGAGCCAGAGCTCGTCGAGCTTCTCCATCGACAGCTCACCCTCTTCGCGGCGCACCGTGTGGACCACATCCTCGAAACGATTCATCGCGATCTGCCGGAAGACGGTCGCAATCGAGTCCTCGATTCGGCCGGCGAGCAGGTTGAGTCTGCGCGCGGGGTCGTCCTCGATCGCGAGCAGCCGCTTGAAGGTGAGAGCCTCCCCGAACACCGACGCCGTCTCGGCCGTCGTCAGCGGCGTGTTCGCGTTGAACAGCCCGAGCGGCTGGGCGAGGTACCCGTGCAAGCCATGACCGAGCTCGTGGGCGAGTGTGAGGATCGAGCGCCGATCGCCGGTGAAGTTCATGAACACGTACGGGTGAACGCCTGGCACGTTCGTCGCGCAGAACGCACCCGGTCGCTTGTTCTCGCGCACGGGAGCGTCGATCCAGCCTTCGCGGAAGAAGCGCCCGACGATGTCTCCCACCTCGCCCGAGAAGTCGGCGTAGGCGTCGTGAACGATCTGCCGCGCCTCGTCCCAGGAAGCCTTGGTCGGGTCCTCGCCGATCGGCGCCATGCGGTCGTAGAACGACAGCCGATCGAGACCCATCAATCTCGCCTTCAGCCGGTAGTAGCGCTGCACGACGTCGTAGCGCGCGACGGTCGCGTCGATGAGCGCTTCGACTGCCTCGTCCGTGGTGTCGTTGAGCAGATTGCGCGCCGAGATCCAGGTCTCGTAGCCCCGCAGGCGATCGTCGATCGACTTGTCGACGACGATGGTGTTGAAGATGAACGTGCGAGTGCGCAGCCCCGGATCGAGCGCCACGGTGACGGCTTCAGACGCCCTCCGGCGCTCATCGCGATCGCCGGAGTAGAGCTTGGCCATCGCCTCCTCGAAGCTCGTCTCCGTGCCGTCGAGATCGACCCGCAGCGCACCGAGAAGCTCGTCGTAGAGACGGTCCCAAGCGCTGACTCCGGAAACCGACTTTTCGGTCAGGATCTTCTCCTCGGGCTCGGTCAGGATGTAAGGGCGGAACTTTCGGACCGAACGCAGCCAGTGCTGCCACCGCTCGAGCACCGCGTCGGCCAGCAGAGCGTCGGCTGCGGCGTCGTCGAGGTCGGCGAGCTCGAGCCCGAAGAACAGAAGTTGCGTGTCCAGTGCAGCGCCCTTCTCGGTCAGCCGTGCCAGGAGCGCTCCCCGCGGCGAGTCGGCCATGTCCGTCGAGAACCAGAGATGGGCGTAGTAGATCGCGCGGGTGAAGATCGACTCGATCCGTTCGCGCTCGTCGATCGCCTCGACCAGCTCGGCAGCGCTCAGCTCGGCGATCCGGCCGTAGTACCGCTCCCGGAACGCCGCCGCGGCGACATCCGCCTCCTGCACGTCCTGCTCGATGCGTGGATCGTCGCCGCCCTCGTACAGGTCGGAGAGGTCCCACGCGACGTCTTCCGCACCTGTCAGCTCTGTCGTCGTCATGCCGGGAGGACGCTACCTGAGGGAGGGCAGTAACCGTTCGCCGACGGCCGCGGCGCATCGGGTCGTCGAATCCGCGGAGACCCAGATCTGCCCCTTCCAGAAGCCACCCTCGCGCTTCTTCGGATGGGCGGGCGGGACGAGCTGGCGACTGGCGTGCCGTTGCGTGCGAGACCGACCTTTTCGCCTGCTTCTTCGAGGCGAACGAGCTCGGAGAGGCGCGTCTTGGCCTCGTGCATGTTGACTACGACCACGTTAGCTAGGAGAGCTAACTCAACGGGCTTGTCACGACGGCCAGATCGGACGGGTCCGTAACAGGCGCGCGGCAGGCGAAGCGTTCGCAGATGTAGACCGCCGGCTCGCCGTCGACGAGCCCTTTTGCCTCGAGCAGCGGCACATCGTCGCTCGGCCCGACCGCTACGACTGCACTCGGCTGGAAGGGCGCGAGCGCCGAGCGGGCCACAGGCGAGTCGACCGGGCCAACGATGGCGATCTCGCGCCGAGGACTGAACCACAGATCGAGGCCGCAGAGCGCCCACGCGAACGCGCCAGGCGCCCGTCTCAACGCAGGCTCGGCGAGGCGGAAAACGGAGACGGCGTGGCGTTCGAGCTCGTCGTCACCCCAGATGCGGGAGAGTCGGAGCAGCACGAGCGCGAGCATCGAGTTGCCCGAGGGGATCGGCGTGTCCTGGAGCTCTTTGGTCCGCGGAACACGCGCGTCCCCGTCCGCGGCCGACAGGAAGAAGCCGCCGTGCTCGGCATCCGCGAAGAGCTCGATGGCGAGCAGCGCGAGCCTGCGAGCCTCGAGCAGCCAGCGTAACTCTCCCGTCGCCACGTGCAGCTCGATGAGGCCGTGTGCGACGTTCGCGTAGTCGTCGAGGTACGCGTCGCCGCTCGCGCGCCCATTGCGGCGCGAACGCAGCAATCTCCCGTCCTCGCGGGACAGCGGCCCGAGCAGAAACTCCCCTACGCCACGAGCAGCCTCGAGCCAGTCGTTGCGTTCGAACACGGTATGCCGCTTCGGCCAGCGCCGCGAGCGCGAGCCCGTTCCACGACGCGAGGACCTTGTCGTCGCAGAACGGCTGGGGACGCGTCGCGCGCTCGGCGAGCATGCGTGCGCGGAGCTCCGGCTCGAGCTCGCCCCGGACGATGAACCGGCCGTGCTCGAACGGCTCGAGCAGCTCGGGCGCCAACCCGACGACGTCGGCCTCTTCCGGCGTCCAGGTGAATGTGAGCCCCTCTACGCCGTCAGTGTCCGCATCCTGCGCCGAAGCCAGCCCACCCTCCGGGAGCGCCAGCTCCCGCAGGACGTAGTCGAGCGTCTCCACGACCACCTCGCGGTAGCGCGTCTTCCGGGTGACGACCCACGCGTGCAGGTACGTCGACGCCAGCACGGCGTTGTCGTAGAGCATCTTCTCGAAGTGCGGCACGAGCCAGCGATCGTCCACCGAGTAGCGATGGAAGCCACCTCCCACGATGTCGTACATGCCGCCGGCCGCCATCCCATCGAGCGTCGCGGTCACGATGGCGAGCGAGCCCTCGTCTCCTCGCCGGAGCAAGAACTCGAGCGTCGAGGCGGCCGGGAACTTCGGCGCTCGACCGAACCCACCGAAGGCGGGCTCGAACGTGCCTGCGATCCTGCGCGCGCCCTCGGACAGCAGCGACGAAGTCAGAGGCTCCGCCGACGGCGGCGTCTGTGCCACGCTCCGGAGCGCGTCGGCGATGCGGCTCGCCTGGCGCTCGATGTCGTCACGCCGCTCCCTCCAGGTCTGTGAGACGGCACGGAGCACATCTTCGAAGCTCGGCAGGCCATGACGTGGCTGCGGCGGAAAGTACGTGCCCGCATAGAAGGGCTTCCCTTCAGGTGTCATGAACACCGTCGTCGGCCAGCCGCCCGAGCCGGTCATCCCGACCGTCGCCTCCATCGTCACCGCATCCACGTCGGGTCGCTCCTCGCGGTCGACCTTCACGTTGACGAAGAGGTCGTTCATGACGGCAGCGGTCGCGGCGCTCTCGAACGACTCGTGCGCCATGACGTGGCACCAGTGGCACGAGCTGTAGCCGACCGAGACGAGCAACGGCTTGTCCTCCGCCCGTGCCCGCTCGAAGGCCTCGTCGCTCCACGCGTACCAGTCGACCGGGTTCTCGGCGTGCTGGAGCAGATATGGGCTCGTAGCGCCCGCAAGACGGTTCACAGCGAGGAGGGTACGCGCGCGGCGAAGAGCCGATGCAGCGAGCTCAGGCGACGCCGCGCCTTCGCGCCCGCAGATGCCGGACAGCCTCCACGAGCAGACCGAGCGAGAGTGCAATGCCGAGCGCTATGGCGACTCCCCAAAGCGGGTGGTTCTCGAAGGTCTTGCCGCCGAAGTAGCCGAGCAGAGACGCGTATGTGGCCCAGATCACGCCGGCGACGACGTCGTAGACGATGAAGCGTCGCCACGGAAACGTGGGGATGTAACCTGCCGAGAAGGTGACCGCTGTTCGGCCACCGGGGATGAACCGGGCGATGATGATGATGTATGCACCGCGTTCGTCGAGCGTCCGCTCGGCCCACTCGAGCCGCCCGAGGGCCTTCTCGCTTCGAAACCAGCGCTTCACGGTTCTCTCGCCGACGACCGTGCCGATCCCGTACGAGATGTTGTCGCCGAGGATCGCGCCGGCAGCCCCTGCGAGGATGATGAACAGGAGGTTCAGGTCACCCGATGCGGCGAAGCTCCCTCCGATGACGACGACGGTTTCGCTAGGCACGAGTGGGAAGAAGGCATCGATCACCGCGACGATGAAGATCACGAAGTAGCTCCACGAGGAGCCGGACACCCACTCCGCGATCTGGTCGAAGTTGAGCCAGTTCGGCACGCGCCCATCCTCGCAGAGAGGGAATGATTGCCCGATGCCGTTCCTCCCGCTCGCGGGCACACGCGTCGTCGACGTGACAACGTCGATCGCCGGCCCCTACTGCGCCGAAATCCTCGCCGGATTGGGGGCCGAGGTGATCAAGGTCGAGCGCCCGGACACGGGTGACGACGGCCGGGCGTGGGGGCCGCCGTTCTGGAACGGCGAGAGCGCGATGTTCCTGTCGGTGAACGCGGGCAAGCGCTCGCTGGCGGTCTCGCTCGCGGACGAGCGCGGTCGAGCCGTCGTGCTGCGGCTCGCCGAGCAGGCCGACGTGTTCCTGCAGAGCCTCCGGCCGGGACTCGCCGACCGTATCGGTCTCGGGCCTGAGAGAGTGCGAGGGCGCAACCGCCGGCTCGTGTACTGCTCGGTCGGCGCGTACGGGCACGTCGGCCCGCTCTCGCAGGAGCCCGGCTACGACGCGTTGATGCAGGCCGCCGGCGGTCTCATCAGCATGACGGGAGAGTCCGGGCGACCAGGCGCCCGCGTCGGCTCGTCCCTGATCGACATGGGGACCGGGATCTGGTCGGCGCTCGGGATCGTCGCTGCGCTCCTCGAACGAGAAAGGACGGGTGATGGTGCGCTCGTCGATACCTCGCTGTACGAGACCGCGCTCGGCTACATCGGATATCACCTCGTCGGCTATCTCGCGGACGGCACGGTGCCGTCGGGGCAGGGAACGACGTTCCCCATGGTGGCGCCGTACCAGGTCTTCCCCACGCGGGACGGCGAGCTGATGGTGGCCGGCGGGAACGACCGACTGTTCGCGCTCGTGTGCAACGTGGTCGAGATGCCCGAGCTCGTCTCGGATTCGCGGTTCCGTACGAACCCCGACCGAGTGCACAATCGCGAGGCGCTCGTGGCGCTCCTGTCCGACCGCTTCCGTGAACGCGACACCGCCGAGTGGCAGGCGCTACTGACTGCGGCGGGCGTCCCCGCTGCGCCCGTGGCCGATGTCGCCGACGTGCTTGCGAGTCCGCAGACCGCGGCCCTCCAGATGCTGCAGCCCGTGGCGCATGCGCTGATTCCGGAGCTTCGCCTTCCGGCGCTCCCACTGTCGTTCGACGGTGCGCGGGTGGCGCACCGCTTGCCCCCTCCTTCAGTGGGCGAGCACACCGCCGAGGTGCTCGCCGAAGCGGGCTACTCCGAGGACGAGATCGCCGAGCTCGCACGGGACGGCATCGTCAGGCTGGGCTGAGCCGACCCACGGCTGCTCGTTCTCATGCCTCCGGGAGGCCCGATGGGTCTAGCAGCTCGCCAAGGCACACGAGGCAGGAACACTCGGGCTTGACGCCTACGCCGGCGCATCACGGCAGTTCGGAGTCAGTGGCTCGACTGAGTCGCCGTAGCGAGGCCCGATGAGTTACTCGTAGGAAATCGCTTCGAGCGGATCGAGCTTCGCTGCACGGCGTGCGGGGAAAACGGCCGCCACAACGCCCACGACGATCGCCGCCAGCACGAAGATGATCACCTGCGTGGTCGGGAACGAGAACACGAGGAAGTCGACCCGAACAATGAGCAGCGTAGCCAGGACGATCCCGAGCACGATGCCGATCGCCGCTCCGATGAGTGATGTGATGATGCTCTCGTGCCGGATCATGCGGCGCACCTGCCGTCGGGTCATCCCGATCGCTCGCAACATCCCGATCTCCCGGGTCCGCTCGAAGACGGTCAGCACGAGCGTGTTAACGATCCCGAACAAGCTGACGACCACGGAGAGCGCGAGCAGGACGTAGAGGATGTTGAGGATCTGCTCGATACCCGAAATCTGGTTGTCGATGAACTCCTGCCGTGTCTGCACCTTGGCGACCGGAAAGGCGTCGAGCGCCTTGTCCAACGCCTCTCGGTTCGCATCCGTTTCCCCGCCGGTCATCTTCACGAACGAGTAGAGGTTCCGCGGGTTGGGGATCTCCGCGTCCCAGGCGTCGCTCGAGATCGTCACGCTGCCGAAAGGCGAGCCACCGGTCGGAGGATCGAAGATTCCTTTGATCTCGAACGCCCGGGTCTCCCCGCTCGGGAATGTCACCTCCACCGTCGAGCCGAGGCGTAGATCGTGCTCGTCCGCGAACCCGTCGTCGACGAACGCTCCGTCGTCGCCAAGCTCGGAGAAGACCGCCTGCGAGCCCTCCTTCCAGTCCATGTTGATCACCTGAGCCATCCCTGGATTCACGGCCGTCGAGAACTCGGTACTGCCGAAGATGCGGGTCTCACCGGTGCGTACGTCGCCGATCGCAATCACGCCAGGAGCCGTTGCCGCCGCGTCCGCGGCGTCGGTCGGGATCGGTGAGAAGTTGTTTTGCGCAGTGATCGCGTAGTCGCCGGTGAAGAGGTCGTTCACCGCCCCACTGAACGAGGCGATGATCCCGGAGGCAAGCGTCGCGACCAGCGTCACGAGTGCGAGACCGATCATGAGCGCGGCGGCGGTCGATGCCGTGCGCTGCGGGTTCCGGCGGGCGTTGTCGCGGGCGAGCACACCGGCGACACCGCCGATCCGCGTTGCCGGCCAGCCGAGGACGTCGACGAGCGGGGGGACGAGGCGAGACGAGAACAGGGCGACCCCGAGGAAGACGAGCAGGGTGCCGAGGCCCATCCAGATCAGCACCTGGGTCGTCCCGAGACCCGGGGCCCAAATTCCGTACGCGAGCGCGGCAAACCCGAGCAGCGTGAGGACGACGGCACCGAGACCGCGGAACCGAACGAACCTCCCGGGAGGCAGGGTCGAGCCCTCCCGCACCGCGGCGATCGGCGGAACGCGCGTCGCACGCCGAGCCGGTCGGAGGCTGGCGACGAGAGTCACGAGGATTCCCGCTGCTAGCGAGATGACCGCCGTGCGCGGTTCGAATACGAGCCCTTGGTTCGGCAGTGTGAAGCCGACCTTCTCGAAGAGCCAGAACAGGCCCTTCGCAAGCACAAATCCGAACAGGAGGCCGATGAGTGACGCACCGATTCCTAGGGCGAGAGCCTCGACGATGATGGAGCGAAGGACCTGACGGCGTGAGGCGCCCAGCATGCGCAGCGTTGCGAGCTCGCGTGTCCGCTGCGCGATCGTGATCGAGAGCGAGTTGGCGATCACGAACGAGCCCACAAAGAGTGCAATGCCTGCGAACGCCAGCAGGAAGCCGCGGAGGAACGAGATGAACTCGTCCGTGCCGGCCGCGTCCTCCTGCGCCTGATCACCGCTGGTCCTCACCTGCGCACCGGCGGGCAGGATCGAACGGATCGCCTGCGCGAGCTGCGCATCGCTGACTCCAGGCTTGGCGGCAACCGCGATCTCGTCCAGCTCGCCTTCCTTGTCGAACAAGCGTTGCGCAGTCGGCAGATCGAAGCCCGAGAGCGTCGCATTTCCGATCGTGGAGACCGTGCCGAACTGGATGATCCCGGAGACCCTGAGCTGCTCCACCGGCCCCTCGATCTGAACGCCGATCTCATCACCGACGGCGAAGTCCTTCTTGTCCGCAGTCGCCTTGTCGATGACGATCTCGTTCGGTCCGGGCCAGGAGCCCTCGACCAGTGTCAGCGGGTTGAACGGCGATTCCGGGTTCGCAATCGAAAACCCGAGATGTCGGACCGCCCAGACCAAAGACGATCGCCTTTCCGTTCTTGTCGATGAGCTGCGTCGCGTCGCTGTTCACGCTGCCCTCGGCCTCGGCGACTTCGGGGAGCTGCCGCACCTTCGTGAGAAGCGACTCGTCGAACGTCGGCGCCGACACGCCGCTGTCGTCGGCGAGGTCGAACGCAGACTTTCCCGTGATGACGGCGTTCGAGCCCTGGCGCACGTCCGTGAAGATCCGGTCGAACGCCTGGTCGATCGAGTCCGTGAGGATGAAGGTGCCGCTGATCATCGCGACGCCGAGGACGATCGCTAGGGCGGTCAGAGCTGTCCGCAGCTTTCGGCTCAGGAGGCCGCGGAAGGTGAAGCGCGTCACTCGTACGCGATGGCCCGGAGCGGGTCGAGCTTGGCCGCACGGCGTGCGGGCATGATCGCGGCGAGGATTCCGATGACGATCGCGACGATCGTCAGCACGGCGAGCTGAACCCACGGGATCGCGAAGCGAATGTCGTACTCCGCGAGCGCCCGATTGACGAGGGCCGCGAGGAAGATCCCGAGCGGCAGCCCGATCGCCGCGCCGATAAGCGCCGTAATGATGCTCTCCTGGCGAATCATCCGGCGGACCTGCCGGCGCGTCATCCCGATGGCGCGGAGCATCCCGATCTCACGCGTGCGCTCGTAGACCGACAGCACGAGCGTGTTGATCATCCCGAAGATGCTCACGAAGACCGCCAGGGTGAGCATCACGTAGAGGAACGAGATGAACGTGTTGATGTCCGAGTCCTCGCGCTCGATCCACTCCTCGCGCGTCTCGACCTGCGTGTCGGGGAAGCCCGCGATCGCCTGCTCCATCTGAGCGCGGTTTGCGTCGTTCGGCTCGCCGGGGACGTTCGCCCACGTCCAGCGGTTGCGTGGGCGGTCGTAGAGCGAGTCGAACAGCTCGGTCGAGACGTTCACGCTCTCGATCAGCGGGTAGAAGGGCGGCGGCTCGAACGTCCCGGCGACAGTGATCTTCGCCGTCCGGTCGGGGGTCGAACGGAGCGTCAGCACGCTGCCGACGGCGATGTCGTGATCCTCTGCATAGTTCGAGCTCACTACAGCCTTGGTCGTGCCGAGTGTCGCGAGCACGCTGTCATCGCCATCGCGCCAGTCGAAGACGTAGGCGTCGGCGATCGTGTCCGGCTCGATGCCGCCGACCTCCGTCGTGGTGCCGTCGACTAGCCCTGCGTCGGAGCGAACGCTCGTCACGACGTCGGGGACCGGTGACTCGGCCAGCGCGTCGCCAGCCGCTGCCACGAACGGCGTGTACCCGTCGAGCGAGGTCACGACGTAGTCGGCGGCGATCTGCTCCTCGATCGCCTCGCGGTTCGACGCCTTCATCCCGTTCGCGAGCGTCGCGATGAACGAGACCAGGGCGATCCCGATCATCAGCGCCGCCGCGGTAGCCGCGGTTCGGCTCGGGTTCCTGCGCGCGTTCTCGCCGCCCGTCTGCGCGGCGACGCGATCCGGAACGACGCCGGGGAACTCCGCGGGCCACTCGGGCACCCACTTCGTCAGAGCCCGGCGGAGCCACATGAGGAGCACGATCACCGCGAGAACGGGGTTCAGAAGGAGGCCGCCGACGAACGCGCCGACCCGACGAAGCGCTGTCGCAGGTCCCCATGCCCCATAGCGCAAGAGCCAGTACGGAAGGAGCCAGAACGGCCACGCGAGAACGGTGAAGACGAAAGCGGCCCAGCGCCCGATGGGGCTGCTGATCGCCGCGAGCGGACTGACGACGTGAGACGACAGCATCGCGACCCCGAGGAAGAGGAGCAGGACACCGGCGGCGATCGAAAGCAACCGATCGGCCGTCCCGAGCTCGTCCACGAACATCGCGCGGGCCAGGACGGCAATCGCGCCTACGACCACGAGCCCCGCGACCCACGGCACATACGGCGCGAACCTCGACCTCGGAAGGGTCGCCCCCTCACGCACCGCTGCGATCGGAGGCACGCGCGTCGCCCGAATGGCAGGGAACAGCCCCGCGACGAGCGTGATGCCGACACCGACGGCCAGCGCGACGACGACCGTTCGCGTCGCGAACACACGGTCTGCGGTCGGAAGCTCGACTCCGAGAGCCCGGAAGAGCCCCTCGATTCCCTCCGCCAGCAGCACGCCGAGACCGAGACCGATCAGCGAAGCGAGGAGCCCGATCACGAGCGATTCGAGGATCACCGAGCCCAGGATCTGACGCCGCGACGCGCCAATCGTCCGCAGCGTGGCGAACTCACGCGTTCGCTGAGCGACGGTGATCGAGAACGTGTTGAAGATGACGAACGCACCCACGAACAGCGAGATCCCGGCGAAGGTGAGGAGGAAGTACCGGAAGATCGCCGTGAACTCGTTCACCTCGTCGACCGCTTCCTCCGCCTCCGCCGTCGCGCTCACGACCGTCGCGCTTTCCGGAAGAACGGGTTCGATCGCCGCGACGAGCTCGTCCTCCGTAACTCCTTCCTTGGCGGCGGCCGAGATTGCGTCGTACTGCCCTTCGCGCTCGAGCAGCTCCTGCGCTGCCGGGATCGTGAAGACGGCGAAGCTCGCGTTCCCGATGCTGTCGACGCTTCCGTACTGCGCAACCCCTACGAGCGAGAACCGGCGCTTCGGTTGGAGCGTCGAGATCTCGACGGTGTCCCCGACCCCGTACCCGTGGTCGTCGGCCGTACCGACGTCGATGACGACCTCGTCCGCCGCCCCAGGCCATCGCCCCTCCACGACGTTCAGCGGATTGAACTGACTCAGCGCGGGATCCGTGTCGATGCCGAAGCCAAAAGTCGGCGCGCCCTCGGAGCTAAGGGCCTCTCCTTCGGGCGAGAGGATCTTCGTATTGCTTTCGTCGAGAATCGAGCCCGTTGCAAGCGCGACCCCGTCGACGCCTCGTACGGTCTCGAGCAGCGAGTCATCGACCGGGGGGCTCGGGGGCTGCTCGCCATCGATCGAGATATCCAGGCCCTTGCCAGTCACGACCGCGTCGGTTCCGGCGTACGACTCCGTGAATAGCGTCGTGAACGCACGGTCGATCGTGTCCGTGAGGATGTAGGTGCCGCTGATCATCGCGACGCCGAGAACGATCGCGATGGCGGTCAGGACGGCGCGAAGCTTTCGTCCTGCGAGGCCGCGGAGGGAGACCCTGATCACGAGTGGTGCCTCCGGCCGCTACGCAGCCGCGACCTCTTCCATCACCGTCAAGATCTGGTGCTGGTCACACTCGCCGAGCTCGCGCACGACCTCGCCGTCGGCGAGGAAGAGCACGCGGTGCGCCACGGCGGCCGCGCGTGCCTCGTGCGTCACCATGACGATGGTCTGTCCGTACTCGTCGACCGAACGACGGAGCAACTCGAGGATCTCCCCGCTCGTCGCCGAGTCGAGATTGCCAGTTGGTTCGTCGGCGAACAGCACGGTCGGTCTGGAGACGAGCGCCCGCGCAATCGCCACGCGCTGCTGTTGGCCGCCGGAGAGCTCGGACGGACGATGCTTCAAGCGATCGCTGAGACCGACGTCCGAGACCAACTGGTCGAACCAGGCGTCGTCAGGCTTTTCGCCCGCAATGGTCAGCGGGAGGAGGATGTTCTCCCTCGCATCGAGCATCGGCAGCAGGTTGAAGAACTGGAAGACGAAGCCGATGTGCTCGCGGCGAAGCTTGGTCAGGTCGTTGTCGCCGAGCGTCGTGATCTCCGTGCCCGCGATGCCGACGGTGCCGGACGTCGGCTTGTCGAGGCCGGCAAGGATGTGCATCAGCGTGGACTTGCCCGAGCCCGAGGGGCCCATGACGGCAGTAGCCTTAGCAGGCGCGATTTCGACGGTCACGCCGCGTAGAGCGTCGACCGCCGTGTCACCCTCTCCGTAGCGCCGCGTCACGTCGTGCGCGACGACGACGGCCCCGTTCTGGCTCTCACTCATTCCCCAGGCTCCTCTTTTGCAGGTCGGGACATAGGCTAGCCAACCTCCCCCGATCGGCTCTGGTCGACCGACCTGTGCCTCGTGCACAGTTCGGGTATGGAGACCCGAGCCGAGATTCGCGCAGCTCTCGAGCGCGCACGCGCGGCCACAGACGAACTCCTGGAGCCGATTGGCGACGAGAAGCTCGCGGTGCAGACCTCGCCCGTCCGGTCTCCGCTCCTCTGGGACTACGCCCACATCGCCCAGTTCGAGGAGCTCTGGTTACTTCACAACGTGAACGGCGATCCGCCGATCGCGACCGTCCACGACGGGGTGTACGAGGCATTTCGGCACGAGCGAAGCAGGCGGACCGGGATGCCGACCCTGCGCGCCGCGGCCGTTCGTGCCTATGCGGAGGACGTCCGCACGCGCGTGCTCGACGCGCTCGAGCAGCTCGATCTCGACGCGCCGAATGCACTGCTTCGCAGGGGCTTCGCGTTCGGCCTCGTCATCCAGCACGAGCTCCGACAGCAAGAGACGATGCTCGAAACCTTGCAGTCTCGACCTGAGGTGGAGTACCCGATTCCCTATTCCCTTCCGGCGGACCGTGCGCCCGGGGGGCCGGACGAGATCGACGTGCCAGGGGGCTCGTTCGTCCTCGGCTCGGTCGACGAACCATGGGCGTACGACAACGAACTCGCGCCATACGAGATCGAGCTTCGCCCGTTTCGGATCGACCGCGCGCCGGTGACGAACGGCCAGTTTGCGCGGTTCGCGAAGAAGGGGTATCGATCGAGGAAGCTGTGGAGCGAGGACGGCTGGGCCTGGCGCGAGCGAGAGGACGTGAGCGCTCCTCTCTACTGGGAGAAGGGCAAGGACGGCTGGGAGCGCGTCCGCTTCGGCCGGCGGGAGCCCGTCCCGGCCAATGAGCCGGTGCAACATGTCTCGTGGTACGAAGCAGATGCGTTCGCGCGTTGGGCAGGAAAGCGCCTACCGACGGAGATCGAGTGGGAGCGCGCTGCCGGTTGGCACGATCACGAGGGGAAGTTCCGCTACCCATGGGGGCAAGAGTGGATGGGCTTCGAGGCCAGCCTCGACCGCGATCGCTTCGGCCCCGCTCAGGCCGGATCGTACGCAGGCGGCGTGAGCCCGGTCGGCTGCGTCCAGATGGGTGGCGACGTGTGGGAGTGGACGTCGTCTCACTTCCAGCCCTACCCCGGTTTTCTCGCCTTTCCCTACCCCGAGCTCTCGGAGATCTTCTTCGGCGACGAGTACCGCGTTCTCCGCGGCGGCTCCTGGGCGACCGATGCACTCGTCGCGCGCACGACGTTTCGCAACTGGGAATCCCCAGACGCCCGCCACGGCTTCGCCGGCTTCCGCTGCGCCCGCGACGCCTGAGGCGGGGAGCACTAAGCCCGGCTAGCGCATCAAGGACGTAGCTTCGGTGAGCACCTCGCCGAGGATGCCCACGATCTCGTCGAACTCCGCCTGGCCCGCAACCAGCGGCGGCGAGATCTGCAGCACCGGGTCGCCGCGGTCGTCGGCGCGGCAGATCATGCCCGCGTCGAACAGCGCATTCGAGAGGTAGCCGCGGAGAAGCTTCTCGCACTCCTCGTCCGAGAACGTCTCGCGAGTGTCTTTGTCCTTGACGAGCTCGATCGCGTAGAAGAAGCCGGTTCCGCGCAGGTCGCCAACGATCGGGATGTCGAGAAGCTGAGCGAGCGTCGCCCGGAAAGCGTCCTCGTTGTCGCGGACGTGCTCGATGATCCGCTCGCGCTTCATGATCTCGATGTTCTTGAGCGCGATCGCGGTCATGACCGGATGGCCGCCGAACGTGATCCCGTGGGAGAACATCGAAGTCGCACCCAGGAACGGCTCCATGACCTTGTCGGTCGCGACGACTCCGCCGATCGCGGCATAGGAGGACGAGAGCCCCTTCGCCATCGTGACGATGTCCGGCTTGATGTCGTAGCGCTCCGAGCCGAACCAGTAGCCCAGGCGGCCGAAGGCGGTGATGACCTCGTCGGCCGAGAGCAGGATGTCGTAGCGATCGCAGATCTCGCGCACGCCCTGCCAGTAGCCGACCGGCGGCGTGAAGCAGCCGCCCGCGTTCTGCACCGGCTCCATGTGGACGAGGCACACGGTGTCGGGCCCCATCGCCAGGATCGCCTGCTCCAGCTCGTCGAGGAGGAAGCGGGTGAACTCCTCCTCAGTCTCCTCGACGGGACGGTGATAGCGGTTGGTATTGGAGACATGCCGCACCTCGGAGACGAGCGGCTCGAACGGCGTGCGGAGAGCAGGAATGCCGTTGATCGAGAGCGCCCCCATCGTCGTTCCGTGGTAGGCGATGTGGCGTCCAATCGCCTTGTAGCGCCGTGCTCTCGGCGCGGCCGCGGCGGCGATCGCGTCGTGGGCGACCTCCGGCTCCTGCGCACCTGCACGCGCCCCAGGTGTCACGAGGCCGAGGATCTGCTTCTCCCCGCGCGCGAGGTAGTACTGCCGCGCGAGCTTCCACGCCGACTCCACCGCTTCGGATCCGCCGGAGCAGAAGAACACGCGATTGAGATCCCCGGGAGCGAGCGAGGCGACCTCCGCGGCAAGCTCGATCGCACGCGGATGCGCGTACGACCAGTTCGTGTAGAAGGGCAGCTCGCGCATCTGCTCGAGCGCCGCCTGGCCGATCTCCTCGCCGAACGAGTAGCCGATGTTGACCGAGAAGAGTCCTGCGAGCGCGTCTAAGTAGCGCTTCCCGTTCGAGTCCTCGAGGTAGCACCCGTCGCCGCGCACGATGATCGGCACGTCCTCGACCTCGAACCCGCCCATGCGGGTGAAGTGCATCCAGAGGTGGTCCTTCGCGAGCTGCTGGAGGTCGGGTGCAGTGGTGGCCGTCGCTGTCATGTGGCTCCTCGGGTTCGCTTGGCGGCGCGGTACTGCCAGAAGACGTTAGCGAGGGCGAGGGCGATTGCGACGAGGAAGATGGCGCTCGCGACGACGTTGATCTGGGGAGGGAGGCCTCTCTGAGCCGTCACCCAGACGTAGATCGGGAACGTCTGCGTCTGGCTGCCGGCATTGAAGTAGGTGATGACGAAGTCGTCGATGGAGAGCGCGAAGCCGAGGAGCGCCGCTGCGAGCATCGCGGGTGCAATCAGCGGGAACGTCACCTTGCGGAACGTCGTAACTTCGTTCGCGCCGAGATCCATCGCCGCTTCCTCGAGATGCCGGTCGAAGCCGATCAGCCGCGCCTTCACCGTGACGACGACGAAGCTGACGATGAACATCACGTGCGCGATGAAGATCGTCACGAAGCCGAGCTGGAAGACGGCGCTCGTGTTGATGAACAACGTCAGCAGTGACGCGCCGAGGACGATCTCCGGTGTAGACATCGGTAGGAAGACGAGGAGGTTCGTCGCTCCGCGCCCGCGAAAGTGATGGCGGACGATCGCGAGCGCGATGAGCGTGCCCAGAGCGGTGGCGACGATCGTCGCGAGGAACCCGATCTCGAGAGATGTCTGCGACGGAGCTCCGTATTCCGATCGGCTCGTCCCAGTTGATCCAATTGTCGAGCGTGAACCCCTGCCAGACGTAGTTGAAGTTGCTCTTGGGGGCGTTGAACGAGAAGAGGATGACGACGGCGATCGGCAGCATCAGGTAGACGACTGCGAGCAGCGCGTACACGGTGAGGGCGTGGCGCTTCACGAATCCCCAGGTGCGCGTCGCCACGCCGACCCTCGACCGGGGAGTGATCGTTTCGACGGCGGTCGTCATCCGGTCAGCTTCTCCGTGCCGACGACGCGGGCGTAGACGAGGAGCGCGACGAGGATCATCGCCATGAGGATGAAGCTCAGCGATGCCGCGGTCGGATAGTCGAGCGAGGTCAGGAACTTCGCCTGGATGACGTTCCCGATCATCGTCTGCTGCGTCGTGCCGAGGAGGGCAGCGTTGATGAAGTCCCCGGCGGCAGGGATGAAGGTGAGGAGCGTGCCCGCCACGATCCCCGGCGCCGAGAGCGGCAGCGTCACCCGCAGGAACGCCTGGGTCGAGCTTGCGTAGAGGTCCTTCGCCGCTTCCAGCAACCTCGGGTCGATCTGCTCGAGCGAGACGTAGAGCGGCAGCGCCATGAAGGGGAAGAAGTTGTAGGTGATCCCCGCGATCACGGCGAAGGTCGAGTAGAGGAGGCCCTCGTCCGCTCCGAGGACATGGATGTCCCGGAGGAAACCGATGACCGGCCCCTGGTCGTTGAGGATGCTCAGCCACGCGAGTGTCCGGACGAGGTAGGTCACGAAGAAGGGTGCGACGATGAAGAGGAGGAACAGGTTCCGCCAGGGTCCGGCACGGAACGCGATCCAGTAGACCAGCGGGTACGAGAGCAGGAGCGCGACCGTGGTCGCGATGCCCGCGTAGAGGAACGAGCGGAAGAGCTGCTCCCGGTAGTCGCTGAACGCGTCCGAGAAGTTCGAGAACTCCCACGTGAACTCGAAGTTCCCGTACGTCCCGGACTCGAGCGACTGGTAGCCGAGGTATCCGAGCGGGATCAGGAAGAAGAAGCCCAGCCATGCCATCCCAGGCAGCAGTAGGAGATACGGCGTGAGCCGGGGATGCTGGTGGAAGAACGAGCCCATGTGACCCTGTGAGACGACGTGGATCTCGCCGCTACTGGCCCTTCACCGACTGCCAGGTCGTGATGAAGTCGGCGTTCGAGACCATCTTCGGGTCGTTCATGTGCAGGTTCGCAAGTGTCTGGTCGCTCGGGAACACGAGCTCGTTCGAGCCTGCTTTGGGGTCTAGCTTGAGCGCCTCGTCCTTGACCCCCTTCACAGACGAGATGTAGCCCGTTCCGAGCGCGATCTGCGCCGAGATCTTCGGGTCGTAGACGAAGTTCATGTAGGTCGACGCGGTCGGGACGCTGCCTCCGAGCGGGATGAACATGTTGTCGGTCCAGATGATCCCGCCCTTCTCGGGCACCGCCCATTTCAGGTTCTCGTTCTCCAGGACGAGCTGGGCGAGGTCTCCAGACCAGGCGACGCACGCCGCGAAGTCACCCCTCGCCAGCGGCGGCCCGTAGTCGTTGCCGGTGAACTTCAGGATCTGGCCCGCGTCGAGCGCGTCCTGCACGGACTTGATCGCGCGATCGAACGCTTCGTCCGAGACGTTGGTCGGATCGTCGCCGTTGTCGATCAGGACGAGCCCGAGCGTGTCGGCCATCTCGCCCAGCAGCGTCACCTTGCCCTTGAGCTTCGGGTCGGTCAGCAGCTGGGTCATGCTCGTGACCGGCCCGCCGGTGAGCTCCTCGTTCCAGCCGATCCCGTCGATGCCCGTGAGCCACGGGAGCGAGTAGTTCCGGTCTGGATCGAAGCCCGGGCTCTGCTGCGCGTCGATGAGGTTTGCGAAGTTCGGGATGAGGCTCTTGTCGAGCTTCTGGACGTACTCCTCCGAGACGTACAGGCTCGGGAACTGGGAGTTGTCCGTCGCCACGATGATGTCGCGGCCGATTCCCTGCCCCTGGGAGAGCTGGCCCTGGATCTTCGCGAAGTACCCGTCGTTCGAGTCGATGCCCTCGTAGTAGTTGACCTTGATCCCCTTCTCTTGATCGAACTGCTCGAGAGTCGTCGGTCCCGTCAGACCTGCGGAGGCGCGAGTCTCCTGCGTGTCCATGTAGTACGGCCAGTTCTCGAAGTTGAGGACGTCCTTCAACTCGCCGCTCGACTCCGAGCCGCCGTCTCCGCCGCCGCAGGCGGCGAGAAGAGACGGAAAGGCAACGAGCGCTCCGCCCGCGGCTCCGCGCCGCAGAAGCTCCTGTCGGGTCAACCTCGGGTTCATGTCCTCCTCCTCTATCTCGAAGTGCTTCGTCGATAGCAACGACGAAGGTCGATTCCGGTGCCCAGCTCAGTACGACATTGGTCCCCGGGGCGGGAACGCGCCCCCCGGAATCGATGTTTTGGGCGAACACGTGCACGGTGCCCGCGGCTGTGCGTACCACGACCTGCGTCGCCACGCCGATGTAAGCGGTCTCGGCGACGGTGCCCGGAAGCTCGTTCGCCCCGCCACCTGCCCCGATCGTGATCTTCTCCGGCCTCACGCCGACCGAGACCGCGCCCGAGCGCCCGTTCACGCTTGCCCGGACGAGAGTCCCCTCGTCGAGACGGATCGCGTCCGCGCCCTCGACGGTCCCGGCAAGGAGGTTCGACGCGCCCAGGAAGCCCGCAACGAACGCGGTCGCGGGTCGTTCGTAGAGCACCTGTGGCGGGCCGAGCTGCTCGATGCGGCCCTGGTTCATGACCGCGATCGAGTCGGCCATGGTCATCGCCTCTTCCTGGTCGTGCGTGACGTGGACGAACGTGATCCCGATCTCCTGCTGGATGCGCTTCAGCTCGAGCTGCATCTGCTTGCGCAGCTTCATGTCGAGCGCACCCAGCGGTTCGTCGAGCAGAAGCACGCGCGGGTGGTTGACGAGCGCTCGACCGAGCGCGACCCGCTGCTGCTGGCCTCCCGAGAGCTGCTTGGGCTTTCGCTTCCCGTAGCCCGCGAGACCGACTAGCTCGAGCATCTCGGCGACGCGGCCCTTGAGCTCCTCTTTGGCCACGCCCTTCCGCTCGAGCCCGAAGCCGACGTTGTCCTCGATCGACATGTGCGGAAAGAGCGCGTAACTCTGGAAGACCGTGTTGACGTCGCGCTTGTAGGGCGGCAGCCCGACGACGTCGTGGTCGCCGAGCAGGATGCGCCCCTCGTCCGGCTCCTCGAAGCCCCCGATCATCCGGAGTGTCGTCGTCTTGCCGCAACCGGACGGTCCGAGCAGTGCGAAGAACGATCCCCGCGGTACGTCCACGGAGATGCCGTCGACCGCCACCAATCCGTCGAAGCGCTTGACGACGTCCTCGAGCCGGACATCCGCGGGCGCAGCGTCGGTCGCGGTCACGACGCGAGCGTAACGCGGCGGTTACCGAGCTGCAAAGAGAGGGTGAACGCAGCGGTGCACCGACGACAATCGTCCTTAGCCGATCGCACGTGCCCGAGCTCCGCTGGCAAGCCGGCGGGCTGCCCGCCCGCGGTGCTCACTGGGCGAGCTTCACGACCACGTGCTTGATGCGCGTGTACTCCTCCATCGAATAGATCGACATGTCCTTTCCGTACCCCGACTCCTTGAAGCCGCCGTGCGGCATCTCAGGGGTGAGCGGGAAGAGGTGCTCGTTCACCCAGACGGTGCCGAAGTCGAGCTTGGCGGCCACCTTCAACGCTCGGCCGACGTTCTCCGAGAAGACCGATGCGGCAAGGCCGTAGCGGACGCCGTTGGCCATCGCGATCGCGTCGTCGTCGGACGAGAACGGCTGGACCGTGACGACGGGGCCGAACACCTCGTTCTGGACGATCTCGGCGTCCTGCCCGACGTCGGCCACGATCGTCGGCTTCACGAAGAAGCCCCGATCGCCGACCGTGCCGCCGCCGGTGACGATCGTCGCCTTCGCATCCGTTGCCCGGTCGAGAAAGCCGAGGACGCGCTCCTGCTGCTCTTGCGAGATCACGGGGCCCATCTCGATGTCGTCGTCGGTCGCGGGATCGCCGACGGACATCCCGTCGACGGCCTTCACCGTCTCGGAGAGCACGTCATCGTAGATCCGCTCCGAGATGAGGATGCGCGAAGACGCGGTGCAATCCTGGCCCGAGTTGAAGTAGCCACCGATCTTCACAGCCTCGGCCACAGTGGCCGGGTCGGCATCATCGAGCACGACCATGGGCGCCTTCCCACCCAACTCGAGGTGGAGACGCTTGACGGTGTCGGCGGCGTTCTTCGCGATGATCTTTCCGGTCGCGGTGTCGCCGGTGAGCGAGACGAGACGGATGTCGGGATGCCGAACGAGTGCATCGCCAGCCGGTATGCCGTCGCCCGTCACGATCTGGAGCACCCCGGCCGGAATCACGTCCTGCGCGAGCTCAGCGAAGCGGAGGAGGGTCAGCGGTGTCTGCTCCGCAGGCTTGATGATCTGAACGTTCCCGGCCGCGAGAGCAGGCCCGATCTTCCAGATCGCCATGTACAGCGGGTAGTTCCACGGGCAGATCCCGGCGACGATGCCAAGGGGCTCGCGACGGATGAAGGATGTGTATCCCTCGACGTACTCCCCTGCCGACTTCCCCTCGAGGTTGCGCGCTGCTCCGGCGAAGAACCGCAGGCAGTCCGACATCGCTGGGGGCTCGTCCTTCGCAACCCACCAGGGCTTGCCGACGTTCAACGACTCGAGCCGCGCGAGCTCCTCTGCGTTTTCATCGATGACGTCCGCGAGTGACAGGAGCAACTCCATGCGGTCCTTTGGTGTCTTGTCCTGCCACTCCGCCCACGCCGACTTCGCGGCCGCGACAGCGAGGTCGACGTCGGCAGCGGTCCCGCGCGGTACCTCCGCGATGATCTCGCCGGTCGCCGGGCTGATGACCTCCATCGTTTCGCCGCTCGACGACTCGACGAACTCGCCTGCGATGAACTGCTTCTGCTGGGTGACCGACACGCTCACGTACGACCTCCGTTCGGTGAAATCGAAGAGAGCGTATCGCCGAGACGCAGAGGTCAACAACCCGAACCTTGCGTCGGGAGCCCGTCTCATAATGAGCTTCGACACAACGCCTCATTGTGAGACGGCTCCTACCCCACGGGTCCGTCGCCGGATTCAGGTAGAACCCCCGCGCCGTGAGGATCTTGGTTGTCGGGACAGGGGGCGTCGGCTCCGCCTTCGCGGGCATCGCACAACGGCGCTCGTTCTTCGAGCACTGTGCGCTTGCCGACTACGACGCTTCGCGGCCCACGGCCCTCGTCGCCGACCTCGACGACGACCGGTTCAGCGGGCACGGGATCGACGCCTCGAGCAAGGACGCCGTCGTCTCCTTGATCCGAGATACGCGTGCGGACGCCGTCCTGAACGCGGTCGATCCGTTGTTCAACGTACCGATCTTCGACGCGTGCTTCGACGCCGGCGCCACCTATCTCGACATGGCCATGACGCTCTCCGAGCCCCACCCCCGGAATCCGTACGAGGAGGTCGGAGTCAAGCTTGGCGACTACCAGTTCGACCGCGCGCAGGCGTGGGAGGAGCGCGGCGCGCTCGCCCTCGTCGGGATCGGGATCGAGCCGGGCGCCGCCGACGTGTTCGCACGCCATGCGGCCGACGAGCTCTTTTCCGAGATCGACGAGGTCGGCATTCGGGATGGCGCCAACCTCGTGGTCGAGGGCTACGACTTCGCACCCACATTCTCGATCTGGACGACGATCGAGGAGTGCCTGAACCCGCCGGTCATCTGGGAGCGCGATCGCGGCTGGTACACGACAGCGCCGTTCTCGGAGCCTGAGGTGTTCGACTTCCCCGAAGGGATCGGGCCGGTCGAGTGCGTCAACGTGGAGCACGAGGAGGTGGTCCTCGTGCCCCGCTGGGTCGACTGCCGCCGCGTCACGTTCAAGTACGGGCTCGGCGACGAGTTCATCGAGGTGCTGAAGGCACTCCGCAAGCTCGGGCTCGACTCGAAGGAGAAGATCAGCGTGAAAGGTGTCGAGGTCGCGCCACGCGACGTCGTCGCAGCCTCGCTGCCGAACCCGGCGACACTCGGCGACCGCATGACCGGCAAGACGTGTGCCGGAACGCTCGTGACCGGCCTCGGCAAGGACGGCAAGGCGCGGAAGACCTACCTCTACCACGTCGTCGACAACGAGTGGTCGATGCGCGAATACGGCTCACAGGCAGTGGTCTGGCAGACCGCGCTCAACCCCGTGATTGCGCTCGAGCTGATCGCCAGCGGCTCATGGAAGGGCGCCGGCGTGCTAGGACCGGAGGCCTTCCCCGCGGCGCCGTTCCTCGACAAGCTCGGCGAGTACGGCTCGCCGCACGGCGTCCTCGAGCTGTAGGTGTCGAGCTGTCAGTGCCAGACACGGTGTCAGACACTGGGACATGTCCTGTCGATGACTTCACTCCCCGTTCGTCGTCTAACTAGTGATGCGATCTAGGATCGAGCCGTGGCAGTCGTGAGGCTCCGAGCACCGCTCTCCGAGCTCGCCGGTGGATGCCGGGAGCTCGAGCTCGAGGGCGACACCGTCGGTGAAGTGCTCCGAGCCCTCGAGCAGGCGCATCCTGACGTGAAGGGCTGGATCCTCGATGAACGCGGCTTGATCCGCGAGCACATCAACGTCTTCGTGAACAAGGAATACGGACGGGAGGACACGTCTGTCGGCGACGCCGACCGGCTACACGTCCTCCCCGCGATCTCGGGAGGATGAGACATGACTGAGCTTCTGGTGGGGACGAAGAAAGGCCTGTTCGTGCTCAAGGGAACGGCAAGCAGGCCGTTCGAGGTCACTTCCCGCGCCTTCGCGGGCGAACCCGTGGAGTTCGCGACGCGCGACGCGCGAACCGGGCGCACATATGCAGCCGTCACGTCGGCGTTCTACGGCCCGAAGGTGTTCTACACCGACGACCCTGCGGGCGAATGGCAGCAGGCCGAGGGGCTCGAGCTCCCCGAGGAGGCAGAGAAGCCGCTCGAGCGCCTCTGGTCGATCGTCCCCGGCGAGGAAGACGGTCTCCTGTATGCGGGCGGCGCGCCCGGCGTCCTGTTCGAGAGTCACGACAGCGGCGAGACGTGGCAGCTCAACGAGGCGTTCTGGGCTCAGCCCACGCGAGCGGATTGGAGCCCGGGAGCGGGCGGTATGTGCATGCACTCGATCGCTACCTGGCCCGGAGATCCGTCCCGCATCGCTCTCGCCATCTCCGCGGTCGGAGTGTGGCTCTCGGACGACGGCGGCCAGTCGTGGCGCCACGGAAACCAGGGCCTCTACCCGCGGTACATGCCCGAGGAGGCCCGCGAGGACACGATCGACCTCTGTGTCCATAACATGCACCGCTCGCCGAAGCGACCGGAGCGGCTCTTCATGCAGTTCCATGGCGGCGTCTACCGCTCCGACGACGCCGGCGAGAGCTGGACGAGCATCGCCGACGGCCTGCCGTCGGACTTCGGCTTCCCGATGGTCGTCGACCCTGACGATCCGGACAGCGCGTACGTCATCCCGCTCGTCGCAGACTTGGATCGCACGACGCCCGAGGGTCGTGTTCGCGTCTATGAGACGCGTGATGCTGGTGCGAGCTGGATGGCGCGCGGCGACGGCCTCCCGTCGGACAACGCGTACCTCACGATCTTGCGCCAGGCGTTTTGCGGCGAGGGCTCGGGACCGAGGATGGGCCTGTACTTCGGCGCGACCTCAGGCGATGTTTTCGGATCGGGGGATGCAGGCAAGACGTGGGCCACGGCCGCGACGAATCTGCCTCCGGTGCACTCCATCCGAGCCGCCTAGTCGTCGATGCCGCGGCTCAATATCCGGTCCGAGGTGATCCGAACGGTTACGCGCTGCTCCCCCGGTTGCCGGGAGGCATAGACGTCTCGGCCGGTGTACTTCTTCGAGAGCCGGTCGATCTGGTCGTCTGCGCCCTCGTCGACGAGCTTCCCCGTCCCAGACACCTTGATCCAGCGGTATGGATCGCCCGGGTCGACCACTACGAGCGAGATCCGGGGATCGCGTGCGAGGTTGCGCGGCTTCACACGTCCGTACGCGGTGTTGATCGAGACGCCCTCGTCGTCGACATCCACCCAGACGACGGTCGATTGGGGCGAACCGTCTCGTTGCAGCGTCGTCACGACGCCGACGAACGGGTTCTCGAGGAACGCGCGCTGCTCCTTGGCGAGCCTCAAGAAATGGCGACCATCCGGTCGATCGCGCCTCGCGCCCGCTGAGCGATGTCGTCAGGAACGGTGACGACGTACTCCCAGTCGCGCAGCGAGTCGCGCAGCTTCTCGAGCGTGATCATCTTCATGTAGCGGCAGATCGCCTTCTCGGAGACCGCCTCGAAACGCTTCTCGGGGGCTTCCTTCTGCAGCCGGTGGATGATCCCGGTCTCGGTCGCGATGAGGAAGCGCTCCTTGGGCGAGTTCTTCGCGAAGTTGATCATCCCCTCGGTCGAGAGGATGTGGGTGTTCTTGTTGCCGAAGGCCATGCACTGACTTGCGCAGCCGCATTCCGGATGGACGAGGAACTCGGCGTCCGGTGCCTCGGCCTGCATGCGCTCGATGTCACGTGGCCGAATACCCGCGTGCACGTGGCACTCCCCCATCCAGATGCGCAGCTTGCGCCCGGTGACCTTCTCGAGCCAAAGGCCGAGGAACATGTCGGGCAGGAACAGGATCTCCGTGTCCTCGGGGATCGAGTCGATCACGCCCTTGGCGTTGCCGGACGTGCAGCAATAGTCGCTCTCCGCCTTCACCTCGGCCGTCGTGTTGACGTACGAGACGACCACGGCGCCCGGATTCTCGGCCTTCCACGCGCGGAGTTGGTCGGCGGTGATCGACGCGGCGAGCGAGCAGCCGGCGTCGAGGTCGGGAATGAGGACGGTCTTGTCCGGGCTCAGGATCGCCGCTGTCTCGGCCATGAAGTGGACGCCGCAGAACGCGATCGCCTCGGCATCTGTCGCGGCGGCCTCACGCGAGAGCCCGAGCGAGTCGCCGACGAAGTCCGCGACGTCCTGGACTTCGGGCACCTGGTAGTTGTGGGCGAGGATCACGGCGCCTCGCTCGGCGGCGAGCGCACGGACCTCCTCCTGCATCGTTGTGATTTCGAGCGTGGTCATTTCAGCTCCAGTGAGACGTCGAGGGAACGAGCGGAATGGGTGAGCGCGCCGACCGAGATCTCGTCGACGCCGGTCTCGGCGACGGCGCGAACGCTCTCGAGCGTGATGCCGCCCGACGCTTCGAGTCGTGCGCGTCCGCCGTTGAGAGCAACGGCAGCGCGGAGCTCGTCCAGGGACATGTTGTCGAGGAGGATGGCGTCGACACCCGCGTCGAGCGCCTCCGACACCTGCTCCAACGTGTCGGACTCGACCTCGATCGGAAGCACGGTCGTCGCCCGCAGGCTCTCGACGGCTCTTGCGATCGAGCCTGCCGCGCGGAGGTGGTTGTCCTTGACCAACACACCGTCGTCGAGGCCGAAGCGATGGTTGCGTCCGCCTCCACAAGCGACAGCGTGCTTCTCGAGCGCGCGCAACCCAGGAGTCGTCTTCCGCGTGTCGAGAATGGCGACACCCGTGCCCTCCACCGCGTCGACGTAACTCTTCGTCAGGGTCGCGATGCCCGAGAGTCGACCGAGGAAGTTCAGCGCCACCCTCTCGCCCGTGAGGATCGCGCGCTGCGGTCCACTCACGATCGCGACGGCGGTTGGACCGTCGAGGACGTCCCCGTCTCGCACGAGCGGCTCGAATCGGATCTCGTCGTCGAGAGCGCGAAACGCCGTCTCGGCGGTGCGCAGCCCGCAGACGACACCAGGCTCTTTGACGAGGAGCTCGGCCGCTCCGACGGCCTCCGGAGACACGGTTGCGTCGGTCGTGACGTCGCCCTGACCGACGTCTTCGGCGAGTGCCGCGAGGACGATGCGCTCGAGCGTGTCCGTCGCTACTGCCATGTCTCGAGTGTGGGCTCCGACCCCGGTCGCAGGACGACGTGCTGCTCGAATGCGTCGCTCTCCATCGGGAAGTCGACGCGGAAGTGCGATCCACGGCTCTCCTCACGGGTGCACGCGCTCTCTGCGATGAGGCGAGTGAGCAGGTGGGGTGCCGACCGCAGCCGCTCGAGACCCGCCGCATCGCGTACCAGGCCGCAGTCTTCCCAGAGCCGGTGGCGAAGGTCGCCCGTCACAGCCTCTGGCGGTGAAGGCGCGGGTGGAGCGGGCAGCCGCGCGGGCAAGTCCGACTCGGCGAGAGCTGCAAGAGCCGAGCGCCTCCCGAAGACGAGGCATTCCAGTAGAGAATTCGAGGCCAGGCGGTTCGCGCCGTGGACGCCCGTCGCGGCACACTCACCGGCTGCGTAGAGCCCTGCGAGCTCGCTGCGCCCGTCGAGGTCGGTGAGGATCCCTCCGACGGTGTAGTGGGCGGCGGGTGCAACCGGGATCGGGGTTTCTGCAGGGTCATAGCCCTCCTCGACGAGGCTCCCCATGAGAGCAGGAAACCGGCCGCGGTCGATCGCGCGGAGATCGAGAAGCGCCGTGCCGCGCGCCGCGATCTCACGCGCCACGACATCGCGGGGCGCGAGCTCGTCCGTGAATCTGTGACCATGCTCGTCCAGAAGCGTGGCGCCCTCCCCGCGAAGCGCCTCGGAGAGAAGCAGCGACGAGTCGACGAGGGTCGTGGGATGGAATTGCACGAACTCGAGGTCGGCGAGTGCCGCACCCGCGCGATAGGCCGCAGCCATCCCCTCTCCGACCGCGCCCGGAGGATTCGTGGTGCGCTGCCAAAGCGCCGCAGCACCGCCGGTGGCGAGCAGCGTGGCGCGAGCGGCGACGGCGCGACGGTCGGTGACGACACCCACACACCGCTCGTCCGCGCGCCAGAGCGAGAGCATCTGCTCGCCCTCCGCTACCTGGATTCGTGGATGGGCGAGAGCTCGTTCGGCAAGCACGCGAGCCACGCGATCGCCGGTCGCGGCGCCGCCGGCGTGTACCACGCGTCGGCGGCTGTGTCCGCCCTTCGAGGCCGAGCCCGTCATCGAACTCGACACCGAGCTCGACGAGATCGCGAATTCGTGCCGCCGCCTCCTCGGTCAGCGCTTCGACTGCGCTCGGACGGCAGAGTCCTCGGCCTGTGCGAAGCGTGTCCTCGGCGTGAAGCGCAGGCGAGTCGTCGGCGCCGACGGCTGCAGCGATGCCGCCCTGGGCGAGCAGGCTGTTCGACGACAGCAGGGGTCCCTTCGTGAGAACGAGGACGTCACCCTCGGCGGCCGCGCACAGCGCCGCAATGAGCCCGGCGACGCCGCCACCGACGACGACGAGATCAAATGCTTCTGGGCGATGTCTGCCGTTTTTCGCGCTCATGCTAGTTTTAGCCTCTGAGTCAATAACCTCGTGGCTGAGTCTACCACCCCACCTGACACTCCCCGCTCACGTCGCGCTTGCCGTGGTGTTCCAGGTGCGCGCCGCGGTGCTGGAAGTGCTCCTCTGGGAACGTGCTCGCGATCCGTTTCGGGGCATGTGGTCGCTACCGGGTGGAACGCTCGAGCCCAGCGAGACGCTCGAGCAGTCGATCCTTCGTCATCTGGCCACGAAGGTGGACGTACGCGAGGTCGCACATCTCGAGCAACTCGGCACCTGGAGCGATCCGGCGCGTCACCCGAAACGATGGGAGCTCGCAACCGCGTATCTGGGGCTCGTTCCCCTGGGCATCGATCCGCGTGTGCCGGCCGATACGCGCTGGCACGCCGTTGACGACCTGCCACCGACCGCCTTCGACCACGGGTCGATCGTGCTCGCCGGGCGGGAGCGACTCCGCGGCAAGCTCTCCTACTCCAACATCGGCTTCGCCCTCGCCCCCGACAGCTTTACGCTCGCCGAGCTCCGCGATGTCTACGAGGCCGCACTCGAGCACGACGTCTCGGCAACGAACCTCAAGCGCGTTCTGCTGAGGCGGGGTGCGATCGAGCCGGTGGGGAAGCAAAGAGCTCACGGCCCTGCCGGAGGCCGTCCGGCCGAGGTGTATCGCTTCTGCTCCCGGCAGCTCGAGGTAACGGATCCATTCGCAGTGCTTCGCCCTCCGCGCTGAGGCACCTGCCTCTCAAGGCGCGGCGCTTTCAGGCCGATCACCGCTGATATGCGGCACTTTCGACTATGGCTACTCGTGATCGGCGTCGTCAGCCTGGCTGCCGAGGCGCTCGCGGCAGCGGCCGTGTTCTGGCGCGGCCCGCACGCACGCCAGACCGATCGCCTCTAAGCATCTAGCCCAGAGCGCGGACGAACGCGGTCACGACCGCGGCGATGATCATCGTCACGATGACCGGTGCGCGCAGCCAGATCGCGACAGCAGCCGCGGCGACGCCCGGAACCCGGGCGTCCACCTCCAACTCCTCGTTCCCCCCGAAGGTCTGCGTCACGACGAGCGCCATCAGCATCACGGGAGCGAGGAGGTCGACCATCGATCGAACGCGTGCGGGCAAAGCTCGCCCACCCAGGAAGACCGGCCCGGCTGACTTGAACGCGATCGTCACCACACCGACCACGGCGACGACGATCCACGCGTCGCTCATCGTCTGAGACCCAGCAGGCATGCGGCCGAGGCTGCGATGAGCGGTACGCCCGACGGAGCGACCGGGATGAGAACGAGCGTGATCGCGACAGCAAGCGCGGCTGCCTGTCGGCCCTTCCGATCTCGTAGGTACGGGACGGCGAGTGCGAGAAACAGCGCGGCGAAGGCCGCGTCGAGCCCGAGCGTGTTCGGATCTTCGAGAACTCCTCCGACCACGGTTCCGAGCGCCGTACTCCCGACCCAGAGCACGTAGAACACGAGTCCCGAGCCCACGAGGATGGGCCATTCGAAACGACCGCGGCGCCCGGCGAGCGCCCACGACTCGTCGACGATCGCCTGGGACTCCACGAGCCGGCGGAGCCTGCCACCGGGAAAGATGGACGCCACCGTGAGGCTGATCGCCACGTAGCGTGCATTGAGAAAGATCGCCGCCGTCACCGCCGCAGCGACGGTCCCGCCTACGTCCAGAACCGAGACGGCCGCAAACTGAGCAGCACCGGCGAACGTCGTGGCAGACATGACAACCGCGGCAACTGCGCCGACTCCGGCGGCCTCGGCCAGGACTCCGAACGAGAGACCGAAGAGGATCGGGCTCGGAGCAAGAGGGAGCGCGGCGCGAACACCGTCGCGCAGGCGTAGCGCGCTGCGTGTCTCGACCGGCACCTCGCAAACCCTAGTGCGGGGGTGCCACAATCGGCCGCATGAAGATCGCACTCAGCGGCGCATCTGGCCTCATCGGCTCCGCGCTCGTGCCGGAGCTCCAGGGTGCCGGACACGACGTCGTGCGACTCGTCCGCCGTAGCCCTGCGGACTCGCAAGAGATCGAGTGGGATCCTGCCTCTGGCTGGCTCGATGCAAAGGCGCTCGCCGGCGTGGACGCCGTAGTCAATCTGAGCGGTGCGACGATCGGCCGCCGCTGGACGACTGCGAGGAAGGCCGAGATCCTCGCCTCCCGCATCGATTCGACGCGCCTCTTGGCGTCGACGATGGCCGCCCTCGAGCCCCGACCGCGCGTGCTCGTCTGCGCAGGTGGCGTCGGGATCTACGGCGACCGCCGCGACGAGATCCTGACCGAGGAGTCGAGCAACCGGCACTGGGTTCCTTGCAGACGTGGGCAGGGCATGGGAGGGCGCCTGTGAGCCCGCGCGCGCGGCCGATATCCGCGTCGTCAATCTCCGTGCCGGAATCGTCCTTTCGCGAGAAGGAGGCGCGCTGCCGCGCCTCTTGACACCGTTCAAGCTCGGTCTCGGCGGCCGCGTCGGCAGCGGGAAGCAGTGGTGGAGCTGGGTTGCCATCGAGGACCTGGTACGCACCATCCGCTTCGCCCTCGAGGGCGACCTCGAAGGCCCGCTGAACGTCGTCTCCCCGAATCCCGTCACAAACGCGCAGTTCACGAAAGCGCTCGGCAGGGCGCTCGGAAGACCGACGATCTTCCCCCTCCCCGCGTTTGTGGCCAAGTCAGTCTTCGGCGAGATGGCAGAGGAAGTGCTCCTGATGGGCCAACGCGCGCTTCCGGCGCGTTTGATCGACGCGGGCTTCACGTTCGAGCTTCCCGAGCTCGACACAGCTTTGCACCACACGTTGGCCGGCTGAACACCGCTGGCTGGGTTTGCTAGGCCGAGACCTGCTAGGACCCGGGCGTCGTACAACTCCAGGAGGGGGTTTCATGAGACTCTTGCTCTTCGCCGCCGTCGCGGCGGTCGCAACGATGTCGGCAACCGCTTCGGCCGCGCCGCCCGAGGCGGACGTACGCTTTGCGACCTTCAACGCCTCGCTCAACCGGCCCTTCAACACGCTCAATCTTCCGAGCGGCGTGGGCCTGCTCGTCACGCACCTTTCGAATCCGAACGTCGACGACCAGTTCCGAAATCAGGCCAAGAACGTCGCTGAGGTCATCCAGCGTGTCCGGCCTGACGTTCTCCTGATCAACGAGTTCGATCCGCTCCAGGACGGTGACCTCGGCGTCGCTCCCGGGCCGGAGAACCTCTTCCGAGACAACTTCCTGGAGGTGTCGCAGAACGGCGCGGCGCCCATCGAGTACCCGTACGCCTTCATCGCCGCCTCGAACACAGGTGTCCCAACGGGGAAGGACCTCAACAACTTCGGCGGTGCCGTCACGACTCCGGGCGCGGCCGGCTATGGCGACGACTCGTTCGGCTTCGGCGCGTTTCCTGGCCAGTTCGGGATGGTCGTCTACTCGAAGTTCCCGATCGCATACGAGGACGTCCGCACCTTCCGGCTCTTCAAGTGGAAGGACATGCCCGGCAACCTGATCCCGACCCCGTTCTACTCACCGGACGAGGTCGACATCCTGAGGCTCTCGTCGAAGAGTCATTGGGACGTCCCGATTCTCATCGGCAAGAAGACCGTGCACTTCCTCGTCTCGCACCCGACGCCGCCCGTCTTCGACGGGGCCGAGGACCGAAACGGCCGGCGGAACCACGACGAGATCCGCTTCTGGGCCGACTACATCACGCCTGGCAAGGCGGGCTACATCTACGACGACGAGGGTCAGTCGGGAGGCTTGAAGCCCGGCGAGCTCTTCGTCATCGCCGGCGACCAGAACTCCGACCCGGTCGACGGAGACAGCATCGCAGGCTCGATCCAGCAATTGCTCGAGCACCCGCTCATCAACACGAAGCTCACGCCGGAGAGTGCCGGCGGCACCGAGGCAGCGGGCCAGGGTGGCAACAATGCAGCCCACAAGGGTGATCCTCGCTTCGATACGGCCGATTTCGCTGACTTCGGTCCCTTCGGACCGGGCAACCTGCGTGTGGACTACGTGCTCCCGAGGAAGACGCTTCAACTCGTCGACAGCGGCATCTTCTGGCCGGTCCGGTCCGATCCGCTCTCGAGGCTCACCGGCGTCTTCGACCCCGTAGCGTGGGGGCTCGTCGGCGGCTTGCCGACCTCCGACCACCGGAGCGTCTGGATCGACGTCACCGTTCCGACGGTGAAGTAACGGGCGTTGGGGGCGGCCCTCCACGGGCCGCCCCCACCCTTGCAGCGTCTCCGTCTCATCGTGTTGTTCCGGGACAATGTGCGGGTGCCCGAACTCACGACGCTCGGCTGGGACGACGCATGGAGCTCCGTGTTCGCGCCGTTCCACGAGGAAGGGCTGGTTCCAGGACGGATTGCGATCCAGCACCGCGGTGCGTACGACGTCCTGACGGCGGAGGGCGAGGTGCGCGCGCGGATAACCGGCCGCCTCCGAAGCGATGCCTCCCCCGTCGATCTTCCGGTCGTCGGCGACTGGGTCGGGCTCGACTCAGCCGGCGCAATCGTCGTCGTCCTGCCTCGCCGAACCAAGCTCTCACGACGCGCCGCACACGACGCGGGCTCGAACGACGTGCGCGAGCAGGTGATCGCGGCAAACCTCGATGTCGTCTTCATCGTCGCGACGCCTCGGCGAGGAGGTGGACACACGTCTGCTCGAGCGGTACGTCACCCTGGCGTTCGAAAGCGGTGCGCGTCCGGCAATCCTGCTTACGAAAGCTGACCTCGAGCCCGATCCGGAGGCAGTGGCCGCCGAAGTCGCCGGGATCGATGGGGAGATCCCGGTTTACGCCATCTCGACCCGCACCGGTTTCGGCCTCGACGCGGTTCGCGAGCACCTCGCCCCCGGACTGACCGGTGCACTCCTCGGCCCTTCCGGCGTCGGCAAGTCGACGCTCGTCAATGCCCTCTCGGGACAAGCCGACCTGCTCGAGACAGGTGCCGTGCGAGCCGACGGCCAGGGGAGGCACACGACGACCCGTCGCCAGCTCGTAATCCTCCCCAGCGGCGGGCTCATCGTGGACAACCCCGGAATGCGTCAGGTGCACTTCTGGCTTGCCGAGGATGGGCTCACGGAGGCCTACGAAGACATCGCCGCACTCGCCGACCAGTGCCGATTCAGCGATTGCAGTCACGAGACCGAGCCCGGGTGCGCCGTCCAGGCCGCACTGGCCGATGGTCGTCTCGAGCCCACCCGCTGGCAGCGCTACCGCGACTTGCAGCGCGAACTGGCAGAGCTCGAGGGTCGTCTCGACCGGCGCGGGCGCTCACGCGCCCGGCGCAGACCGCCGGACGCGTGAGCCTCGTAGCACCTACGGAGCGGCGACGTTTGCAGCCCCAGGCGTCTTCGTCTGGGTGAACGCCCAGTCGGCAGTGGCGTTGTTGCCGTCCTGCCCGTCGGGAATCCGCGCGAGCGATCCATCGACCGTGTTCGAGTCCGCGACGGCCGCAGCGAGCGCTGTTCCCTCGACGAGGTTGTAGGTCTGGCTGCCGATCACGGCAGCGGTGATCTCACCCTCGTACGACAAGGCGTCCAAGAGAGCACCGCTTGCCGTAGCGATCAGTGCAACGCCATCGGGCGCGCCATTCTGTGGCTCGACGGTGAGCGAGAGATACGCCCCCGCAGCGAGCGACCCGGTGAGGTCGATCCGGTCGTACTCGAGCCCGTCGCCCCCGTTCACGAGCACGAGCGCGATCCCATCGAGCACTGCCGCCGAGCCGCCGGTGTTGGCGATCTCCACGAATCCACCGGAGTCTGCACCGACCTGGTCGTAGTCGATCTCGTTGATCACGAGGTCGCCGGAGGGCGGGGGTGGCGGCGGAGGCCCACCGCTCTCGGAGCACCGAAGCTCGACGATGTTCGCCGACGTCGTCGCCACGGCGACTGTGCCCGCCGAGCCGTCGAAGCGAGAGCAAGCCGTGCCAGTCAGCGCTGCAAGCGAAGTCAACCCGGACCCCGCAGGTCCCTGCGGCCCGGCTGGTCCGGCTGGGCCAGCGGGACCCTGTGAGCCGGCCTGGCCTTGCGGCCCGGCAGGCCCCGACTGCTCCAACAGATCCGGCCGGACCGGCAGGCCCAATCGCTCCCGCAGGTCCAGCCGGGCCTGCAGGCCCGCGCTCCCCAGCCGCACCGGCTGGGCCGGCTGGTCCTTCGGCTCCGCGCCGGTTCCAGGTGACGACACGCTCATTGCCTCGACACGCCGAAGCATCCCGGACGATTCGGAGAAAGCCCCGACCCGGTTTCTGACAGCCCGTGATGACGTCGTCGCCTACGCGCTTCGAGGCTCCTCCCGCGAGCGCTGCCGAGCCGGCGAGCGCGACGAGCACGGCAAGCCCAATTCCGATCATGCGTGCGTACACGCATCCTCCCTTCGTTGATGTCGCCCCCGTGGTAACCGCCCTCGCTCACGTCAGCTAGTCGTCCGAATCCGACAGGTGGTCGGCAATCGGTGTCGTTGAGCCGAGCTGTGGAACGCTTGAGACGGACTTGCCACCGTTCTCGCGCACACCTCGGGGAGCGAGGGAAGGCAGCCTTCAGCGAGAATCCGTACACATGGCCTGGGAAACGGTCAGCCCTGAGCTTGCGCTCGTCGATCCCGAGCTTCGGGAGCGCGTGCGCGCGACGCTCGAAGGACCGGTCGCGCCCCCTCGAGCTCCGAGGCAGTCGACGCCTCCTCCAGCACCTACGCGGGCCGAGCGCCCGTATCCGTTCTGGGCGCGCGTGACCGCAGCCCTGTGGCTCCTCGTTCTCGGAATTCTCGTGGGCGGGGCCGCGATCCCTCACGCACAGGACACTCCGCGCGTGATCCCGAAGAACGAGGACGCGACGATCTGCAGGCCGCAGACCCCCCAACCACAGATGCCGCCCGGCCCATTTCCCCGCGGAACTTGACGACCCAGTCCCCCGGTGCGTGACGCGATCGGGAATTTCGCCGCCGGCGTGGACCCCGCGCCTCTGGGCCGGGCCAGCTGACGAGCTGATAGCCGCCGCCTGCGTTGTATCCGCGGCTGAGACACAGCGGGGCCCGATCGCTACAATCGGGCCTCCCTGGGGCTATAGCTCAGCTGGGAGAGCGCCTGGATCGCACCCAGGAGGTCGCCGGTTCGAGCCCGGCTAGCTCCACCTCATGGACACAGGGTTTTCCGGCCTCCGGGCCGGACCGCGTAGTCAGGGGCTTCGACGGAAAGCGGGACTACTGTCGGTGGATGTGGGCTGATCGCTTGCCAGTATCGGGCCGCCGAGTGGAGGCACAAGGAGATCGAGCTCGCCGCCCACGAGCTTCTGCAGCACCTCGATCGCACGCGAGCCTGAGTAGCTGACATGAGCAACTGCGTCCGCCACACCATCGTCCGGAGGCAGGAACCATGAGCAGTCGACTCCGATCCGTGGCGGCGGGCGCGGTGGCCGCAGCCGTCTGGGCGCTGCAGGAGCCCTTCGACCAGCGGCTCCTGGGCTGCGACTACTCGGACGTCGCCGTCCTCGGTAAGGGGTTGACGCGAGGTGGGAACTGGCGACCGGTGGGATTGACGGCGCACGCGGTGAACGGTGCGATCTTCGGGTTGGCGTTCCACGAGGCTCGCCGTCGCATCCCGATCGGTCCGCGCAAGCTCGCCCTGGGCATGGCGCTCGCCGAGCACGTCTCGCTCTATCCCCTCTGCTACTTCATCGATCGGTACCACCCCGCACGCGGCGAGCCCGGAGTGCCACCGCTCTTGAGGAGCCCACGAGCGTTCGCGCAAGCAACGTGGCGGCATGCGGTGTTCGGCACGGTGCTCGGCCGACTCGCGTAACCACGCTCGAAAGTCGTTCATCCGGCTGACGGGCCGCATCGGCGCAGGTACGTTCCGCGGAGCCATGCCCGCTGACGCGCTCCGATATCTCAGTCGGCCCGCCGCCGGAGAGCCCGATGGGTTGCTCGTGCTCTTCCACGGACGAGGCGCAGACGAGCGCGATCTCTACCCACTCCTGGACATCCTCGACCCCGAGCGTCGGCTTCTGGGAGTGACGCCCGCGCGGGCCGCTTCAGCTTCCTCCTGGAGGAGCCCACTGGTACGCGTTGCACGAGGTCGGCTACCCGGATCCGGCGACCTTCACCGAGACGTTCCTCAGCGGCAAGCACATGGCTCGACGCGCTGGCTGCGGAGACAGGCGTCTCGCCCGAGCGCACCATCCTCGGAGGCTTCTCGCAGGGTGCGGTGATGACCTACGCCCTCGGACTCGGTGAAGAACGGCCGCGCCCGGCAGGGCTCATAGCGCTCAGCGGATTCGTGCCGACCGTGCCGGGTTTTCGACTCGATCTCTCCTCTCCCCTTCCGCGGCTTGCGATCGGGCACGGTGCGCTCGACCCGGTTATCTCGGTCGATTGGGGAAGACGCGCGAGACAGCTGTTTCAGGAGGCGGGTGCAGACGTCGTGTACCACGAGTCTCCGCACATGGGGCACGGACTCGACCCGACGCTCCTGTCGCAGCTCGTGGAGTGGATCGGGGCTGCCGTCCCCTCAGTCGGAAGTCCCGCGGAGTGACTCCACTCGAGGTCCTCTACGAGGTCGACGACCTCGCGTCGCTCGACCTTCCGGAGGAGCTCGCCGACCTCTACGGAGGCGGCCTCGGGTTCGCCGAGCCGCGGCTCTTCGCGAACTTCGTCTCGACTCTCGACGGTGTCGTGGCGATTCCGTCCATTCCCGAGTCGAACAGCCTGATCGCATCGGGCAGCGAGGCTGACCGCTTCGTCATGGGCTTGCTGCGCGCACTGGCCGACGTCGTGCTGATCGGGGCCGGAACGCTGCGAGCGTCGCCTCGAGGCACGTGGAGGCCCGAGAAGATCTTCCCGCCCGCGTCAGCTGCATTCGCGGAGCTTCGACGGCGGCTCGGCCGGAACGAGATGCCGGAAGTGGCGATTCTCACGGGCAGGGGATCGATCGACCCGGCGCACCCCGTGCTCGCGTCCGGCGCACTCGTCCTGACGAGCGATGCTGGTGCCGCCGCTCTCGCCGAGAGCCTCCCGCAGGCTTCGAGCGTCATCTCGCTCGGAACGCAGGCAACCCTCGATCCGCGGGCGATCGTCACCGCGTTGCACGAGCGCGGCCACGGACTGATCCTCTCCGAAGCCGGCCCCCACACTCATGGCTCTCTCGTCGGAGCCGGTGTCGTCGACGAGCTGTTCTTGACGCTGTCGCCGCTTCTCGCCGGCGACGCGGGGCCGGGAAGCCGCTTCCGACTCGTCGAGGGGGCTGACCTCGTCCCACTCGTTCGGGGACGCCCACTGAGCATCAGGCGCCACGAGGAGCACCTGTTCCTGCGCTACGAGCTCAACGGGATCCGCTGAGCGCGACGCATGACGTACCTGTCGACAGGAGCCGAGATCCGCGTCACCGGGCCGACGAGCCAGTGCGCGGTGGTGTGCGTCAACGGAGGCCAGGCACGCGAGGTCGAAGGCACCTGGAGCGCGTCCGTCGAGTGGCTGGTGAGTCGGCTCTCGAGGCGGCTCCCTGGGCTTGCCTTCGCAGAGGTCCGATACCGGGTGAAGTCGTGGAAGCGGCTCGAGTCGTGCATCGAGGACACGCGAGCCGCGGTCCGCGAGGTCGGCGCTCCGCGAACGCTCCTCCTGGGCTTCTCGATGGGCGGAGCTGTGTCGATCGCGGCCGCGGACGAGCCCGGTGTCGAGGGAGTCGTCGGGCTCGCACCATGGATCCCCGCGGAGCTCGACGTATCGCGTCTGCACGGAAAGCGCCTCGCGGTCTTCCACGGGGCGTTCGACAGGTGGCTGCCCGGGATCCCGGGAGTCTCGGCTCGGAGCTCACAGCGCGGGTTCGAGCGGGCGCACGCGGCGGGTGCCGAGGGCCGCTACGTTCTCATTCCGGGCGCGGTGCACGGAATTGCGCTCCGCGCTCCTTGGGGCAGCCTCGTGAGCCTCCCGCGCGCCGAGCGCTGGGCGGAGCTCGTCGAGGAGGAGCTCCGCCGCTTCGTCAGTCGATGAATGATCGTCGCCCTTGCTACGCGCGGGCGACCAGTGCCTCGACCAGCTCGTCTCGCCCTCGCAGGCTGAGAGTCCGCGACTCGAGCCCGGTCGAGTCGAGCTGCGACGACTCGGCCGCCGCGCGGCTGACGAGAATCTCGCCAGCACTCGCGGACGAGGCAAGCCGCGCAGTCGTGTTGACGGCGTCACCCACCGCAGTGAAATCGCACGCGTCGCCCTCTCCGACGCGGCCCACGAAGGCGACCCCTGTGTGCACGCCGACACCGAGCGGGACCCACGGCTCCCCGCCGTCGTTTCCGGTCTCGCGCAGTAGATCTCGCGCCGCGTCGACTGCTCGGGCTGCATGATCCTCACCTGCGAAGCCGGGGACGAACAGGGCGACCACCTCGTCGCCGACGAACTTGTCGACGAGACCGTTCCACCTGTCGACGACCCGTGCGGCAGTCCCATAGAAGCGCGAGATGAGCTGCGAGAACTCCTGTGCGGGGATTCGCTCGGCAAGCGCGGTCGATCCACGAACGTCGGCGAAGAGGAAGGAGAGCTCGATCTCGGCGCCCCCAGGCTGCTTTCCGATCTGCTTGAAGCACGCGCTGCAGAGACGGCGGTTCAGGCGAGACGGGCCGAAGCCCACGAGCTTCAAAGCGAGGCTACCCGGAGGCTTGAGCGGCGCGAGGCAGAGCTTGCAGCGAGGCCCGGCGGGGATCCAGCCGACGAGACGACGGGTCATCGCGAGACCGCGCGCCTCGCCCATCAGCGCCAGCCGCCAGACCTCGCCCTCGTGGTCGTGCGCTTCTGGCTCAGTGCTCACAGGCGCATTCTGAATCATTCGTGAAACGCCGCAAGCCGCTCGGCCTCGTCACCGAGCTCGCGCTGCACCGCTGGGTCGAGGCGTTCGAAGGGATTCGTGCTCACGATCCGGGAGCGGCGCACGAGGGAGGTCGAATAGCTCCTTCCCCTGCTCGTCGCGGAACCGGCGCAGAGCCAGCCGCTCGAGCGCGGGGAGCCAGGTGAAACGCGCCTTGAAGCCGGCCCCGCCGGCCCATTGCGCAATGTCCGCAGCAGGTGCCGGACCAACCCGCCGAGGTAGCGCCGGGCGATGTGGTCGAGGGCGGCATCGCGGTCGACGTTCTCGGACCCGATCCGGCGCTCGGCCGTCTGGAAGAGGTGCGCGCAACCGCGAACGGCCAGAAGTCCCGCTGCGAGACGACGTGAATCGTCCCGCGCATGAGTGTCGCCTGCACGACCGTGCGCCGCTCGAGGGCACGTGTCAGATCCGCCCGCCGGAATCCGTCGAGGCACGACCACAGCCGGATGTAGGCGTTCGGCGCGTACTGGTCCTGGATGCCCGCAATGCGCTCGAGCGCCGCGCGCGGAATCGGGAGACGCGCGCGCTCGAGGAGCAGCTGTCGAGCGAGGAGCGCCCGGTTCAGCTCGCGCTGCGTGAGGGTGCGCTCGGCCACGCCTCGACGCTATCCGAGCGACGGCGACCGGACGGGCGTTGCGTGAGCGCGATCCCGCCGATGACGAGCGCGCCGCCGAGCACGAGCCAGGGCGTGATCGTCTCGTCCAGCACGAGCGCGCCGATCACCACGGCAAGCGGTGAGATCGCGTACGTGTACGAGACCGCACGGGTCGGCCCGATACCTCTCAATCCGACATTCCACAGGATGTAGCCGAGGAACGTCGCGAGGACGCCGAGATACAGGAGGAGCGCCACCTCCGACGCAGACGCGTCGACCACTGTCTCGACCGTCGACCCGCGCACGAACGGCAGAAGACCGACGATCCCGACGAGGCTCGTCGCCGCGGTGAGAGCCAACAGATCGTGACGGCCGAGGAGCGGCTTCAGAATCACGTTGTAAGCGGCGAATGCAAGCGGCGCGCCGAGGACGATGAGCGGCCCCTTCGTGCTCGCCAGCGACAGGTCGCTCCCAGACCCGAGCGTGACGACGACCACGACACCCGCGAAGGCGATCGCAAGCCCGACGACATGCCTGGCACGAAGGCGATCGAGTCCGACCACGAGGGCGAGAGCCAGCGTCATCCCCGGAGCGAGCGCCACGACCAGCGCCGCAACGCCCGCCGTCGTGTGCTGGGTGCCGATGTTGAGGAACATGTGGTAGCCGACGACAACGATGAGCCCGGCGGCGGCGACCCGCACCGCATCGCCGCGCGTCAGTCCCGGCAGCCCGCGCGCCCGCCAGAGGATGAACGCAAAGCCTGGCGCGGCGATCGCGTAGCGAAGGATCGCGATGTCTCCGGCGGCGACGTCATCGTCGAGGAGCGCCTTGATGACCGAGAACGACCCGGCCCAGATCACCACGACGGCAAGCAGGGAGAGGTGTGCGCGAGTCGTCACTCCACTGGTCAACGCTGCGGGCGCGGGACATCGTGAGATGGCAACGCACGGCGCCGCGCAATACTTCCTCGAGCATGCTGGAGAGCCTCGCCGCATTCGTTGCCGTGTCGGCCGTGGTCATCTGCACGCCGGGCCAGGACACTGCCCTCACGATCAGGAACACGCTCGCCGGCGGACGCCGTGGCGGGATCGCGACGGCGGGCGGTGTGGCCATTGGCCAGGCGATCTGGACGATCGCCGCGAGCGCCGGGGTGGTGGCGCTCCTGAGCGCGTCCGAGCCGGCGTTTCGCGCTCTCAAGCTCGCGGGCGCCGCGTACCTCGTCTACCTCGGCGCCCAGTCGCTCTACGCCGCGATTCGTCGTCACGGACACACTCGAGAGCTTCGGCAAAGCGCACCGATCCCCCCGTCCCGCGCGTTTCGGCAGGGAGTGCTCAGCAACCTCGGCAACCCAAAGATGGCGGTGTTCTTCGCCAGCCTGCTTCCGCAGTTCGTACCTGGGGGTGCCGCCTCGTTCGCAGGGCTGCTCGCATTCGGCTTGCTCTTCTGCGCGCTGACGCTCGGCTGGCTGACGTTGTACTCAGTTGCCGTCGCTCACGTCCGAGCCCTTCTCGCCGGTCCTGCCCGACGAGCGCTCGACGCCTTGACCGGAGTCGTTCTCGTCGTCTTCGGCGTGCGCCTGGCGCTCGACGAGCGCTAGATGCTCGATCAGCGCACGCGTGCGAAGCGGTGCACGGCTTCGAGGAGCTCTTTGCTCTTCGTCTCTGCCTCGCTCGGATCACCTGAGGCGAGCGCGTCGGCGACGCAGTGGTTCACGTGGTCGTCGAGGATCTTGAAGGCGAGGCTCTCGAGTGCCGTGTTGACAGCGGCGATCTGGGTGAGCACCTCGATGCAGTAGCGATCCTCCTCGACCATCCGTTCGATCCCACGCACCTGGCCTTCGATGCGGTGAAGCCGGCTGACGAGCGCCTGCTTGTCCTCCGCGTAGCCGTGAGAAGGCGGTTCGACCTGACTCACGATGCGACTCCTTCCCGGGCGGAGTGGAAGCGACGAAGGCGGAGCGAGTTCGTGACGACGAAGACGCTCGAGAACGCCATCGCCGCGGCCGCGACGATCGGGTTGAGAAGACCGGCGACGGCGAGAGGAATGGCCGCGACGTTGTAGGCGAAGGCCCAGAAGAGGTTTCCCTTGATGGTTGCGAGCGTGCGCCGCGCGAGGGCGATCGCGTCCGCAGCGGCGCGCAAGTCCCCGGAGACGAGCGTGATGTCCGAGGCCTCGATCGCGACGTCGGTTCCCGTGCCGATGGCAAGGCCGAGATCCGCCTGAGCCAGAGCCGGAGCGTCGTTGATGCCGTCTCCGACCATCGCGACGACCTCTCCCGCCTCCTGGAGCCGCCGAACCTCCGCGATCTTGTCCTCCGGATAGACCTCGGCGAGCACGCGCTCGATCCCGACCTCGGCGGCGACGCGCTCCGCAGTCTCGCGACCGTCGCCTGTGAGAAGAACCGGCGTGAGGCCGAGCCCTTTGAGGGCGACAACGGCCTCAGCACTCGTCGGCTTGACCGTGTCGCGAACGGCGAGAGTTGCCCGTGGCGCTCCGTCCCACGACACGATGATCGTCCCGTTGCGGCGTCCGACCTCGACCTCGTGTCCCTCGACTACGCCGTGGACACCCACGCCAGGGACGTTTCTGAAATCGCTCACAGGTGGCAATTCGCCGACCTCGAGTCGCGCCGCCGCAGCTACCGCCTGCCCGATCGGGTGCTCGGATGCGGCCTCGACCGCGCCGGCAAGACGCAGCACCTCGTCGCGCGAGGCGCCATCCAACAGACTGACATCGGCGAGCTCCATCTTCCCCTCCGTGACGGTTCCCGTCTTGTCGAGGACGATGGTCGTGATTTGGCGAGTGCGCTCGAGGACCTCTGGCCCCTTGATCAGGATCCCGAGCTGCGCTCCGCGCCCGGTTCCGACCATGAGCGCCGTCGGCGTGGCGAGGCCGAGTGCGCACGGGCACGCGATGATCAGGACGGCTACCGACGCGGAGAAAGCGGCGGTCGCATCGCCCGTGACGACGAGCCAGCCGGCGAGCGTCGCGAGCGCGACTCCGAGCACGATCGGGACGAAGACGCTCGAGATGCGGTCGACGAGGCGCTGGATCGGAGCCTTACCGGATTGCGCCTCGGCGACCATCCGCGCGATCTGGGCGAGCGCGGTATCCTCGCCGACCTTCGTGGCGCGCACCACGAGCCTTCCGTAGGTGTTGACCGTCGCTCCGGCCACGTCGGAACCCGGCCCGACATCGACGGGGACAGGCTCGCCCGTCAGCATCGACTGATCGACCGCAGACGCACCCTCGACGACGTGACCATCGGTCGGGATCCTCTCCCCGGGTCTTACGACCATGAGATCTCCGACGACGACCTCGTCGATCGGGACCGAGACCTCCGTGCCGTCCCGCAGGACTCGGGCTTCCTTGGCGCCGATCTCGAGGAGTGCGCGGATCGCGGCGCCCGAGCGCCGCCTCGCGCGAGCCTCGAAGTAGCGGCCGAGCAAGATCAGCGTCGTGATCACCGCCGCCACCTCGAAGTACATGTCCGCGTCGTCCACGACGACCAGCGCCGCGACCGACCAACCCCACGCCGCAAGAGTGCCGATGGAGATGAGCGTGTCCATCGTCGCGGCGAGGTGCCGCGCGTTCATGAGTGCAGCTCGATGGAAGCCGTAGCCGGCCCAGAACACGACCGGTGTGGCAAGCGCGAGCGCGAGCCATCCCCAGCCGTCGAATTGCAGCAGCGGGATCATCGACAGCGCGACGAGAGGCGCTGTCAGGGCCGCGGCGACGATCAGGCGCGTTCGAAGTGAGCGAGAACGGTCATCTCCGTCCCCTGCCTCGGCCGCGAGTCTCGCGTGGTAGCCGGCGCCTTCGACCGCGCCGATCAAGTCTGCGACGGCCACTCGACTGGAGTCGAAGCGGACCGCCGCTTGCTCGGTCGCGTAGTTGACGGAGGCGTCCACACCGTCGAGCTTGTTCAGCTTGCGCTCGATGCGGCCCGCGCACGCGGCGCACGTCATGCCCTCGAGGGCGAGGTCGACCCGCTCCTCGGCCTCAGGTGTCGCGGTCGCGCTCATGGGCGAGTTCCTCCAGTCCATGAGCGTGGAGGGCGCAGTGGATCGCGGGAACGCTGTACGTGACGGTCTCGCTCACGGCTCTCCTCTCAGAAACGGAATGAGAGAAGTATACCCCGTCAGGGTATCTACAGACCTTCGATCCGCGACGCGCCGACGATTACCTCGACGCCGTCGGCGAGGCGCACGAGCGCTTTCCCCTTCCCGTCGTAGTCCGGGGACCAGACCACGATGGTCGCATCGTCGCCGTGCACGCGGCACGTGCGGCCGTCCTCGGGATCGAGGCCTCGCCAGAAGCGCACGAACGGATTCTCGTCCCACTCGCGACCGATCGTCGTCTCGTCGGTGTGACCGGGAAGGACGCGAAGGTCGTGAGGAAGGGTCATGAGCACGTCCATCACCGACCGGCGCATCTCGTCAGCCGGACCGCCGCCCACCGCATCGCGGAACAGCGTGTCACCCGTAAAGCAGTACTCGCCCGCGACGAAAGACACACCGTCGTCGGAATGCCCTGGGGTCGCGTGGGGCTCGATCTCGAGACCGCCGGTGGAGACCGCGCCCGCGGTCACCTCGACACCGAAGCGTTCGACGAGCTCGGTGTTGCCTGCGACGTGGTCGGCGTGACCGTGCGTCAGGAGCAGATGCGTCGGCGTGAGCCGCTCGCGCTCGACCGCTTCGAGGAGCGGCTCGAGCGGGGCACCGCTGTCGACGAAGACGGCCGTTCCGCCGGGTTCGTCCCCGAGCAGGTACGCGTTCGAGAGCCAGGACGGGTGCATGCTTCGCTCGACGATCATCGTCGCGGGCTCCGAACGTCGCAGCTCTCGGTCACGTCAGCCATCGTGTTCCCCCCTTACAGGTTCGGTTCCGCGAGATCGTACGGGAGGATTCCAGCTCGGCGGCCTGACAGAATCCGCGCAGAGTGGGCATTCGAATCCGGGAGGCACGATGAACAACGTTTTCGACGAGCGCGAGGTCCTGGAGGACGCAGCCGACAAGTGGTGGCTGTTCCTCCTGACCGGCATCGCCTGGCTGGTCTTCTCCCTCTTGGTGTTCCAGTGGGACTACACGACCGTGTCCGCGATCTCGTACCTCTTCGGCGTTGTCGCGATCGTCGCGGGCGTCAACGAGTTCTTCCAGATCAGCGTCTCCACAACCGGCTGGAAATGGATTCACGGCCTCCTCGGCGTCCTCTTCATCGTCGCCGGGATCTACGCGTTGTGGCACCCGTACGACACGTTCGCGACGCTGTCGGCGCTCGTCGGACTCTTCCTGCTCGTCAAGGGCATCTTCGACATCACCGTCGCGTTCATCACGAAGGACCAGTTCGAGCTCTGGTGGCTTCAGCTCGTCGTCGGCTTGCTCGAGATCCTGCTTGCGTTCTGGGTCGCCGGAAACCACAGGGAGAAGGCGATCCTGCTCGTGGTCTACGTCGGCATAGTCGCGCTGTCGCGCGGGATCACGGAGATCTTTCTCGCGTTCAAGTTGAAGGGCCTCAGGAGACGGTTGGCCGCCTCTGTATAGGTCTCGTGGAAAGACGTCGAGGGAGCCGCCGCATGCGGCTTTCTCGCGTTTCTGAAGGTCGCACGCAAGTGCGGCGTCCGTCCTCTTCTCGTGTATAGGATCGAGCCAGTGCGTCGTACCGCTCTCGTGTTGGTCGTCCTTGCGGCACTCGTCAGCCTCGTTGCCGTGGGCTGCGGAGGCGAGGAATCGGTGACAGCGACGCCCGACACCGTCGAGGGAACGACCACCACGGAGACGACCGAGACCGAGACGACCGAGACCGAGACGACGGACACCACAGAGACCGAGACGACAGAGACGACAGAGACCACGACGACCGAGACCCAGCCGACCGTCGAGGGCGACCCGGTGGCAGGCAAGGAGATCTTCCTCGGGGCCTCGGCCTGTGGCGGATGCCACACGCTCGCCGACGCAGGAACAACCGGGCAGGTTGGGCCGAATCTCGACGATGCGATGCCGAGCGCCGAGCTCGTCGTCGACCGCGTGACGAACGGTCAGGGCGGCCATGCCATCGTTCTCCGGCACGCTCACTCCCCAGCAGATCGCCGACGTCGCCGCCTACGTCTCGTCAGTCGCCGGCGGCTGAGCCCCTTCCAGGGTTTCTAGACTCCCTTCATGATCGATCTCAAGGCCGCTCGGGCAGACGCCGATCGCTGGCGCGCGGCGCTGGCGCGGAAGGATGCGGCGGAGGAGTTCGACGCACTCCTCGAGGCCGACGAGCGCTGGCGCTCGCTCATACCTCGGGTCGATGAACTACGCAGCCAGACGAAGCTCAAGGGCAAGCCGACTCCGGAGGAGCTCGATGCGCTGAAGCCCGTCAAGGCAGAGCTCAGGAAGGTCGAGGAGGAGCTCGCTGAGGCCGAGGCGCAGCGGGACGCCGCCCTCGCCCTCGTCCCCAACCCGCCGCATGATTCAGCGCCGGACGGCGAGACGGAGGACGACGCCGCCGAGTTGAGCCGGTTCGGCGAGCCGATGTCGCTCGAGGCCCCGCGCGAACACACGGAGATCGGTCGTTTCGACATGGAGCGCGCCGCGCGCATCTCGGGCGCACGCTTCGGCTACGTCATCGGTGACTCCGCGCTCGTCGCAATGGCGCTCTACCAGTTTGCGCTCGCCCATCTCGCCGAAGCCGGCTTCACGCCGGTGATCCCTCCCGTGCTCGTGCGCGAGGAGGCGATGTACGGGACGGGCTTCTTCCCGACCGAGCGCTCGAACATCTACGCGCTCGAGGCCGACGGCCTCTACTTGACGGGGACCTCCGAAGTCGCGCTCGCGTCGCTGCACATGGGAGAGATCCTCGAGCGCAACGAGCTCCCGCTCCGGTATACGGGCTTCTCGACCTGCTTCCGACGGGAGGCGGGCGCCGCCGGAAAGGACACGCGCGGGATGTTCCGAGTCCACCAGTTCAACAAGGTCGAGATGTTCGTCTTCGTGGAGCCCGAGACCTCGTGGGACGAGCACGACCGCATGCTCGACCTCGAGGAGCGGTTCCTGCAGGCGCTCGGCCTCCCCTATCGCGTGATGAATGTGGCGGCCGGCGACCTCGGTGCATCCGCGGCGAAGAAGTACGACATCGAGGCGTGGTTCCCATTCCAGGAGCGGTACCGAGAGGTAACGTCATGCTCGAACACGACGGACTACCAGTCGCGCCGGCTCGGGATCCGCTACCGCGCCGAGCACGGTCTCGAGAATCCCCACACCTTGAACGGGACGATGGTGACCGACCGCGCGCTCCTCGCGATCCTCGAGAACTTTCAGGGCGCGGTGCCCGAGGTACTCACCCGGTACGGCGCCCCCGCCGAGGTGCGTTCCTAGCCGTCGGTCACAATGCGCTCCGGCGGGGTGCCGGAGCGGTCGAACGGGGCGGTCTTGAAAACCGTTGGCTCTTCACGGGGCTCGTGGGTTCGAATCCCACCCCCGCCGCTGCGCAGTTCTCTTCATATGATCGCCTTACCGTCACGACCAAGGAGGGACGCTCGAGCATGGAGAGGGACGAGAACAGCGATGCAATTCGTGCCGCGAAAAACGAGATCTTGCTCCGGGACTACAACGAGCGGATAGAAGCGCACCACAAATGGGTGGACCCGCCCTTCGCCGAATGGGTGTGCGAGTGCGCTGACGAGAACTGTTCGGAACCTGTGCGGCTTTCGATCGAGGAGTACGAGGCCGTACGCGCAGAGCCGACGCACTTTCTCATCGTGCCCGGCGATGAGCACGTGAGCCCTCCCGTCGAACGGGTCGTCCGGCGTGAAGAGCGCTACTGGATCGTGGAGAAGTTCGGCGTCGCCGCCGAGATCAGCGACGAGCTCGATCCTCGCTCACCGTAGAGCGCGAGCGCTGATCGTCAGTACTGCAAGCCTTCGCCTCTGGCCATGACCTTCACTGTCTGCCCCAGGATGCCCAGGTCGAGCAAGACGATTCCGAGACCACTCCGTGTACGACATGCCTCGACGTAGGCGAGGTCGAGCTCCGTGTACCCCGCTGACTCCGTGATGCCCTTCTGAACCTGCGCCGGTCCCGTCCAACCGGCCCTGACCTCGTTTCGATAGGTGAAGCCCTTTGCGACCTGATTCGCGACCATCGACGGCGGCCACGGACGCGGTCCCACGAGGCTCATGTCGCCGCGAAGCACGTTGAAGAGCTGCGGAAGCTCGTCCAGATACCACGGCTTGAGAACGCGCCTGCCCGCCCAGGTCAGGTTCGCCGCGTCGGACTCGAGCAGTCGAGCGTGAGCCTCTGCACCTTCGCCAGCCCGGAGCACGTCTTGCCGCAGCGCGCGGAACTTCAGGAGGTCGAACTCGCGTCCCCGCGAGATCCGCCGCTCTCGATAGAGCCACGGTCCTCGATCGCTCGGACGAAAGACGAAGTCGCCGGCCATGACCGACAGCACGATCACGAACACCGGCGCCAGGAGCACGAGGAGCGCGAGTGAGAGGCCCATGTCGAGCACTCGCTTCGACGCCGGACTGGGAGACTGCTGCGGGCTCATGGCGAGCCGATTCTCTCGTTCGCGCGGCTAGGGTGCGCGCATGTCGGACTCCGACAACGAGCGTCCCGCGCCCGCAGCGGCCGAGAGAGACAGTTCATCTCTATGTCGTAGGCGCTCGCTGTGCCTGTTAGCAGGCTGACCACGTGGTGGTCGAGCGAGAGATGTTCCGCACGCTCCTGGCCCGCTATCCGTCAGGTGTCTGTGTCGTCACGGTCGACGTCGAGGGACAAAAGCTCGGGCTGACCGTCGGATCGCTCGTCTCGCTCTCGCTCGACCCCCCGCTCGTGGGATTCGCCGTGTCGCGCGAAGCCGCGATGCACGAACTGCTCCGCGAAGCCGGCGGCTGCGCGATCTCGCTCCTCGCAGCCGGGCAGGACTGGCTCGCCCAGCACTTCGCCCGAGGGGTTCCACCGATCGCGATGTGGCACGGAATCGCGACCGAAGCCGGCGCGAGCGGCGCGCCGCTGCTCGTGGGAGCGCTGGGTTGGCTGGAGTGCGCGCTCCGCGACGAGGTGGCTGCCGGGACGCACACGTTCTTCGTCTGCGACGTTCGGCGAGTAGAGCTCGGCGAAGACGCGCCCCCGCTCGTTCGTATCCGGGGCGATTACGGGGCACCGTGATCGAGGCCGTCATCTTCGACCTCGACGGCGTGCTGATCGACTCCGAGCATGTCTGGGACGAGGTGCGTGAAGAGCTCGCACGTGAACGCGGCGGCCGCTGGTCCGACCGCGCGCAGGCGGACATGATGGGCATGAGCTCGACCGAGTGGTCGCGCTACATGCACGACGTCGATCGGGCTCCGCGAATCGCCCGAGGAGATCAACGCCGAGGTGGTGCGGCGCATGGAGGTGCGGTATGCGGAACACCTTCCGCTCATCGAAGGCGCGGTCGAGGCGGTCGAGCGACTTGCTGCCGACTTCCGGCTCGGGCTCGCCTCGTCATCGAATCGGCCCTTGATCGACGCGGTGCTTGCCCAATCAGGGCTTGCCCACCTGTTCGAAGCGACCGTCTCGTCCGAGGAGGTCGCGCGCGGGAAGCCGGCGCCGGACGTCTTCCTCGAGGCCGCGCGACGCCTGACCGTCGCTCCGGAGCGATGCGCTGCCATCGAGGACTCCGCGAATGGCATCCGGGCGGCGAGACGCCGCAGAGATGCGAGTGGTCGCGATCCCGAACCGTCGTTATCCACCGCCGGAGGACGCGCTCGCAGCTGGCGGATGTCGTCGTCGACTCGCTCGCCGAACTCACGCCCGCGGTCGTGGCCGGAGGGGACGTGCCCGCGGGGCCGCCGTCCTCCTCCCCGCCTTGAGCGTAACGCGGAACAGTTGACGCATGGGGAACGCTCTGTGCCGTATGTGTGACTTCGTCCCCGACGTGGTCGGATCAGGTTGCTCGGCCGAGGAGGACGCAGGCGTTGTGCCCGCCGAGCCCCATCGCGTTCGACAGCGCGACGTCGACCTGTACCCGACGCGCCTCGTTCGGCACATAGTCGAGATCGCACTCGGGATCCGGGTTTCGGTAGTTGATCGTCGGCGGAAGCACGCCTTCGTGGAGCGCGCGGACGCACATCATCGCCTCGACTGCTCCAGCCGCTCCGAACAGATGCCCGAGCACCGACTTCGTCGATGACACGGCGAGCTCGTACGCATGCGGGCCGAACACGTCCTTGATCGCGTTCGTCTCGGCGAGGTCGCCCTGAGGCGTCGACGTGCCGTGCGCATTGATATAGCCCACCCGCTCTCGCTCGACGCCTGACGACGAGAGAGCCGCACGCATCATCTCCGCCGCGCCGATCGACTCCGGATCCGGCTGCGCCATGTGGTGCGCGTCGTTGGACGTCCCGTAGCCCAAGACCTCTGCGTACACCCGCGCGCCCCGGGCCTGCGCCCGCTCGAGATCCTCGAGGAGCAGGACGCACGCGCCCTCCCCCATGACGAACCCCGCCCTGGTCGCGTCGAACGGCCTCGACGCCAGGGTCGGATCCTCCTCCTCCGCAACGAGCCCGCGCATCGCGCAGAACCCCGCGAGGATCACCGGATGCATGCAGGACTCCGTGCCGCCGGCAAGGATGACGTCTGCGTCACCCCGGCGGATCGTCTCTGCGCCCTCCCCCACCGCGTGCGAGCCCGTCGCACACGCCGACACCGGCGCGTAATTCGGGCCGCGAACGCCGAGGTCGATGGCGATCTGCCCGCTCGCCGAGTCGACGAGCACGTTCGGCAGGAACCACGGCGACACACGGCTGTGGCCGCGCTCGCGCAAGACGTCGTTCTGTGCGAGCACACCCATCACGCCCCCGATCGCCGAGCCGACGAGGACCCCTGCGCGAGCCGGGTCCACCCCGTCGACGCCGGCATCGGCCCACGCTTCGCGTGCGGCGGCGACCGCGAGCACCACGTTCCGCTCGAGTCGCCGCGCCTCCTTCGGCCCGACCACCGCCTCGGCGTCGAATCCCTTCACCTCCGACGCGATCCGAACGGGGTATCCAGTGGCGTCGAACGACTGGATGAAGTCGACGCCGCTGCGACCGGCGACGGCTGCGTCCCATGTCGACTGCGCGTCGAGCCCGAGCGGAGTGACGGCTCCCAAACCGGTGACGGCAACGCGACGCACGAGACCGAGAGCGTAGTAGCTTGACGCGATGGCCCGCCCTCGTCGTCGACTTCCCAGCAACGAGCCGGTCGAGCGACCTGCCGATCTCGACCCCGCGATCCCGTTCCCGCCGATGGAGGCGGAGCTCGTCCGCGATCTGCCAGAAGGCGACGAGTGGCAGTACGAGCCGAAGTGGGACGGCTTTCGAGGGCTGTTGGAGAACGGCTCGGGCGAGCTCCGTCTTTGGTCGCGAAACGCACGACCGCTGCTGCGCTACTTCCCAGAGCTGCTTCCGCTGCAGAAGCTCCTGCCGCCGGCCTCCGCACTCGACGGCGAGATCGTGATCGAGCGCGACGGCGTCCTCGACTTCGACGCCATGCAGACGCGCCTGCATCCGGCCGAGAGTCGCGTCCGGAAGCTCTCCGCCGAGATCCCAGCCCGCTTCATCGCCTTCGACATGCTCGTCTGGAAGGGCGAAGAGGTCTGGCGCGAGCCGCTCTCGAAACGTCGTGCGAAGCTCGAGCGAAGCGCAAAGCGCTTCGAGCTCTCACCCGCGACCCGCGACCGCTAGCGAGGCGCTCGACTGGCTCGAACGCTTCGAGGCGATCGGTCTCGACGGCGTCGTGGCAAAGCGCCGCGATCTCCCGTATCTCCCGGGGTCTCGGGACGGTGTGGTGAAGGTGAAGCCGGAGAAGACGGCGGACTGCATCGTCGTGGGAGTGCGTTGGAAGTCCCGCCCGGACCGGATCGCGACGCTTCTTCTCGGTCTCTATCGAGACGACGGGGAGATCGACTACGTGGGATCGGCCGCCGTTGCCCCCGCTCGGCATGCCGAGATTGCCGAGCGCATCCGCCCGCTTCTCGAGAACGCGCCCGAGCGCCGCTTCTCGGAGCCGAACCGCTGGGGAGGCGGCGATCTCGAGGAGTCCCCGGTTCGGCCCGAGCTCGTCGTCGAGGTCCGCTACGACAAGGTGCAGGCGGACCGCTTCCGCCATGGCACGAAGCTCATTCGCTTCCGCGACGACAAGGATCCGGCGCAGTGCACCTGGCTCGAACTTCGTCCGCCACGCCGCCGCGGCGACTCGATCGAGGCGCTCCTCGACTAGTCGTCGGAGGTGGTGAGGAGTAAGCTCGAGCGCATGCGCGTCGTCCGTGTCGCTGCGGCCGCCCTGACCCTTCTCGCCCTCGCAGCGACCGCTCAAGCCGGTCCGCGCGGGCAGTGGACGCGCCTACCCGGCATCGTGATCAACTTCGCCGAGCCCGGACTCGCTCGCACGTCCGACGGCGTGTTGCACGTGATCTACAGGCGCAGGAACGGGACGAAGGAGGATCTCATCCACCTCGAGGTCAGCCCAGCGGGCAAGGTGGGAGCCGATGCGGTTGCCCTCGGTGGCTGGGCGTCGATGTCGCATCCGGATCTCTTGCGCATGCCCGATGGCACTCTGCGAGCGTTCTTCGGCGGCATTCGCTCGACGAATGCAGGTGAGACCAACAACTCGCTCAACACGGCGACAGCGCCCGCCTCGGGAACGCCCTGGACGTTGAAGCCCGGAAAGGCGGCACAGTCGACCTCGGCCTATGCGACGAGCGTTGCGGGTGCCGGTCTGGGGAAGGACGGCACACCGATCTCGACGTGGTCTGGGAGCCCGGGCCTTGGCTTCCACTACGGCATCAGTCCGAGCGATCCGGATCGGACGATCCCACAGAGCGGCTGCTGCCTGTACACCCCCGAAATCGCCGTCGACGGGGCAAGCGGGCAGGCGTGGGTCGCTTTCCATTCCAACGAGACCGCGACCCCTGGTCTGTTTGTCAACGCCATCGGCCCCGGCGGTCCGCAAGGTGGACGTCGGCTCGCCACGGGATCGGTCGTGGGCAAGAGCTCCATCTATCCGGGAAACCGCGCATCCATCACGGGGCGGATCGGATCCGCAGGCGTGTACCTGTTCTACGGCCAGGGGTATCCGACGTTCAAGACGCTCGGGCTCTGGAAAGTCGACACGCGCGAAGCCGCAGATCGTCATCAAGGCAGACCGCAACGAGCATGCCAACGTCGCGGCAGCTCCCGACGGACGGCTGTGGCTCATGTGGGAGCAGAACGAGACGATCTTTGCCGCGCGCACGAACAAGACGGCGACTCGGGTCGGCGCGGTGAATGCGCTCAAGCCGCCGAGCGGAGGAACGATCTACCGCCTGAACGGCGAGGGATCCTCAGGGCCGCTCGATCTGATCGCGAATCTCCAAGCAGGCGGTCAGCAGGGGTTCTGGCACCAGCAGGTGTGGCCGAAGCTCTCACTCACATCGGCGAGCCGCGCCACGGGGAGCGGGCGCACCATCACCTTCCGAGTGCTCGACGCCGGAGACCCGGTGGCTGGCGCGACCGTGAAGGCGGGCGGCAAGTCGCTCAAGACGGCCGGCAACGGCCAGGCAACGCTCAAGCAGGCGAGCCGGGCGACGGTCAAGGCGACGGCTTCGAAGGCGGGCTACGCCCCGGCGTCCGCGACGGTCCGCTGAGAAGAGCGATCAATCTCCGATAGGTCCAGATGGAGACTCCACTGGCCCCTCAGTCGGGCTTGCGGGCGCGGGACGGTTGCACCCGCGGCGGCTCCCCCGGCATCTTCGGGAAGTTCGGCGGGTACGGCGCCTCGCCGACTCCCTCCGCCTCCTCGCGCTCGACCCACTCGAGCAGCACTCGCAAGTCGCACACCGCGTCGTCCATTCCTGCATGGACGTCGCCGAGCGCGTCGAACCGCTTCGGCATGGTCGTCATGCTGAAGTCCTCGGTGGCGACGTCGGGAAGCTCGTCCCAGGTCACTGGAGCGGAGACCGTTGCGTCCGGTCTCCCGCGCACCGAGTACGCCGAGGCGACCGTTCGGTCGCGCGCGTTCTGGTTGTAGTCGATGAAGACACGGCGCCCTCGCTCCTCCTTCCACCACGCCGTGGTCACCTTCTTCGGAAGCCGGCGCTCGATCTCGCGTGCGAAGGCGAGCGCCGCTCGGCGTACGACCGGAAACTCCCACTCTGGCTCGATGCGGCAGAACACGTGGATTCCGCGGTTCCCGGAGGTCTTCGGCCAGCCCGTGTAGCCCATCTCGGCAAGCACTTCGCGAACTAGAGCAGCAACGCGCTTCGCGTCCTTGAACGTCGTCCCCGGCTGGGGGTCGATGTCGATCCGGAGCTCGTCGGGGTGCTCGGTGTCGCGGCGCCTCGAAGGCCAGGGATGGAAGTCGACGACCGCGAGATTCGCGGCCCACACGACCTGCGCGAGCTCCGTCACGCAGAGCTCGTCCGCATGCCGCCCGGACGGGAATGTGACGCGTGCCGTCTCGACCCACTCGGGATGATGCTTGGGAACGCGCTTCTGGTAGATGACCTCGCCCCCCACTCCGTCCGGAAACCGGCGGAGCTGCGTCGGCCGCTCGTAGAGCGCACGCACGATCCCTTCGCCGACCGCGATGTAGTACTCGGCGAGGTCGAGCTTCGACTTCTTCGCCTTCGGGAAGAGCACCTTGTCCGGGTTCGTCAGCTTGACGACCCGCTCTCCCACCTCGAGCTCGACGAAGGGGCTCGGCATGCACGTCACGCTAGCCGTATCGCCAGTGGTACGCTCGCCCCGCCGAGTCCCCATCTCGAGGAGTGATTGCTGCGATGCGTACGGTTCTCTTCGGTCTTACCCTCGCCACGCTCGCGCTCGCCCTCGCGGCAACCGCGACCGGCACGCCGAGCACACCGGCGCAAATCGCGGGCTGCGCGAAGGCCAACCTGAATCTGCTCGAAGAAGGCCGGCTGTCGCCTGGGCACGGACAACCCCGCCTTCGATCCTTGGTGGAGCGGCGGCTCGAAGAGCAAGGACTGGGAGCTCGAACGACCCCGCGACGGGGAAGGGATACGAGTCGGCAGTCGCTTACGGGGTCGCCAAGCGGCTCGGCTTCACGAAGGCCCAGGTCACGCTGGACGCGCAGTTCCGTTCCTCAGGTCGTTCGCACCTGGGAAGAAGCCGTTCGACTTCTACCTCGGCCAAGTCTCGAACTACCCGGAGCGCAGGAAGGCCGTGACCTTCAGCGCTTCGTACTACAACGTCAACCAGGCCGTGGCCGGGCTCAAGGCGAACTCGATCTCGAAGGTCCGCTCACTCGCCGGCCTGAAGAAGTACCGGCTCGGAGCCTCGGTCGGGACGACGAGCTACAACTACATCGTCAAGTACATCAAGCCGGATCAGGCGCCCAGGGTCTACGACACGGTCAACGACGTGGTCACGGCGCTCAAGAACAAGCAGATCGACGGCATGGTCCACCGACTTCCCGAGCATGGGCTACGTCACGAACGTCCAGGTTCCGGGCTCGACGGTCGTCGGGCGGCTCCCGACGCAAGGCCCGCAGGAGCACTTCGGGCATCGTCTTCCAGAAGGGAAACCCGCTCGTGCGCTGCGTGAACAAGGCGATCAACGCGATGCGCGCGGACGGCACGCTGAAGAAGCTCGAAGTTCGTTGGCTGGGGCAGAAGGGCGCCCCGATCCTGAAGTAGCGCCAGGCTGGACGAGAACCGCGGCTCCAAGATCCTCGGCAGCCTGACGAAGGGCGGCGGCGGCCGGAGCGTCGCTGTCGCCCTGGTGTCGACGGCGGTGCTCTTCGCCATCGTCGCGCTGGCTGTCGTCAGCTCGGCAGGCTGGGACGAGGTCAAGCAGGCGTTCTTCAGCCGGCAGGAGTTCGAGGAGGCCTTCCCGGACATCCTCTCGGCCTTCTGGACGAACGTGAAGATCTTCCTCGATCGCCGAGGTCTTCATCCTCGTCTTCGCGCTCGCGATCGCCGTACTCCGTGGCCTTCCCGGGCCGGTGTTCTTTCCCTTACGGGCGCTGGCGGTCGTGTACGTCGACCTCTTCCGAGGAGTTCCGACGATCCTCGTGATCTACATCCTCGGCTTCGGCGTGCCCGCGCTCGCAGCTGCCCGGCGTACCGATCGACCCACTCTTCTGGGGCGTCGTCTCGCTCGTCCTCGTCTACTCGGCGTACGTCGCCGAGGTGTACCGGGCCGGGCATCGACTCCGTGCATCCGAGCCAGGCCGCTGCCGCGAGATCCCTGGGGCTCACGCACGGCCAGGCACTCCGCTTCGTGGTGATCCCGCAAGCCGTGCGACGCGTGATCCCGCCGCTTCTCAACGACTTCATCGGTCTGCAGAAGGACACCGCACTCGTCGGTCTGCTCGGTGTCGTCGAGGCGTTCCGGCAATCCCAGATCGAGGTCGCCGCGTCGTTCAACTACACGCCGTACATCGTGACCGCGATCCTGTTCATCGCGCTGACGATCCCGCTCGCTCGCTTCACGGACTGGCTCATCGCGCGAGACAAGCGCCGGCAGCAGGCGGGAAGGCTCGCGTGAGCGCAAGCGCTCGCAGATCGAGGGGCTCCGCAAGTCATTCGGCAAGCTCGAGGTGCTGCGCGGGATCGACCTCGCGCTCGCAGAACACGAGGTGGTATGCCTGATCGGGGCGTCCGGATCCGGAAAGTCGACGCTCCTGCGCTGCGTCAACCTGCTCGAGCCGCTCGACTGCGGGACGGATCGTCCTCCGCGGCGAGGAGATCACTGCCGGCGGCGTCGACGTCAACGTCGTGCAGGCGCGGGATCGGGATCGTGTTCCAGTCGTTCAACCTCTTCCCGCACATGTCGGTGGTCGACAACGTGACGCTTGGTCCGCGGAAGGCGCTCGGCCTGTCGAAGGACGAAGCCGAGGCACGTGGCGGACGAGCTGCTGGCGCGCTTCGGGCTCGCGGACAAGCGCGACGAGTACCCGGATCGGCTCTCGGGCGGACAGCAGCAGCGCGTCGCGATCGTGCGTGCGCTCGCCATGCAGCCCGATCTCATGCTGCTCGACGAGGTGACGAGCGCGCTCGATCCCGGAGCTCGTCGCCGAGGTGCTCGAGGTCATCCGAGAGCTCGCCGCTGAGGGAATGACCATGCTGATCGCGACCCACGAGATGGGATTTGCCCGCGACGTCGCACATCGGGTGTGCTTCCTCGACGCCGGCGTCATCCTGGAGGAGGGCTCGCCGAGTCAGATCTTCGGTGAGCCAAAGGAGCCGCGGACGCAGCAGTTCCTCGAGCGGATCGTTCGAGCCGGCCGCCTCTGAGCCGCATGCCGGTCTATCGTTAGCGTGTGATCGAAGAGTCGAGAAGCGTGGACCTAACGCTCGAGCCACTCGACGAGTTCGTCGTCATCCAGCCGGTGTCCGACGAGACCGAGACGCGCTCGGGGCTGATCCTCCCGGCTTCGGCATCGGCAGCGGTCGCGTGCCGGACGGGCATCGTCACTGCCATCGGTAGCGACGTGACCGGGGTCGATGCGGGCGACAAGGTTCTGTACCCGCGAGACGCGGGCTTCGAGGTACGGCTCGGCGGCGTCGAGGTTCGCGTCCTGAAGCGCGAAGACCTCATCGCGCGGATCCACGACTAGCGAGGACGCGAAGATCCTTCTCGTTGTAGGTTCTGCGTCAGATGGTTGCGCTACTCGCGTACACGTTCGGGATGTTCCTGGCCACAGCGGCGCTCGTCGTGTGGATCTTCGTCTGGCTCATCGTCGCGACCAGAGTCCTACGACGCCACGATCTTGGCGTCGGGGGAAAGGTGCTCTGGATCGTCGCCATCCTCGTGCTTCCGGTTCTCGGGCTCTTCGTGTACTTCATGTGGGACGCGGGCAGACCGAGGTCTGCCTGACACCGAAAGGAAAGCGGAGGGGCAGGGATTTGAACCCTGGAGGCGCTTGCACGCCTAACGGTTTTCGAGACCGCCCCGTTCGGCCGCTCCGGCACCCCTCCGTGGGAGCTACAGGGTAGCCGCGTGCCCAGGCGCCCGCGCTTCAGAGACTCCCCGGACAGTCCGATATCCTGAGCGTTCCCGGAGAAGTGGCCGAGTGGCTGAAGGCGGCGCCCTGCTAAGGCGTTAGGTGGGGAAAACCCTGCCTCGAGGGTTCGAATCCCTCCTTCTCCGCCTTCGCTGGGCCTGCATGCGCGTCGAAACACGGTGAAGCGAATCTCCTTCGGGCACATCGCCCAGGGTGCCAGACGCGAGCTGTCCGGCTCGTCGCGAAGTCGCTAGACGGCCTCGCGGTGCAGCGGAACGACCTCGGCGATTGCGATCGGCTCGGGTTCCCAGGCGCTGCGCAGAGCTCGGGCCGTCGGCACGATGTCATCTCCGGGGAGCGGCCTTCCGAGAAGATGCCCCTGCCCAATGTCGCAACCGGCCGCACGCAGCCGGGACAGGTGCTCGGCTGACTCGACGCCCTCTGCAATGACCTTCAACCCGAGACGGTGCGCCAGCTCGATGGTCGAGCTGACGATCGCCTCGTCGCTGCGATCGGAGTCCATGCTCGAGACGAACGAGCGGTCGATCTTGAGAACGTGCGCTGGAAGATTCTTGAGCTGGCCCAGCGACGAGTACCCGACGCCGAAGTCGTCGATGGCGATACGAACGCCCTGGTCGACGAGTCTCTCGAGCATCTTGCTCGCGCGCACGCGATCCGAGAGCAGGACGCTCTCGGTGATCTCGAGCTCGAGCCACGAGGGGTCCACACCATGCTCGGCGAGCGCTTGTGCGACCTCCTCGGGGAGGCGTGCGTCCGCGAGGTCCCGGCCCGACACGTTGATCGCGAGATCGAGCTCCAGTCCTGCGTTTCTCCAGCTGCGAACTTGCTGGAGCGACTCGTCGAGCACGTACCGGGTCAGGTTGCGCATGAGACCGCCTTGCTCGGCCGCGGCGAGGAACGCGTCGGGCCCGAGGAAGCCTCGCGTCGGGTGTCGCCAGCGAACCAGCGCCTCGGCGCCGCGCACGACACCAGACCGAAGGTCGACCTGTGGCTGGTAGTGGACGACGAGCTCGGACCGCTCGATCGCACGGCGTAGCTCACCCGTCATTGCGAGTCGGAGAGGCGAGTTGTCGTCGAGGCCGGGCGAGAAGACCTGAGGAACGCCGAGCCGCTTTGCCGCGTACATGGCGATGTCCGCGCGACGCAGGAGCTCGTCCCGAGACGTGCCGTGGCCAGGCGCCAAAGCAATTCCGATACTCCCCTGCACCTCGAGCGAGACGCCAGCGATCTCGCACGGTTTTGCGATCGCGTCCTGGAGTCGAGCGGCAAGGGCGAGAGCCGAGCGCTCGTCGACAGCGCGCTCACTCAGCACACCGAACTCGTCGCCACCGAGGCGCGCGACGAGCTCCTGCGATCCGAGCGCTTCGTCGAGGCGCTTGGCTATCACAGTCAGAAGGTCGTTGCCGCAGTCGTGGCCGAGGGCGTCATTGACTTCTTTGAAGCGTTCGAGATCGATGAAGAAGACGGCAAGTGGGATGTCCTCGTCGTTCTCAGCCGTGAGCGCCTCGTCGAGCCGAGTGCCGAACTGCGTACGGTTCGCGAGCCCTGTCAGATCATCGTGAAGCGCCTGGTGCGCGATCGTGTCGAGCTGGCGGTTCATGCGTCGTGTGACGCTCCGCATGATCGGAAAGAGGCATAGCCAGAGCGAGAGGAGCACCAGCTCGAGGACGGTCGCCACCGTGATCGCAGCCCGTCGTGCTGCGCTCGCAATCGGCCCGTAGTCCTTGTCGACGACCAGAACGCCGGTCGAGCCGTTCGCGAGCCGAAACGGGGCATAGGCTCTCAGGATCCGTTTGGATGCTCCGTCGACCTTCGTCGAGATGAGCTCGCTCGTGACAGTTCCCGCGAGCGCTTGGTCGAGCGACGCACGAGAAGACACGCGCGTTCCCGCGCGCTCGGCGTCGGTCGCATACACCAGGCGTCCGTCTCGTGCAGCGACGGCAGATGCAAGCGTCTCTTCGTCCAGCACCCGAGCGGTGAACAGCCGGTCGAGCTCGGCCCGCCGATCAGCGGAGAGCGGCGTCCGCAGATCGGACGGCCGCAGCCGATCGACAACCGCCTGCGCGACGATGCTGGCATGGAGGGTCGCCGTGTGCTCAGCTCTGTCGCGCTCGAAGTGGCGGATGAAGACGAGCAGAGTCGCAGCCCCGATGCCGAGTGTGAGCGCGGAAAAGAGCACCACACGCAGGACGAGGCGCGGCGGGCGCTGGCCGAGCGTCGCGGCGCCACCCGACAGCGCCACGGGTACCACCTTGCTCACGGCTTGATGCCTTTGTTGTGACCCGGTGCGTTCCCGGAGTTTCCGGGCGTGTCGTCGTCATGGCCGGGCGTGTTGCCCGAGTTTCCGGGAGCGTTCGCCGTCGTTGTGGCCGGACGCGTTGCCTGAGTTGCCCTGGGCCTCGTCGTCGTCCTCGTTGTGACCTGGCGCGTTCCCGGAGTTTCCGGGCGTGTCGTCGTCATGGCCGGGTGTGTTGCCCGAGTTGCCGGGAGCGTCGTCGTCGTCATGGCCGGGCGTGTTGCCCGAGTTGCCCGGGGACGCGTCGTCGTCGTTGTGACCAGGTGCGTTGCCCGAGTTGCCCGGGCGAGTCGTCGTCGTCCTCGTTGTGACCTGGCGCGTGTCCCCGAGTTGCCGGGAGCGTCGTCGTCGTCATGGCCGGGAGCGTTCCCGAGTTTCCGGGCGTGTCGTCGCCGTCGTCTTGACCCGGGGCGTTGCCTGAGTTACCCGGCGTGTCGTCGTCATGGCCCGGCGTGTTTCCGGAGTTGCCGGAAGTGCCGTCGTCCTCGGAGGCTTCGTCGTCATTGGAGGCAGCGTTCCCAGAGTCGTCGTCCTGACCAGGCGTGTTGCCGGGAGCACCGTCGCCCGAGGTGGGGGGACTGCCGGCGCCGTCTGAGTCCGCTGTCTCCGAGCCGTCGCCCGAGCCGCCCGAGCCGCCCGAACCGCTGGAGCCTTCGGAGCCGGGGCCGTGGCTTGGAGGATCGCTCGAGGGCTCGGGGTCGCCAGAAACGCCACCGGAATCTCCTGCCGAGCTCTCGTCGTCGGCATCGTCAGAGCCAGTCTCTTCGGACCCGGAATCGTCACCCGGGCTGTCACTCGTGGGGTCGGGCTCACTGGCGCCTCCGCCCTCGGAGCTACTGTCGCTGCCCGAGCTGGTACCGCCGCCCGAGCTGCCCCCGGGCTCGCCCTCCGCGTCGTCGCCAGGAGCTCCGTCGCCAGGAGCTTCGCTAGGCGGGGCGCTATCGGGGTCCGACTCGTCGGTCCATCCAGGAATCAGCTCGCCGACGTAGCCGTCCTCGGCTTCCTCCGATCGTCCGGCTCCAACGCGAACCAGTTCTGCGGATGACAATCAGGCTGAGAGCCGTGCTGGCTGTTCCACGCGTCACGCTGCGGAGAGCTACCCCCAGGCGACATGCCCAACACGCCATGGGCGCTCGAGGCGCTCTGAACCGCGGCCGGTCGCAACAGGCTGACGAGCTGGCCCGACCGGCCGAGCAGCGGCGACGCGATCCTGTCGATGGCCGCAGCGGGAAGCTCGAGTGCGGTTGCAGCGAGGAGCGGGACGAGCAAGGCGGCGCACGCCGGGAGAATCGCGCCTGAGAACGGGCCGATCCGTCCGTTCGAGCTCCTCGTGACGCGCCGCAGCATCCGGTGACTCCTCTCCGCCGTGTTGGCGAACCGCAATGGGATGAAACGGACCGTACGGATGCCCCGATACACGACCTCCCCCAGACGGGGCAGCTGAATCCCCTGCGCGGGTGAAACGCGCTGCCATCCAGGCGATTTAGATCACTCGAAAGGGTGCTCGCTCGAGCGATCGGAAGTGCGCCGACAGGGTGAGCCTAGGAGAGCGCCGACTCGAGCTCGAGAAGCGCATTGAAGATCGCCTCCGAGAAGGTCGGGTACGGCTGGATCGTGTCGAGCAGCACCTCGATCGGTACCTCCGCGCGCACCGCAAGAGTGAGCTGACCGAGCCACTCCCCCGCTTCGGGCCCGACCGCGACGGCTCCGGTGAGGACGCGTCGAGCCGGGTCGGCCGCGAGCTTCACGAAGCCTGGACGTCGCGGACGCTCGTACGTGGACAGACGCCCACCCACGATGTCGTACCTCGCGGTCACGAGCTCGTCGCCTTCGGTCGTGCCGACAGTCGCGACCTGAGGGTCGGTGAAGACGGCCGCCGGAATGGCGCGATAGTCGGCGACGACGTCGCGTCCCGCGATGTTCGCTGCGGCAACGCGCGCCTGGTACTTGCCGACATGGGTTAGAAGCGCCACGCCAGCGACATCTCCGATCGCCCAGATGCCCGGGGCGGCTTGCACCCGATCGTCGATCCTGATGCCCTGAGGTGCCAGCTCGATCCCAAGCTGCTCGAACCCGAACCCCTCGACGTTTGCCTCACGCCCCGTCGCAACGAGCAGCCGCTCGGCCCCGAGCTCCTCGCCCGAAGTGAGCTGGATACGCAGCCCGCCCTCGACGGACTCGACGCGTCGTGCCTCGACGCCGACGCGCACATCGATGCCCTCGTCCTCGAATCGTTCCCGCAGAAGCGCTCCGGCATCCGCATCGATGCGCGACAGGATGCGGTCGTGAGACTCGACGATCGCGACCGACGCGCCCATGCGATGAAAGAACTGAGCAAGCTCGACGCCGACCGGTCCTCCTCCGAGGACGACCATGCTCTCGGGAATTCTGTCCGTCCAGACTGCATCCCGGTTCGTCCAGTAGTCGACGTCGTCGAGACCCTCGACCGGCGGGACGGCGGGCGACGACCCCGTGGCAATGACCAGGTTCTCGTACTCGAGCTCGCGCTCGCCCACTCCGATGACGCCGGGGCGCAACACACGTGCCTCGCCGCGAACGAGCTCCGCGCGCTGATCCGCGAGCCAACCTGCGTGCCAGGAGTCGTCGCGGCCGTCGGTCACCTGGTCGCGCCACCAAAGAACGCGCGAGACGTCGAGCTCACCCGTCACGGCTTCCGCGGCGCCGGGCGCGAGTCGTGCTGCCGCAAGGGCGTCAGTGGGGCGCAGAAGTGTCTTTGTGGGAACGCATGCGTAGTACGAGCACTCTCCGCCGGCGAGCCCATGCTCGACGATCACGATCTCCACGTCGGGATCGAGTCGTCGGAGCGCCCCCACGAAGTGCTCGCCGCTCGAGCCTGCTCCGAGCACGACCACACGACCGTTCTTGCTCGCCATCACGCCGTCCTTCCGAGGGAGAGAACGTCGTCAAGTCCATGGGATCGGATCCCAGGCGAGAGAGCTTCAGGAGCGCTGGGGTCAGACCCCACGCGTCCGACCCCAGCGGAAGCGAGCGGAGAGGGCGGGATTCGAACCCGCGACGCACCTTTCAGCACGTACGCGATTTCCAGTCGCGCTCCTTCGGCCGCTCGGACACCTCTCCAGGGAGCTACAGCCTAGCGGCGAGCTTCGCGGGGTCAGCTTCCTGCGACCGACGAGACGTAGGCGGCAACGTCCTGGATCTGCTGCTCGCTCAGGGTGTCCTTGAAAGACGGCATCACGCCTTGTCCGTTCGTCACCCGTTCGACGACCAGGTCGGCGGAGGGCGACGCCGCATCCAGGTTGGGGCCGATCGTCCCCGTCGCCCCGGCGTCCGCCAGCGTGTGACAGCTGGCGCACCCCGCGGAGGCGAACACCGCCTTGCCCGCGACCGGATCTCCTTGAGCCGCGCCCGACGGCGTCTCGGTCGTAGTGTCAGTCGAGGTCGTCTCGGTGGTCTCCGTGGGAGTCGTCTCGGTGCTCGGTGGTCTCGGGCTCGGTCGTCTCCTCGTGGGCCACCGGTTCGTCCGCCTCGCCGACCTCGGCGAGGACCAGTACAGCCGTCAGCTGGGCGGCGAAGAACGCCACGCAGACGACGACGAACACACCGAGCCGCCGGGACGGGAACTCGGGCCGCGACCGCGGTATGACGAGCGCAACGGTGAGCGCGAACACGATGAAGACTGCCGCGACGACCAGCAGAGCCGTCTCGTACCCGGTCAGTGCCAGCAGCACGCGCGAGACGCTACCACGGTGTCCCGTGGCGAGACATCGCTACTGCTCGAGCGGCGCCATGGTCAATCCAAACCCCTCGAGCTCCGTCCAGTAGAGCTCGGCCTCCTCCTTGTGCCCCGACCAGACGATTGCCTGACCGGTGTCGTGAATCCGGTTCGCGAGCTTCATCCCTCGCTCGTAGGTGACCCCCGGCAACACGCTCGACAACGCGAATGCCACGCCTTCGAACGTGTTGTGGTCGTCGTTTCGGACGATGACTCGCCAGGGCTTTCCGAGTCCGCTGCCGGTGACCCGTCGGGTGCGCTGTCGAGGCGGTGTCAGCGTCGCCGGAGCCACCTGCGGAACGTACCAAGGGCGGAGCTCGGTTCAGGATGATGGCCCGTCCTGGGGCGGATGCGCCCACCTTGAAACCCGCTGGAAACGGCGGGTTTTCGTTTGGGCGAGACGGTCGGTGGAACGTCGGCCGGGCGGTTGTGGCAAGTAAATGGCAAGTTCTCGCGACGGGAAGCTACGGCTCGTCGAGCTGCCTTTCGATCGCGCGGCGGAGCGCGACCATCCGCCGCGCGATCGAGTGTTTCGAGAGTCCGTAAAAACTCCGCCAGCTCCGCCTGCGAGAAACCGTCGCTCATCGGCCATGCGATATTTTTTGCCGTCCACCGCTCCTCGGGCGGAAGAGAACCCCAGTCGACCTCGTCCGGGGCGCGTTCGATCAGCACGACGCGTTCGGCTCTGGGTTTCCGCCGGGGAGGCACCTCAACCGTAGAGCGGACATCAAGCCCTTTCAACTCGTAGGCGGCACTCCCGGGCGAATGCGCGAGCGAAGCAGCTGTATCCGCAGGGGCGGGAGGCTGACTTCGAGTTCGACGGCACCGGTGACGCCGTCGACCTGGCGACGGGCGCGGCCTATCGCCGCGTCGTCCACGATGCACTCGGGGGCGGTGACGTCCGACACACGGGCGTGAGTTTGTTCGTCGAGCGCGACAACTGGTTGATCTTCCTCCGCCCGGCTGACTTCCAGCCTCACGAGGACTCGCAGACGACGGCGACGGCGATTCACTCCCACGCGCTGCCCACGCCGCCGAGCGCATCCGAAGACGACGTCTACTGACCGAGGAGCGGGACGTGAAACCAAGCAACGAGGTGAAGTACCTACGGCTCAGCGATTGGCGACAGGTGAAGGCCGACGGGCTGGTAGATCCGGGACGGCGACCCTACGAGCCGGACGAGTTCGTGGGCCGAGCGTCTATCCCGTCCACACCCCGGCGAGCTTCTCGCTGTTCGGCGACCCGCAGGGCGACCGCAAGCGGCGACGACGCGAGGCCGACCGTGCGCTCGAGGACGCGGGTCAGGCCGAGGCGTCGTGTTTGGTGACAGCGGAGTGCGTCGAAAACCCGCATGGTTAAGCCATTTTTTTAGGCGCGCGCGCGAACCATGACCCCCAGTCACGCCGATCTCTCCCCGGGGAGGATCAACACGCGGAGGAACGAAGCAAACCCTGCCGGGTCAGCTTGCGTCCTCCGCTTCCCCTCTCCCCTGAGGAGGAGATACGCGAGCGGCCCGGTCTTGGATTGATGGCTAAGGGTCGCGTTCGTGCGAAGACGAGCCGGAGAGGGTACGGCGCGCGGCACCAACGCCTCCTCCGACAGCTCGTGCCGCTCGTGCGAGCCGGCCTCGTGAACTGCGCGCGCTGCGGTCAGCGGATTCACCCGGACGAAGGCTTCGACCTCGACCACGACGACGTCGATCGCAGTCGCTATCGCGGCGCGAGTCACGTCCGCTGTAACCGCGCGACGAACACTGGACCGGTATCGAGCTGCGAGTGGTGACTCCGCCCCGGCTCTCGGTCATGCCTGCCGGCGCTGTATCGTCGCGGGGGGCGGAGGCGGTCGAGACTCGCACAGCCGGCGCCGGGCTCGTGCTCTCCGAGGAGCAGCAGCAGGTCCTGCACGGCGGTCTCGGCGTTCGCGCGGACGGCGCGTGGTCGGCGTTCGAGGTCGTGAACGTGCAGCCGCGGCAGAACGGGAAGAGCGCGACCCTTCAGGCTCGGATCATGCTCGGCCTCTCGCTCGGCGAGCAGATTGCCTACACGGCGCACCGCGTCGACTCGGCGCAGGAGGTCTTCCGCAGCCTCGTCTCCCTTGTCGAGGCCTCCCCGGAGCTCTCGCCGCTCCTTCAGCGGGTCATCTACTCGAATGGCAAGGAGTCGATCTGGCTGACGAACGGAAGTCGCTGCGTCTTCGGGACGCGCTCGAGCCGAACCGGAAGAGGCTTCTCGCCTCGATCTGTGGGTGGCCGACGAGGCGCACTACCTCGCTCAGGAGGCCCACAACGCGCTTGATGCCCGCGACGTCCGCCCGCGAGTGGCCCGTACAGGTCTGGTATGCGGCCTCGGCCGTCGACGAGCTGATCCACGAACACGGCCTCGTGCTCGCTCGGCTGCGCGAGCGGCGATCGGGAGCGACTCCCAGAACCTCGCCTACTTCGAGTGGTCGGTCGATTTCCGGGAGGAGGGCGACGAGCTGCGCCCCGAGCAGGTGACGCCGGACATGGTCGACGACGAGGCGCTCTGGCACCTGGCGAACCCGGCGCTCGGAACCCGGATCTCCCTCGAGCACGTCCGCGCCGAGCGCGAGGCGATGGACCCGCGCGGCTGGCTCGTCGAGCGGCTCGGGCGTCGTGGCGTGGCCGGACACTTCGGGTGTGGCCGCTGCTCCGATCACGGGCGAGAGTGGAACGAGCTCGTGCGACCGCGACTCGGAGATGTTGGCGAGATCGCGCTCGTCTTCGACGTGGGTCGCGATCGCCACTCGGCGCTCGTCGTCTGCGGCCGACGCGGCGACGAACTCCTCCACGTAGACCTCCTAGTGGAAGACATGGGTGCCCCGGAGGATAATAATTCTCTCTTCTCTTCCGCACCGCCTGGCTGCGCGAGCGGATCGAGTACATGACCGAGGCCTACGACGTGCGCGAGGTCGTATGCGACGACTCCGGCGGAAACCGAGCCGTCGTCGGCTGGCTCGAGGACACCGGAGTGGGGGTTCGCAAGGTGTCCGGCGCCGAGCACGCCGGCGCGTGCGGGAAGCTTCTCGACCTCGTCGCCCAGCAGGGCTTCCGCCACCTCGGCCAGCTCGAGCTGCTCGCTGCCCTACGCGGCGCCAAGTCGAAGCCGCTCGGCGACGCCTGGGCATGGAGCTCGCAAGGCCTCGAGCGGGGACGCGGCGCTCGTTGTCGTCATGACGCTCGCGTTGGCGGTCGGCCTCGGAATTCCGGTCCACCAGACCATCCCGATCAATCCTACTGACGCCTACTCCACGCCTAAACGCTAGTTTGGGACGAGTGCCGTGCATAGACGAGTTCCGTGTCGTAGGTCTCTCCCGACGCACTCCGTATCGCGCGTTTGGCCGCTCGAGGCGGGTTGGACTAACGTTGCGCCTGAGACGAAGACGTTGTGACCCTTGTCGCCATCACTGCCATCATCGCGCTAGCCGCGGGCGGGCTTATCGTCGTGATGCTCGCGATTGCGCACGCTGAGCCCATCGACGACGAGCCCCCAGTGCCGAACACTCCGGGGAGCCCCGAGGCAGCGACGGCACGAGCGCAGAAGCCCCCGCGGCGTCACGCGTGGCACGGCGTTACGGAGGCGTGGCGACGCAGGCGCCGTTCGCGCCGTTACTCGCCCTGACGTTCGTTCGATTCTGAGAGCGGAAGAACCAGTGGAGTTTCGGTCTCGCCCAGCCGCCCTCCGCCGCCTCAGCGGCGTTGGACCATGAACTCTCCATCCGCGCTCTTGCGCTCTCCGCGCTCGACACGAGCAGGTGGTGGTAGACGCGTTCTAGCATCGTCACTCTCGGGCTGTTCCGCGTCAGCGGCGCGCGCGGGGCGTCTAGCAGGGCTGATCCATCGCGTGCTCCGCGAGCGCGTCGTCCGGGCTCGTGTAGATGCGCCGGTGAGCTTGACTTAGCCCGGACTCGTCCTTACATGTGACGTGTCGGGCGCGACGCTGGACGGATTGGCCGACACGGGAATGGGACAACCCCGTCTTTCTGGGCGACGGGTCAATCTGAGGCTGTCGCGTCCGACCCCCAGAGTTCGGCCGAACACGCTGGGGGAACGGTGGCACCCCCTCGGGGTCACCTGCTTCGGAGGAGGACAAGCGCGTCCGGCCGCAGCTCCCAACGTGCCGATGAGCTGAAAGCGCGCCGGGAAGAGCGCGCGAGCCGCCGACCTAGCGACGGCAACGACGCCGTCTGCGAGCCCCAGACGAAGCGGCCCGAGCGCGGATGAGGATGCTGCCCGCCTCGAGAACCCGGAGCGTCCTGGGGAGGCTATGGTGCGGCTCTGAGGTTCTCGGTGTCCGTGGTCACTTCGGACGGGTGGATTGCATCGTCTGTGCGGACCTGCGGAAGACCGCTAAGCGACGGCGCTCCTAGTCGGTGCAGAACCTGCCCCATTTGGGGCAAGTTTTCCTCCTTAGGTGGCCGCGAACGCGACGTTCCAGTTTCTTGGTGGGGCTCAGGCTCTAAAGACCGCTCCTCGCTTTAGAGGATGGGGCCGGCCCGCAGAATCGAGGTTCCGATTGCCGTCAGTCCTCTCCCCCCTGACGAGGAGGCTACGCCCGGCCCCTGCTCCGGCGGATTATGTACCGATGTATCCAAGACTGGCAAGCCGGATCGATGTCTAAGCGATCGATTCTCGGTAGACGCTCGGACGATGACCCCCGCACCGCGCTGCGCAAACACGGCGGAGTCTAGAACGACGAAGCGCCCCGAAGGGCGCCAAAGTCCAGTTCAACCCATGTCCATCTCTTGTCCATCGCCGGGGTTATTTCCAGTTGCTCGTAGTCGTATTCGGATGCTCGCAAGGGCGCAGGAAACCCCTGGAAATGCCCCCTATAGTGGCCTCACGTTGCCCGTGGTGGCTTGGGCGGTGCCTGGTTCGTTCCCAGGTGCGCCCACTTCCGGTCCTGCGTCCCTACGAGACCCCGCATTCCACCGTGGGTCGGGTGTGTCAGAGGCGCCAGGTCTGCACGTCTCGTGCTCCCCTCTGTGCTCCCCTGATCGGGAGGCGGCGAACTCGTCGCGTTGTCGGTCGCTCGACCGGTAGCGTTGAGCGGTGCCCCAGGTGGCGCCGACCACAGTGGTCTTCGACCTCGGGGGCGTCCTCATCGACTGGGACCCGCGCTACCTCTATCGGCAGCTCTTCGACGACCCCGATGAGATGGAGTCGTTCCTTGCTGAGGTGACCACCGCGGAGTGGAACGCGCACCAGGACGCCGGGCGACCCTGGGCCGAGGCCGTCGACCTCCTGGCGGCCGAGCATCCCGAGCGGCGAGAGCTGATCGAGGCGTTCCACCGCCGATGGCCCGAGATGCTCGCAGGGGAGATCCCGGGAACGGTCGATGTGCTCGCAGAGCTGCGCGCCGCCGGACGTCCGACTGGTCGCGCTCAGCAACTGGTCGGCGGAGATGTTTCCGATTGCACGAGAGCGGTTCGACTTCCTGGCGTGGTTCGAGGGGATCGTCATCTCGGGTGACGTCGGGGTGAACAAGCCCGACCGGCGGATCTTCGAGCACCTCGCAGAGCAGTTCGAGCATCGAACCGGAAGCCGCGCTCTTCATCGACGACTCACCGCGAACATCGATGCGGCACGGCCCTCGGGTTCCGCGTGATCCAGTTCACCGACGCCGCGGCGTTGCGGCTCGAACTCGTGCGACTCGGGCTCCTTCCGGACGTCCGGCTGGGTCGCCGCCGGAACAGTCAAACAGCTAGTCCGAACGACTGCGGTCCGCCCCGGACACGTCCCGCGCGGCCATCTGGCCCCCCAGTGCGCGTCATCCTGCTGTCGGGGCGGATTGCGCCCGTCGCTGCTGTCGCGGCGTGCGACGCCGGGGCGCAGTGGGAAGCGAGAACTCCGCGTCCTGATCCCGCAGGTCGCTGACTACCGAGAACCCGTGCCTTCTCTTCCTGCGAATGGGCCGTCGCCGTGTCCGCTTGCCCGCCTGATACCGCCGCGACGGGCGTGGCAGGCAGCGCGCCTTTCGGGTGAGCGAACCCATGGTGCGAGGACGGAAGCGGCCCCTCAGCGGGGCCGCGTTGAGCTCGGCGATCGCCGAGCTCGGGTACTCCTGACGCCGCGACCCAGCTAGGCGACGGCTGCCGCCGCCTCGGCCCGCGTTCGAGCGTCCTCGGGAAGAACACGACGCCAGATTGCGTCCTGCCCGAGAGGAGTGCGCACCGCCGAGCCGTTCGCCGCGAGGTCGAGCAACACTCGCTCGGTTCGCTCGATGTCCGGAATTGGATCCGGGCCGTCGGCGAGCAACGCGGCGACCTCAGCCGTCGTCAGCCCGTCGGGGAAGTGCTCCAGAAGCGGTTCAGGCGTTGCCGGCGCCGGGGTGCGCTCGAGCGTGGGCTCCAGGTTCGCAACCAGGACGTCATAGGCCGGAACGGTCTGCCAGCCGCCTGCGATCAGCCGCCGGCCGTCGAGCTCGAAGACGATCGAAGGTGCGGTGAAGCGAACCGGGCCGTCCGATGTCGACGTCTTGTCCTGCGCCTCTGCCGGCGTCCCGGCCGCAGTCCGCGTCTCGGCCTTGTCGCGCTCGTACGCGGCGGCGACTTCCGGATCGTCCAGGCGAGCGACGATCACGTCGCCGTCGATGCTCGGGTCGGCTTCGAGAGCCTCGCGGATCCCCTCGTCGTCGTCGAGGAGCAGCGGCGTCGTGAAGTACGCGAGCTGGAGCGCTCGGAGGACTCTCCACTCGGTCCCGGGGTCGAGCAGCCGCGCAGCGACGACCGCGCGACATCCCCGACCGGTGCCTGCAGGGCGCTCCTTCGCGACGAGACCGAATGGCATGCCGTACCGCTCCCGGAACCTGTGATGCCCGAGCACCGCCCTCGCCGGGTCGTACCCCCGCGCGACGAGTCCGCTCGCATCCTCCCGCAGGCCGATCATCACCAGGCGCCACGAGAGTTGCTCCCGATACCGCCACTCGAGCACGCGCAACGCCGGCATCGCAGAGTACGCCCAGGGGCAGGCGGCGTCGGTGTAGAGGGTTGTGGAGATCACCACGGCCGCATCGATCGTAGTCCGCCGGCCCACCCAGGCGACGGTTTCAAGGTGCTAACCTCCGGCTGCCCGGCCGCGCTAGGTGGGGAGTCAGCGGTTCCCTGAACCCGAAATCCGCTCCATGCGGGGCCGAACGCCGTCCGAGGGACGGTTCGTCGGGACTGGGTCTGCGCACGCAGCGTTGACGATCGGGTCCCGCGCACTGGGAGCGTCCGAACCGCGTCAGGTCCGGAAGGAAGCAGCGCTAAGGACTCCCTCTCAGGTGCCGCGGTACCGCCCGATCCGAGCGAGCGACGCAGATACCTCCGGTGATGCCGATCTCGAAGACGGAGCGCGCGACCGGGCATTTGCGTCACCTGCTTGAATCCGCTGGGTGACCGCGCTCTACCGGAAGTACCGCCCGCAGGGCTTCGACGAAGTCGTCGGGCAGGAGGCGGTCGTGCGGACGCTCCAGAACGCGATCGAGAACGACCAGGTCCGACAGGCGTATCTCTTCGCCGGACCGCGCGGCACCGGAAAGACGTCGATGGCGCGGATTCTCGCGAAGGCTCTCAACTGCATGGGCACGTCGGGGCCCTCGGCGTCCCCGGACAAGACCTGCCACGTATGTGTGGCGATCGCCAACGGAACCTCCCTCGACGTGGTCGAGATGGACGCCGCTTCTCAGCGCGGGATCGACGACATCCGCGAGATCCGAGAGCGCGTGGTCTTGCAACCTGTCGAGGGGCGCTACAAGGTCTACATCCTCGACGAGGCGCACCAGCTCACCGACGCCGCCTGGAACGCGCTGCTGAAGCTGATCGAAGAGCCCCCGCCCCACCTCCTGTTCGTCTTCTGCACGACCGACCTCGTCAAGGTCATCCCGACCGTGCGTTCACGCTGTCAGACATTCGCCTTCCAGCGGCCGCGGCTTCCCGAGCTCGTGACGCTTCTACGCCGCGTCGCTGACGGGGAGGGGATCCAGGCACCGGACTCGGCCCTGTCGCTGATCGCGCGGGGTGCGCGCGGCTCGTTTCGCGACGCGGTCTCGACTCTCGACCAACTCGCGGCTGCCACGAACAACTCCGTCGACGCACAGGCAGTGCTCCAGCTCGCGGGCGCGGTCGAGGAGGAGTCGCTACTCCGACTCTGCGACATGATCGTCGACAGGGACACGGCCGGGGCGCTTGTCTTCATCGAGGAGCTCGCGGAGCAGGGACAGGACCTCGGCCGCCTCGTCACCGACCTGCTCGAGCACCTCCGGCATCTACTGCTCGTTCAGCACATGGGTCACGTCCCTGAGTCTTTGCCGGTGACGCAGGAGACGAAGGAGCTCCTGCGGGAGCAGGCCAACCAGCTTCCCGAACCGACAGTCCTACGGCTGATCGACCTGCTCGCCGTCGCTCTCGACGACATTCGCCAGGGTGGCGATCCGCGGCTCCCGCTCGAGCTGGCCATCGTCAAGGTGACGCGGCCGCACGCGGATCTCTCGCGCGAGTCGCTCGCACATAGGGTGGAGCTGCTCGAAAATCGAGCGCCTGCCTCCGGGCATCAGGTGACTTCGGCCGCCGCGCGCGCCGAGGAGGTGCCGGCCGCTGAAAGCCCTCCTCCCCGGCCCCCGGACGCTGAGGCTCCCTCGATCGAGTTGGAGCAGGTAGCCGACGCGTGGCAGCGCAGCATCGTCGAGGCCGTGCGAGAGCGCTCGATCCCCATCGCGAGCCTCCTGACAGAGGCGACGCCAACCGAGCTCGCCGACGACACGCTCACCCTCGAGTTCCCCGCGGGTGCGGACTTCCACCGCCGCCAGATCGCAGAGCCGCAGAACATCGGGCTGCTGCGCGAGGCCCTTTACGAGGTCACGGGGCGTAAGCTCACGGTCGTGCTCGAGACCGGCGAATCCGAGGAGGACCTGTCGGAACGCGACGACGAGCCCCTCTCCGAAGAAGATGTGATCTCGCTGCTCAAGGAAACCCTCGACGCCCGAGAGGTGGCTGACGACGCATGAACTTCGACATGAACAAGATGCTCCAAGAGGCGCAGCGGATGCAGACCGAGCTCGCGAAGGCACAGGAAGAGGCGGCGAGCGAGATCGTCGAAGCCTCAGCCGGCGGCGGCATGGTGACGGTGAAGGCGAACGGCGCCGGCGAGGTCGTGTCCATCACGATCGATCCGCGAGCGATCGATCCGGACGACCCGGAGCTCCTCGCCGACCTCGTCCTTGCCGCGGTGAACGAGGCGCTTCGCTCCGCACGCGGGCTGATGGAGTCGAAGATGTCGGGGCTCATCCCCGGAGATCTCGGCGGGCTCGGAGGGTTGCTACCCGGCAGCTAAACAAGCGTGTCCGAAGCAGACGGCTAGGCTCCCGGCGTGCTCAGCCCCGCCGTCGAGAACCTCGTCACCCAGCTGACGAAGCTGCCCGGGATCGGGCGGCGTTCTGCGCAGCGTCTCGCGTTCCACCTCCTGTCCGCCCGGCCCGAGGATGCGCTCGAGCTCTCGCGTGCGATCGAGGACGTGAAGGCACGCGTTCGGTTCTGCCGCGAGTGCGGGAACCTGACCGAGGAGGAGCTGTGCGGCGTCTGCGCCGACGCACGGCGCGATCGCTCGGTCATCTGCGTCGTCGAGCAGCCGGTCGACGTGGTCTCGGTCGAGCGAACGGGCGAGTTTCGTGGTCTCTACCACGTCCTCGGTGGTGCGCTTTCGCCTCTCGACGGGGTCGAGCCATCGGATCTCCGGATCGAGGGGCTGCTCAGCCGGGTCGAGAGAAACGGCGTCGCCGAGGTCGTGCTCGCCACCAACCCGACGATGACCGGCGAAGCCACGGCGGCCTATCTCGCCGATCGCCTGCGCGGGAAAGTGCAGGTGACCCGGCTCGCGAGCGGGCTCCCCGTCGGCGGCGACCTCGAATATGCGGACGAGGTCACCCTCGGGCGAGCGCTTGCGGGACGGCGCGAAATGTAGGCACAGGTTTCTTGTGCAAATTGCGAAATTTGGCTTGCCGCTAGCCCTTGCATCAGGTCATCGACCTTTCGTAGGGTGCGGCCCTGAACCGGCGGGCCTTCGGGTCAGCCGGTTCAGTATTTTTCTGGGCCACTTCGTCTCACAGCCGTACACTGGGTGGTGGCGATGCCGCTCATGGGGAGACGAGACGCGTGATCGATCCTGGGCTTCGTATCGGCGTCGTGGGTGCCAGCGGTGCCGTTGGCCGCGTCACGCTCCAGCTCCTCCTCGACCGTGGCTATACCGACATCCGCGCGTTCGCCTCGTGGCGCTCCGCCGGCGAGAGGCTCGGCGACTTCGAGATCGAGGAGGCCACCGCTGTCGTCCTTGGTGCCGGCGATCTCGACCTCTGCTTCTTCTCGATCGGCACGCAGTGGAGTCGCCAGCTCGTCCCGCCCGCTGCCGCCGCAGGCGCGGTCTGCGTGGACAAGTCGGCGGCGTTTCGACTGAGCATGGCGTACCGCTCGTCGTTCCCGAGGTCAACGGCGAACGGGCCCTCGAGCACACCGGAATCGTGGCCAACCCGAACTGCTGCGCAATTCCGTTGACCATGGTTCTGGCTCCACTTCACGACTCTGCTGGTCTCCGGAGTGTGCGCGTGGCGACATACCAGTCCGCATCCGGCGCTGGTTCTGAGGCAATCCGGACCGACGCGCCGAGGACGCGGATGACCACCAATTGCGAATGGATTGGGAGTTCGATGGCGTCGAGTACGACGAGGAATCGAAGCTGCGCGAGGAAACCCGCAAGATCCTCGAGCTCCCGAATCTCGCCGTGAGTGCCACTTGCGTACGAGTTCCGGTGGTCGTCGGCCACGCAGAGGCGATCTGGATCGAGACCGAAGAGCCTCTGACTCCGGTGCAGGCCGAGCGCGTTCTGGCCGACGCACCGGGCTTGAGAGTTCAGAAAGTGCCGTCGCCGGGTCACGCGGTCGGCGCCGACGAGGTGCTCGTCGGACGTGTTCGGACGGATACGGCAGCCGAGAATGGGCTCGTGCTCTTCCTCGCGTGCGACAACCTCCGAAAGGGCGCAGCGCTGAATGCAATTCAGATCGCGGAGCTCTTGATCGGCGCGTCGCTGCCGAGCTACTTCGGGTCGCGCACCTAGCCGCCCGGAGGCGCTGGCGCCGGAGCGGGCTGGAACGCCTCCTGCACGACCCGCAAGACCTTCTCTCGCGCGCCCTCCTCCACCGGCTGCAACCCCCCGAGCGCGAGACGCGTGAGCTCGATCCGCCCGGCCGAACGAACCGTGCGGAAGCCGAAGTCGGCCAGGAAGTCGCGCGGGAACACCGTGCGATGGACGAGGAACCGGTCCGTGGCGGAGGCTCCCTCGCGATAGCGGTACGCGAACGCCTCGAGCGCGTTCGCGCCTTTGTCACGCGACTCGCCGATCGCGGCAAGGAAGAGCGACTGCTCGACCCAGGGCTGGGAGTCCGACAGCAGATACGCACACGTGACGAGCACTGCGTCGTCCGACGGCGGCCCCGCCGGGAGATCCGCAGCGCGCGGGAAGAGGTGCGAAGGGCCATACTGCATCGAGCCGAGAACGCGGCCGTCGTCGTCGCGGTAGATCGTCCCCCAGGCTCCCCATTCCTCCTCGGCTCGCTCGACCCACTTTCTCTTCTCGGGCTCGCGGTTGCCGCGGCTCTGCCACCACACGCACGACTGGCACACCGCGGGCACGGTCTCGAGAGTCGCGCCCGTGAGCCCGGCCAGCCGAGACGTCATTGCTTCGCAGGCGGATGGCCGACGCCGGCGATGACGACGTCGACGGAGGCGATCGTCAACTTTGCCATTCGCTCCAGATACTCGGCGACCCGTCGCTGCACCTCTCGGGCCACGTCGGCCGCGCTCGACCCCCACTCGAGCTGGACATGCACCGTGATCTCCGTCGAATCGCTCGACCCCGAGATCTCGACCGGCCGATCACGATGCATCGAGCTCTCGCCAAGACCCGCCACTCCCGACACCTCACGGGCGGCGTCGGCTGCATAACGCGCGAGGACTTCGGACGAGATGAGGGACTGCTCCTCCATCAGCTCGATCGTACAACCAGCTCCGTCACCTCCGGCCTGGCGAAGAACCGGAACGGGACGAACGTCGTGCCGAGCCCGGGCGAGACGTGGAGCACCGACGAGCCGTACCGGTAGACGCCTTTGGTATCACGAGAGTTGAGGTGCGCGAGGCGAAGCCCTCCGCCCGGGAAGGGGACGACGATCTGCCCGGCGTGGAAGTGACCCCCGAGGATCACGTGAAACGCATCGGAGCTGCTTCGCACGATTCCCGGAAAGTGGCAGAGGAGGATTCTCAGGCTCATAGCCGGGTCTGCGAGCTCGTGCGGGCGCGCGTCTCGCGCCGCATAGGTTTGTGGGTCGACGCCGACGATCTGCACGCGTAGCCCGCGAAGCTCACGCTCGACGCTCTCGTCTCCCAGGAGCACGACACCGTCGAGCGCGTCGATCGCAGCTGGGTCGATGCGCTGCGAGAAGGGGTCGCGGCTATCGGCATAGTCGTGATTCCCAAGGACCACGTAGCACGAGCCGAGCTCGCCAAGTAGGCGCTCCAGCAGCGGCATCCCTCGACGGCGCGACACAAGATCGCCTGTGATGCAGACCAGATCCGGCCGCCGTTCGACAACCCAGGCAACGGCATCCTCGACCGCGCGCCGGCCGCGCGAAGGCACCCCGAGGTGGAGATCGGAGAGGTGCGCGATCCGGACGCCGTCGAGCTCGGGCGAGACGCCCTCGAGCTCGATCTCGACAACCCGGCGGCGGAGCCACCCCGCCTCGAACCATCCCCAGGCGAGCAGGACCGCAGCGACGGCCAGGAGGGCGCCGAGGATCCATCCGCCCATCTACGCTCTCTCAGGTCCCAGTGTCAAAGTGTGACTTGGGAACGAACCCCACGGCTCGGGTTGCTGCCAGCGGGCTCAGACTGCGAGCTTCTCGGTGACCGGATCCACCGAGACAACATGGCGCTTGAACTTGAGCTCGGAGCTGTCGAGCCCGGCCGCAACGCCGATCAGCTGCGAGAGATGGAGGATAGGCATCTGGAAGTCCTTGCCCGTCTGCTGCTTCAGCTTCGACTGCCACGCGTCGAGCGAGAGATGGCAGAGCGGGCACGGCGTCACCATCGCGTCGGCGCCCGCTGCCTTCGCTTCCTCGATCGGCTGGATGAGCTCCGCGAGAGCAACGTCCTCGCGAGCCTGGATGATCGGGAAGCCGCAGCACTTGATCTTGGCGGGATAGTCGACCGCCTCGCCACCGCACGCCGCGATGATCCGCTCGAGCGACTCGGGCTTGTCGGGATCCTCGAAGCCGAGGAGCTTCGACGGACGGAGGATCTGGCAGCCGTAGAAGGGCGCGACCTTGAGCCCCTTGAGCCCTTTGTGCGCGGCGTCCTTGAGGAGCTCGTATCCCTCGCCCACCGAGATGAGCCAGAGGAGGTGCATGACGTCGACGCCTCCCGAATACGAGGGAGCACCGACCGAGACGAGATTGTCGTTCACGCGCCCGAGCAACGCGGGATCGCCCTTCAGCGCGTGGTTCGCCTGCCGGAGGTTGAGCGTGCAGACGTTGCACACCGTCATCAGCGTGTCGGCACCCGTGGCCTCCGCGTACGCGAGGATCCGCGCGTTCAGGTGCAGGTAGAAGTCGGGCTCGGCCTCGTGGATGTCGCCGGCGCCACAACATGTCACCGCCTCGAGCTCGATCAGCTCGAGCCCGACCTTCGGCGCCAGCGCCTGGGTCGACGTGTCGAGCTCCTTCGCCGAGAGCGACGCGAGGCAGCCCTTGTAGTAGGCCACGGCCCTCACGTCGAGGCTCCCTCTTCATCCGGTGGAAGCGGTGCCGGGAACGACTCCGGCCCGTAGGGGTCGCGCGCCTCCTCGCCGCTCTCCTGGACGAACTCGAGCCGCGAGAGGGCGTGCTCGCTCTGCACGATCCCTGCCGCGCCTTCGCGTCCCTCGAGCTTGACGATGTCGTACAACGCCCGCGCCTCTCCGACGTGCTTGGCGACGTGCGGCGGCACCGGAGGCGGAACCTTCCCGTGCCGAAGCAACCCCATCGCGAACTTGACCTCCTTCAGACGACTTGGCGACACCCTGCGTCTTCGGCACGAGCTCGGTCTCCCGTAGCCAGCCTGTCGTCTTCGCCGAGGTCACGAACCACTTCGCATGCTTGGCGCCCATATCGGAGTCGATTCCCTCGCGCATCGCTTCCGCGCCGAGCTTCGCGATCGCATCGCGCGGGTCGACGCCTTTGGGGCAACGCTCCTGGCAGAAGTAGCAGCGGGTGCAGTCCCAGATCCCGTGCTCGCCCGAGTACTCCTGAAGGCGCTCGACGGTGGCCTGATCGCGCGCGTCACCGACGAACCGCATGCCCTTCGCGAGCGCGGCGGGGCCGAGGAACTCGGGATCGGCCTCCATCGAGTTGCACTCGGAGACGCAGCAGCCGCACATGATGCAGAGCGACTCCTTGTGGATCACGTCCATCCGCTCCTGCGAGACGACGTTCTCCTTCTCGCCGGGATCGGCGTAACCGGGCTGGAGAAACGGCGTGACCGCGCGGATCTTGCCCCAGAAGGGCTCCATGTCGACGACGAGGTCCTTGACGATCGGCATGTTCCCCATGGCCGAGATCACCGGAACATGGCCTGACTCGGCGATGTCGACCATCCGCGTCTTGCATGCGAGGACCGCAGCTCCGTCCATGCGCATGCCGCAGGAGCCGCAGATCATCATGCGGCAGCTCTTGCGGTACGCGAGCGTCCCGTCGTGCTTGTCCTTGACGATGTCGAGGACGTCGAGGAGGGTCGCCCAGTCGGGGGCGTCCACCTCGTACTCCTTCACGGCTCGCTCGCCGGCGATCGGGTCGTAGCGCTGGATCTTCAGAGCCATCTTCATACGTTCACGTCCACTAGTACGTCCTCTCCTGCGGCTGCCACTTCGTCATCGTCACCGGCTGCCAGTCGAGCTCGGGCGCTCCATCCTTCCACGTGACCAGGGTATGCCGGAGGTAGTTCTCGTCGTCGCGGTCCGGGTAGTCGTACGGTCGCGCGTGCGCGCCACGGCTTTCCTTCCGGGCGAGCCCGGAGACGACCATGCACTCGGCGAGCTCGAGCAGGAAGCCGAGCTCGAGCGCCTGCGTGAGATCACTGTTGAAGACCTCGCCCTTGTCGTCGACGACGACCTGCTCGTAGCGTTCTCGGAGCCCCTGGACGATCGTCCCCTGCTCGAGCATCTGCTCTTCACGGCGAAAGACGCCGAAGTTCACGTGCATCGTCTCTGCGAGCTCGTCGCGAATCCGCCACGGACGCTCGCCGTCTGTGCGGTCGAGGAGGGTCTTCAGCTCCCGCTCGGCGTCGGCCTCGACGGAGGTAGGGACCTCGACCGTCGTGTTTGCGAGCGCCCACTCGGAGGCGTGCCGACCGACGCGTTTTCCATACGTGATCGTCTCCATGAGCGCGTTGCCGCCGAGCCGATTCGCACCGTGGACGGAGACGCACGCGACCTCACCCGCCGCGTAGAGGCCCTCGAGCGAGGTGCGGCCCCAGACGTCCGTGTCAACGCCACCCATGTGGTAGTGCGCGCCGGGCCGCACGGGGATCGGCTCGTAGATCGGGTCGACGCCTGCAAAGGTCATGGAAAGCTCGCGTGTGCCGTGCAAACGCTCGAGGATCTTCTCCGCGCCCAGGTGACGCAGGTCGAGCAGGACGTTGCCGTCCAGGCCCCGCCCGGAGTCGATCTCGGTCTGCTCCGCGCGTGAGATGACGTCGCGCGATGCGAGCTCCATCGCGTTCGGCGCGTAGCGGACGAGAAATCGCTCGGCCTGCGAGTTGAGCAGGTACGCGCCTTCGCCGCGGCAGCCCTCGGTGATGAGCACGCCGGTTGGCGCGAGCGTCGTGGGATGGAACTGCATCATCTCCATGTCCTTGAGGGCGACGCCTGCGCGAAGCGCCATCGTCATCCCGTCTCCGGTGCACGCGTACGCGTTCGTCGTCCCGGTGTACAAGCGCCCTGCGCCGCCCGTCGCGAGGATCACGGTCTTCGCGCCGATCGACTTGAGCCCTCCGCCGAGGAGATCCCATGCGATGACGCCCTGGCAGCGCCCGTCGTCCACGACGAGCTTCCACGCGAAGTACTCCTCGTACGTCGGGATGTCGCGCTTCATCACCTGCTCGTAGAGGACGTGGATGAGGACGTGGCCGGTGATGTCAGCGGCGTATGCCGTCCGCGGCTCGCCGGCGGCCCCGAAGGGCCGCTGAGCGATGCGCCCGTCCGGTGTCCGTGAGAAGACCGCCCCCCAGTGCTCGAGCTGGTAGACGTCGTCGGGCGCCTCCTGGCAGAGGATCTCGATCGCGTCCTGGTCTCCGAGGTAGTCGGAGCCCTTGACCGTGTCGAACGCGTGCTTCTCGGGGTCGTCCTCGGAGGCGTTTCCGAGCGCCGCGTTGATCCCGCCCTCGGCCGCTCCCGAGTGGCTTCGAACCGGGTGGATCTTCGACAGCATCGCCACATCGGCGCCGGCGTCGAAGGCCTCGATCGCTGCGCGCATCCCCGCGCAGCCTGCTCCGACGACCACGACGTCGTGTTTGGCCTCCACGTTCTAGGACGCTACCTGATCAATCCTGGGCCCTCCCGGAAGAACGATCAGGCTCGAACGAACACGGCCCGAGCGCTCGCCGCTGCCGTCATCGGCACCGTGCAAGAGCGCTTCGATCCACGGCAAGCGCCACTCCAGGTACGAAACTTCCAACCCTTCGCTGCCATCGCCTTGAGGGTGACCGGCGAGTACGAGGGGAACGTCGCAGAGCAGCGGGGGCGGCACGTGATCCCCGAACGGGAGCTGCGCACCGCGCCCTGCCCCGAGACACGCACGGCCAGGTTGAAGGTGGCCGGAGCGAAGAGAGCCGACAGGCTCGAGCCGGACCCGACCGTGACCGTGCAGCCTGCCGAGCCGACACAGGCCGCTCCCCAGCGGACGAGCTTCGCGCCCGGGTTAGGGGTCGCCGTTAGCGCGAGCCGCGTGCCCGAGTTCCACGTCGTGCTACAGCTCTGGGCGCACTGCAGCCCCGGCACATCGGCGGACACCGACCCGGGGCCTGAGACCGAAAGCGCGAGCGGCGCCTGGTTGTCGAGTCGCACGAGCCAAGGAGAGTCCTGAGTGTCGGGCCACGCTCCGGCATGGCCGTAGTAGTCGTCTCGCCCGGGATCGAGCGCCTTGGCGGAGAGGGGCTCGTCGCCGATGGAGGGGTACAACAGGTCGGTCGCGTTGTCACAGGTGTGCCCACTATCCTCGCCGGAGCACTCGTTGGGCGCACCTCGGGGAACCGCACCGAGCGTGTGCACCACCTCGTGTACGGCGACGGCTGCGGTAGAGACACCGGTGCAAGCCTGGTAGTAGACGACGGCAAGCCCGAAGCCAGATGGCATCGCTCCCACCCTGGCCGCACACGTTGCCGTCGGAGACAGGGCCGTCGTAGTAGACGAGGTACTTGGTGAACGACGAGCGGAGCCCCGCCGCAGCCAACGCGTTGAAGACCGCCGTGAATCTTCCGTCGAGCAACTCGAGCTGGGCACCAGACTGCGGCAAGCGAACTGTCGTGATGTCGAGCTGGGCCCCGCACGGGAATTGGGTCAGGTCGTTCCGCGGGACACGGGTCGTGTCCTGCGTGCGCCACCAGGCATCGATCTCCTCGCCGTCCGTCTGCATGACGCTGCCGATGGTCGACAGTCGATCCTGCCCGTCCGAAGGGATCGCGTAGACCCAGTGCACCGGATTGCCCGCGATCGCATTCGGGACGCGGTCGATCTGCGACGCGGCGCCGCACCATGTGGACGCGGCGCGTGCCGAGCTCCCAGGCAAAGCAAGTCCGGCGACGTCGGCTCGTGCCGAAGTCCTCATCGTAAGACCGTCTCCGCTCAGGTCTCCCTCGTGAACAGCGGTCGTGCCGGCGATCGCAACGGATGCGACGAGCAGAATCGCCGCGACGACGACTCGAGTCACGGTGTGGCCGCCGACACCCGGACGCGTCCGAGAGCGCCGCTCTGTCGTCACGCGGATGAAGAGCGTGCGCTGACCACAAACGGAGCCGGTCAGCTTCTTCACGCGTTGTCCGACCCATTGCGCGCGTCGGATCACAGTGCGGCGATTGGCGGCGACGAGTGCGACCTCGTGACTACCAGCGCTGGGAAGCGTCGCGCTGATCCGAAGGTCGCCATCGAGCGGCGTCTGCAGCGGAATCCACCACACCTTCTTCGTCGCCTTCCCGAAGACACGAGTCGAGAGCGTCGTCTTGCCTGCGGTCCACGGCTGGAGGACGTCTCGCTCGGCCGCCTGCAGCGCTGCTTCGCTCGGATAGAAGCTCTGCTCGATGATCGGCCAGGTCGCCGTGGTGATCCCGGCCTTGCGCTCGTCCATGAGTCGGTACGTCTCGGCCCACGCCTCCCCCGGGTTCCGGGCGTAGTTCGACCCTTCGTTTCCGGGGAACGCCTCCTTGCGCGTGACGCGGGCGCACACGTCCGCCGAGCTCGCCCACTGCTTCGGCCCCCAGTCGATGGCGACCCACGGGCGAATTGAGCCGGTGCCTCGCGATGTGGTGCCCGTACTCGTGACGGACGACCTCCTCCGGGCTCGCGCCCGGAAAGTTCGTTTCGCCGAGCGAGACCAGCTGATTGCGGGCATAGCAGCCGAGAGCGCGGCTGCCACAGATCTCCTGGACCTCGTCGAAGGTGGCGATGTGGGCCGTGAGCAGCGTGATCTCCGGCCCGTGGGTGAGGCCGGTGAGAAACTCCGCCCAGCCCTCTGGCGTCGAGGTCTCGATCGGCAGTGCGTCGGAAACGAGAACGTTCACGGTCTCTCCCGTCGACGTCGTGATGGGACCGCCACGAGACGTGGCTGCTGCGCGTGCCAGAACGCCGCTGCGAAGTGCAGTCCCGGGAGCGGCGTCGATCGATCTGGCGTACGCGGGCTGGATCGACGGCGCTGTCGCCGAAGATGCGTCAAAGGCTGTGACGACGAGAGCCCCGACGAGAACCGCGCCCGAGACGACGATGGCGAGCAGCCGGCTTCTCGGGGACGCCACATCGCCCTTATAGCCGCGTGGATGTGAACGGGGGGTAAGAACGGGCGTTAAGGCGCTGCAAACAAAGAGCCGGCCGCCGGCGCGGGACGCAGTGCGCGCCGGCGGCCAGATCTTCCTCCCCTACCCGATGCAGACGGCGTAGACCGTCGTGTTCGGTGCCGGTTGCGTTTCGTCTCCGTTGACGAGATAGAGCCGCCAGGTCGTGTCGTTCGCCGGATGGGAGTCCAAGTTGTACACAGCCCCGTCCGAAGAGAAGCCTCCCCCGATGACCTTCTTCCCGGAGGCGCAGACGACAGAGACGGCGGCTTCAAAGCCCGGCGCGAACGTGCCGACGGACTGAGAAACGGTCGTCACGAGACCCGCGGCGGTGCTCGCCGGTCCGGGCGCGCTTGCCGCCTGCGACGCGGCTCGCGAGACGATCTGCGCGGACGTCTGTCCGCCGAGCTTCTTCGCGTTGTCGGCGACGAGCGCTCGCTTGGCGAGCGGGACCGCCGCATTGACGACAGCACCCGCGGTGCCGCCGAGCGCCACAAAGAGAGCGACCATGGCCACAACGAACGCCGGGCTCGGCCGCTTCATCCGTAGTGCATTCATTCCGAACCTCCTCCTCGTGCGCCGGCCCTCCGGGTCGGCGCGTTGTGGTTACGAGACAGACCCTTGCGCAGCGCACTCAAGAAACGCTCAAGAGCCGAGCGGCGGCTCGACAGGGCTCGGCCGCCGGCGCGGTCAGAGTCCCGCGCCGGCGGCCGTTCTAGCTCCCCTACGCTCAGGGCGAGCGTCGCCGGTTGACGCCTCTGATCGCGCCGGACGAGTGGCAGCCTGGTGCGCCGCTAGCCCGTGAGTGAGTGAGCCTCGTAGTCGAACTGGCACTTGACGATCGTACCGGTCACGGTCGTGCGAGTCGAAGCGTCCAGCGACCTCGACCGTCCCAGTGCGTGAACTCGAAGTCGCCCTGATCGATGGAGCCGTCCCGGTTCCCTCTCGGCGCCGAGACGTACTCCGTCGGCAGCGATCGGGAAACGGCTGTCACGAAGCCAATCGACCGTTCCGTAGACGTAGCACGCCGCTCGTTGCAGTCCTCGCGAAGGTAGTTCGACCTGAAGCCGGTGATGCGTTCGGTCGGCCGAGACCGTAAAGAAGACGAAGTTGCCGTTCCAAGTAGTGCCCTGGTAGTTGCCGGGCGTGACCGGGCTTACCGGCGGGCCGGGGGCGGCGGAGGCGGGGGTGCGGCGGCTGCGGAGGCGCGGGCGGCTGCGGCTTGGGAACCCCCTTCACGACCTCGCAGTCCTTCGCGATCTTGTCCGCTGGCGTCACCCGATGCGGTGTCACGGCCCGGTCCACACGACAGCGTGTCGGCACCTGCGCCGCCGACGAGCAAGTCGTTGCCCGGCCCGCCGGCCAGGACGTCGTTGCCTGCTGCTCCGTAGAGCTTGTCGTTGCCGGCCTTTCCGTTGAGCTTGTCGGCCTTGGCGCCTCCCTTGAGCGTGTCGTTCCCTGCCGTCCCCGTGATCGTGGCGGCGCCGACCGTCGCGGTCGCGATGAGCAGCGCGCCGCAGACGAGGGAGGCGACGAGGGACGTACGCCTCTTCACGTTCATGTCGTACCTCGCTTTCCTGCGCCGGCCCTCCAGGTCGGCGCGTCGTGGGTACGCGTGACACTGCGCGACCCCGCTCAAGAAACGCTCAATGCCCGCCGACGAGGGCTCGAGCGGGACGGGTGGCGGCTCTCGCCGCCACCCGCACCTCCCCTCCCCCAGCTACTGCTTGAGGACGACCTTCGCGCAGCTCATCGGGCTCGAGTTGCCCGCCCGGTCGATCGCGCGGGCGCAGTGCTGATAGGCGCCCTTGGCGTTCGCAGGAACCTTCCAGACGACCGCGATCGTCCTCGGGCTCGACGCGGAGACGAACCCATTCCCCTTGATCCGCGCGACCGTCTTGCCGCCGAGCTTGACGAGCTCGACCACGCTCACCTCGCCCGAGTCGTCCGACACCGTCGAGAGCAGCTTGAGAGCCTTGCCCTTGCGACCAGTGCTCGCGAGCGCTCTGGCCGTCGGCGCGACAACGTCGGGAGGCTTCGGGAGCTGAAGCTCGCCTGCGCCGTACACGCTGTCGAGACCCGGAGCGCCGAGATCCCTCGCGCTGCGCATGAGCAGCTGCTTGACCTGATCCGGCCCGAAGGTCGGATACGCCTGCTTGACGAGAGCTGCGGCGCCGGCGACCTCGGGAGAGGACGCCGACGTTCCGGCAAACGCGGACGGACAGGACGAGAACGGGCCGTACGTCGCGCCGGAGACGCTGTCGTGACCGGCGATGTCGGGCTTCACGCGCCCGTCGATGGTCGGGCCCTGCGAGCTGTACGGCTCGAGCTGCCTCGACTGCCAGCACAGGGCGCCGACCGCGAAGGCCGCCGGCGAGGACGCCGGAGCGGCGATGCTTCCCGGCGGCGACCTGGTACTCCAGCGGCGGGCTCCAGCTTTCCAGGTCGAGTCGCGGCGAGGTCGAGACGCGGTATCCCCGAATCGCCCAGAACACCGCGAGGTCGGCGCCGGTCGACTGCTCGACGCACAGCGCCTCGAACGGCGGCTCACTCCCGGTCTGCTCCTCCTCGGAGCTCGCGAGAAGCACGTTCGCCCCCGAGAGGAAGAGCCCGAGATCGAAGTCCGATACACCCGCGGGCCACTCGTCCCACTTCAGGAACCCGCAGATGACCTCTCCGTTCGGCCAGACGAACGTGTTGCCCAGGTCTCCGTTCGGGTTCCAGGCATGGAGACGCCGCTGCCGGGCTATAGGTGCCCGACCAGTGCGTCTGGGCTTCGTTTCCGGCCGAGTTGACCCAGAGGATCCCATTCGCTCGAGCGTCCGCGACGATCGCGCCGATCGGACCACTCCCGTCGTTGCGGAACGGCCCCTGCCAGCCCGCGGAGTGGTTGATCACGTGGACGCCCTGGCTCTTCGCGTACGCCTCGGCTGCAGCGAGATCGACCTCGGTGTCGACGCAGACGAGATAGAGCTGCGCATCGGGAGCCATCTCGTGGACAATCTCCGCAACGGCCGTGCCATGATCGGTCGCCGTCGCGAAGTGGCCGCCGCAGAAGTCCTGCGACACGACGTTCGCCGGCAACTCGCCCTCGGCCTGACGCTCGGCCAGGCCCTGGAATCCGCCATCGATGACGGCGACCTTGACGCCCTTGCCGGTGAAGCCCTTCTCGTGCCAGGCCGTCGCGAGCGTGGCCGCGACCTCCTCGCCGCTCACCGCGTGCTCGACGCGCGTGAACGGCGCCCTCACGAGATCGACGGCCGAACTCTTCGCGAGCGCAGCGAGGTTGCTCGGCGCGAGACGGCCTGCACGAGGTTCCCGAACGTGCGCTCGACCCGACCGCCAAGCGCCGCGACGCTCGCCGACGCGAGTGCGGGGCCGCGGGCTTCGATGACAACGCGCACCTTCCCGTCGTCGGTGGTCGCGAGTCCAGCCGGGCGGATCGCAATCGACTGCTTGCAACAGTCTGTTGCAAAGTCGGAACCCCGCGATTCGCCCGCGCCGAGCGACCTGCGCCAGCGTGCTGTCGAGCTTCGACGATCCGCGCGCGCTCGCGGAATCGAGAGCTGCCGCGCGACTTCGAGCGCTTGCGGACGGCTGACCTCGCGCAAGTGCCCCCGTCAAGAACGGCCTGGCCTCAGAGCTCGGCCCGGCTGCCGCCGGAGCAGACGCGACGACGAGCAAGCCGAGTACCGCCACGCTCACAACCGCGCCTCCTGAAATCGCCTTTCGAATGCCGTACATCGGTGCCTCCTCGTGGTTGACAGGGGCACCGTCTCCGAGGGCACTCAAGAAAGGCTCAACGTTTTGGCGCTATCGCTCCACGAATTGGATCGACGCGCGGCTCGAGAGAATCAGCTTTCCCCCGTCGTACCAGCGCCCGACGAACTCGTGCCAGCCGGCCGGCAACCCCGAGGGGAACTCGGCGAGATCGGTCTTGCGCAGCGGAGCGGCGCCCTCCATCTGCACGTCCGTCCGCATCGCCACGGAGCTGTCCGTCGACGTCGAGCTCGAAGCGAGTCTCCTCACCAAGCTCTTGCACCCCTCCCGTGGAGTCTCCGAGATCTGGAGCAAAGCCGTAGCCGATCCAGAACGCCGTGTCCGCGGGATAGATGGCGGGCGTGGCGCCGCCGGGAAAGATGCCGATTCGCGCACTGGCACCTCCGTTGCCGTTGGCCTGCGAGACGCTGACGACGACGAGTGCAGCCATGACGGCCTCCTTGGTCGGGTGTTCCATGCGACAAGGGTGCGCTCCGACTGCTCAAGGACGGCTCAAGGCGGTGATGGCAAGTCGGACGCGACCGTGAGAAGCTACGTCGCCGCAAAAGCGTCAAGGAGTGGTGATGGGCGGAGCGCGCCGGGCAGGCGAACCCAGCGATCGAGCTACGGCTGCTCGGCCCGCTCGAGGCGCTCGAGGGGCGGCCGAGCCGTCGCGCTCGGAGGGCCGAAGCCGCGCGCACTCCTCGCCGTACTCGCGCTCGAGCCGGGGCACGTCGTCTCCGTCGACCGCCTCGTCGAGGCGCTCTGGCCCGGCGAGACGCCCGACACCGCCGCGCACGCCGTCCAGGTCTACGTCTCCCAGCTGCGCAAGACGCTCGGCGCGGACGTGATCGCGAGACGAGCGCCCGGCTATTCGCTCGAGCTCGAGCCCGAGCGAGTGGACCTGCATCGCTTCGTCCAGCTCGCGAGCGACGGTCGCGAGACGCTCGCCGCCGGCGACGCCGCCTCATCGGCGACCATTCTCCGCGAGGCCCTCGTCCTCTGGCGGGGCCCCGCGCTCGCCGACTTCCTCTACGAGCCGTTCGCACAGACCGAGATCGCACGGCTCGAGGAGCTCCGCACGGTCGTGCTGGAGGAGCGCATCGACGCGGATCTCGCGCTCGGCCGCCACGCCGAGCTCGTCTCCGAGCTCGAGGCGCTCGTCCAGGCGCAGCCACTCCGCGAGCGCCCCCGCGCCCAGCTCATGCTCGCGCTCTACCGCTCCGGGCGCCAGGCGGACGCGCTCGCCGCCTACCGCGCGGCGCGCGAGACGCTGGTCGAGGAGCTCGGCATCGACCCCGGCCCCGAGCTCAAGGCGCTCGAGGCCGCGATCCTGCGCCAGGACGAGTCGCTGCTGCTCGAGGAGGCTCCTCTCGCCAAGCCGGCGATGCAGTTCCGGCGGCTCGTCACGATCCTCTTCGTCGACGTCGTCGAGTCGATGGCGCTCGCGGAGGCGCTCGACCCCGAGGCGCTCGGGCAGGTCCTCCAGCGCTACTTCGAGACCGTCTCGGCCGCCCTGACGCGTCACGGCGGGACGGTCGAGAAGTTCGCGGGAGACGCCGTCATGGCCGCGTTCGGCATCCCGCTCTCGCACGAGGACGACGCACTTCGCGCCGCGCGCGCCGCCCTCGACATCCGGGTGGGAATGGCCGCGCTCAACGAGCGGCTCGTCAACGACCACGGCGTCGGGCTCGAGGTGCGGATCGGCATCGAGACCGGCGAGGTCGTCGCCACGCCGACCGACGCGCGACAGCGGCTCGTCACCGGCGAAGCCGTCGGCGTCGCCGCCCGGCTCGAGCAGGCGGCAGGAGCAGACGAGATCGTCGTCGGCGAGCTCGCGGGCCGGCTGATCGACCACGCCGCGCGGCTCGAGCCGCTCGGAGCGCTCGAGATCAAGGGCAAGCGCGAGCCGGTACGCGCGTTCCGCCTGCTCGAGATCACGCCCGTCGCTCCCGCGTTCGAGCGGCGCCTCGACGCGCCGCTCGTCGGCCGCAAGCGCGAGCTCGCAGCGCTTCGCAGGTCGCTGAAGCGCGCGGTGGACGGATCGGCGGCTCGGGTCGCCGTCGCCGTCGGGCCGCCGGGAGTGGGCAAGTCGCGCCTCGCCGCGGAGCTCACCCGGCGCGCGAAGGGCGTGACGACGCTCTGGGGCCGCTGCCTCTCGTACGGCGACGGCATCACGTACTGGCCGTTGCGCGAGGCTCTCGAGCAGGCGGCCGAGAGCGCGGAGCGCGACGCCGTGCTCGCCGCTCTCGATGCCGAGACGCCGCCTCCCGCACCCGAGATCGCGTGGCTCTTCCGGCAGTTCTGCGAGGCGAGCGCGCGCGAGCGGCCGCTCGTCGCTCGTCTTCGACGACGTCCACTGGGCGGAACCGACGTTCCTCGAGCTCGTCGAGCACCTCGCGGACAAGGGCGAGGGGCCGATCGCGGTCGTCTGCCTCGCGCGCGAGGAGCTCCTCGAGGACCGGCCGGCGTTCCTCGAAGGACGGGCGAACGCGGAGCGGATCCTGCTCGACGCGCTCTCGGCCGACGAGACGGATTCGCTTCTCGAGGGTCTCGGCGGGGCGATCCTCGAATCCGACCAGCGGGCCCGGATCGTCGAGGCGGCCGAGGGCAACCCGCTCTTCCTCGAGCAGCTCCTCGCGCTCGCGCTGGAGGGCGGCCTCGCCGAGCGCGCGCTGCCGGAGACGATCCAGGCGCTGCTCGCGGCGCGCCTCGACCGGCTCGGCCCCGGCGAGCGCGCGGTGCTCGAGCGCGGTGCGGTCGTGGGGAAGGAGTTCACCGCCGACGACGTCACGTCGCTGCTCGATCCGGACGCCGCGCCGACCGCGAGCGCACCTGCAGACGCTCGCGGGCCGCGGCTTCGTGCGGCCGCGCGGACGAGGGAGGCGTTCGGCTTCCGGCACGCTCTCGTGCAGGAGGCGGTCTACCGAGCCGCGCCGAAGCGGCTGCGCGCGGAGCTGCACGAGCGCTACGCCGACCGGCTCGACACGGTGCCGCAGGACGTCGCCGACCTCGACGAGTTCGTCGGCTACCACCTCGAGCAGGCCTACCGCCTGCGCACGGAGCTCGGCGAATCCGACCGGCGCACCGCACGGCTCGCCGAGGACGGCGGCCGGCGACTCGGCGAGGCCGGTGTCCGCGCGCTCAAGCGCGGCGACATGCACGCTACGACGAGTCTCCTCGGGCGCGCGACGTCGCTCCTACCCGCGGAAGAGCCACTCCGGCGCGAGTTCCTGTGCGAGCTCGGCATCGCCTTGCGCACGTCCGGAGATCCCAGTCGCTGCCGAGAACGCGCTCACAAAGGCGGTCGAGCGATCACGCCAGCCGCCGACCGCCGAATCGAGCTTCGGGCGACGGATCGAACGCGAGTACGTCCGACTCCTGCATGTGCCCGGTACGACCGCTGACGCGCTCCTCGAAGCCACGGCGGAAGGGATCCCACTCTTCGAAACAGTCGTCGACGACCGGTCGCTCGGCCGGGCTTGGCTGCTCGCGGGATGCGTTCAAGGAGGTCTTCTCGGCCAACTCAAGGCCTGGGGCGAAGCCGCAGAGCAAGCCATCGTCCACTACAGGCGGTCGAGGTGGCCGATGTCCACGTGCCTGGAGAGATCGCTGCCGCCCTCTACTACGGCCCGACGCCGGTGCCCGATGCCATCGCGTCGCTGCGAGCAGCTCCTCCGTGACGAGGCGCTGGACCGCGTCGGTGGCGCGAACGTCCTAGTCTTCCTCGGCGGCCTCGTCGCCCAGCGTGGCGATTTCGACACGGCGCGGGAGCGCATCGCCTCGGCCCGCGAGACCTACGAGGACCTCGGTCAGCAAACCGTGGCGACAACGTATTGCGAGCGCAGTGCTCGGCGACGTCGAGCTTGCTGGCGGGCGAGGCGGGCGCTGCGGAGGCAGTGCTGCGTGAACTCTGCGAGGAGCTGGAGCGAACGCGCGACTTCAGCCACCTGGCAAGCAGGGCAAGCGACCTCGCCGAGGCACTATTCGCCAGGACCGTCTCGATGAGGCTGAGGAGTGGACCGAGTCGCCGCGGCGCATGCGTCGAGCGATGACCTCGACGCCCAGACGTTCTGGAGATCGGTCCGGGCGAAGATTCACGCTCGCCGTGGGGAATTCGACACGGCCGAGGAGCTAGCAACGAGGCGGCGTCGGCTGGCGGAACCGAGCGATGGCCTCAACCGGCGCGCGAGGGTGCAGCGTGACCTTGGCGAGGCTCTCCGGCTTGCCGGGAGAGTCGAACGAGGCGGCCGCCGCATTCGACCGTGCGCTCGACCTGTACGAGCAGAAGGGCAACATCGTCGGCGCGGCGCGCGTTCGTGCGCTCCAGCACGATCTCGCCCTCGTCTGAGACGCACAAGGGCCCGCATCGGGCGGGCCTTGCGCGCTTTCGCGGTGAAGTTCCTGCTAGCCCCGCCCGGGCCGCCGATGTTCCCGAAGCGAGCAGCGGAGCCGCGAGCGCGAACCAGGCTGAGGAGCAGACGAGTCGGACACGAAGCCTCATGCGCCACCTCCTTCCCGACCGTCTGGGAGCGACTCTGACACACACACACACAATCAAGCAAGCGCAAGGCCCGCGCGTGGCGGGCCTTGCGTGGTTCGCGGTAGCATGATCTCTAGCCGCCGCCCGGGCCGCCGATGCTCGCCGAAGCGAGCAGCGGAGCCGCGAGCGCGAGCAGACCGACTGCGAGCACGACGAGCGTGCGGTGCATGCGCGTGACCTGGTGCATGGTTCCCTCCTTTCGGGTTCCTGGGTGCACCGGTCACGCTCGAGCCGACCCCTAACCGCGCGATCACGAGCGGCTAACGAACCACTAATCGCTCGTGCTGTCTTCGCGTAAATCCGGCGCTTGATTTCCATGCGCCGGATGCTCGAATTTTCGAGCTAATTTCACATCGGAATACTTCTGATATTCGCTCGTGCGAATCCCGATTCTTGAGATCGTTCGCCTCCGGGATCTCCCGAGAGGCGACTCAGGCTCCCGAGGGTCAGACCCGTAGGTCAGACCCCGGCAGGGATCGCGGCTACGCGGGCCTGAGCTGGAACGCGAAGCGCTTGCTCAGCAGAAAGGACAGGGGCACGAGCAGCGTGAGCGCGAGCGCCTGTCCGGGCCGCGGATCCATCCCGAGGCCCTCCACGAAAGCCGCGAGAAGCAGCGCCGTGAGAGCGGCGACAGCGCCTCCGACGACGAGGTAGCGGAGGTACGCGCGCAGGAATCCGTCATGAGACAGCCCGAAGGTGAGGTAGCGATTGCCGAGGTACATGGCCGCATTCGAGAGGAGATACGCGAGCACCGAGGCGGCGAGGTACCACGTCCCGAGCCCGAAAAGGGCGGTGAATGCGCAAACGTTGAGCACGAAGCCGCCGGTGCCCACGAGCAGGAACTTGAGAGGCTGAGCGAGCCGGGAGCCCATCACGCCAGCGAGGGCCGAAGTGCCTGCACCGGCTCCGACTCGGCCGCTCGCCTGAGCGTGCGGTCGAGCAAAGTCACGACGGGCACGAGCCCGGGCCTTAGGCATGGCTTCACATGCACGAGCGCGCGGGTCACGGTGAGCCGGACATCGCGCCCTGCGTTCGCGAGCGCATGCGACTCGTCCACGGGGAAGAACGGGTCGTGGGGCGACGAGGCGAGCTCGACCGGAGCGCATGCACGTCGCCGATCCGCGCGAGCGGCGACAGCTCCCACACGAGCGCACGCGTCTCGGGCGCGAGCGCGTCGTACAGCTCGTCGAAGCGCCACGGATCGCGGTTCGCGATCAGCGCGGGCACGGCCGGATCGTCAGGCGCCGAGGCAGCGAGTGACCGCGCCGCCGCCCGGGCGAGCAGCGGCGCGGCCGGGTAGGGCTGTCGCCGTAGTGCCCCGTGGTCGCGAGCTGGAGAACGTTGCGGAGGCTCGCGAACGGCCCGATCGCGGCAACCGCCGTCACGCGGCTCGCGAGCCGAGGATCGCCGGCAGCGAGGATCGCGAGGCCTGCTCCCGTCGAGGCGCCGATCAGCGCGACGCGCGGGCCCGCAGCGCCTGCGACCCCGACCAGGGCGTCGACAGTCTCCGGAGTCACCACTCCTCGGCGGACGTGCGGAAGCTCCGGCGCCACGGCGACGAAGCCGGCGCCTGCGAGAGCGCTCAGAAAGCGGCCGACCGCAGGCTGATCGACGCCCTGAGGAGTCGCCGCGTTCGCGAACACGACGACCGGGCCCGAGCCGCGCCTCGGACGGGCGACGAGAGCGTCGACGCCTGCGATGCGCTCGCGCTCGCAGGCGCGCGCGTCGCCTCGGAAGGTCGAGGCGAGAACGGTGAGCGCGCGGATCACGCGGCCGCCTCCAGCTCGATCGCCGAGCGGAGCCAGCGATACCAGTCACTCTGGAAGAGCTCGCCGGGATCGTGCTCGAGCTTGGCGTCGAGGAACGCGGGCAGCTGAGGGTAGGCGGCCAGGAGCTGCCGCCTCGTCGCCCAGCGGTGGTACGTGAGGTAGAAGCTGCCGCCCCGCTCGAGGGCGAGGTCGATGAGCCGGCGGAAGGCGATCGCGGAGTGCTCGATGCCTGCCGGAGAGTGCTCGACGTGGAGATTGAGGACGACGCACGCCCAAGGCTCACGCGCCCACGCGAGGAAGCTCTCGTCGTCGCGCTCGATCAGGCGGACGGTGCCGTAGACGATGTCCGCCTCGAGCGCTCGCATGTCGCGCGCCGCGGCAGCGAGGAAGTCCGCGAGGAGCGGCCTCGGGACGTACAGCTCGGTGATCATCTCGCTCGATCCGGCCCAGTGGTAGCCGGGGACGTAGGTCGCGAGCTGGTGCCGGTCGGAGAGGTAGACCTGCCCCGACGTCGCGAGGTAGTGCGCCGCGTAGAGCTCGATACGCGCGCGTCTTGTCCGAGTGCGCGAGGTGGAGGAGCGTGCTCCAGTCCTCGGCCGACAGCTTCGTCGCCGCTCCGAGCGGTGTGTCGTCGGCGACAGCCCGGTAGCAGGAGCAGATCCCGTGCTGGAGGAATCCGGGGGACGCAGGGTCGATCTCGAACTGGAAGTCGCCGTAGAGGTAGCCCTCGCCGATCCGCTGCGCGAAGAGGGCCTCGAGCTCGTCGGCGTGGGCCAGGCGAACGACCCGCTCGACCTTGCGTCGCGGGTCGAGTCGAAGCGTCGCGGAGTAGACGACGCCGAAGAGGCCGTAGCCGCCGCAGACGAGGCGGAAGAGGTCGCTGTTCTCGTCGCGTGAGCAGGTGCGGACGACGCCATCGGGCCCGACCACGACGAGGCTCTCGATGTCAGCGATGAACGGGCCGTAGGCGAGCCCGCGGCCATGGACGTTCGACGAGACGGCGCCGCCGATCGAGAGATCGTCGGCGCCGGTTTGCTTCTGACGGATCGTCCACGGAGCTGCCGCGAGCGCCTCGACGAGGGCAGGCCACTGAATGCCTGCCTCGACCTCGACCAGGCCGCGCTCCTCGTCGAGCGAGAGGACACGCGATAGCCGCCGGGTATCGAGGACGACTCCGCCCGCGCAGAACTGCTGCCCGCCCATCGCGTGTCGGCCGCCCGCGATGGAGGCCGGTCGACCGTCGCGCGTGACTCGATCGAGCGCCGTGCCGATCGACTCCAGCGAGTCGACCGGCACGACCTCGTCGACCGCGGTCTCGTTGAGCCGCGAGTGGACGTCGTTGACGAGCATGCCGCTCATCGCACCCTCAGCGGGTTGAAGTCGAGCGGAACGAACGTGAAGAACACGAGCCAGGCGCCCGTTAGCGCTGCGGCCACGAGGAGCACGAGTGCGATCTCGGCGGCCTTCCGTGCGAACTGCTTCCTGCTGTGGGCGCTCCACAAAGCGCCTTGAAGCCACGTGTATGAGCTGAGATTCGTCATGCCCCGAGGCTAGGTCCGATGGGGCTTTCCGGAAACCGGGCCCGCTTGGGACTTCCCTCGGGGTTTACCCGGGTCTTGGCTCCAGGGTCGGCCCGGTGGAATCGGCGGGAGCGATCTGTGACGATCCGAACGAGATGAGCGAACGGGCGACGCGGATCACCCTCGCGCTCCTGGCATTCGCCGGCGTCGTACTCGGCGTTCTCGCCTATCAGGTTCAGGTCGACAACCTGCCGGAGCCGCTCACGACGCCGGGCCGAGCGATTGCCACCGTCGTCGCCGCCTGGTCGTTCCTCGTGGCGGGCCTCATCGCCTGGCTCCGCCGGCCGGACAACAGGCTCGGCCCGCTGATGGTGGCGACGTGCTTCGCGCTCCTCGCCCGCCAGTTCCGCTACAGCCACGACCCGCTCGCGTTCACGGTCTTCTTCCTCGTCGGGGAGCTCGGCTACGTCCTGTACACGCACGTCGCGCTCGCGTACCCGTCCGGGCGTGTCACCGACCGGCTCGAGAAGACGTTCCTCGCGGTCGCGTACACCGTTGCGCTCGCGTTCCCGCTGGCGATTCTTCTCACGTACGACGCGACGGAGCGGCTTCGCTACTTCGATCCGTTCCTCCGGGAGAGCCTGCTCCTGGTCTCGGGCAATACCGATCTCGTCAGCCTGCTGCAGGACGCGTATGGCGGCATCGCGTACGGCGTGCTGGCGAGCATCTTCGTCCTGCTTGTCGTCCGCAAGCTCGTGCGAGGCGACACCGAGAGGCCGCCGCGTGCTGGCTCCGCTTCTCCTCGCGGCCGTCGTCGCGGCGCTTGTGGGCACTGCTCAACGGGATCCTCACGTTTGCCGAGTCGCCGCCCGGCCTCACGTACGACCTCTTCTGGTGGCAGATCATCGGGTTGACTGCGCTGCCGATCGCGCTCCTCGCGGGCCTCCTCCGCGCGCGGCTCGCACGGGTGCATGTCGGGGAGCTCGTCGTCCACCTCGAGCAAAGCTCCCCCGGCGAGCTCCGGGACGAGCTGGCGCTGGCGCTCGACGACCGGACACTGGAGGTCGCTTTCTGGCTACCCGAACGTGGCGAGTTCGTGGACGCTGACGGTCGCGTGCTCGCGGTACCCGAGGACGGGCCGAAGCGTGCCGTGACGCGACTCGAGCAGGACGGCGAGCCGCTCGCGGTTCTCGTCCACGACCCCACTCTGCGCGACGAGCCGAAGCTCGTGGAGGCAGTGGCGGCTGCCGCGCGGCTCGCTCTCCAGAACGCGCGCCTTCATGCCGAGGTCAGCGCGCAACTCGCGAAGGTGAAGGAGTCGCGCTCGCGCATCGTCGCCGCCGCGGACGAGGAGCGCAGGCGTATCGAGCGCGACATCCACGACGGCGCGCAGCAGCGGCTCGTCGCCCTGGCGCTCGAGCTTCGCAGCGCACAGCGCCGACTCGGCGAGGACGTCGACCCCGAGCTCGAAGCGCTGCTCTCGTCGGCGGCGGACGAGCTCCAGGTCGCCGTCGACGAGCTACGCGAGCTGGCGCACGGCATCCATCCGGGAATCCTCGTCCAGGGAGGTCTGGCCGCCGCGCTCGAGTCGCTTGCCGGACGGTCGCCGGTCCCGGTGTTGGTGGAGGCCACCCCGGAACGGTTCCCGCCGGAGATCGAGGGTACGGCCTACTTCGTGGCCTCGGAGGGCCTTGCGAACGTCGTCAAGCATGCGGGCGCCTCGCGAGCGGCCATCCGCGCTCGGCACGCGCACGGCCTGCTCGTCGTCGAGATCGAGGACGACGGAGTCGGCGGTGCCGAGGCGCAGAACGGATCCGGGCTGCGCGGTCTCGCAGACCGCGTCGAGGCAATCGGCGGTCGCCTCCGGGTCGAGAGCGTGGCTGGCTCCGGAACGAAAGTCGTGGGGGAGATCCCTTGCGAGTCGTAATCGCGGACGACTCGGTCCTCCTCCGTGAGGGGCTCGCGCGCGTGCTCACCGAGGGCGGCTTCGAGATCGTCGCGCAAGCCGCGGACGCGGACGAGCTTCGTCGGGCTGTACGCCGCTTCAAGCCGGACATCGCGATCGTGGACGTACGCATGCCGCCGACGCATACCGACGAGGGCGCGCGGGCCGCGGTCGAGATTCGCGAAGAGCAGCCAGATGTGGCCGTTCTCGTGCTCTCCCAGGTGATCGAGGCGGCACACGCCATGAGGCTCTTCAGTGAGCGGCCGGAGGGGTTCGGCTACCTGCTGAAGGACCGCGTGCTCGAGATCGACGACTTCCTCGAGGCGGTGCGGCGTGTGGGCAAGGGTGGCACCGCGATCGACCCGGAGGTCATCGGGCAGCTCGTCGGCCGGCGTCGCGAGGACGACCCGCTCGAGGAGCTCACCCCGCGCGAGCGGGAGGTGCTCGAGCTGATGGCGCAGGGCCTCTCGAACCGAGGGATCTGCGAGAAGCTCTTCATCAGCCCGAAGACCGTCGAGACGCACGTGAACTCGATCTTCGGAAAGCTCGGCCTCATGCCTGCGCAGCGACGAGCACCGCCGTGTGCTGGCGGTGCTCGCCTTCCTGCGCTCGTAGCAGCCCGTGCGCGTGGTGGATCCGTACAGGTCGGTGAGCGGTTGAGTGTGGGGCCGACGAGCGGCCCCACACTCTTGCCCCCCGTTCCCGCTAACCGTTGACTTTGGTTGGAAGAGCGACCGCCTCGTTGTCGGCGGGCAACGCGTCGCGTGCTCCGACGAGTGAGGCGACAGCCTTGAACGTGACCTTGCCGAGTGCCGCATCAGCGCTCGTGAACGTGTACGAGAACTGGAAGTCGGTGGTTCGGCCGCCGCCGCGAATAGGAACGCTCTGCGTGAGAGTTCCGACGAGCTCGAACCCGCCCGGTCCGCTCTTGAAGAGCTGAACCTGGGCCGTCTCCCCATACCGCTTGTTGGACAGGCCCACGTTGACCTGGCGAGTCTGGCCGACGTTCGCGCTTTGAGGAACCTGCAGCTTCGTGATCGCAACGTCGTGCGTACGGACATTGACAATCCTCGTCGAAGAGGCGCTGCGTCCGTCGGGTGTCCGGACGACGAGCATCACCTCGTAGTCGCCATCCGCCGCGTACCGGTGGGACGCAACCTGACCGGTTCCAGTCGCCCCGTCCCCGAAATCCCAGCTCCAGGAGTCGATCCCGATTGCAGCGGGGTCGAAGCCGCTGCCGAAGAACTGGATGGTGTCGAAAGAGGAGGGATCGAACGGATTCAAGAACACCGTCACGCTCGGCGCCGGCGTCTCCTCCACTCGAATCCCGAGCGACGCGGAGCTTCCGAAAACCACACCGCGGCCGAGCTGGATCATGTACGTCGTCCCGGCGGTCGCCTGGAAGACGCTCCGGCCGAACGCTCGCGTGGCGGGCACGTGCGCGAGCGAACCGAGCGAGTTGCCCGTGTAGATCCCGACACCCGTCTGCGCACAGCAGCCGAGCTCCGTGACCAGCATCGAGGTGCTCGTCGGCGCGGTGAACGCATACCACGCAGATCCCTGGAACGTCGCGAAGACGCCTGGCGGGTTCGTTTGCTCACCTGGTTCGACGGTCGCTGCGAGCATGTCCACGAAGTCGACGTACGGAAGGGATCCAACCGTCTTCGAATCGGCGAACGCGTCGTTCGCTGGAGGTGGTACCTGCTGAACATTGAGACTTAGCGAGGCAGGACCGATGCCGACGCTGCCAGCCTGGATGTAGTAAGTCGCCCCGGCTTCGGCCGCAAGCGTGATGTTGCCTCCGAACCCCAAGCACCCCTGGAACCCGAGGCCGCCGAGACCGCCTCCGAAGCTACGCCAGAGGTTGGCGACGACGCCGAAGTCGCTCCCGTTGACGTCGATCCGGATTGCAGTCGGCGCGGCCGGCGTAACGGAATACCAGACGCTCTGCTGCTGGAAGTTGCATGCCTGCGGCTCGCCGGGTTCTGTCGTCGCTCCGTCGAGGCTCAGAGCATCGTTGAAAGGCAGGATGCCGATCGACGTCGCCGAGGCGAACGTGTCGTTCCCGGGAGGGATCGCCGCCGCTGTGCCGGGAAGAAACAGCGCGACAAAGACCGCAAAGACCGCAAGTGTGATGCGCATCGCGCACCTCCTTCTGGTTGTTGAACGAGGCGATGCTCGCGCGAGGCACTCAAGAAATGCTCAAGACGGGAATTTGTTCCCGAGAAGCCCGAGACACCGCTGCGTGCGCGGCCGATCGTCAGTGAGCCGACGGAGCGGGCTTTACCCGGGCTCGTGGGCGCGCGTCGGACGCCACGAACGGCCTCGACTCAGGTCGCCACGTCGGCTCGCAGTTTCTGCGCGATAGAGGTCGACCGCGGCGAGGTACCGCGCGATCTCGAGGAACAGCTCCTTGCGATCGATGTGGATCAGCTCGTTCATGGCTCGACTTTTCCAGGCGAAGCTCAAGATCCGCTCAACACGGCGCACCGATCAATCTCCAGCATCGGCCTCACGGAGATTTCCAGCTGCTCGTTTGCGACTCGAGCCTCGTCTCGAGATCTGCTTACGAAACGCGCACGACGAGATCGAGCCTGCCGGTGCGTCCAGAGAGGTCGATCGTCTCGGTCTGAGCGTCGAAACGGGCGTACGGGCGCCGGTCGAGCGTGACGCCGATGATGCGACTCCCGCGCGGAAGCCGCACGCGGAGGGCGAGCGTTTCGAGCGAAGACCGCGCCGGAACGTCGACTGTCACGTGAACCCTGTCGTCGGACGACTGCATCGAGAACGACACTCGGCCAAAGCTCGTCGGCGCGCGGCGCACGACGATCCGCTTCCCCGGGCTCAACCACGCTCGTGGCGTTGCGAAAGCGAGCTCGAGACCGCGCGGCTCGAGGTTCCGGTCGCGCGACTCGTGGACGAGCAGCAAGCGGAGCGTCTCGAGAAAGGAGCCGTTGCTCGCCCCGTTCGGCGGAAGGTACATGGAGCGGTCTGGCTCGCTGCGCAGCGGCGTGACCGACAGGCCCTCGCCCGAGACGAACGTTCCCGGCGCCATGCCTGCAGCGAGCTGGCCATAGAGGCTAAGCACGAGTTGATCGGGTCGGTCGTTGTCGGCGAGGAACCGCGCGACGTTGAGGCCGTAGACGGGGTTGACTCCGGAAGTCGGATACGCCGGCTCGAGGCCGTAGAGCGAGTAGGCGCCCGCGCGTACGAGTCCGAGAAGCCGCGATCCGTGCCGGAACATGTATCGGCTGACACCATTCGCCTCCCGGCTCCGTGGAGCGAACAGGCCGGATGCGAAGGCATAGGGCGCCACGAGGTTCCAGTAACCGCCGGAGCGTGACTCGGTAACGCTCTCGTACGGCCGTTCGTGATCGAAGAGACGCATTGGAATGAAGAGCGATCCGTCGGGCAGCCTCTGCTCCGACGCCGAAACGGCGGCGCGCAGCCCCGTACCGAGGCGCGCGGCAAGCTTGCGAGCCTCGGCCGCGAGCGATCCGTACCCCGTCGCCGCCCAGACGGATGCCATCGAGCGCAAGCCCTGCCAGACGATCGCCTGCGAATGAAGGCCGTACACGGAGTCCTTGATGTCGGAGGAGAAGCGCTCCCGGTCAAGGATCCGGCGCGAATTCGACCTGATCTGAGCGCCGAGCTCAGCCGCGTACGCGCGCAGGAACGGCGTCACCTGCTCGATGTACGACCGATCCCGGTGAAGCCGATAGTAGAGGGCGGAGGCCACGAGCTTCTGGCCCATCTTCCAGTTCCGGTACCGCGTGAGCGGGGTCGCGAACGACTTGATCAAGATCGCGCGGGCAACAGCCGCGAAGCCCTGTGTGCTCATGACCTGCGCGACGTCGACTCCTTCCGGGAACGAGAACTGCTGGTAGGGGTTGCCGACGCTGTAGCGCCAGGTGAGCGCGAGGTTCTGCACGAGGAGCGCGCGGTACGCATGGCTGACGCGAGGCTCGGGCACGTCGATCGTCGACCCGCCCGCGAGCCGCTGGTCCCAATGGCGGATGAGAGACGACCTGGCCGACTCGTAGACCGCAGGGTCGAGCGTGATCGGTCGGGTCGTGGTAGGCGAATTCATCAGGACGACATACACCGTCCGGAGGCGCCCAGCAGGCACGTGATATGTGACAGTCGACCCGTCTACGCTCCCGCCTTCGCTGAATGCGACGTAGGTGTCGCCGGCACGGCCGAGCGTGTCGCCGTCGGCCACGAGCCCTCGCTCCGAGAGCGTAAAGCGAAGTCTCGCGGCGCGCCCGCTCACACCTTCCGTGTCGACGCTGAGCCGGACAAAGCTCACGAGCGAGCGTGTCTGTGTCATGCGCGTCGCAAACGACTCCTGCCGGTAACGCACACCGTCCGCGTCGACGTACTGGGTCTCGAGGATCGGCAGGTAGCCGCCGGCGAGGCGAGTGGTCGTGCGAGCGAAGCATGAGCCGTAACGCTCGCGACCGTCGTCTCCCACGGCGATCGTCAGCGAGCGTCCGGAGACCCGTTGCGAGAGGATCTGGCTTCCGTCTGCGACGTGCAACGCCATGCTTCCCGCTCCGTTCACGCCGACCGGCCCTGAGAACGGGACGTAGTGGACGCCCGACGTCGTTAGCTCTACGCCGTTGGCGCCCTTGGCGCGGAGCAGCGGCTCCAGGTATCTCCGCGCCTGCGCGTAGGTTGGCCCGTCCGGCGCCACGAGCAGCTCGTTTCCCCAGACGTCGTCCTTCGCGCGAAGCGCGCGCATGACTCGACTCGCGTAGCCGGGCTCCAGTGCACTCCGAGCACACCCGGGCGCGGATACCGCTGCGTGCCCGCCGGCGCCGGCAAGCGCCGCGACGGAGGATACGAGCGCGGCAACTGTGATCGATCGCCACGGCATGGCTATGCCTCGCACGACGGGCGAACCTGGTGGTGAACCGAGCTCGGGAGGATCTTGGTCGTCTTCGGAAGCAGGTCGAGGTCTCGCAGCGCAATCGGAAGAAGCGCGTCCGCCTTCATCTCCTTCGAGTGCTCCCAGGTACCGGCGTACGCAGAGACCGGAGCGCACGCGTTCAGCCGCTTTAGCTCACGAAAGAAGGCGCCGGACTGGTGCTTTTGGTCGGTCACGATCCGATCCTTGTGGCTCCACCAGATCTGGAGAGGGACGCCGGAAAACGCGATGTTCCGCGCGTTGCTGAGCGGGCTCCGCGTAGCGTACGCAGTCGGCGCGGTCGCTGGAGTCCCGCCGACCTCGGAGCGCATGGCCTCCTGAAGGACGAGTCCGTACGGCTTTCCCCAGTGCTTCAGGCAGGCCTTGTCACACGCAACGTCCGGAAGCTGGTAGTAGCGGCGGTGCAGGTCGGTGACGGAGTCCATCGCCACCGCACCGGCGAGCAAGTCGGCATGACGCGCGACGAGCATGAGCGTCTCGTGCCCGCCCATGCTGCTGCCGAGCGCGAAGATCCGATCGCGGTCGATCCGTAGCCACGGCAGTCCCTCGAGCGCGAACTCGGGCATCTTCGCGAGGTCGTCGATCTGCCCCCGGTACGCGTACGACTTGAGAGGCAGCCGCCGACCCATGCCGTCGGGGTTGATCACGGCGAACCTCCCGATAGCGGGAAGGTTGCCCCAGTACTTGGCGTTTCCGCGGCCGGTTCCGTTTCGCCCGTGCGGAGAGATGACGAGAGGCAGCGGCGGGTTGTTACCCGGCCCGTACCAGGCGGGGAGGAGAACAACGGCCTGCCGATCGGCGCCGTTGTGCGCCGCGTAGTGGATCGTCCATGCGCGGACGGTGGAACGGGAACCTGCGGAGCTCCCCGTCGGAAGCCCGGCGCTGAGCACGATCGCAGCTGCACCGAGCATCGCGATGCGGCGCGTGCCGCCCGTTGAGGTGATGCGGTTGGTAGCCATGCGGCCACCGTCGGACCGACCCCAAACCGCCCACCAACAGCAGGCTCACAACCCGCTAACGACCACTCCCGCGCCTTGAGCGTCTCTTGAGAGGGATCACGTGTCATCCGATAACGGCGATACCGAGGAGAGACACGAATGCCCCATAGGTCGGAGAACCCCTGGACACGGCGCGCTTTTCGGAGCTAGTGTCGCTTGTGACGTTTCAGTTCCGGATACTCGGCCCGTTCGAAGTCGAGAGTGAAGCTGGCCCGATCGCACTCGGCGGCCAGCGTCAGCGCGCGCTTCTCGCAGCTCTCCTACTCGACGCCGGCCGGGTCGTCCCCACCGACCGACTAGTCGATCTGCTCTGGGGCGAGGGAGCGCCGAAGACCGCGACGACCTCGCTTCACAACTCCGTCTCGCGCTTGCGGAAGGAGCTCGGGCCCGACGTCCTGGAGACGAGGGCGCCTGGATACATCCTCCGCGTGGAGCCAGACCACGTGGACGCACGCCGCTTCGAGATGCAGCTCCACGATGCGCGCGGCGCCGGCGCCGAGCAGCGCCGCGAGCTCCTCGAGCGAGCGCTCGCGCTCTGGCGGGGCCCCGCACTCGCAGAGTTCACGTTCGAGCAGTTCGCGCAGGCCGAAATCAGACGACTCGAAGAGCTCCGCATGGTCGCCCTCGAGGAGCGGATCGATGCCGACCTCGAGCTCGGGCACCACGGTGACGTCATCGGCGAGCTCGAATCGCTCGTCCGCGAGCATCCGCTCCGCGAGACGTTTCGCCGGCTGCTGATGCTCGCCCTCTACCGCTCCGGCCGCCAGGCCGAAGCGCTCGAGGTCTACCAGGACGCGCGCGGGCGCTTCGTCGAGGAGCTCGGCATCGAGCCCGGCCCGGAGCTCAGGCAGCTCCAGTCCGAGATCCTGCGGCAGGAGGCCGGGCTCGCCGCGCCCGGGACGCCGGCGACCGCTGCGGACGAGGAGGGTGAGATCGTCAAGGCGCTGCTGGCCGGTCGCGTCGTGCCCGTCCTCGGCGTCGACGGAGCAGGCGATCTGGCGGCCCACCTCGCGAGAGCGTTCGATGTGCCCAAAGACCGACCGGTCGACCTCGCCCGCATCTCGCAGTACGTCGCCACGATGCAGGGAAGCGGGCCTTTGTACGACGAGCTCCACGCGCGTTTCGAAGCCGCCGTCGAACCTGGACCGCTCCACCGCTTCCTCGCGCGGGTGCCGGCGCTGCTTCGAGATCACGGAGCTCCGCATCAGCTCATCGTCAGCACGAACTACGACCTCGCTCTCGAGCGCGCGTTCGAGGAAGCCGGCGAGGAGCTCGACATCGTCACGTACGTCGCTTCGGGACCCCAACGCGGACGCTTCTGGCATCGCCCGCCAGGAGAGGTTCCGCGACCGATCGACGTTCCGAACACCTACGCGACCGAGCTCTCGCTCGAGCGCCGCACCATTCTCCTCAAGCTGCACGGCGCCGTCGATCCACTTCCCGAGCGGGAATGGGAGAGCTTCGTCATAACCGAGGACGACTACATCGACTACCTCGGGCACTCCGAGCTAACCTCGGTCGTCCCGGTGTCACTGGCGGCGAAGCTGCGACGCAGCCACTTCCTCTTCCTCGGCTACGACATGGCCGACTGGAACTTGCGCCTGATCCTCAACCGGATCTGGGGAGAGCGCCCGGTCGGGTATCGCTCGTGGGCGGTGCAGCAGGCACTCAGTCCGCTCGGGCACGCGTTCTGGCGTCGTTACGACGTTACGCCCGTCGACGTCGAGCCAGGGGCGTACGTCGAGCTACTCGAGCGGCGCCTGGAGAACGCGGCGATGAAGGCTCCGCTCGCCCGCCTCCCCGTTCAAGGGTCTCAACGCCTTCGACGACTCCGAGCTCGACGCGCTCCTCTTCTTCGGCCGGGAGCGCGAGCGCGAGATCGTCGTCGCCAACCTCATCGCAGCTCGCGGCTGACCGTGCTCTACGGCCCGAGCGGGGTCGGCAAGTCATCGCTCTTGGGCGCCGCCGTTGCGCGGTCGCTGCGCGAGCTTCCCGAGGAGCCGCTCGTCGTCGTCTTCTCCCGCTGGAGCGACGACCCTTCTGAGGCGCTCAGCCAGGCCGTGGCCGAGGCGAGCGGCGGGAGCGCGAACGGCTCGCCGCTCGAAGCGCTCGAGCACGCGCAAGACGGACCGCGACGTCTATCTCGTCCTCGATCAGGCCGAGGAGTACTTCCTCTACCACGCTGACGACGGCGGGCCCGGGTCGTTCGCCGAGGCCCTCCCGGGGGTGCTGGCCGCGCCGCTTCGGATCAACGTCCTCGTCTCGCTGCGAGAGGACTCGCTTGCAAAGCTCGACCGCTTCACCGGTCGTATACCTGGCTTGTTCGCGAACACCCTCCGGCTCGATCGCCTCGATCGTCAGGCTGCAACCGCGGCGATCGTCGGCCCGATCGATCGCTACGCCGAGCTCACGGGCGACGCGGTGAGCATCGAGCCGAAGCTCGTCGAGCGCGTCCTCGACGAGGTGGGCGCCGGACAGATCGAGCCCGCCCTCGGTGGCCTCGGCTCGGTGGAGAGCGGAGAAGACGGCGCACGCATCGAGGCGCCGTATCTCCAGCTCGTCATGCAACGGCTGTGGGAGGAAGAGCGCGCCTCCGGCTCCGATGTGCTTCGCATCGAGACGCTCGATCGCCTGGGCGGAGCCCAGCAAATCGTCGAAGAGCATCTCGAGGGCGCCATGGCTGAGCTGACCGCCGGCCAGAAGGACGTCGCAGCGCGGCTCTTCAACCATCTCGTGACTCCTTCCGGGACGAAGATCGCACATGAGGCATCGGACCTCGCCGACTTCGGCCAGGTCTCGGTCGAGGAGCTGCGACCGGTGCTGGCGACGCTCGGGGAGCGGCGAATCCTGCGCTCGATCGAAGAGGGCAGCGGCGTCCGCTACGAGATCTTCCACGACGTGCTCGCTCAGCCCGTGCTGGTCTGGCGTGCGCGCTACCGCACCGAACGCGAGATTGAGCGGAAGCTCGAGGAATCGCACCGCCGCCGCCGGCGGCTCCAGCTCCTGTTCGCGCTCGTACTCGTCGCGCTCGCCCTCATGACCGCTGTGAGCGTCTTCGCACTCTCCCAGCGGAGCGAGGCGAGGGAGCAGGCCCAAGCGGCGGAGGCGCGCGAGCTCGAGGCGCTCGCGCGCGGCGAGTTCGACAAGGACCCGGAGCTCGGGCTGTTGCTGGCGCGGGAAGCAGCGCTACTCTCGCCCACGCCGAGCTCGGAGGAGACTCTTCGAGACGCGCTCCGGGCCTCTCGCGTGCGGAACGTCGTACGATTCGACGAGCCCCTAAAAGGGGCCGTTCTGCAGCGTGGCGCCGTGATAGTGGCGACCAACGACGGATCGGTCCTCAGGGCCGACGCTAGTAACGGCCGCGCGGGCGACACGTTCGAGAGCGGAGCCGAGGCGCTCGCTGCCTCGTTTTCTGACAATGGAAGCGGCCTGCTGACCGGTCGAGACGGCTTGCTCCGCTTGGTTCGTCCCGACGGCTCCGTTGCACAGGTCCCCGGTGTCAGTGGCAGCCGAGGCGCGGAGCTTTCGGCAGACGGGAAGCTCGCCGTCGTCTTCGACGCGGCCGGCGCACGACTCATCGACGTGGATTCCGGCGATGTGCGCCAGGCCTTCGACCGTCCCGGAACACTCGCCGCGACCATTTCCAGGGATAGGACTCTCGTCGCGACGGGTCATGCAGCCAAGGCGGTTCGCGTCTGGGACGCACGGACTGGAGCTCGCCTACGAAAGCTGTTCGGCCACGTCGGCGGCGTCGTGGCTGTCGCCATCAGCCCTCGGGGCGATCTCGTCGCCGGAGCAAGCAAGGACGGAATGGCTCGGGTGTGGCGGGTGGCCGACGGACAGCTCGTCGCCGTTCTGACCGGCCACGGCAACGTCTTGACCGACATCGAGTTCAGCCCTGACGGAACGCAGGTCGTGACCGCCAGCAAAGATTGGACGGCTCGCGTCTGGAAGGTAGAAACGGGAGGTCTCCTCGCCGTTCTTCGTGGTCACAGGGATGCGGTGACGTCTGCAGCCTTCACCGAAACGGGGCGCTCTGTCGTGACGGCGAGCGAGGACGGGACCGCTCGCGTCTGGGACGTAGTCGTCCAGCCCGAGCTCGCTGTCCTGGCGAGCCTGGCGGCTCCCGTGACCGAGGTCGTAGCCACCTCGGACGACCTGCGCGCGGTCGCCGGGGACGGTCGAGCGCATGTTCTCGACCCGGAGACCGGAGTGGAGCTCAGCTCGGAAACAGCCGAGCCTCGCTCGAGCACCATCGTTGGCCCCGACGGCGCGACGGCGACGATCCGAGGCGACTCCGTCACCGTCCGCACGGATCGGGGCAAGACGGTCCTCGAGGGTCATAGCGGCCCCGTCACGTCGGGTTCGTTCTCGACGGACGGAACGCTCCTCGTGACCGCGAGCCGTGACCGCGAGGCCCGCGTCTGGAACCTCGCGACCGGCGACTCGCTCGTGCTGCAAGGCCACTTCGGGCCTGTCCAAGACGCCCGCTTCAGCCCGAACGCTCGCTGGGTCGTCACGGCCGGGCCCGGACGGGCAGGGCTTTGGGACGCGCGAACCGGTTCGCAGATCACCCTTCTCCGCGGGCACAAGGGAATCCTGACCTCCGCCGGCTTCGACCCGACAGGACGTACGATCGTGACCGGAGGAGTAGATGGCACGATCCGCAGGTACCGGTGCGACATCTGCGGCGGCCTCGACGAACTAGTGGAGCTCGCCGAACGCCGGCTCGCGGCTTCGGGCCGCGAGCTGACCGCCGAGGAGCTCAACCAGTCCGTCGGCTAGTCGGGAGCAAGCCTGTTCCAGAGGTTCTCGACCAGGCGTGAGATCACCGGATCCAGGTGGATCAAGCGGATGAAGTAGAACGCCCCGGCCGCGAACACCTGCGCCCCCGCGCGCGTCTCGTAGTAGGTCATCTGGGCGGTCATGCCCGGCCCGAAGAGATCCGGGATCTCCGCGAGCACCTGGACGCCGCGAGGCGACGCGAGGGACGTCCTGTCGATCTCCACGCCGCCGCTCGCTAACGCCAGCCTTCCCGTAGACCGGTCCCGGCCATCGCCGCTCACGATCGGAGGGCGCGCTCAAGAAGCGCTCAACGCTCAGCTGAACGCCGCTCGCGCGGTCTTACTCGCGCGGGCCGGCGGCGGCCACGCCGGGTGCGACGTCTTCGAACCGCTCGAAGTTCTTGCGGAACTTCTCCGCCAACTCGCGCGCCTTCGCGTCGTAGGCGGTCGGATCGGCCCAGGTGAGGCGCGGATTGAGCAGGCTTGTCTGTACACCGGGTGCGGCCACCGGGACGTCGAAGCCGAAGAAGGGATCGGTCCTGAATTCGACACCGGCGAGATCCCCGGAAAGGGCGGCGTTCAGAAGGGCGCGCGTTGCCTGGATCGGCATCCGCCTGCCCTCGCCGTAGGGCCCGCCGGTCCACCCCGTGTTGACGAGCCAGACAGCCGCTCCATGCCGCTCGAGCTTCTCCCCGAGCATGCGTGCGTACACCGACGGAGGTTGCGGAAGAAAGGGGGCGCCGAAACAAGGTGAAAACGTCGGCTGCGGCTCCTTGACGCCGATCTCCGTGCCGGCGAGCTTCGCCGTGGAGCCGGACAGAAACCAGTACAGGGCCTGCTCGCGCGTGAGTCGCGCGATCGGCGGCAGGATCCCGAACGCGTCCGCCGTGAGAAAGACGACCGAGCTGGGATGCCCGGCACGCTTCGCAGGCAGCGCGTTCGCGATCTGCTCGAGCTTGTATGCAGACCGGGTGTTCTCCGTCTTCGAGTCGTCGTCGAGGTCGAGAATGCCGCGTTCGTCCATGACGACGTTCTCGAGCACGGTCCCGAACGCGCGCGTCGTCGCGTAGATCTCCGGCTCGGCCTCGGCCGACAGCCGGATCACCTTGGCGTAGCAGCCACCCTCGAGATTGAAGATGCCGTCATCGGCCCAGCCGTGCTCGTCGTCGCCGATGAGATGCCGCTCCGGATCGGCGGAGAGCGTCGTCTTTCCCGTTCCCGAAAGGCCGAAGAACACCGCGACTCGCCCGTAGTCGTCGACGTTCGCCGAACAGTGCATGGGAAGGACGCCCTCCAGAGGAAGCCGGTCGTTCATCACCGTGAAGATCGACTTCTTGATCTCGCCCGCGTAGTACGTGCCTCCGATGACGACCTCGGTACGGGACGGGTGGAGACACACGAAGGTGCCACTCCGCGTGCCGTCCTCCTCGGGAACAGCTATGACCGACGGTGCGTGGAGGACGAGGGCATCCATCTCCATCTCGGCGAGCTCGTCGTCGGTCGGGTCGATGAAGAGCGTCAAGGCGAAAAGTGCGTGCCAGGGGCTCTCCGTAACAACGCGCACGCCGATTCGATGCGCAGGATCGGCGCCGGCAAAGGCATCGACGACGTAGACATCGCCTTCACCCAGCCGCGCGGCAACCTTGGCGCGCAAACGGTCGAAGCTGTCCTCGGAGATGTCGGCGTTGACGTCTCCCCACCAGATGCGTGACTCGGAGCCCGGCTCACGAACGATGAACTTGTCCTTCGGCGAGCGCCCTGTATGTACGCCGGTGTCGACGACGAGCGGCCCGCCCTCGGCCAGCCGCGCCTCGCCCCGCGCAAGCGCGTGCGAATACAGCTGTGAGACCGTCGGGTGCCAGTAGATCCTCCCGCGCGCGGCAATCCCGTGCTCTACGAGAGAGTCGCGGTCGGGAATCGTCGCGATCATCGAAGCTCCTTCTTCCTCAAGTCCTCGTCGACCAAACCGCCCTATGGTACGCCCGCTGCGGAAACAGGGTCCGGCAGAACGTCGTCGCGGGCGGCGAGCTCGGCAAAGCGGCCGCCGAACGCGAGGAGCTCGGAGTACGTCCCCGACTCGACGATGCGACCGCGATCGAGGACGACGATCTGGTCGGCGTCGCGCACGGTCGAGAGCCGGTGCGCGATCGCGATCGTCGTTCGGCCTTCGGACAACCGCTCGAGCGCCTCCTGCACGAGCCGCTCGGTCTGCGTGTCGAGAGAGGACGTCGCCTCGTCGAGCACCAGCACCGGCGGGTTGCGAAGGATCGTGCGCGCGATCGCCATCCGCTGCTTCTCGCCTCCCGAGAAGCGGTAGCCGCGCTCGCCGACCATCGTGTCGTAGCCGTCCGGGAGCGTCGCGATGAGCTCGTGGATCTGCGCCGCGCGCGCCGCATCCTCGACTTCTTCGTCGGTGGCGTCGGGCTTGGCGAAGCGAAGGTTGTCGCGAACCGTGGCGTGAAAGAGATACGTCTCCTGCGAGACGACTCCGACAGCCGCAGCGAGCGATTCGAACGTCAGGTCGCGCACGTCGACTCCGTCGATCGAGACAGAGCCCCGAGTTACGTCGTACAGCCTGGCGACGAGGTACGCGGAGGTGGTCTTTCCAGAGCCGGTCTCACCGACAAGCGCGGTCTTCGTGCCGGGCGGCACCGCGAAGGAGACGTCCTGGAGCGTCCAGGCCGCGTCGTCGTAGCGGAACCAGACCGAGTCGAGCCGAACCTCGCCGCGCGGCGCTTCGAGCGTCTGCGTCCCCTCGACGATGTCGACCTCGTGATCCAGGTACTCGAAGATGCGATCGAAGAGCGCCAGCGAGCTCTGCACCTCGATTTGCACTCCGAGCAGGCTCCCGATCGGGAAGAAGAGCCTCGTCTGCAGCGTGGTGAAGGCGACGAGCGTTCCGATCGTGATCGTCTCGGAGCCGTTCGCGATCGTCCAGCCGGCGAACCAGTAGACGAGTGCGGGCATGACGGCGAACGTCGTCTGGATCGCAGCCATCATCCAGCGGCCGGTCATTCTGCTCCGCACCTCGAGCTCGGCGAGCCGCGATGACTCGGTCTCGAACCGCACCGCGAGATCGTCGGTGCGCCCCATCGTCTTGCCGAGCAGGATCCCTGAGACCGAGAGCGACTCCTGCACGATCGAGGAGACGTCCGCGAGCGAGGCTTGCCGCTCCGCGGTCACTTTCTTGCGCTGGGCGCCGACGCGCTTCGTGAGCCAGACGAAGAGCGGCAGGAGCGCGAGCGCGAACGCCGCGAGACGCCAGTCGAGCAGAATCATCGCGGCGACGGTGGCGATGACCGTCGTGACGTTCGCGAGCACCGAGGTTGCCGTCGACGTGACGACGTTCTCGATGCCGCCGATGTCGTTCGCGATACGGCTCTGCACCTCGCCGGTTCGGGTGCGGGTGAAGAACGCGAGCGAGAGGCGCTGAAGGTGGCGATAGACCTTCGTGCGCAGGTCGTGCATGACGCTCTGGCCGACCTGGTTCGAAAGCAGTGTCTGAAAGACCATGACAACGCCGGACACGATGGGAATCGCCACCATCCCCGCCACGAGCCAGGTCAGTAGGCGGACGTTGTCCTCGGGAATCGCGACATCCAGCACTTCGCGCAGCAGGAACGGAGAGATGACACCGATGGCGGCGGCGAAGAAGATCAGCGCGCAGACGGCCGACAATCGCCGCCAGTACGGCCGAAAGAGAGGGAAGATCCTGCGCAGATTCGCTCGCCGGACGGCAGGGTCAGCCGGACGCTGGGGAGCGTCGTCAGAGACTTGGGAATCGAAGCGGCGACCTGGCATCCCGTAAGGGTACGGGGCAGGTACCGGCTGCACGACCGCCGCCGGCACCCGGTACCCGGAGAAGGCACGATCTCGTCGCCGCCGAATGCGGACGACGTGACCGACGCAACGATCGACCGCTTCCTCGAGCACGGTGGACTCTCCGAAGCGACCCAGCGCGCATACCGCACGGACCTCCGCGCGTTCGCTGTTCTGGCTCGAGACGAGCGATCTCACTCTCGACGCCGTGGACGCGCGGGTCCTCGCGGACTACGTCGGCGAGCTCGGGCGAGGACATCGACGCCTCGCTCCGGCGTCGATCTCGCGCCGCCTCGCGGCAATTCGGGCGTGCATCCGGTACACCTTCGGCCGAGCTGCGGTCCCCGAGGCCACGCTGTCACCCCGACGGTCGCGACGGCTCCCTGACGCCCCGAAGCTAGCCGAGCTCGAGGAGCTGCTCGAGCTCGCGACCGGCGACTCGCCGCTCGCGCTTCGAAACCGCGCGCTCCTCGAGCTCCTCTACTCGGCCGGGTTGAGAAGCGCCGAAGCGGTGGGGCTCGATCTCGCCGACGTCGACTTCGAGCGGGAGGCCGTGCACGTCCACGGGAAGGGCGGCAAGGAACGCGTCGTGCCGCTGGGCGAGGAGGCCGCGCACCACGTGGCCCGCTACCTACGCGACGGACGGCCCGAGCTGGCTCGTGAGTGCGGTCGATGCGCTCTTCCTCTCGGTGCGTGGGCGTCGGCTCGACACGAGCACGGTGCGAAGGCTTCTCCGTCACCCACATCGGCTCCGCCACGCATTCGCAACGCATCTGCTCGAGGGCGGAGCCGACCTGCGCGTGATCCAGGAGCTGCTCGGCCACTCGTCGCTCTCGACGACGCAGATCTACAGCCACGTCGACGCCCGGCGCCTCAGACGGGTCTACGACCGCTCGCACCCGCGCAGCTAGAGGCTTGATGCGAAATTGGCGCGCAGCCGGGGGCGGTCACGACCAAGCCGGGCGACGCACTCACGCGTCGTGCAGGCTAGAAGCCTGTGCGATGCGCGAGGGTGGCGTCCGGCGCCGTGTCGTGGCCGTCATCCGGCCCGCGTGAATTTCGCATCAAGCCTCTAGCGCTCAGTCAGGCGTGACAGGGCTTCGAGCCGGTGGCGAGCCGCTGCTGGAGCTCGTTCATCTTCGCTTCGTGCGCCTGATCGGCCGCGTTCTCGGAATCGAAGTCATGAAGACCCGACCCCTCCCATGCGATATCGGGAGTGACGCCAGGGCCGCTCACTGCGAGTCGGTAGCGGCTCTCCGTGCCCCGGTGGTCGCAGCTCGCCGGTGTGGGTTTCGTGCGGGACGAAGCCGTAACAGAAGGTGCCGTCGGGATTCCGCGAGACGAATCCGTTCTCGCGCCGCCAGCCTGGCCCGTAGGCCGAGTCGAAGGTGTCGAGATAGAGGACGCGACCGTAGCGATCGAGCGGATCGCCGCTCGGCGTCGTCGAGTAGCCGTGGACGGGCTGTCCTCGATAGGTCAGCTGCCCGAAGAGGTGGTGCCAGCGCCCGGCGTAGCTCCAGTCCAGCGAGACGTCCAGGCGCGCGACCGGCCCGCGCCAGTGGGACAGGCGAAGCTCCCATGCACCGTGACCGGGCTTCCACGGAGGTATGCCGAAGTTGGCCTGATGCCTCCGCCAGCGTTGAACCGCCCAGTGCGACCCGTCCGGTGCGGTGCACGCAGTCACCAGCCATGGAAGGTGCGGGCCTCGGTATGGGCCGCACACGTTTCGACGCGTCTTCCAGACGGGGCGACCGAACGTACGCCAGCCGCCGGAATAGTCGAGCCTGAACTGTTCCTGGGCCTGCGCCTCCGTGGGTCTCCGAGCGTTGAGCGCTCCCCAAGCCAGCACGCGCTGGAGGCGACCCTGCGAGTGAAACGTGAGCAGAGCCTTCCCGTCGCCGCCGACCGCCAGCCGCTCGGTCGAAGTGTTGCGTGCGATGAGCTGAGACGCCGCCGCGCGCTCTGGAAGCACCGCAACGGCCACGAATGCCGCGACCAGCGAAACCGTTGCGCAGAGGAGCAGGCGCTTGCTTGCCGAATCCGGCTCAGCGCCGTGACTGCTTCCGATCCCGACGTCGAGCGCTTCCTGCTCGTTCTTGCGGCCCGCCGCTCGCCGCGAACCGTCGATGCCTACAGGCGCGACCTGTCCGCGCTCGCTGCCTTCCGCGAGGGCGATGTCGGCGACTCGAGCGTCGAGGAGCTCGAGCGCTGGGTCGCCTCGATGCGGGCCGACGGGCTCGCATCGTCGACCGTGGCTCGCCGGGTGTCTGCCGTTCGTTCGTATTTCCGTCACCTCGTCCTTATCGGCGTCAAGACCGAGAACCCCGCTGCCTCGCTTCAGCTACCTCGCCGTGCGCGCACGTTACCCCGTGCTCTCTCGCCCTCCGAGACCGAGCGCCTCATAGACGCCGCTACCGGCACCGGCCCGCGCGCGCTGCGCGATCGGGCGCTCGTCGAGCTCCTGTACGGCGCCGGCCTGCGCGTGTCCGAGGCGGTCGGACTCGAGAAGGGTAGCGTCGCCGTCGAGGAGAGGGTCGTCCGCGTGCTCGGCAAGGGGGATAAAGAGCGCCTCGTCCCCCTCGGGCGTCCGGCTGCGGAGGCCGTTCGTCGATATCTCGCGCTCGGCCGCCCACATCTCGACCGCCGCTACCGGCCGGAGCTGTTTCTCAACGTCCGCGGCGGCCCGCTGACTCGCGCGGGCGCGTTCCTGATCCTCCGAAAGCTCGCCGACCGCGCAGGCCTCGAGCCGCGCCGCGTGCATCCCCACCTCCTCCGCCACTCCTTCGCGACGCACCTGCTCGAGGGTGGCGCCGATCTCCGCTCGGTCCAGGAGATGCTCGGACACGCGGATCTCGGGACGACCGAGCGGTACACGCATGTCTCCGACCGCCGACGCCGCGAGGTCTACTTCCAGGCGCACCCGCACGCGAAGCGGAAGTCTCCCCGCTCCGACACGTCTGCGTAAACAATCTGCAACAGGCTCGGGGAACGTTCGACGCGACCCCTATACTCGCCCGCCTGGCGAACCTCACCACTTCTCTCCGCGAGCTCTTCGGCTTCGAATCGTTCCGGGCCGGGCAGGAGCAGGTCGTCCAGGCTGCGGTAGAGGGCCGCGACACCCTCGCGCTCATGCCGACCGGATCTGGCAAGTCGCTTACCTACCAGCTCGCCGCGATGTTGCGCCCCGAGCCGACGCTCGTCCTCTCTCCGCTGATCGCGCTCATGAAGGATCAGGTCGACAAGCTGCCGCCTGCGATCGCGCCGACGGCGACATTCGTCAACTCCTCGCTCTCCTCAGCAGAGACGTCGTCGCGCCTGGCGGAGGTCGCAGCAGGCAGCAAGCGGCTCGTCTACGCGGCACCCGAGAGGCTACGGCAGGCGGGGTTCGTCGAGACGCTGCGCGCGCTCGGCATAGGCCTCGTCGTTGTCGACGAGGTGCATTGCGTCAGCATGTGGGGGCACGACTTCCGTCCGGACTACCTCTTCATCAGACGCGCACTCGCGGAGCTCGGCGATCCGACCCTGCTCGGAATGACGGCCACCGCGACACCCGAGACCGCACTCGACATCGGGGCCGCCCTGGGCAGAGAGCTCGAGGTCGTCCACACCAGCGTCGTTCGCCCGAACCTTCGCTATGACGTCGAGAGGGTCGAGAATGCCGAGGACCGTCTGGAGATCCTCGTCGCCCGGCTCGGAGGCTCGACGAGCGGGTCGGCGATCGTCTATGCGCGCTCGCGCCGCTCGACGGAGGAGCTCTCACGAGTTCTGCGCAGTCACGGCGTTCGCGCGGAGCACTACCACGCAGGGATGGAGTCCCAGGACCGCACGCGCGTGCAGAACGAGTTCGTCTCCGGACGTGTGCAGACGGTCGTCGCGACCACCGCGTTCGGGATGGGCATCGACAAGGCCGACGTACGACTCGTCTGCCTGGTCAACTTCCCGGACTCGCTGGAGAGCTACGTGCAGCAGGTCGGCCGAGCAGGACGCGACGGCGCACCGAGCGACACGCTTCTGCTGGCAAGCCGCAGCGACGCCGTCGCGCTTCGACGGTTCGCCGTCTCGGACGTCCCCGCGGCTGAGGAGCTCCGAGCCGTGTATCGCGCTCTCCGCGACTGCCCGGGAACCGTCGATCCGGCGGAGCTCACCTCGGCCGCTCCGGACCGCGATCCGCGGGTTCTCGTCGGAATGCTCCAGCAGGCCGGTCTCGTCGAGCGGGGATTCGACAAGGGCCGGTTGATGCGATTCGAGCTTCCTCCCGCGCCCGGCGATGCAGGGGAGCGGGTCGAGCTCCTGCTCGAACGGGCGCGACTCGCCGCTGAAGTCGCGTGCGAACCGGATCATCGCGTTCGCCGAGAGCGACGTCTGTCGGCACGCGCAGGTCGCCGTGCACTTCGGTGAAGAGTTCAGTGCGCCCTGTGGTGCATGCGATGTCTGCTCGCCACGTCCCTCGAGTTCGCGTGGTCCTGCGGTCGTCTCCTCGCTTCCCGACGACGTCTCGGCTGCGATCGTGCACGCCGTCGAGTCGTTCCAGTGGCCTCTCGGGCGCCGCAGCCTCGTCGCAACGCTCCGCGGGTCGCTGAAGGCCCCACCGTCGGCGCGGCGTTCCACGGCATACGGGATCCTCGCCGCTGCGTCGGAGACCGAGGTTCAGCGCTGGGTGAAAGCCTTGGAGAGCTCCGGCGCGCTCGTCGAGACCACGACGACCGATGGCTATCGCGTCCTCGAGGCGAAGTCTGGCGTCCCTCGTCCTCGACTCGGGCCTGTCGGCGTCGCCGACGCCGACGAGGGGCTCGTCGAGCTCCTGAAGCAGTGGCGGCTCGAGCGCTCGAGAGCAGATGGCGTTCCAGCTTTCGTGGTCTTCCACGATTCGACGCTGCGCGAGCTCGCGGCCGCCCAACCGCGCTCACTCGGCGAGCTCGGAGCGATCAAGGGCCTTGGCCCGGCAAAGCTCGAGCGGTACGGGGACGACTTGTTGACAGTTCTCGCGGTGTCGTCGTGAACGATCGCGCCGGGAATTGCCGTCGCCGAAAGCGAATACCGAACGGTTAGCTGCTCGGGTCGCCCACGTCGAGCACGCTCTGCGCCTGCTCCTTGCGGTATCGCCTCAGGCGGCTGAGAAGCTCCTCGTCCGAGCGCGCGAGAATCGCCGCGGCGAGGAGCGCCGCATTGACCGCCCCGGCGCGCCCGATTGCCAACGTCGCCACCGGGATCCCGGCAGGCATCTGAACAGTCGAGAGGAGCGAGTCGAGCCCGCCCAGCTGTGTTCCCATCGGCACGCCGAGCACGGGCAGGAGCGTCTTCGATGCGACAACCCCCGCAAGGTGTGCAGCCCCGCCCGCCGCCGCGATGAACACCTGGGCTCCACGGGCCTCGACGTCGGTCACGAACTCCTCGAGCGCGTCGGGAGTTCGGTGCGCCGACAGCACGCGTACCTCGTGGGGAATCTCGAGCTCTTTCAGCGTCGTGACCGCGTGTTCCATCGTCTCCCAGTCGGAGCGCGAGCCCATGATCACAGCTACCGACGTGCTCACTTCGCGAGCGCCTTCTTCTTCAACGCCGATTGCACGACGCGAGCGGTCTTGCGCAGCTCCGGATCCGCGTCTTCGGACTCCGCGATTCCCTCGAGAAGCTGGATCGTGTCGCGCTGCGGGCTCCCGTTCTTCAAGCAGATGACGGCGAGGCGCTGCACGGCTGCGTTCGGGTCACGTGCGGCGAGCTCGTGGAGCAGCGGGCGAAACGAGTTGACGTCACCCGGATGGCTTCGCGAGAGACCCTCGAGTGCAATCAGCGCCGAGCCGCGCGCGGCAGGACTCTCGTCCTCGAGCCCCCGGCGCAGGAGCTCGAGCTTCTGCCTGAAGCGAAACTGGGCGATTGCCCGATACGCCTGCGCTCGAACGCGGTAGTCGGAATTCCGCGCATCGGACTCGATTTCCTCGTCCCACTGGGCGCGCAGGACTGCGAGCGCGCGCTCGTCACCGGACTGCGCGAGCGCATCCGCCTGGGCCGCGGCCTCGGGGAGGCTCACGTGGGCAGAGGGAGCGATCGCTCGGCCGGGCCGATGTACCGCGCTGACGGTCGGAACAAGCGGCCGGTCCTCTTCTGCTCGAGGATGTGCGCAGACCAGCCGCCCACCCGTGAGCAGGCGAACATGGCTGGTGCGAGGGCGGGTGAGATACCGGCGATGTCCAGAACGACGGCCGAGTAGTACTCGACGTTGGTTGCAAGGACGCGGTCGGGAGACCGCTCCTGGAGCCCCGCGAGCGCAGCCTGCTCAAGCGCTTCGGCGACGTCGATGTGTGGAGATCCGAGCTCTCTCGCCGTTCGCTTGAGGATCCGCGAGCGTGGATCCTCGGCCCGATACACCCGGTGCCCGAACCCCATGATCCGCTTGCCGGCGTCGAGCGTCTCCTTCACCCAGCGTTCCGGGTCTCCCATGGCCGCGACCTCCTTGAGCATGGGGAGCACATAGGCGGGGGCGCCGCCGTGCAACGGGCCGGAAAGAGCGCCGACCGCTGCGGACAGTGCGGCGCCGCAGTCACCTCCAGTGGAGGCGACGATCCGCGCGGTGAAGGTCGATGCGTTGAGCCCGTGTTCGGCGGTGCAGATCCAGTAGGTGTCGATCGCCTTGGCGTGGCGAGGATCTGCCTTGCCGCGCCAGCGCAGGAGAAACTTCTCAGCGGCCGTCTTTCCCTGAGCCACGACATCATCGGGGATCGAATCCGTGTGACCGTCGGCGACGCGTGCGGAGCGCGCGACGATCGACATCATTTGCGCCGAGAGACGGCCCAGATCTTCGCGCGCTTGCTCGTCGGAGATCTCGTTCAGCTTGCCGAGCTTCCACTTACCGGCCAGACGCGCAGTCTCGGCCTGGAGATCAGCGGGAGCGTTGCCCGTAAGGCCGATCGGCTCATACGGCTCCGGATCGGGCATCCTCGAGTTAAGGTCGTTGTCGACGAGGAGGCCCCAGACATTCTCATACGGGACACTTGCCGACGAGCGGCTCGACGTCGACGCCGCGATACCGGAGCGACCCGCCTTCGCGATCCGGCTCCATGATCTCGGTCTCGACGGCAATGACGCCTTCCAGTCCGGGCTTGAAGTCGATCGTTTCACTCATCCGCAGGACGCTACCTGACCGGGATTCGCACGGGGCAGCAGATGCTTGACCGGAAATTCACACGGGCCGGATGACGGCCACGACGCTGCGCCGGATCGCCACCCTCGCGCGTCGCACAGGCTTCTAGCCTGCACGACGCGTGAATGCGACGCCCGGCTTGCTCGTGACCGCCCCCGGCTGGCGCGTCAATTTCCGCTCAAGCATCCAGGTACGATCGGCCGCGCAGATGGGCCATCGCGTCACTCTCATTCCCGGCGACGGGACAGGCCCAGAGCTCACCGAAGCAACCAGGCGCGTGCTCGAGGCGACAGGGGTCGCGTTCGAATGGGACGTGCGCCAGGCCGGTGTCGAGGTCATGGAGGAGGCGGGCACGCCGCTCCCCGAAGACACGCTCGACTCGGTCAAGCAAAACGGCGTCGCGCTGAAGGGGCCGATCACGACACCGATCGGTACCGGGTTTCGCTCGGTGAACGTCGCGCTTCGCCACGAGCTCGAGCTCTATGCCTGCCTGCGGCCCTGCAAGACGTACGACGGGGTGCGGACCCGCTACCAGGACGTCGACATCGTCATCGTGCGCGAGAACACGGAGGATCTCTATGCGGGGATCGAGTACGAAGCCGGGAGCGACGACGCCGAGTCGGTCATCGCGTTGCTGAACTCACTCCAACCGAGGCAGATCGCAGCTGGATCGGGGATCTCTGTCAAGCCGATCAGCCGAGGGGCGTCCGAGCGGATCATCCGCTTCGCGTTCGAGTACGCGCGCGAGCACGGCCGTCGACAGGTCGCCGGAGTGACGAAGGCGAACATCATGAAGTTCACCGACGGCCTTTTCCTCTCGGTGTTCCGCGAGGTGGCGCCCGACTATCCCGACATCCAAGCGCGCGAAGTGCTCGTCGACGCGCTCTGCATGCAGCTCGTCCAGCGCCCCGAGGAGTTCGACGTGCTCGTGCTGCCGAACCTGTACGGCGACATCATCAGCGATCTCACGGCAGGCCTGGTTGGAGGGCTCGGAGTCGCGCCTGGCGCGAATATCGGCGAGAGCGCTGCAGTTTTCGAGGCCACCCACGGCTCCGCGCCCAAGTACAAGGGTCTGAACAAGGTCAACCCGACCGCCATGATCCTCTCCGGGAAGCTCATGCTCGAGCACCTCGGCGAGCGAGAAGCCGCAGAACGACTCGAGCGCGCAGTCGCCTCCGTCATTGCCGAGGGGGCGCGCGTGACGTACGACTTGAAGCCGTCACGCGATGATCCGACGGCAGTCGGGACGTCCGAGTACGCCGACGCGATCATCGAACGACTCGACCAGCAAGGCTGACCCGAACGAAAGCGAGAGAGAGATGCGCAGGAAAGTGACCGTGGTCGGCGCCGGGAACGTGGGCGCGACATGCGCGCAGGAGCTCGCACGCCGCGACTACGCCGATGTCGTGCTCGTCGACATCATCCCGAACTACCCGCAGGGCAAGGCGCTCGACCTGAACCAGGCGGCATCCGTCCTCGGCTACGAGCCGACCATCACGGGCACGAACGGTTACGAGGAGACCGCTGGCTCCGAAGTCGTCGTGATCACCGCAGGAAAGCCCCGCTCGCCCGGGATGAGCCGCGACGACCTCGTAGCGACGAACGAGGCGATCGTCACCGCAGTCACGAAGGAGGTCGTGCGCCACTCCCCCGACGCGATCCTGGTCGTCGTCTCGAACCCGCTCGACGCGATGTGCCACGTCGCCAAGGCGGTCTCGCGGTTCCGCAAGAACCGGGTCGTCGGAATGGCGGGCATCCTCGACACCGCCCGCTTCGCAGCATTCATCTCGCAGGAGCTCGATGTCTCGGTGAAGGACGTTACTGCGGTGGTGCTCGGCGGCCACGGCGACCAGATGGTGCCGGTCGTTTCCGCCACGAACATCGGCGGGATCCCCCTAGGCGAGCTGATGCCGAAAGCGCGAATCCGCAAGCTGGTCGACCGGACGCGGTTCGGCGGCGGCGAGCTCGTACGTCTCCTCGGCACCTCGGCCTGGTACGCACCCGGCGCCGCAGCGGCACAGATGGTCGACTCGATCTGCCTCGATGAGAAGCGGGTGCTCCCCTGCACGGCGTACCTCGAAGGCGAGTACGGGATCAAGGGGCTCTACATGGGCGTTCCGGCGAAACTCGGCGCGGCGGGCGTCGAAGACATCGTCTCAGCTTAGGCTCTCGCCCGAGGAGAAGAAGATGCTCCGCGCCTCCGCCGCGGCGGTCCGGGACGTGGTCGGCGTCCTTGAAGAGGAAGTAGCGCATGGACCTCGGACTCGAAGGCCGTACTGCGATTGTCTGCGGCGCCTCGAGCGGCATGGGACTGGGGATCGCGGAATCGCTTGCAGGCGAGGGTGCGAACGTCGTCATGTTCGCCCGGCGGAAAGACCTCCTCGAACGCGAGGCCGAACGGCTTGGCGGGCTCGCTGTCGTGGGCGACGTTACGAGCGCCGGTGACCTCGAGCGATTGGTCAGCACAGCAGTGGAGGCGTTCGGCGGGATCGACATCGTGGTCAACAACTCCGGCGGACCGCCGCGAAGCACGGCTGCGGAGCTCACCGCGGAGCAAGTCGAGGCAGCTGCGCAGCTTCTCCTCGTCTCCGTCGTGCGCCTGACGGGGCTGTGTCTCCCCCACCTCGAGCAGAGCAGATGCGGCCGCGTCGTGAACGTCACGTCGAGCACGGTTCGCGAGCCGATCGACAATCTCGCTCTCTCGAACGCGATCCGTCCAGGTGTGATCGGGTGGGCAAAGTCGCTGGCGCGCGAGCTCGGACCGAGAGGCATCACGGTCAACTCGATCGCGCCCGGCCGGATCGACACCGACCGCATCCGAGAGGTCTATCCCGACGGCCCGACCGAGGCCGACCTCCAGACGATTCCGCTTCGCAGACTCGGCACGACGCGAGAGATCGGCGATGTCGCAGCGTTCCTCTGCTCGGAGCGTGCGGGCTACATCAGCGGTGCCGTGATCCTCGTCGACGGCGGTCTCACACGCGGGCTCTAGGCGGTGAGCACTTGAAGCGCCTCTCGATCGCCGCCGTCCTGCTCGGCGCGCTCGGGCTCGTGACAGCACTCGTGCTGTGGTCGGTCCCTGGAGACGAGTTCATCCTGACGCCGGACAAAGCGAAGCCGTTGGCAGACCGCGTCGTCGTCGAGGGAAGTCGGCCCCGCGGGGACGGCGACGTCTACTACGTGGATCTCTACGTTCGGCGAGCCCGTGTGCTCGAGCAGCTGCTGCCGTTCACGCGCCCGGAGGGCTCGACCGTGGTTTCGGAGCAGGCACTTCTGCCGCCGGGCACCTCCGACGAGGAGCGCGACCGCCAGAACGCCGCCGACATGAAGCGATCGGAGCAGATCGCCTCCGTCGTGGCGCTACGTGCGCTCGGATACGACGTCGTGGCGACTCCGCGAGGCGCGCTAGTGATCGGCGTCGCATCGGATGTCCCGGCCGCCGCGAAGATCGACGCCGGGGACGTCATCGTCGCTGTCGACGGCGCCCCGGTGCGGACGCCCGCCGATCTCCGCCGCGAGATCGGGCGTGGAGACCCGGGTGACGCCGTCCGGCTGACCGTCCGCCGCGACGGCAAGGCGATGGAGGTGACGGTGCGCACGGTCAGCAATCCTGCAGAGCCGGACAGGCCACTCATCGGGATTCAGGTCGACCAGGAGGCAGACATCGAGCTTCCGTTCGACATCGACATCGACCTCGGTCGCGTCGGCGGGCCCTCGGCGGGCTTGCCCTTTGCTCTCGAGATCGCGCGCAAGCTGGGGCGCGACGTGACGCACGGCTGCCGGATCGCCGCCACAGGCGAGCTCGCTCTCGACGGAACGGTGCTCCCCATCGGAGGCATCAAGCAGAAGACGATCGGAGCGCGACGCGCAGATGTGGATTTCTTCGTCGTGCCGGCCGGCAGAAACGCCGAGGGAGCGCGCGCGCAAGCGGAGGGGCTCGAGGTCATCCCTGTCGAGAGTTTTCAACAGGCGTTGCGAACATTGACAACGTCTGCCGCAAAGTGCTGATTTTGCAGGCACTTCGTCCCCTCTGACAACAGGCGCAATTTGCGGCCGTTTCCTCCCTAAGGGGGTTGTCTCTTCCGGACCTGGTGGCAAGAATGCTGGCTGGTCGTTGAGGGGCGACTCCGAACAACATGGCGGCGAAAAACCGAAAACAGGTCACCTGCGACGACTGCTACTTCCGGCGCGAGGGACTGTGCGCGCTCTCCGGAAACGTCACGTGCCCGACGTTTCGGGCGGCGACTGCCGGAGCGCTCTCTCCTCCCCGCCAGCCTCAGCTCGTTCCGCGACCACTTGGCCGGGTCGCGGTGGGCCACGCAGCATAGGATTCCCTGCGTGGAAGGCCAGCGCTCGTCACCTGCAAAGGAAAGGCGCGGCACGCCGTGGTCGCTGATCCTGTTCGGCGTGCTTGGTGTCTACGTCGTGTTGATCGCCTTGCTCAACAGCGACAAGGTCAAGGTCGACTTCGTCTTCTTCTCGGCTCAGATCCGCCTGCTCTTCCTCATCCTCCTCTGTCTTGCGATCGGGTTCGGCGCCGGCTGGGTCTTTGAGAAGATGCGTGTTCGCCGGAAGAGCGAGGCGTCAGGGCAGTAGCGCAGCGAGGCGCTCGATCCCCTCGGTGATCCGCTCCGGGGTCTCGTAGCTGTACGCCAGTCGAGCCGAGGTGAGCCCGAGGCCGGAGCCAGACGGAAAGAAGTCCGCGCCTCGCACGAACGCCACCCCCTCTTGCTCGGCTCGAGCGATCAGCTCCGCGGTCGCCACCTTCTCGGGAAGCTCGAGCCAGAGGAAGTAACCCCCCTCGGGCCGGCTCCACGAGGAACCCTCCGGGAATGTCCGTTCGAGCGCGGCCGTCATCGCGTCGCGGCGCGCGCGTAGCTCCGCAGACACACGTTCGAGGTTCGGCTCGAAGTGGCCTCGGGCGATGAACTCCGAGATCGTCGCCTGCGCGAGAAACGGCGGCGAGATGTACGTCGAGACGGCTCGCTCTTCGAATGCTCCCGCCGTCGATGCCGGAAGGACGAAGTACCCGACGCGCAAGCCGGGGGCGGCGGTCTTCGAGAACGAGGACGTGTACGTGACGAGCTCGCCGCCCTCGAGCTCGTGCAGGCTCGGCTGCGCCGTTCCCTCGTAGCGAACGAGGCCGTAGGGGTCGTCCTCCAGCACGGCGAGCCCGTGTGCCTTTGCGATCTCGACGATGCGCCGTCGCCGCTCGAGCGACAAGGTCCTTCCGCTCGGGTTCTGGAACGTCGGAATCGTGTAGAGGAACGACGGCCGTTCGGACGTACGGTGGAGCTCCGCTTCGAGCGCATCGGGGTCGAGCCCCTCCTCGTCCATCCGAAGCGCGACGATCTCCGCGCCCTCGCGCGCGAGTATCTTGAGAGGCCGGTCGTAGCTCGGTGCCTCGACGAGCACGCGACCTGGCAGGCGAGCAAGCTGCTCAGCGGCATAGAACGCAAATCCCTGGAGCCCGCCGACCGTGAGCACGACCCTCGCCGGCTCGACGCCGTGCCTCGCAGACACCCATTCCCGGAGCGGCGCGTAGCCGCCCCCCGGGCCGTACGCGAAGATCTTCGCCCCCTCGCGAAGCGCGACGGCATACGCGCACTCGGCGAGCTCGGCAGCCGGGATCAGCTCGGGCGCCGGAGCCCCGCGCGCGAACGAGATCGGGGACTCGGGCACGTCACCGAGCGTACCGGGATCGCCTCCTGCGCTGACGACGCGTCCAGTGATCCCGATCGCGTTCCTCGCCGGGCTCATCGTCGGTCGGCTGGTGGGCCGTTGCCGCAATGCGCGATCGTCCTCTGTGATCGTCGCCGACCTTCGCGGATTGCGACCTGGCGTGCGCACCTTTCGCTGCCATGCTCGGTGCGGCGAACAGTGCGATTGGAGTTGCCGTCCAGCGCGTCGTCGGCGTTGTGGCACGAGCCGTACTTGCCGCAATGGCGAAGCTAAGTTGCCGCTAGCGATCTCGGCCACGAGCTGGGCCGCCTCGGTCGGCGTCTTGCCGACACGGATTCCCTTCGCCTCGAGGGCTTCCTTCTTGGCCTCAGCTGTGCCTGCCGAGCCGGAGATGATCGCACCGGCGTGCCCCATCGTCTTTCCCGGAGGCGCGGTAAAACCGGCGATATACGCGACCACGGGTTTCGTCATCTCGGACTCGATGAACGCTGCGGCTTTCTCCTCCTCGTCTCCGCCGATCTCCCCGACCATGACGACCTGCTCCGTCTGCGGATCGGCCTCGAAGAGGGCGAGGATCTCGAGGAACGACGAGCCGACGACGGGGTCGCCGCCGATCCCGACGATGGTCGAGTTGCCGAGGCCGAGCTGCGCGAGCTCATGGCCAATCTGGTACGTGAGCGTCCCCGAGCGCGAGACGAGCCCGATTCCCCCCTCGCGGAAGATCTCCGCCGGGATGATTCCGACGTTCGCCTTGCCCGGCGAGAGCGCGCCCGGACAGTTGGGGCCGACGAGGGTCACCTCTCGCCCGCCGATGTAGGCGTGGATACGCAGCATCTCGTGCGCTGGAACGCCCTCGGTGATGCAGATGACGGTCCCGATGCCAGCGTCGATCGCTTCATACATCGCGTCAGCCGCAAACGGAGCCGGAACGAAGACCATCGCGGTGTTGGCCCCGGTCGCCGTCACCGCCGAGGCAACCGTGTCGAAGACAGGGATGCCCTCGACGTCCTGCCCGCCCTTCCCTGGGGTAACCCCAGCCACGACGTTCGTCCCGTGCGAGCGGTTGCGAAGCCCGTGGAAGCGACCCTCCGAGCCCGTCAGCCCCTGGACGACGAGCCGCGTGTCCGTCCCGACGAGGATTGCCATCAGTGCCCCCTCAGGTGATGTTGCCGCGTTCCTGCCGCGCGAAAAGCAAGCCAGGCAAGGACGCAGAGGAGCGCCAGTATTCGTGAATACGGGCGCGACTGAGGACGCAGCATGGCGCCGCTTTGCAGCCGGCAGGGACGCGGATGACATTGCCTGAGGGGGCACTAGTTCGCTGCCAACTCCACGGCCCGGCGCGCGCCGTCGAGCATCGTCGCCTCGGTGTAGAGATTCGGCACCGCTGCCTCCTGAAGAATCCGGCGACCCTCCTCGGCATTCGTCCCGTCGAGCCTGACGACGAGCGGATAGGCGATTCCCATCTGCTCGACCGCCTGCAAGATCCCGCGCGCAACCTCGTCGCAGCGCGTGATACCCCCGAAGATGTTGAAGAAGATCGCCCGTACCTGAGGATCGCTGGTGATCACCTCGAGCGCGTCGACCACGCCCTGCGCATCCCCACCTCCGCCGAGGTCGCAGAAGTTGGCGGGTCTCCCACCGGCGAACGTGACAACGTCGACCGTCGACATCGTCAGCCCGGCCCCGTTTCCGAGCACGCCGACGTCGCCGTCGAGCTTCACGTACGTAACTCCTTTTTCCCGCGCCAAAGCCTCGAGCGGATCGGCGGCGCCCGCGTCGCGCATCTCGGCGATCTCGGGATGCCGGAAGAGCGCGTTGTCGTCGACCGTGAACTTCGAGTCGAGAGCACGCACCTCGCCCTCAGGAGTGACGATCAGCGGGTTGATCTCGCACAACATCGCCTCGCATCCCACGAAGGCCTCGTAGAGTGAGCCCACGATCGACGCGATCTGCTTCCGCTCGCCGGGATCGGCGACGCCGCCGTCGTACACCAGGCGCCTTCCATGCCAGGGTTGGTAGCCCTCGAGCGGATCGACGTGGAGGCGAACGAGTGCCTCGGGGCTCGTCTCGGCGACCTCCTCGATGTCGACGCCGCCCTGGGTCGTGAAGATGAAGAGCGGCTGCTTGGCGCTCCGATCGAAGGTGAGCGAAAGGTAGTACTCGCGCTCGATGTCCGAGGCGCGCTCGATCCACAGTTTCGTGACGGAGTGACCGCGGATGTCCATCCCGAGGATGTCGGCGGCACGAGCCTCGGCCTCGGCAACGCTCTCGGCCACCTTGATTCCTCCGGCCTTGCCCCGGCCGCCAGTCAGCACTTGGGCCTTGACGACCACCGGCAAGCCGAGCTCCTCCGCTGCGTCACGCGCCTCGGCAGGAGTCGTGGCGAGCCGCCCGTCCGAGACGGGAATCCCGTAGCGGCCGAACAGCTCCTTCCCCTGATACTCGTAGAGGTCCAAAGCGCGGGCGAGTCTACCGAGCCTGGGCCGAGACCCGGAATTGCTCGCGCCGCTTCGGACCGCGCGACCTCCCTGAGAACTGCCGCTTTCGCGTCGGTGAGGCCGCCTCGATCGCAACGACGGCTTGTGCGAGCATGCCGCCGTGAGTCGCACCACGATCATCGTTCTCGTCGCTCTCGGCGCAACGCTTGCGGGCTTCGCGCTCGCGTCGAATGCATCGAGGCTGAGGGGTACCGAGGATGCACCCGACGCGAGCGTCGCCGCCGGTCCTCAGAAAGCCGATCTCGGATGGCGCGAGACGTACGGGTCGCCCGGGGAGCAGATCGTATTCACCGTCGACTCACTGGAAGTCACGGAAACGGGGTGGCGCGCGCGAATCGGCGTCGAGAACTCGTCTTCGGTCGCATGGGAGCTCGACCCTGGTGCGACTTCTGACGGCACGTTCGGGCTTCGGCTTTTCACGACGGGTAATCCGGACGAGCTCGATAAGCGCAACAAAGAGGGTTCGCTGCCCGCCGTCAGAGCGGCGACCCGCTACAAGCCTGAGTTGGCTCCGATTCTCGAGCCCGAGGCGTCGTGGGAGGGCGAGATGTCTGCCAATGGCGCCCTCGTCGCCGACAGCTGGGTGCGGGTCGTGTTCGGAACGCTCATCGCCGCCGGCAAGCCCCCGGAAGGGCTCGATGAGGTCGTCGTCTGGATAACCGACCATGCCTACCGCTTGCGGCCGTGACCAATCTCGGCCTCAGAGGATCCGCGCACTGAACGCCTTCTGAGGTTCGGGCTGCGCGCCGCAGCTGGCCGGCACACTCGGACCGACGATCTCTTCGACCAGCGCCGCGTATTCCGACCCGTTCCAAGCCCGAAATCGCACCACCGAACCGTCGACTCTGACGACGTGTAAATCCGCGACAGATTCCAGGTCGCGAGCCTCCCGTACCACTCGCTCGGCGGCCTGCACATTTGTCGCATAACACGTTCTGCCGCGGTAGTGCTCGAGGTCGATACGACCCGCGAGCGCTCGAGCGACGACGAGCGGCGCGCACTGGGTGTCCACGCGGCCGAAGTGCAGCCCATTTGGCAGCACGAGCACATTTGCCGCGAATCGATGCCCGCCGTGATGCGACGAGATCCACACCTCTTCGTCACCGCACCAAGGCGCAAGCGCACCGTAGACAGCTGCGCCGCGACGAGCGCAACAGGCATCGCGCGTCCCATGGCCGCAGACGAGAACGAGCTTCTGATCCGTGAGCTCACCGTCGGTTGCGAAGTCGACGCCGGCCAGATCGCCAGCGTCGTCGAGCTCGATCCGCCTCACCGTTGCGGTCGACTCCGCCGCGTGGATCACGAAGGCAAGCTTCCGGGCGCCCGACCTTCCAGGCCGTCGAACGAAGAGGAGCCGCGATCCCGGCATCTGCTCGAGCCAAGAAGCTACGGCTTCTTGCGCCCCCTCGTAGAGCGCACCTTCTGCCGACACGTCGCGCGGCCAGGCACCGCGCACCTCCAGCAGGAGCCAGTGCTCCGCGTTCGTCGCTGTCGCGGCGAGTGACTCGCCGGCCGCCAGCGAGACCTCGGAGCAGCGCGAGGGGCTCAAGGGCTCTTCACGACGCAGATGAGCTGACCGTGCGAGACCTGTTGACCGGGTACCACACTCAGCTCGGAGATCACGCCGTCGCGGTGGGACACGATCTCGTTCTCCATCTTCATCGCCTCGAGCACGCAGATGAGAGCGCCTGCTCGGATCGAGGCACCCTCTGCGACGGAGACCGCGAGGACGGTCCCTTGCATCGGACTGGTGACCGCTCCGGTCTCGTCGGCGCTGAGGCCCTTGCTCCGCTCCTTGTGTCGCCGGGCGACATCGGCCCAGGGCGGCTCGGCCGTGTGGAGACGGATCTCATGCCGCCGACCGTCGACCTCGACCGCAACGAGCCGTTCGCGAGTGTTGACAGTCCCGCCGTCCGAGGTCGAGGCTATTCTCGTATTCACATGAGACAACGCACCGAGCTCCTGCGCGCGCTTCGCAAGCTCGTCCGACTCCACGATGCCGTTGCACGTTCCGCCGTCGACGAAGCACGCCGTGGCGAGGAGCGCGCGGTGGAAGCCGAGGAGGGTGGTAGGCCCTTCGATGACGAACTCGTCGAGCGCGCGCAACATGCGGCGTCGCGCCCGCTCCCGATCGACGTCGTGAACGATGAGCTTGGCGATCAGGGGGTCGTACAGGTCCGAGATCTCGTCGCCGGCCCCCACTCCCGAGTCGACCCGCACGCCGATGCCACCAGGCTCACGGTAGGCCGTGATCCGCCCTGGCGAGGGCAGGAAGCCGCGCGAGGCGTCCTCGGCGTTGATCCTGCACTCGATTGCGTGCCCCTGGAGGACGACGTCGGCCTGAGTGAACGAGATCGGCTGCCCGGCGGCGATCTGGATCTGCTCGCGAACGATGTCGATCCCGGTCACGGCCTCGGTGACCGTGTGCTCGACCTGCACCCGGGTGTTCATCTCCAGGAAGTGGTAAGACCCATCGGGGGCGAGGAGGCCTTCGATGGTTCCGGCCGAGCGGTAGCCGACCGCTCGCGCCGCGTCGACTGCGATCCCTCCGATCTTGTCGCGGAGCGCGGCATCCACGGCCGGAGACGGGGTCTCTTCGACGAGCTTCTGATGTCGTCGCTGGATCGTGCAATCCCGCTCGCCGAGGTGGATCACGTTGCCATGATCGTCGGCGAGAATCTGCACCTCGACGTGGCGAGGATCGTCGAGATACCGCTCGACGTACACGGACGAGTCGGCGAAATACGCCTCCCCTTCCCGCCGCGCCGTCTCGTACGCACGCTCGACCTCTTCGGCCGAGTTGAGCGATCCGGAGCCCCTTTCCCCCGCCACCCGCCGAGGCCTTGATCGCGACAGGAAATCCGATCTCGACTGCGGCAGCGAGGGCGTCAGCCGCGGTCTCCGCCGCCTCGGTCGTGCCCGGGATAATCGGGACGCCGGCCGCGCGCATCCGCTCGCGCGCAGCGATCTTGGAGCCCATGGCTTCGATCGCGTCGGGTGGCGGGCCGATCCAGACGAGCCCCGCCTGCATGACTTGGTTGCGAATTCGGCATTCTCCGCGAGAAACCCATAGCCCGGATGAATCGCGTCCGCTTGCGCGCGAAGCGCAGCCTCGACGATGTGATCTCCTCGAAGGTACGACTCTGCGGCAGGGCCTGGGCCGATGAGATAGGCCTCGTCAGCGCGTGCGACATGAAGCCTCCCACGATCGGCTTCGGAGTAGACGGCGACCGTGCCGATCTCGAGCTCGCGCAGCGTCCGGAAGATCCTCACGGCGATCTCGCCGCGATTGGCAACGAGGACTTTGGAGAACAGCGTCACGGGACGCGTATTCTCTCCAACGGTGACCCTCCCGGATCAGCTCACGGTCGCACGAGTCGCCGCAGTCCCGATCGTAGTGCTTCTCTACGCGTGGGACTTCCCCAACCACGCGTACTGGGCGACGGCGGTGTTCGTCGTCGCCATGGCGACCGATCAGATCGACGGTTGGCTCGCGCGCCGCCGTGGAATTAGCTCACCTCTCGGGAAGCTCCTCGACCCTGTAGCGGACAAGGTTCTCGTCCTCGCGGCGCTCGTGATGTTGATCGGTGAAGGCGTCGCCCCGGCGTGGATGGTCGCGCTGATCGTCGTACGCGAGATCCTCGTGTCCGGGCTTCGCCTTGCCGCCATCGAGCGCGGGCATCGTCCTCGGCGCACGTGACCTCGGTCGGGTGAAGACCTGGGCACAGGCGGCCGCCGCCACGATCGCGGGGCTTGCGGCCGCTGGAGCATGGAGCGACGACGTGGCCTGGTGGGCGCTCTTCGCCGCGCTCGTGGCGACGTGGGTCTCAGGCCTCGACTACGCGCGCGTCGCGCCTCGGGTGCTGCGCGGCAAGAGCGCATAGGACGAGCGGGCGGGCAATCCCGCGACCGCCTCGCGCGCGGCTGCTCGTCGCCATGCGCTCGCGTACGCGGCCGGGGGCTGATCGAGCTGGATTCCCGCCCGCACGAGCGCGCCCCGAATCGCAGATAGCTCGTCCTCGGCCGGCATCGGCTGCACTTCGAGTTCCATGCACCTGACGCTATGCCACCGAAAGCAGACGCGCGCCGGTCGCCTTGAACGAAGCGACGACGACGTCTCCTTCGCGGATGCCGAGCCTCTCGGCTGACCCAGCCGTCACTTCGGCGGTCACCGGCCCGACGCGAACACGAACGCGGTTCCCGAGAGGCACGATCGACACGACGGGAGCGCGAACGTGGTTGAGGGCGGAGTCGTGTGGCATCTCGCGCGAGATCGAGACTTCCCACGGGTACACGGCGACAGCGACACGGCCAGAGCCTGCATCCGCCGTCCAGACAATGCCGCCACCGTCGAGCACAACCTCCGTGAGGCCGTCGCCGCCCGGGGCGGCGATCCCGGGTAGAAGATTCGCTCCGGTGAAGCTGGCGACGAAGCGGTCGCTCGGCCTTGCAAGGAGCTCCTGAGGGCTGCCGAGCTGGAGGATGACGCCGTCGACGATCACGCCGACCCGATCTGCAAGTGTCGCCGCGTCCTCGAAGTCGTGGGTAACGAGCAGAGTCGGGAGCCCGAGGTCCGAGATCAGCTCGTGCAGCTCTCCGCGCACGGCCGCTCGTGTGTACGCATCGAGCGCTGACAACGGCTCGTCGAGTAGGAGGATGTCAGGCTCGCGTGCAAGCGCCCGAGCGAGCGCGACGCGCTGCCGCTCGCCTCCGGAGATGTCGCGTGGGTGAGCCGATGCGAGATGGTCGATGCGAAAGCGCTCGAGCAACTCTGGGATGTGCCCTCGATCGCTGGCACCGTAGGCGACGTTGCCACGCACGTCGAGATGCGGAAAGAGCGCGTACTCCTGGAATACGAGCCCGACTCGTCGGCGCTCCGGCGGGATGTCGATTCCGCGAGTGGTATCGAGCCAGGTCTCCGGGCCGAGCGCGACAACCCCGTGATCCGGCCGAAGAAGGCCGGCGACGGCCCGGAGCACGCTCGACTTGCCCGCGCCAGAAGGGCCGACGAGCGCGACGGTCTCGGCACCGAGCTCGAGTGCTACCGCGAGCCGGAAGGTGCGAAGAGCGTGATCGAGGTCGAGTCGGAGCGTGTCCATGTCAATACGACCTTGACGGCGAAGAGGATCAGGGCACTCGCAACCACGAGCAGCGCGCCGATTGCAAGTGCGTTGTCGAAGTTGACGTCGAACTCCTGGTACACGGCAAGCGAGAGCGTCTGGGTGACACCCTGGAGCGACCCCGCGAACATGATGGTCGCGCCGAACTCACCGAGACCCCGGGCAAACGCGAGCGAGAGCCCGGCGCCGAGGCCGCCCGCCGCGAGCGGCAGCGCGACCCGCCTGAACGTCCGTGCCGGCCCGGCACCGAGTGTCCGCGACGCTGATACGAGGTCCTGGTCGACGGCTTCGAAGGCGGCGATCGCGGTGCGAACGTAGAACGGGCTCGCGACGTACGTCACCGCGAGCACGACCGCAATCTTCGTGAACGCAATGTCCACACCCAGCGCGTCGATCGCCCCGCCGAGGAGCCCGAACCGTCCGAACGCAGCGAGCAGCCCGATGCCTGCGACCGCAGGGGGGAGAACCAGCGGAAGCTCCACGAGAGTCACGAGCAGCGCTCGCCCGCGGAAGCTGCGGTTTGCGAGCAGATACGCAGTCGGAGTGCCGAACACGAGGATCAGGGTCATCGCGATGAGGTTCGTCTCCAGCGTGACCCGGAGAGCGTCACGCGCGATGTCGCTCGTGAGCCCGTCGAAGAGCTCGCCGAGGGAGAGCTCGGCGAAGATCGCAACGATGGGAAGCGCCAGGAAGATCAGCGAGGCCGTGGTCGCTCCCACGAGCGCGACCGCGAAAGGCGTCGGCTTCACGGCAACCCGAAGAGGGATGCACGCAGCGCCCGCCGACCATCCGGGCCTAGCACCGCGATGACAAAGTCCTGTGCGGCCTCGACGTCCTTGGGCTCGGCAGCGATCGCGAGCTCGTAGACGACTGTCGGTTGGGCCTTCGCGGGGATCGGGATGGCACGCGCACGCGATGCGACGGGCGCAACGTCGGTTCGGTACACGAAACCGGCGTCGGCTTGACCGAGCGCGACCTTCCCGACGATGCCCTTCACGTCGGGCTCGAGGCTTACCGTCTTCTTCAAGACCTTCAGGAGGCCCAAACGCTTCAGGACCTCGCGCGTATAGAGGCCGATAGGAACCTTCGGCCCGGCGACGACGAGGCGCAGCTTCGGACGTTTCGCGAGGTCGAAGATCGTCTTGATCTTCGCCGGATTGGAGCGGGGCACGATGACGACGAGCGAGTTCGTCGCGAACGCAACCGGCTTGCGCGCCAGTCCCTCCCGATTCAGCGCCTGGGTGTAGATGGGGCTCGCGGAGAGGTAGACGTCGAAGGGTGCTCCTCTGCGAATTTGCTCGGCGAGCGAGTTCGAGCTCCCGAACGAGTAGCTCGCCTCCGGCTCGATCCGAGGCAGCACTTCGGTGAGCGAGGCGGCTGCCGAGAATGACGGGGCGTGCGGTCGCGGCGTCATCTCTGGCGGGAGCCGCAAGCGCCAGCGCAGTCGCGGCCCCCGCGAGGGCCACCACGAACGAGGCGACGATCACGAGGCGCACGTTCACCGCTCCACCATCACGCTCGTGGACTTGACGACGCCCGCCGCGCTCATGCCCGGCTTCAGGGCAAGCTGCTCGGCGGATTCGCGCGTGATGATCGCGACGACGCGAGCCGGCTCGGTCACGTCGATCTCGATCTGCGCGAGCAGGCCCTCGATCGTCACCGTGCGTACCACGCCGCGAAAGCGGTTCCGGGCCGAGAACTGCTCCGACGCCTCGCTTCCCTTCAGCCGCTCGACCTCGGAAACCGAGACCACGCGCCGGTTCGCGGAGTCTCTCTCGACGCGGATCTTCCCCGCCCGGTCCCAGCGCCGAAGAGTGTCGAGCGAGACCCCAAGCGCTCGAGCGGCCTCCGCCGCCGACAGAGTCTGCTTAGGCATTGCCTAAGAATTATAGGATTGTGCGGTGGTCGTCAAGGACCTAGAAGATCCCGGCGCGTTCCTCGAGACTGCGTCGTCGCTCCTCCTCGCCGACGAGGCGCGGAACAACTTGATCCTCGGGATCGCCGGCACGCTTCGTCACCATCCGTCGGTCTACGACGAGTACCGGCTATGGCTCGTCGAGGACGGGGGCCAGATCGTCGGAGCTGCACTGCAGACACCGCCCTACAACCTCGTGCTCAGCCGACCTCGCGATGACGAGGTGCTTGTGGCGCTCGCCGAGGCGCTCGCGACCAAGGGAGTCGAGCTACCCGGTGTCGCGGGTGCTGTGCCGGAGGTAGACGCCTTCTCCGAGGTTTGGTCGGCACGAGCCGGAGTACGGCGACGTCGCCGAATGGCACAGCGCATCTACCGCATCACCGAGTTGCGCTCCACTCAGGACGTACCGGGGCGCGCACGCGCGGCAACCGAGGCAGATCGCGAGCTACTCGTCGCGTGGGTCGGTGCCTTCGCGGCGGAGGCGATGCCGGAAGGCGCGCCCGATCGCGCCGCCGAACGAACCGTCGACGCACGTCTCCGAGCCGGCTCGGGCAGCTTCACGATCTGGGACGACGAAGGCCCAGTGTCGCTCGCCGGTTGGGGCGGGAAGACGCCGAACGGGGCTCGCATCGGCCCTGTGTACACCCCTCCTGAGCACCGGCGTCGGGGGTACGGAAGCGCGGTGACGGCCGCAGTTACGGCCGAGCAGCTGGCTGCGGGCCGAACGTTCTGCTTCCTGTACACGGACCTCGCGAACCCGACATCGAACAAGATCTACACGGACATGGGATACGAGCCCGTCTGCGACGCGGTCGACTATGCCTTCGAGCCCGTGTAGCTGCCGCTTCTAGAGTTCCCGCGTGACCGACCGCCTCCGAGACTTATGGGACGTCGCGAGCACGCGAACGCTGGCGGTGCCGCTCCTCATCGAGGCGGATTCCTCATTTGCGGACGATGTCGAGCGTACGGCACGGAATTCGCTTCCTTGCCGGCCTGCCCGACCATCGAGACGAGGGCTGACACGGAACTCCGGAGCGCGCTCATCGTCGCCGTTCCCGAGGTCGCCGCAGTCGTCGACCGCTGGCGGGAGCGCACTTGCTACGGGAAGCCGTCGAGCGGCGTGCCCGCACACATCACGATCCTCTTTCCCTTTGTTCCGCCCGACAGCATCGACAGCACGCTGATTCACGACTTGCGCAAGCTATTCGGTGCGTTCCAGAGCTTCGCGTTCGAACTCGAGACGACCGGCCGGTTCCCGATGGTGCTCTACCTCGCCCCGGATCCGTCCGAGCCGTTCGTTCGATTGACTGAAGCCGTCTTCGAGGCGCATCCGGACTACCCACCGTACGGTGGAGCATTCGCCGCGACCGTTCCGCATCTGACGGCGGCCGAAGGCGACGACGAGATCCTGAGCAAGGCCGAGGCCGACATCCTGCCGTCGCTACCGATCGAGGCCGAAGCCCGCGAAGTGCTCCTGATCGAGGAAGTCGAGCCGGATTCGGCGCGCTGGCGAGAACGTGCCCGATTGCCGCTCGAACACAGGGCCTGAGGGCCGGGCATGTCCGGCTCCTAGAGCGGGATGTTCCCGTGCTTCCGCTTCGGTTTGGGCTCGCGCTTGGTGAGCGCGGTCTCGAGCGCCGAGATCAGAACGGGCCGCGTGCGCCTCGGTCGGATGACGTCGTCGACGTAGCCACGCTCGGCAGCCGTGTAGGGGTTGGCGAAGCGCTCCTTGTAGTCGGCGATGAGCTCCTCGCGCCGGGCTTCCGGATCGTCCGCCTCCGAAAGCTCCTGGCGAAAGACGATGTTCACCGCGCCTTCCGGTCCCATTACGGCGACCTCGGCGGTCGGCCAGGCGACGTTGAAGTCGGCACGTATGTGCTTCGACGACATGACGTCGTAGGCGCCGCCGTATGCCTTCCGAGTGATCACGGTCAGCTTCGGCACCGTCGCCTCCGCATAGGCGTACAGGAGCTTCGCGCCGTGGCGAATGATCCCGCTCCACTCCTGCGCCGTTCCGGGGAGGAAGCCCGGGACGTCGACGAAGGTCACGAGCGGAATGTTGAAGGCATCGCAGACGCGGACGAATCGTGCGGCCTTGACCGACGCGTCGATGTCGAGCACGCCCGCGAGCGCGCTCGGCTGGTTGCCGACAATCCCGACCGAGTGCCCACCCAACCGGGCAAAGCCGCACACGATGTTCTCCGCCCAATGTGCATGCACCTCGAGGAACTCCGCGTCGTCGACGACGCGCTCGATGACGCCTTTCATGTCGTACGGCTTGTTCGGGCTGTCCGGGACGATCGCGTCGAGTGACGCGTCCTCCCGGTCGACAGGATCCGCCGGTGGTGCGTACGGCGCCGGATCGAGGTTGTTCTGGGGGAGGAACGACAGGAGGTAGCGCGCCTCCTCGAGGCAGGTCTCTTCATCGGGTGCCGTGAAGTGCGCGACACCGGACTTCGTCGCGTGCGTCCCAGCGCCGCCGAGCTCCTCGAACGAGACGTCCTCACCGGTGACCGTCTTCACGACGTCGGGCCCCGTGATGAACATGTACGAGGTTCCCTCCACCATGAGCACGAAGTCCGTGATCGCGGGTGAGTAGACGGCACCGCCGGCGCATGGCCCCATCACGAGCGAGATCTGGGGGACCACGCCGGACGCCTGCACGTTCCGCCAGAAGATCTCGGCGTAGCCGGCCAGCGAGACGACCCCTTCCTGAATCCGTGCTCCCCCCGAGTCGTTGATCCCGACCACGGGGCAGCCGTACTTGACGGCCATGTCCATGACCTTGCAGACCTTCTCAGCGAAAACCTCGGAGAGGGACCCGCCGAACACTGTGAAATCCTGCGAGAAGACGAAGACCTTGCGGCCGAAGATCATCCCGTAGCCGGTTACGACTGCATCGCCCCACGGCCGGTTCTCGCCCATGTCGAACTCGACCTCCCGGTGGCGAACGAACCGGTCGAGCTCGACGAAGGATCCCGGGTCGAGGAGCTTCTCGAGCCGCTCCCGGGCGAGAAGCTTCCCGCGCTCGCGCTGCCGTTCGACGTGCTTTTCGCTCGCGTGATGCAGCGACTCCTCGCTCAGCTCTTCGAGCCAGCGAAGCTTCGCCTCGGTCGTGTCGTGGATCTCGGCCACCGCCGCGGAGCCTAACTGTGCAGCGATCGGCGCCAAATCGTCTCAGCTCGCTGCCGGGCGCTGTGGGAGCCAGGGCAGCGATAGAGTCGAACGCGTGGGCTCGACGCCGATCGACCGCTCGACGACGTGGCCGTACGAAGACGGCGAGCCGGGCGAGTTCACGTACTCCCGCTACTCGAGCCCGACCATGGCCGAAGCGGAACGACGGCTCGGCGAGCTGGACGGCGGCGAGGCTCTTCTCTTTGCGTCCGGCTCCGCCGCGTCGACCTCGGTGGTCCTCGGGCTTCTGTCGTCGGGACAGACGATCGCTCTCGCCGAGGGCGCGTACTACGGAACAGGAGTCATGCTGGAGGAGCTCGCCCGCTGGGGCGTCCGCCACGTCGAGTTCGATCAAACTGGGCCACCGCCGGATGGGGTCGACCTCATCTGGATCGAGGCGCCCTCGAACCCGTTCCTCACGATGCCGAGCTTCGAGGCCTGTGCGGCCCACCCCTCGCGCGTAGTCTGCGACGCCACCGCGGCAACGCCGGTGCACTTGAAGCCACTCGAGCGCGGCTGCGATGTCGTGATCCACTCTGCAACCAAGTACCTCGCCGGCCACGATGACGCCCTTGCCGGCGTCGTCGTCTGCAAGCGACCCGGCGACGCGGCGAGACTGCTGGAGTTCCGATCGCGGACCGGCCCGGTTGCAAGCGCCGACACCGCCTGGCTCGTCCTGCGAGGGCTCAGCACGCTCGAGGTGCGTGTTGCTCGGCAGACCGCCAGCGCAACGGATATTGCCGACCGGCTTCGGGCACACCCGGCCGTCGAGGTCGTACGCTACCCGGGCTTCGGCGGTCTGCTCTCATTCGACGTCGCGGATGCAGGGTTCGCCCACCGCGTCGAGACGGCCACGCGAACGATCGCCAACATGACGAGCCTGGGCGGCGTGAGGTCGCGAATCGAGGCGCGGGCACGCTGGGAGGGCGCGCGGGTACCAGCCGGCCTTCTCAGGCTCTCGGTCGGGCTCGAGGATCCGGACGAGCTCTGGACCGACCTCGCGCAGGCGCTCGAGAAGGCCTAGCGATGGGCTTCCTCGACCGCATGCGCAACAAAGGAGCTCCCAAGACGCCTCAGGAAACAGATCAGCTCGTGCTGCGACAGCTCACGGGCCGGGGCGCCGATCTGGCGAAACCGCGTCACGTCATCCACTACCTGTACTTCGAACACGAGACCAGCGCTCGTGACGCAGCGGCAATGATCGGGCAGGCCGAATGGGAGACCGAGATCGTCGCGCCTGACGAGCGGATCGCCGAGTGGTCGGTGCGCGCGGCGGGGTATCGCATCATCGGAACAGCGACGGTCGACGCCTTCCGCGCGTGGTTCGAGGAGATCGCGGCGGAGTTCCAGGGCGAGTACGACGGCTGGGAAGCTTCCGCGAAGCCGTAGCCGGTCGCTACTCTCTCTGGGATGCTATTCACGCGAAAGATCGACGACCCTGCCGTCGCCCGAGGAGGCGCTTCCAGGTCGCGACGAGCCGATCTCGGTTCGCGCACCTCACCTCGTCCTGGGCACTCCGCTCGTACCCCCGTTTCCGGAGACCACCGAGCAGGCGATCTTCGGGATGGGCTGTTTCTGGGGCGCAGAGCGGATGTTCTGGAAGGCGCCCGGCATGTACACAACCGCTGTCGGGTACTCGGCCGGGTTCACGGCGAACCCCACGTACCAGGAGGTCTGCACGGGGCGAACCGGGCACAACGAGGTGGTGCTCGCCGTGTTCGACACCGAACAGACGAGCTATGAGGCAATGCTTCGTGTGTTCTGGGAGGGCCACGACCCGACGCAGGGCATGCGCCAGGGGAACGATGTCGGCACCCAGTACCGCTCTGGGATCTACTGGACGACGGAAGCGCAGCGCGACGCCGCACTCGCGTCGAAGGAGATGTTCCAGGCCGAGCTGTCGGCCGCCGGCTTCGGCCGGATCACGACCGAGATCGTCGAGGCCGGGCCGTTCTTCTACGCCGAGGACTACCACCAGCAGTACCTCGAGGCGAACCCGAACGGCTACTGCGGAATCGGCGGCACGGGCGTGTCCTGCCCGATCGGGCTTCGGACGACCGCCTGACGAGCTGCTCGGCTAGATCCGCCCGCCGGCCGCCGGCTCCGCGATGGCGAGCCGCTGCGCGATCCAGACGGGGATGATCGAGAGCAGGATCACGAAAACGGCCACCACGTTGACGATCGGCAACTGATTCGGCCGCGAGAGGTTCGCGAGGATCCAGATCGGAAGCGTCTCCTGCCCGCTGATCGTGAACGTCGTCACGATCACCTCGTCGAACGAGAGCGCGAACGCGAGCAGCGAGCCGGCGATGATCGCCGTCGAGATCTGTGGGGCCGTCACATAGCGGAACGTCTGCCACGAGTCGGCGCCGAGATCCATCGACGCCTCGTCGAGCGACCCGGACATCCGCCGCATGCGGGCGACCGCGTTGTTGTAGACGACGACGATGCAGAACGTGGCATGCCCGACGATGACCGTGAACAGGCCGAGATCGACCCCCAACGTCCGAAATGTCGTGTTCAGCGCCATCCCGGTCACGATGCCGGGAAGCGCAATCGGGAGGATGACCAGGAACGAGATCGTCTCCCGTCCGAAGAAGCGATAGCGCGACACCGCGATTGCGGCGAGCGTCCCCAGGAGCACTGCCAATGCCGTCGCGCCGAGCCCGGCCTTGACCGACGTCCAAAGCGCATCCCGGACCCCGGGATTGTTGACGGCCTTCTCGAACCACTTGAGCGACAGCCCTTCGATCGGCCAGTGTTCGTCCTGCCGCTCGTTGAAGGCGTAGAGGCAGATGACGAAGAGCGGCAGGTAGATGAACGAGAGCGTGAGCGCCGTCGCCCCCTTGAGGAACCAGCGCAGTCCCACGTGACTCGACCACTGCGCCTACAGGCTCTCGAACGCTCCTGCCCGCCGAGCGAGCAGGAGGTAGACGATCATGATCATCACCGGCACGGTGGCGAACGCCGCGGCGAGCGGCAGGTTGCCCGCGACGCCGACGTTCGCGTAGACGACGTTGCCGATGAACTGCCGCGTGCCGACGATCTGCGGCGCGATGTAGTCGCCGAGCGTGAGCGAGAAGGTGAAGATCGAGCCCGCCACGACCGCCGGGAAAGCGATCGGCAGCACGACGCTGCGGAACGTGCGGAAACCTCGTGCGCCGAGATCCGACGAGGCCTCGAGCAGCGACGCCGGCAGCCGCTCGAGCCCGGCGTAGATGGGCAGGACCATGAACGGAAGCCAGAGGTACGAGAACACGAGCCAGAGTGCGTACTTCCCGAATCCGGGGCCGGAGAGACCGAACGGGTCGAGCGCCCAGTTCAAGACTCCGTCCTCCTGGAGGATGATCCGCCAGGCGTAGATCTTCACGAGGTAGCTCGCCCAGAGCGGGGTCAGGACCGCGACGACGAGGGCGGCCCTGATGCGCGGCGTCGCGATGCGTGCCATGTAGTACGCGATCGGGAACGCGAGAACGCGCATCGGTGATGGTCACAGCAGCTGCCGTCCCGACCGTTCGTGAGCGTGATCGTCCTGTAGACGGGCTCCTCGACGAGCGTCCGGAAGTTGTCCAGGCTGTAGTCGTGGACGACCTCGGTCGCCAGAGGATCGAGGCGCCAGAAGGCGGCCAGGAACAGCACGGCCAGCGAACCGAGGTAGGCGATGCCCGAGCCACCCGAGCGGCGTCGCCAGGAGAGCGCCGAGGCGGAGCCGAGGGCGGCGGTAGAGATAGGTGGACAGGCGCCGCCCCGGGCGCCTCCCGGGGCGGCGCTTCGAGCAGTCGGTACGTCGAGCTCAACTACCTCGGATCTCGGTCCACGCCTGGACCCACTCGCTGTGGTCCTTGCAGACCTCGCCGCGGTCGTCGCCGCAGTCCGCGAGCGGCGTGATCCAGTAGTAGACGTTCTCCCAGTAGGCCGGGTCGTCCGCGTGGTACTTCGTGCAGAGGTCCGGGTCCTGGCATGAGACCGCACGACTTCGAGTTCGACGGCGCTTCGCCGTAGTACTCCGTCTGCGGTCGCATTCGTCTGCGGGCTGACGATGTGGTTCATCCAGAGGTACATGCAGTTGGGATGGGCGGCCTTGGAGTTGATCATCCAGGTGTCCGACCACCCCGTCGCCCCTTCCTTCGGGGAGGTCGACCTCGACCGGCACCTTCTCGCCCTTGAGCGAAGTTCGTCATCGACTGCCAGGTCGTGCCCACGACGCGTGTCCCCGGAAGTGAACGACGCCTCTGCCTTCGCGTAGTCGCGCCCAGTACTCGCCGACGATCTCCTTCTGCTGCTTCAGCAGGTCGACCGCCGCCTGGAACTGCTCGTCGTCGAGCTCGTACGGGTTCGTGATGTTGAGGTCCGGCTGCGTCGCCATCAGATACACGGCCGCGTCGGCGATGTACACCGAGTCGTCGTACGCCGTGACCTTGCCCTTGTACGGAGAGTCCGGGTCGAAGACGACGCTCCAGCTGTCCGGTGCCGGCTTGACGACGTCGGTCCGCCACATGAGCACGTTCGCTCCCCGCCCGTGCGCGATCGCCGTACGGCGACACCGTCGACGGTGTTGTACGGCTGGTCCTTCAGATCCTCGAAGACGTCCGCGTAGTTCGGAACGAGGTCGGTGTTCACCGGCGCGACGTCGCCCGCCGGCGACGAGCCGCAGCGACGCGTTGCCCGAAGCGGACACGCCGTCGTACTGACCGGTCTTCATGAGCGTCACCATCTCGTCGGACGTGTTGGCAACCTTCGCGGACACGTCGCACCCCGTGTCCTCCTCGAACCCGTCACCCAGTCGGCGTTCGGATTGCTCGAGCCGTCCTCGACGTAGTACGCCCACGCCACGAGATCGACCTTGCCCTCCGTCTTGCCGTTCGCCTCGATCTCGTCGAGCGTCGATGCCTAGGCCCTCGATCTCGGTGCTCGCCGCAGGCTCTCGTCGTCGCCGCCGCCGCAGCCGGCAGCGACCACGCTGAGCGCTCCGACAAGCAGGCCAGACGCTGTCCAGCACAGCGATGCGCTTCCTTCTCATTCCGGATCCTCCCTCCGATTCGTCCGATTGCCGACTCCTGCTCCGGGCGCCATTCGAGCGACACCCGGCGCCCTTTCGCCTCGAGCACTTCGCTCGAGCCCTCGTCCAGGTTCTGGGCGAGCACCTGGAGCTCGCCGCCTCGGTCGAGCGTGACGTGGTACCTGGTCACGGGACCGGCGTACTGCACGTCGCGCACCAGCCCCTGCTCGACGTGCGCACCGGCCTCGGGTGCCTCGCCGTTCATGAGCAGCGTGATCTTCTCAGGTCGCACCGTGTAGCGCCTGCCGTCGCGCTCGATCACGTTCGATACGCCGACGAAGCCCGCGATGAACTCGCTCTGCGGGTGCTCGTACACCTCCGCGGGCGGCCCGATCTGCTCGATCCGCCCCTGGTTGAAGACCGCGAGGCGATCGGACATCGTGAGCGCCTCCTCCTGGTCGTGCGTGACGTAGACGAACGTGATGCCGACCTCGCGCTGGATCGACTTGAGCTCGATCTGCATCTCCTGGCGGAGCTTCAGGTCAAGTGCGCCGAGCGGCTCGTCGAGAAGGAGCACCTTCGGCCGGTTCACGATCGCCCGCGCGAGCGCGACCCGCTGCCGCTGGCCGCCCGAGAGCTGCGAGGGCTTGCGGTCGCCGTACCCAGCGAGGCGCACCATCTCGAGCGCCTCGCCTGCGCGCTCGCGCCGCTCGCCCTTCTTGACCTTCTTCACCATGAGCCCGTACTCGACGTTCTCCTGCACGGTCATGTGCGGAAAGAGCGCGTAGTCCTGGAAGACCGTGTTGACCGGGCGGTCGTACGGTGGGAGGCGCGACACGTCCTCGCCGGCGAGCTCGATCGTCCCCTCGTCCGGCATCTCGAAGCCCGGCGATCATGCGGAGCGTCGTCGTCTTCCCCGAGCCCGACGGCCCGAGCATCGTGAAGAACTCTCCCGCGGCGATGTCGAGATCGATCCGCGTCGACCGCGACGACCTCTCCGTAGCGCTTGGTCAGACCTCTGACGCTGATGTCCGGCGCGCTCTCAGGCGCCAAGCGACTCCTCCAGGATGGCGAGCCCCTCGTCGAGCTCGTCCGGCGCGATGTTGAGAGGGGGTAGCAGGCGGATCACGTTGCCGTAGAGCCCGCAGGAGAGGAGCACCAGGCCGCGCTCGAACGCCGCGTCGACGACAGCCTTCGCGCGATCGGGTGAGCGCTCGGCGAACTCGAAGGCGAGCATCGAGCCAAGGCCGCGGACCTCGCCGATCTCCCGGTGTTTGCCGGCAAGGGCGTCGAGTCGAGCGCGGAGCATCTCGCCGAGCCGGCGCGCGCCTGCGAGGAACTCCGCGTCGCCGACGATGTCGAATACGGCGAGTGCCGCGGCGCACGAAAGTGGGTTGCCGCCAAAGGTGCCTCCGAGTCCGCCTGGAGGAACTGCATCCATGATCTCGGCGCGACCCGTGACGCCCGCGAGTGGGAGGCCGCCACCGATCGACTTCCCAGAGATCAGGATGTCGGGCTCGACCCCCTCGTACTGCTCGATCGCCCACATCGTTCCCGTGCGCCCGATCCCGGACTGCACCTCGTCGTCGACATACAGGATCCCGTACGAGCGGCACAGCTCCTGCAGGCGGGCCGGATAGTCCGAGGGCATCGCGACGAAGCCGCCTTCCCCCTGCACCGGCTCGAGGACCACGCAGGCAACCGTCGACGGATCGACGTCGGCCTTGAAGAGGTGTTCGAGCGCAGCGATCGCGTCGTCGGACGAGATCCCGTGGTAGGGGTAGGGCGCCGGCGCCCGATAGACCTCGGGCGCGAACGGGCCGAAGCCCGCTTTGTACGGCTTCACCTTGCTCGTCATGGTCATCGCCAAAAGCGTTCGTCCGTGAAACGCGCCGTCGAAGACGACGATTGCTTGCCGGCCCGGTGGCCGAGCGCGCGATCTTCACGGCGTTCTCGACGGCTTCGGCGCCCGAGTTGACGAGAAGCGATCGCTGTTCCCCATCTCCGCACGGTGAGAGCTCGGCGAGACGCCGGCAGACCTCGACGTACGGCTCGTACGTCCCGACGATGAAGCACTGGTGCAGGTAGCGGTCCGCCTGCTCCTTGACCGCTTCGACGATTGCCGCATGACGGTGACCGGTGTTCTGGCAGCCGATCCCGCCCGCGAAGTCGATGTAGGAGCGGCCGTCGACGTCGGTGATCCGCGCGCCCTCGGCCTCTGCGACGACGAGCCGCGGCGTTGTGGCACCCGGGGCGACGTAGCGCGCCCGCGCCGCCGCGATCCTCTCCGCCTGCGTCCCTTCGGTCACGGACATCGCGCGATTATGCACAGGTCCATGCGAGATGGACACTTTTGCCGCTCGTGGAGACGAGATCCGCTGTCACCGCGTCTACCATCCCCGAGAACGCCGGAGTAGCTCAGTTGGTAGAGCAGCCGCCTTGTAAGCGGCAGGCCGTGGGTTCGAGTCCCGCCTCCGGCTTCACAAGTTCAGCGTTTAGGCGAGCACCTCGCGCGTCTTCTGGTGCGCGAGGATCTTCCGCTTGACGCGCTGAAGCGCGTTGTCGATCGTCTTCGTGTCGCACCCGAGGCCCTCGGCCATCTCCTCGTAGGAGTTTCCTTCGAGGTAGAGCGTGAGCGCCTCCGACTCGAGCGACGACAGACCCGTGCCGAGGGCGAACACGAGGCTCTGGAGCTCCTCGGTCGAGATCACGCAGACGGACGGGTCGTTGACGCTCGGTCCGGGGAGAGCATCCCCGAGCGTGCAGTCACCTTCCGACTCCTGTCCCGCCGGTGTATGACTGAACGAGACGTAGGTGTTGAGGGGCGAATGCTTGAAGCGAGTGGCCGTCTTGATCGCCGTGATGATCTGGCGCGTCACGCATAGCTCGGCGAAGCTCCGGAACGACGTCTCCTTGTCGGGCCGGAAGTCGCGCACCGCTTTGTAGAGCCCGATCATTCCCTCCTGGATGAGGTCGTCGCTGTCGCCGCCGGCCAGGAAGTACGAGCTCGCCTTGAGCCGGACGAACCCGGTGTACCTGCGCATCAGGCCGTCGAGCGCCTCTTGGCTTCCATTGCGCGCCCTCATGACAAGTTGCAGATCTTCAAGCTCGCGTTGAACTTTCTGAGCGGTTTTCGGCGCTGCGGCGGTTCGGACGGCCATCGCAATACCCCCGTGTCTTTGGCGTCGTTGTGCGGTTCGCCCAGCAAGACGGAACATGCCCGTCCCACCAAGTCTCACCTTGAAGTTGAGGAAGAACCTAGCACCATCCGCCGAGCGTTACAAGGGCTTTGCGAAAACTCCAGGATGCTAAGAACATACGTTCGCCTTCGACCCGTTCGCCTTAACCTCTCGTCCAGGGTTTCGGCGAGCCTCGCCCTACAAGCCGCGGCGAAGCCGCTCGAGCTGGTCGCGCGTGTCGGGATCCAGTCGGTCGCCCACTCGCCCGCCGGCACCCTTCTGCTCGCTGTCGGTATGACTCACGGGCACCAGATCGGCAAGAAACGCCCGTGAAGTCTGCTTGCGCACCTCCTGGCCCGAGGTTCTTCGCACGAGCGAGTCGGACGAGACGACGCAGACGAGCTCGGACGCGCGATGCTCGGCCGCCAACCGCTCGAGCACGTCGTCGGCGTGTGCCGCGAAGCGGACGGAGAGCGGACCGATCTCACGCTCCTCCCCGACGCCGTCGAAGACGACGACACCGCGAGCGCCCCTGCTCGCGACGAAGCTCGCGAGAGAGTCCACCAGCTCTCCACGGTCGGAGAAGTCTCCTGCGTGGAGGAGGTTGTAGCCGTCGAAGAGGTACAGGGTCGGATCAGCCACACGCACATCCTGCCTATGTCGTCGGGCCGGGCTGCCCGGCGCGGGCAGCCAAGTGCCTCGCCGCTACGTTGGCGTACGCTGGCGCCTCGCCTCGTAGAGGAGCAGGGCGGCGGCGACGGAGACGTTGAGCGAGCCAACCTTCCCTGCGAGCGGAATCGCGATGACGCCGTCACATGTGCGGCGGACGAGCGGGCGAACACCCTTTCCCTCGGCTCCGAGCACGAGCGCGATTCCTCCCGTCAGGTCGGCGTCCCACATCGGTATCGATCCCTCGGAGTCGGCGGCATAGGCCCACAGGCTCTGCCCCTTGATGTCGGCGAGGTAGCGCGCAAGGTTGGGGACCACCGCGACAGGCAGGTGCTCCACTGCGCCTGCCGACGATCGGCAAACCACGGGCGTGACACGCACGGAGCCGTGCGCGGGAACGACGACCCCGGTGGCACCCGCCCCTTCGGCGCTTCGTATGACCGCACCGAGGTTGTGCGGGTCGGTGACCTGGTCGAGGCAGACGAGCAGCGGGCTGTCTGTCTTCGCGAGCTCGTACGCGTCGGCATAACGAAAGGGCTCGCACCAGACGACGATCCCCTGGTGGTCGCGCGTGCCGGCCGCCTCGCTCAGGACCCGCTCCGGCTTGACCTGCGCGCGCGGGCCGGCGTCGAGCCAGGGGATCTGAGCTTGCGGCACGCTCCGTGACCCAGGCTTCGAGCACCTGGCGCGGCCCGCGGTAGAGCTCTCGCGCCGCGTTCCGACCGTAGACGAGCTCGCGCATCACCGCAGAGGCACGAGGCGGTATCCGCCCGCTTCGTCGCGTGCCTCCCAGCCGGCGGCCTCGATCTCTCCGCGGAGACGATCGGCTTCGTCGAAGTCACGTGATATGCGAGCGGTCTGGCGCTGCTGCGCGAGCTCGACGACTTCCGGCGGCGCCTCGGCGTGCTGCTGCGAGGGACTCGAGGCCAAAGACGCCGAGAGCGCGCCGAAGCAGATCGTGGTCCCGCCACTCGTGCACGACGGCGAGAGCAGCCGGGGTGTTGAAGTCGTCCTCGAGCGCTGCGGCAAACCGCTCCCAGGAGCCGTCAGGGCGCAGGCTCGTGCGGGTTTCGAAAGACGTCGCGAAAACGTTCTGCGCGCGCCAGCCGCCTGGGCCATCACCTCGTCGTCGAGAGTCGACCGGCTTGCTCCAGTGAGCCGGAAAGATGGAAGACGAGAAGGGCTTCACGGCCCCAGGTGTCGAGGAGTTGCGGAGCGAGACGACGTTCCCGAGCGACTTTGACATCTTTGCCGCGTCTAAGCGAAGCATGCCGTTGTGCATCCAGATCCGGGCGAATCCGTGTCCGAGGCTCCGCGACTGCGCTAGCTCGTTCTCGTGATGCGGGAAGCGAGATCGATGCCCACCGCCGTGAATCTCGAACTCCTCGCCCAGGAACTTCTCCGACATCGCCGAGCACTCGATGTGCCAACCCGGCCGCCCCGGCCCCCAGGGTGAATCCCACCCGCGTCCTCGTGCGGCTTCTGTGACTTCCAGAGAGCGAAGTCGCGCTGATCGTGCTTCGCGGGCTCGGCTCTGCTCTTGGGCATCATGTCCGGTCGAGCTGCCCCGGACAGCCGCCCGTAGTCGGGGAAGCCGCGACGCGGAAGTAGACATCTCCATTCGCGACGTAGGCGGCGCCCTTGCCGATCAGCGCCTCGATAATGCGATGATCTCGGGGACGTTTCGGCCGCTCGCGGCTCGACGATCGGGCCGACCGAGCCCGAGGGCGTCCGTATCCTCGAAGAACCATGCGTCGCGTCCGTTCCGCGAGCTGCGCGCTCGGGATCCCCTGCTTGGCGGCCTCGACGTAGACCTTGTCGTCGACGTCGGTGATGTTGTGGACGAGCGTCGACTCGTAGCCGGTCGAACGTAAGCCACCGCTCCGGAGCCAGACCGCGGAAGAACGTGACCGCGTATGCGTTCCCCACATGGATGCGCTGGTACACGGTCGGACCCGCAGACAGTACATCCCGACCGGTCCCGGAGGTGGCGGCAGCTCGACGAGCGAGCGCGTGAGCGTGTCGTAGAGACGCACTCGCCGATCGTATCTCCGGCCCTACGCGCTGATGGCGCGAGCCACGCGAGCGAGAGCGTCGTCGCGCGAAAGTGCTGAGAGCACGGCCGCAAGCTCCGGCCCCGTCGCTGCTCCCGTCAATGCGAGTCGGAGCGAACGAAGATCGCCTCCGACCGCCTTCAGCTCTCTGAGAAACGCTCGAGACTCGTCCGCCGAGAGCCGGTCCGGCGCGCGCTGGCGCAGCTCCGCGAAGCGATCGAGCGTGGGACGTGCCTCGGTCGAAAGCTGCACCAGTGGGGGCTCGAGCACGAGGCGCGCGTATTCGCGCGCCTCGACGAGGGATCGCGCGCCACGAAGCACGGGGACGGCCTCGACCGGGGCACCCGCTGCTGCGGCGAGCTCCTCGTCGGGCATGGCGGCGATCGAGTCGATCGCGAGACGTCGAAGCCGAGTCAGATCGAGGTGGACGTCGTGCTCCGGGAGATCGAGCTCGTCGAGGTACGCGCGTACGGCTTCGGGCGGAAACCCTTCGCTTCGGAGCTCCGCGATGGACGAGTGCCCATGGCGCTTCGACAGCTTCTTTCCGTCCTCGCCGAGCACGAGCCCGTGGTGAATCACCTCCGGGAGCGCGCCTCCGAGGGCGCGAGCGATCCTCTGCTGTACCTCGAGATTTGGCCTGTGGTCGTTGCCGCGGATGACATGGGTGATCCGGAGATCCAGATCGTCGGCGACCGAAGCGAGCTGATAGGTCGCCGTTCCGTCCGCACGGAGGAGCGTCGTGCCGTCCCTCGTCAGACGCACGGCACCGTCGGAATCGGCCTCCGCAGCACCCGAGGCAAGCGCCCGTCCGGCAGACCTCCGAATAGAGAGCACCTCGCTCGCTCTGCCGCACAGGCCCTTCGTCAAACGGCACGCCGAGCCACCCGAGGTCGTCGAGGAGCGCCGCCTCCCCGCCCTCCACCGTACGAGCAGGGTCGGTGTCGTCGATCCGCAGCACGAACGTCCCGCCCTGCGCGTCGGCGAAGCGACGGTTGGCAACCGCCGTCAGCGCGTTGCCGAGATGGAGCGAGCCCGTCGGGCTCGGCGCGAAGCGGACGCGAACCATGCGCCTTCTATCCTCGCAGGCGCCTGTGCCCTACTCGGCACGCTCGGAAATCGGTATGGTAGAAGCGAGGCACGCAACTTCGGCGCGCCAATTGCTGTCGAAGCCTCACGCTCTAGGGGCTCGAGCGAGCGTCAGCGCGAGCGTCTGCGGAGCCCCTCCAGGTCGCGGACACGAATCCGTCCGCGGGCAAGCTCGACGATGTCCCGTCGCTCCTCGTCGCGCAGCACGCGGTTGACGGTCGCGCGCGAGGTGCCCGCCATGTCGGCCAAGTCCTCCTGTGTCAAAGGCACGACAGCCTCGCCCTCGCCCGTTGCATAGCGCTCGCCCAGCTCGCAGAGACGGCGTCGCACGCGCGACTCTGCGTCCGTGTAGTGCGCTTCGACGATACGGTCGCTGGCCCGGGCGAGCTGCTGCGCCAGGAGGCGCAGGAGGACGTCCTTGACGCCGGGATGCTCGATCTGCAGGCGGGCGAAGTCGTCGCGGAAGACGGAGCGGGTCTCTCCCTCTTCGAGTGCTTCCATCGTGGCCGAGCGACGGGCATCCGGCAGCAGCAAGGCGAGCTCGCCGAACGCGTCTCCCGGCCCGAGCACGTCGAGGAGCGCGCTCTCTCCGAGGGAGGTCGTGATGCGGACGGCGAAGCGACCTCGTACCACGAGGTGGAGCGACTCCGCGAGATCGTCGCGATGGAAGACGACCTCCCCCTTGCGGAACGTTCGCCGGCGCGCGATGGAGAGCAACCGGCGCACGTCCTCCGCCGGCACGTCGGCGAAGAGAGGCCACTCCACGCGGAGAAGTGTGTCACGACGGTGACATTGCGGACGTCGCCTGCGCGAACGACACGCGAGCCATCGCTTCCTAGGCTCGGTTCATGAATACGACGCAGGGAAAGGAGCAAGTCATGAAGCGCATCGCGGTCATCGTCGCCATCGTGCTCGGAGTCGCTGCCACGCCGGCAGTGGTCACGGCCAGCACCAGCGCACCAGCCAAATCCGACATCTACGCGCACGCGAAGAACTGGCACTCGCGGGTGGGTCCGCTTTACGGGCCCGTGGAGACGGAATCGTCGTTCGGATTCATTTCGAAGTAGGGCCTTACGTGCCCGAGAGTTCACGCGACTGGGAGGAGGGGCCGTCGAGGCCCCTCCGTCTGCGAGGGTCACGCGTGAGAGCGGCGTGAGCGTGATCGCTCACGCGTCGATCGTGACGTGTCCCCTCTGCGAGGCTATGCGCTCGAGCCACGCTCGGATCGCCGGGTACGGCTCGAGGTCGAAGTCGCCCTCGTGTGCAACGTGGGTGTAGGCGTAGAGCGCGATGTCCGCGATCGAGTACCGGTCGCCGACGAGGAACTCGCGCCCCTGGAGGTGGCGGTCCATCGCGTCCAACGCCGCATAGCCGCCCTTCATCTTCGCCGGGATCTGATCCGCGAACCGCTCGGGCGTGCCCGAGTACGCGAGCCAGAAGCGCACGACGGCGAGGTACGGCTCGTGGCTGTACTGCTCGAAGAACATCCACTGAAGCATCTGCGCTCGCTCGTACGGATCGACCGGCACATACGCGCGTCCCGTCTCCGAGGTACCAGAGGATCGCGTTGGACTCCGCCGAGCGGGCGGCCGTCGTCGAGCACGAGTGTCGGCACGCGAAGGCCGGGGTTGAGCTCGCCGAGCACCTCGGCGCGGTTCGACCTGTCGACGACCGACATCTCCACCGTCTCGTACTCGATGCCGAGGTGGGCCAGCAGGAGCCGCACCTTGTAACAGTTGCCCGAGACCGCCGAGTTGTAGAGAAGCACGAGACGAACCGTAACCTCGGACGGCATGCCCCCGTCACGTTGGCGCTCGCTCGAGGCGGGCGCGCGGGAATACGATCGGTCCGTGGAGGAGCTGCTGGACGCGTGGTTCGTTGCCAACGGGCGCGATCTCCCGTGGCGGCACACGCAGGATCCCTACGCAATCCTCGTGAGCGAGGTCATGCTCCAGCAGACACAGGTCGATCGCGTCGTGCCGCGCTATCTCGCCTGGCTCGAGCGCTGGCCGACCGTCACATCGCTCGCCGCTGCGGCAGCCGCGGACGTCATTCGAGAGTGGCAGGGGCTTGGATACAACCGGCGCGCCATCAAGCTTCACCGCGCGGCACAGCATCGTCGCCACGCTCGGCTGGCCCGACGACCTCACCGAGCTTCCCGGGGTCGGCCCGTACACGGCCGCGGCGCTTCGCCGCTTCGCCCTCGGCGAGGACGTGCTGCCCGTCGACGTCAACGTCGAGCGCGTCCTCCGGCGCACGAACGCTGCGTTCTCGTCAGATGCAGCACAGGCGTTGATGGATCTCGGAGCAACCGTCTGCCTTGCCCGAATCCCACGCTGTGACGATTGCCCTCTCGCGGCCGAGTGCCCGTCTCGCGGTATCCGCGAGCAACCGGCCCGCAAGCAAGGGCCGTTCCAAGGCTCGTTCCGCCAGCGGCGCGCCACAACCCTTCGCCTCGTCGCAGAATCGGTACGCGAACTCGACGCTCTCGACGACGACGCCGTTCGCTCCCTCGAGCGCGACGGCCTCGTCGTCGTCGAGGAGGGCGTCGTCGCACTCCCCTCCTAAGCGTCTCCCTCCGGGCTAGTCGACCACGTGGAGTACCCAGACGTTGGGCTCGATGTGCGTGCCGATTCCGTCCTGGACGGTTAGCGTCGCCAGGCAGCCCGGAAAGACGTACTCACCGTCGTCCGGGAAGCTCATGCCCGTCCATTCCTCCCACTCTGTGGCGGGTGCGCGGATCGTCATCGACTCGGGCGCGGACGCCAGAATCTCGCCACCGACACGCTCGTGGATGCGGATCCAGGGATCGAAGTGAGACCCATCCTCGCGCCGCCACTCCACATAGCGCTCGATCGGGATCAGCGGATAGCGCTCCTTCCACGTCGGCCGCACGGGCGCGATCACGCCCGACAGACCCGCGACACGGGCGTTGTCGGTGAACGTCTGGATCATCCGGCTGGAGAGCTTCTGGCCCTGGCGTTCCGGCAAGACGCTGATCGCGATCGCCATGAGCGCCGTCCGCGCACGATCGGAAGTCATGCCGAGCTCGAATCCCTCGTCCCAGCCCGACGGCAACCCGCCCACCGTTCCGTCCCAGGGCACGGGAATTGCGTGCGACTCGGCGAGAAGCTCGTCACCGTCGACGAGACCGACCTGAAAGTCGGGAAAGTCCGTGTAGAGCCGATCCCAATAGCGGTCGCCCGGCTCGTTGTGGTTCATGTACTCGGGGAATGTGCGCTTCGCGAGCTCCCGGTAGCGCCGCTCGAGGAGGTCCGGCCGATCCGCGTAGCGAACGACGTTCACGAGCGTTGCAGCAACGCGACGGCCTGCGCCGCGAGTCCCTCGCCGCGACCCGTGAAGCCGAGACCGTCCGTCGTCGTCGCGCGCACGGTCACGCGTCCGCGTTCGACTCCGAGAGCTGCCGCGAGGCGCTCGCACATCTCGTCCCGCACCTCCCCGATCCTCGGCTCCTCGCCCACGAGGACACAGTCGACGTTCACGAGCTCCCAGCCCGCCTCGCGTACGTCGCGGTATGCCTCCCACAGCAGATCGAGCGACGATGCGCCGCGATACTGCTCGTCGCCCGAGGGGAACAGGGAGCCGATGTCCCCGAGATCCGCCGCGCCGAGGATCGCGTCGATGACCGCATGCGCGATGACGTCGCCGTCCGAGTGGCCGGCGAGGCCGCGGGGGTAGTCGATCGCGACGCCCCCGAGCACGAGCGGGACGCCGTCCTCGAGCGCGTGCGCGTCGTAGCCGATACTGACCCGGAGCTCGCTCATCGGAGCGAGGCTAACGCCTCGGGCAGCGAGGCGAGATCGTCGAGGCCCAGCGCAGCTTCCGGCGGTGTGGCCTGCAGCCGACCCCACGGCCCACGCCGGACGTGGACCGCGACGAGGCCCGCCGCAGCAGCCGGTAGGACATCGTTGTCGACGCGATCCCCGACGTAGGCAACGTCTTCCGGGGAGGCCTCGGCGAGCTCGACAAGGCGTTCGAAGAACCGCGGATCGGGCTTGCGGATGCCCAGGCTCGCCGATGACACGATCACGTCCGCGGGCAGCCGCAGCGCGCGCGCCCAGCCCTCGAGCGCTTCCGTCTGATTACCCGCGATGCCGACCCGAAGACCGAGGCCGCGCACCGCCTCGAGACATGGGACGGCGTCGGCGTAGAAATCTGCGGAGGAGTACACGAGGCCGTGCCACCAGCCGTCCGGCTTCTCGATCCCGAGATGGGCCCAGAGCGCGTCGTGCTCCTCCCCACGTTCGATGGTCACGCCGAGCGCCGCCCAGACCACGTGCGGCTGGAGACCGGCGCGCTCCGCGAGCTCTCGCCACCAGCGCTCCTCGTCGACGAGCGTCTCGCCCACGTCGAAGAAGACGGCCTTCAGCGGCATGCACTCACAGGCGGCTCGCTCACGTCTCGGAGAGCAGAGCCTCGACGAGCGCGAGATCCTCGGGCGTCGTCACCTTCAGCAAGCGGCGATCACCTTCGACCACTGCTACGCGGCCGCCACTCCGCTCGACCAGCGATGCGCAGTCGGTCACGCCCGACAGATCTCCGGCAAAAGCACGACGTAGCGATGGGGCCAGGAAAGCCTGCGGCGTCTGAGCGCCGAAGAGCCCGGCGCGCGCGACCGTCTCCACCACGACAGCGCCCTCGACCCGCTTGACCGTGTCCAGAGATCGGAAGCGCGGGGACGACGCCGTCGTAGCCCTCCGCGAGAGGTTGCAACACGCGCTCGACCACCGCGTCTTCGATGAGCGGCCGCGCGGCGTCGTGCACCAGAACGACCAACGCATCCTCCGACACATCGCCGAGAGCAGCCCGTACGGACTCGGCTCGGGTCGCCCCGCCGGTCACGCACGACACGACCTTCGTCGTCGCAAGCTCTTCCGACAACAGGATCGACGGCTCTTCCCATCCGGGCGCTGCGGCGAGGACTATCGCATCGACCCAAGGGCAGCGATCGAGACGATCGAGGCTCTCGGCGAGCAGTGGCCGCCCGGCGAGGCTGGCGAATGCCTTCGGACGATCGATTCCGAGCCGCTCCCCGGTGCCCGCCGCGACGAGCAGCACCCAGGTGGCCCCGGCTACGCCGGAACCGCCCGAGGCGTCGTCACGCACTCGCTGCTGCGGCCTTCGGCTTCGCTCTCGACTTGGGCTTGGTCTCACCGGCGCGCGACAGGACGTCGTCGAGCCAGGCGGCGGCCCCGTCCTCGTCCAGGTCCTTCGCGTACATGAGCTCGGAGGCGAGGATCTTCTTCGCCTTCACGAACATCTGCTTCTCGCCGGTCGAGAGGCCCTTCTCGTTGTTCCGGACGGCAAGGTTCCGGACGACCTCCGCGAGCTCGAAGATGTTGCCCGTCTTCATCTTGTCGCGGTTGTGCTTGAAGCGGCGGTTCCAGTTCTTCGGCATCTCGGTGGAGCCGCCCGAGAGTGTCCTCACGACCATCTGCACCGTGCGCTGGTCGATGACTGTGCGGAGGCCTACTCGGTCCGCGTTCTCACACGGCACGTTGACCGTCATGTCGTTGTGAAGGATCTGGATGGTCAGATACTCCCGCGTTTCGCCGAGAACCTCGCGCTTCTCCTTCTTCACGACCGTTCCCGCGCCATGGTGCGGATAGACGACCTTGTCGCCGATGTCGAACAAACTGACCTCCCCGATGTCGGAATCCGTCGCCACGAAAAAAAGTGCCAGCAGCGTCTTCCCCTGCCGGCGTCCAGGCACATCATAGCTGGTTTGTCACAGGCTCTTAACGGAACCGCAACGGGCAGTACTTTGCGCAATTCCCTGAAGGCGTCCGCTTCGCGGCCGCAGGGCTTCCGTTGGATCCAGGACTAGGCGGCCGCTTCCGCTCGAGCCGCGAGCGTCGAGGCCCGCCGTGAGCGCAGCGCGAAGCGTTTCCGCCTCGGCCACGCGCAACCCGCGACGCGAAGGCGTCCCGGCGGGAGCAACGACCGTCGCGATGCCCAGCTTCGCGCACTCGTCGAGACGCCGCTCTGCCTGCGACGCAGACCGGAGGCGTCCCGTGAGACCGATCTCGCCGAATGCCGCGACACCCTCGAGCACGGGTGCTCCGCGCGACGCCGAGGCAATGGCGAGTGCAACAGCGAGATCCGCTCCCGGCTCCTCGATCTTGACGCCGCCGGCGACGTTGACGAACACGTCGGCACTCGCGAGCGCCACGCTCGCATGACGACCGAGGACGGCGACGATCATCGCGAGGCGTCGTGGATCGACGCCTGTCCCGACACGCCTCGGCATGGCGAGATCGGTCGGGGCGACGAGTGCCTGGACCTCGAGCAAGATCGGCCGCGTTCCCTCGAGGACGCAGCCCACCGCGGCTCCGATCTCACCCGGATGGGTCGATCCAAAGAGCTGAGATGGATCGGGAACGCCGACGAGGCCCGCCACCGTCATCTCGAAGACTCCGAGCTCGTTTGTCGAGCCGAACCGATTCTTCGTCGCGCGGAGGATGCGGTGCTCTTGATAGCGGTCGCCCTCGAACTGCAGGACGCAGTCGACGAGATGTTCGAGCACGCGCGGACCGGCCACAGCGCCGTCCTTGGTGACGTGTCCGACGAGAATCGTCGCGACGCCCGCCTCCTTGGCGACGCGCAGTAGCCTCCCAGCCGCCTCCCGTACCTGTGCGACCGAGCCCGGCGCTGAGCCGAGCGCGGAGGCATGCAGCGTCTGCACGGAATCGATCACGCAGACGTCTGGGCGCTCTTTCTCGAGAGTTGCGCACACAGCGTCGAGCTCCGTTTCGGCGAGGATCTCGACGCTCTCGGCGCCGCCGAGTCGCGCGGCTCGCAGGGAGACCTGAGCGACCGACTCCTCGCCCGTTACGAGCAGGGCACGCCTCTCGGTTCGCGCGATGGCGCCCAGAGCTGTGAGGAGCAGTGTCGACTTTCCCACGCCTGGCTCACCCCCGACCAGCACGAGCGAGGCGGGAACAAGGCCCCCGCCGAGCACGCGGTCGAGCTCGGCGATCCCTGTCGAGATGCGCTCGGCTTCGTCGACCGAGACGTCTGCGATGCGGACGGGGACACGCGCCTCCGTCCTTGCGCCGGTGTCCGACCCGTGGAGCTCCTCGACGAGCGTCCCGAACGCTGCACAACCTGGACATCGCCCCAGCCAGCGTCCACTCGTGGTGCCGCACTCGGTGCACGTGAACTGGACGGTGACCTTGGCCATCGAGCCAGTCTAGGAATCGGATCCGACGCCGTCCGTCACGAAAGTGCGCCGATTCGCTTGCAAGTCGGGCGCGAGTGCATAAGAGTCCCCATTTGAACCGCCGACACGACAGACGAAAGGACGGGCCGCAATGGAACGATTCAACGCCCTAGGGCGCGGGGCGCAGCTGATGCTTGTCGGAGCTGTGCTCCTTCTCATCGATCTCTTCCTCCCCTGGCAGGACTTCGACGTCGGAGGCCTCGCGGACGAGCTAGGGGTCGACGCCACCTTCAGCGGCTGGCGTGGCATCGGCATCGTCCTCGGACTTTTGACGATCGTCCTTCTCGCGTGGCTCATCGTGCGCCTTGCCTCGGTCAACATCCCGTTGCCCGTCTCGACGGCAATGAGTGCGGCTGTGATCGGCACGCTGATCCTCATCTTCGCCGTCATCAAGATCCTCACGATCCTCGGCGACGAAGCGACGATCTGGGCTTGGATCGGTCTCGTCCTAGCGGTTCTGATCGCTGTCGGTGCATTCATGACCGTGCAGGAAGCCGGCGGAGTGGAGTCGCTGAAGAGCGAGGCCAGCAGCCTGGGATCCTCGAGCAACACACCAGGCACCGCTGCATCCTCGGTCGCTGCTGCTCCTCCGGCGCCCGCTCCTGCGCCGCCGGCTCCGCCCCCTGCCGAGCCTGCCGCCACTCCCGAGGCGGCCGCTCCCGAGCACACGACGGACCCGCCGTCGACCGAGCGGGACACCTAGTCCCGCTCCGTTGCTGCTACGCCGCGGCACGCACCTGTGCCGCGGCTAGCGCAGCCAGAAGATCCTGCAAATCCCCCTTTTGGCCGTTTCAGGAGTACTCTTTGGCGAGTACAGAAGAGGTGTAGTCGGGCCGTCCGAAGCCGTCGCGTTACCGCCGAAAGGATTCCCATGGAGAGGTTCAAGGCCCTCTCGAGAGGCACGAAGCTCGTCCTCGTCGCCGGTCCCGTGCTCTTCTTCAGCCTCTTCTTCAACTGGCAGACGCTCAAGATCGACTACGGGCCTGCCGGGATCGCAAACATGCCGCAGGATGGCTGGGACGCCTGGGGGCTCTTGATCGCGCTGCTCGTCGTCGCCACCGTCACGCTCGTGGTTCTCGTCCGCATGACCGAGGTCGAGATGTCTGACGATGTGCCTTGGGAGAAGGTGACGCTGGGGCTCGGCGTCGCGGTTCTCGTCCTCGCCGTGCTCAAGAACCTGACCGACGCCAACTCGACCTGGGCGAGCTATGCATTCGTCGCCGTCGCCGGCGTGCTTGCGGTGGGGACCTACCTGAACTGGGCCGAGACGCGCACCACGAAGACACCGTCCCTCGGGCGCAAGCGCCGAGGACGCCGAGGATTCAGCTCAACCGCTTGACGAGCAGAATGCGGTCCTCGCCCGGGCCGTCGTAGTCCTCGACAAGGCGGTCGACCTCGAAGCCGAGCGCTTCGTGGAACCCGACCGACTCTTCGTTCGTAGGTGACGTGACACAGCGAACCACTGCGCGCCCGTGCGCCTTTGCCTCGTCGAAGAACCGCTCGTAAAGGGCGCGCCCGAGCCCCTCGCCGCGCTTGTCGGGCGTCACACCGACGAAGTGGATGTACGCCTCGTCATCGCTCGTCTGCGAGAGGAATCCGCACAGGAAGCCGACGAGGTCTTCGTCCGCGTCGTCGGCGACGAAGCTCGTGCCTTCGAAGTGGAGAAAGAAGAGCTTCGGGAGCATGGGCGCCATCTCGCGCCCGCCCCACCAGACGTTGACGCGCCCGATCACACGCCCGTAGTCGGACGGCTTCGCGTGCCGGATCTCGATCGAGGCTGGACCTTGCGCAAGACCGGAATCCGCTCGCGCGGAATCCGGTCGCGCGGAGAAGCCTGAAGGCGACCGCTTCGCGGTCGCGTCGTCCTGCTTCACTCGTCCGTAGTGTCGTCCACGGGGTCGTCGTCTTCGGGTTCATCCGCCGGCCCACCGACCGCCGCAGGCACCGGAGTACCTTCGATGACCCTGATCTCGACCGGCGGCTCGTCGTCCACGGGGTTCTCGCGCCGGTCGACGATGATCGTCGAGTCCGGGCTGAGCTCGCGGCCGAGGATGAAGTCCGCGAGCGGATCCTCGATCATTCGCTGAATCGCCCTGCGAAGCGGACGTGCGCCCATCGCCGGGTCGTAGCCCTGCTCGACGAGGAGCTCGCGCGCCTCGTCCGTGAGCTCGATGACGACGCCGTGCTTCGCCATCTCTTCGCGAACTCGCTTCATCATCATGTCGACGACGGAGAGGATCTCCGACTTCTCGAGCTTGTGGAAGACGATGACCTCGTCGATGCGGTTGAGAAGCTCCGGCCGGAACACCTTCTTGAGCTCCGACATCACGCGCTCTTTCATCTCGTCGTACGAGAGGCCGGCTTCGTCTCCGATCGAGAAGCCGAGCGTCTGATTCTTCGAGATCTGGGCAGCGCCGAGGTTCGAGGTCATGATCACGATCGTGTTGCGGAAGTCGACCTTCCGCCCTTGCGAGTCCGTGAGCTTCCCGTCCTCGAGGATCTGCAGGAGGATGTTGAAGACGTCCGGGTGTGCCTTCTCGATCTCGTCGAGTAGCAGCACCGAGTACGGCTTGCGGCGGACGGCCTCGGTGAGCTGGCCGCCTTCGTCGTAACCGACGTAGCCGGGCGGAGAACCGACGAGCCGCGACACGGAGTGCTTCTCCATGTACTCCGACATGTCCACCTGGATCATCATGTCCTCGTCGCCGAAGAGGAACTCGGCGAGCGTGCGCGCGAGCTCGGTCTTGCCGACGCCCGAGGGGCCGAGGAAGATGAACGAGCCGGTCGGCCGCTTCGGGTCCTTGATGCCGGCGCGGGCGCGCCGGATCGCCTTGGACACGGCGACGATCGCCTGATGCTGGCCGATGACGCGCTTGTGAAGCTCTTCCTCCATGCGGACGAGCCGCTCCGACTCGGCCTCGGTGAGCTTGAAGACGGGGATCCCGGTCCACATGGACACGATGTCGGCGATCTCGTCCTCGCCGATCTCCGGCTGCTCCTCGTCCGCCTGATTGCGCCAGTCCTCTTCGAGCTCCTTCTTCTTCTGCGAGAGCTTGCGCTCCTTGTCGCGGAGCTGCGCAGCCTTCTCGAACTCCTGCGCCTCGATCGCGGCTTCCTTGTCCGAGCGGACCTTGTCGATCTCCTCCTCGAGCTCGCGATACCGCGGAGGAGCCGACATCGTGGCGATGCGAACACGAGAGCCCGCCTCGTCGATGAGGTCGATCGCCTTATCGGGAAGATGGCGATCCTGGATGTAGCGGTCGGCGAGGACTGCGGCAGCCTGAAGCGCCTCGTCGGAGATCTTGCAGCGATGATGCGCCTCGTAGCGGTCGCGGAGCCCGCGCAGGATCTGGACGGTCTCGTCGATCGTCGGCTCGTCGACGCGCACCTGCTGGAAGCGGCGCTCGAGAGCGGCGTCGCGCTCGAGGTACTTGCGGTACTCGTCGAGCGTGGTCGCACCAATGGTCTGGATCTCGCCGCGTGCGAGCGCAGGCTTGAGGATCGAGGCCGCGTCGATCGCACCCTCGGCGGCACCCGCGCCGACGAGGTTGTGGAGCTCGTCGATGAACAGGATGATGTCGCCGCGCTGGGTGATCTCCTTCATCACCTTCTTCAGGCGCTCCTCGAACTCTCCGCGGTACTTCGAGCCCGCGACGAGCGCTGCGAGGTCGAGGGTGTAGATCTGCTTCCCCTTGAGGAGCTCGGGCACCTGGCTCGAGGAGATACGCGAAGCGAGGCCCTCGACGACGGCGGTCTTGCCGACGCCGGGCTCACCGATGAGCACGGGGTTGTTCTTCTGCCGCCGCGAAAGGATCTGCATCACGCGCTCGATCTCGGTCTGGCGTCCGACGACGGGATCGAGCTTGCCCTCGACTGCGGCCTTCGTCAGGTTGCGGCCGAACTGGTCGAGGAGCTTCGAGCTTTTCGTCTTCTCGCCCGGAGGCGCGCTCCCGGCGCCAGTCTGGCGGCGGCCCGGACCCGAGAGCATGCGGATGATCTCGTTGCGGATCTTTTCCGCATCTGCATCGAAGTCGAGCAGGATTCGCGCAGCGACGCCCTCGTTCTCGCGCACGAGGCCGAGGAGGATGTGCTCGGTGCCGATGTAGTTGTGGCCGAGCGAGAGGGCTTCGCGCAGCGCCAACTCGAGCACTTTCTTGGCGCGCGGCGTGAACGGGATCTGGCCGGTGGTGACCTCGTCGCCCTGACCGACGATGCGCGCGACCTGTGCGCGGACCTCTTCCACCGTGATGTCGAGCGACTCGAGGACGCGGGCAGCTAGGCCCTCCTCCTCGCGAAGCAGGCCCAGGAGGATGTGCTCGGTTCCGATGTAGTTGTGCTTGAGGGCTCGTGCCTCGTCTTGCGCCAGAACGACGACCTGTCTTGCCCGCTCCGTGAATCGCTCGAACAACTCCTCCGACGCTCCTTTCCCCAATTTCTCCGGAGATCGACGTGACTGCCTCGCTCCGGGCCGAAGGTTCGTGTCTGATCGTAGCCGACTGGTCTAGTGCTGGGTTTCATCCGCCGGGTTCGCCCGGCAGCCTCGGTACCCTTCTCGGCCGGTGAGCGGAAAAGCATTAGTCACGCGACGAGATCAGACTCGTACGGACGACCGCACTCGCGTGAAGGTCCTGCTGACAGGTTCGTCGGGTCAGATCGGCACGAATCTCGCCCTCCGGCTACAGCAAGACGGGCACGAGGTCTTCGGCGTCGACAAGCGGCAGAACACGTGGACGGACGAGTTCCGGTACCTGCTCCAGGATCTCGCCGGTCACTACGCGTCCTTCCGCGGTGGAATCAACGGCGTCGAGTACCCGGAAGTCGATCTCGTCGTCCACCTCGCCGCGCACGCAAAAGTGCATCAGCTCGTCCGGCAACCACACCGAGCACTCGAGAACGCAGTCATGACGTTCAACGTGCTGGAGTACGCACGGCTGCGGCACATCCCGATCGTCTTCTCGTCCAGTCGTGAGGTCTACGGGGACGTTCACCGCTTCGAGGAGTACGGCGAGCAGGTGGCTGACTTCGCATACGCCGAGAGCACCTACTCGGCATCGAAGATCGCAGGTGAGGCGTTCATCTACTCGTACGCCCGCTGCTACGGGCTGCCGTATCTGGTCTTCCGGTTCTCGAATGTCTACGGGCGCTTCGACAACGATCTGAGCCGAATGGTCCGCGTCATCCCGCTCTTCATTCATTCGATGCTGCGCGACGAGCCGATCACGATCTACGGCGGCCACGACAAGACTCTCGACTTCACGTACGTCGACGACTGCATCGACGGCATCGTGCGTGGCATCGAGGCGCTGGCCGAAGGCCGGGTCGTCAACCAGACGATCAACCTCGCATTTGGGCGCGGCAACACTCTCGTCCACTGCGCCGAGCGAATCGCCGCCGAGCTCGGCGTCGAACCTCGGGTGACGATGGCACCGTCACTGCTCGGCGAGGTCACGCACTACGTCGCGGACCTCTCCAAGGCCAGAGCGCTCCTCGGGTACGACCCGAAGGTGCCGCTCGACGAGGGGATCGCGCGGGCGGTCGCTTGGTTCCGCGAGCATCGGGCTACGCACCCCGAGGAAGATGTCCCGGTATCCGCGGACCATGAGGGGACGCTCGATGGCGGGCGCGGCTGGAAGTCGGTCGCAGCGACGTAGCGTCCGCGGAGCTCAGTGCTTAGGCTGCCTGTGGACGTCGGGTGCCCGGCGTGCGCCGACCGGTGAGAAAGGCCTCGAACTCGCGTGCGAGAAGCGGGCGGGCGAAGTGAAAGCCCTGAATTCGTCAGCAGTCGAGACGACCTCGCGCCTCAGCTGAGCAACTCCTTCGAAGCCGGTCTTTACTGAGTGCGAAGCGCCGGGAAGAGGATCACGTCGCGGATCGTCTCGCGACCCGACAGGAGCATGACGAGGCGGTCGATTCCGAGGCCGAGGCCGCCCGTTGGAGGCATTCCATACGAGAGCGCCTCGACGTAGTCGGGATCGCCGCGAACGCCTTCGACGTGCTCCGACTGCTCATCGAAGCGGAGCTGCTGCTCGTCCGGTTCGTTGATCTCCGAATACGCGTTGCCAAGCTCCATACCCGCCGCGAAGTACTCGAAGCGTTCTGTCAACGACGGGTCGCCGTCGGTCGTCCTCGCGAACGGAGAGAGCTCGACCGGGTAGTCGTGGACGATGGTCGGCTCGATCAGGCTTGGCTCGACGAAATGTCCGAACGCGTGGTCGACGAGCTGCGGCCAGTCCTTGTCCGCCTCCGTGTCGACACCGCGCTCCTCGAGCCAGGCCCTGAGCTCACGCGGATCGCGCGTCCACAGCTCCAGCTCCTCGAGGGCATCGATGAAGCGCACTCGCCTCCACGGTGCCTTCAGGTCGATGTCGTGCCCCCGGAAGCTCGCGCGAGTCGTGCCGAGCACCTCCGACGCAACCCGCTCGACGAGCTCCTCGATACGCGCCATCGTGTCCTGGTAATCGGCGTAGGCCTCGTACCACTCGAGCATCGTGAACTCGGGCTGATGCTTGAAGGACACGCTCTCGTTGCGGAAGTCCTTCCCGATCTCATAGACACGCTCGAACCCGCCGACTATGAGGCGCTTGAGGTAGAGCTCGGTGGCGATTCGGAGGTAGAGGTCGGCGTCGAGCTCGTTCGAGTGCGTCACGAATGGATGAGCGAACGCACCGCCGTAGCTCGGCTGCAGGATCGGGGTCTCGACCTCGACGAAGCCCTCCTCGTCGAGGTGGCGGCGGATCGCGGTGACCACACGCGAACGCATGAGGAACAGCTCTCGCGACTCGTGGTTCATGAGCAGGTCGAGGTAGCGCTTCCGGTATCGCGTCTCGGTGTCGGTGACGCCGTGGAAGGTGTCAGGGAGCGGGTTGCGGTTCTTCGAGAGAGATCGTCAGCTCGTCGACGGCGAGCGACGGCTCGCCGCGGCGAGACGAAGCCGGCGATCCGACGACTCCGACGACGTCGCCGAGGTCGACGTCAACCGCGCCGACCCGGCTCTCGTCGCAGAGGAGCTGGATGCGCCCCGAGCGATCCACGAGATCCAAGAAGGTGAGCTTGCCGTGCCCGCGCCGAGCCATGACGCGGCCGGCGAGCCGCCGCTTGGCAGCCGACTCGGTGTCGAGGTCGAGGGCGACCGCTTCCTCGCGGACCGCGGCGATCTCATCCCTGTCGGGAAAGCGCTTCGGTGCAGACATCGCGGGCGAGTCTAGAAGGTCGACACGTGACCAGCCGACTTACCAGCGAGGAACCGTCCGAGTCAACGGGTAGCATTCGAAAGACTTAGAGGATTGCGCAGAACCGTTTAAGTCAACGGGTGGCATTCGAAGGATTGAGAGGGTTGCTCGCCCAGAGGGACGCCCGCCCGCAACCCACGACCCACGCGTCCCCGCCTCCAACTGCGACGTACTGCGGGAACTAACCGGTCTCGACGTGGCGATCCGAGAGCAGGGCGACCGTAGGGATGCTGGTTGGAAATATGAACCAGAGGGCACCTTCTTCAGCTGCGATGGCAGCGGGAGCTGCCGGTTGAGACGTGTCGATCCGAGGGCGAGGGATGACCAGCCGACTTGCCAGCGAGGCACCATCCGAGTCACGGGTTGCATTGGAAAGACTGAGAGGATTGTTCGCAGGATCGCCCGCTAGCAACCCCGACCGAAGCGTCCCCGCCTCCGAACTTCGACGCCCTGGACCGCAGAATCAGAAGCGGTCTCGACGGGGCGATCCGAGAGCAGGGCGAACACGCAAAATCGATGATCCTGGACCTGCCCTGGGTGTCTTACGGTCCTGGTCAGCGGAACTGCGGCAACATCACGGACCATAGCTTCGGAGGCGCGCTTCGGAGGCGCGCCCAGCGTAAGAAGATGCGGGAGAGAGATCGGGGCCGCTACGCGGCCTTGATCTCCATGATCTTGAACTTCACCTTCGAGCCGCGAGGCGTGATCACCTCGACCGTCTCGCCCTTCTTGCGGCCCAGGATCGCCTTGCCGACGGGCGACTCGTTCGAGAGCTTCCGCTCGACCGGGTTCGCCTCGGCCGAGCCGACGATGAAGTACTCGATGGTCTCCTTGGCATCCACATCGCGGAGACGCACGACGGACCCGATCGAGACGACGCTCGTGTCGACCTTCTTGACGTCGATGACGCGCGCGTTCGCGAGGCGCTCCTCGAGCTGGGCGATGCGGTGCTCGAGCATCATCTGCTCGTTCTTCGCGTCGTCGTACTCCGCGTTCTCGGCGATCTCGCCGAACTCGCGGGCAGCGGCGATGCGCTCCGCGATCTCGCGGCGCTTCTCAGTGCGCAGCCGGTCGAGCTCGCTCTTGAGCTGCTTGTAGCCCTCGGGTGTGAGGAGCACGTCCTTCACGAAAATGCCTCCAGAGACGAGATTGCGGGGCCCCCCGGCCCCGTCAACGGGTCGGAATGGTAGCTACCGCCGTAGAGGAACGTCAACAGTCCGCGAGTACGCTGTCCGAGCCATGATCGACCTCCGGACTTCGTGGAGCATCGGCCCGGTCGAAGTGCCGACCCGACTCGTGCTCGCCCCCATGGCCGGAGTGAGCGTCCAGGCCTTCAGACGCCAGGGGCGGCGGTACGGCGCAGGCCTCGTCTGCTCCGAGATGGTGAGCTGTGCGGGCATCGAGCATCGCAACGAGAAGACCTTCGGCTACCTCCGCGTCGCCGCCGACGAGCATCCTCTGGCGATCCAGCTCTTCGGCTCGGACCCACGGTCGATGGGTGACTCGGCCCGGATGGTCGAGGCGGTCGGCGCAGACATCGTCGACATCAACTTCGGCTGTCCCGTAAAGAAGGTCACCCGTACTGGGGCCGGCGCCCACCTGCTCGAAGACCCCGATCTCGCGTGCAGGATCGTCGGGGCCGTTGCAAAGTCGGTGGATCTACCCGTGAGCGTGAAGCTGCGCCGCGGAGTCAGGAACGACTCGCGCGCGTGCCTCGAGCTCGGGCCCAGGCTCGTGGAGGCGGGCGCGGCCTCGCTCACGCTCCATCCGCGCTCGGCCGAGCAGATGTACACGGGAACGGCGGATCACGAGCTCACAGCGGAGCTCGTGTCGCTCGTCGATGTTCCCGTGGTCGCATCGGGCGACGTCACATCTCGGGCTCGAGCTCAGACGGTTCTTGCTGTCACGGGCGCCGAGGCCGTCATGGTCGGCCGTGGAGCACAGGGCAATCCTTGGGCACTCCGCGAGATCGTCGACGGCGACGCCGGACAGCCCGCGCGCGAAGAAGTGGCTGCCGAGCTCATCCTCTTCATGCGCGAGACCGTTCGAGAGCTCGGCGAGCGGCGCGCGTCAGGCTTCCTGAAGAAGTTCTACGGGTGGTACCTCGGGCAAGGCCGCTTCCCGAAACCGTTCAAGCAAGAGCTCCTCCAACTCGACTCGATCGACGAGGTCGAGCGGCGACTACTCGCTGCGGCTCCAGGAGCGCTCGCGATTCTCGAGCGACTCGAGGCCGAGGTGCCGACCGGCGAGGAGATGACCCTCGAGCTTCCGGTCTCGATCTACGGCGGCGGCTGAGAGCTTCATTCCTCTGCGGAGCCTGCAAAGGCCGTCAGCACACCAAGCCCGACGTAGACCGTCCCGGTCACATAGCGCTGGCCGCTCACGAAGCGACGCGAACGCCGAAGCACGCCTCCTGCCGTCCCGGCCGCGAGCGCCCAGATCGAGTCGGTGAGGAGGCCGAGCAGCGCGAACAAGAAGCCGAGAAACGCGATCTGAAGCGCGGGATGCGACGCGTCCGAGTCGACGAATTGCGGGAGGAAGGCCAGGAAGAAGAGCGCCGTCTTCGGGTTGAGGACGTTGACGACGATTCCCTGAGCGAATGCCCGGCGGAGGTTCTGCTCGCCTCCGAGGGCGACGTCAGGTTCCGCTCGCCGAGAAAGCAGCGTCCACAGTCCGAGCCCCACGAGATAGGCCGCGCCGGCAATCTTCACCGCGGTGAACGCCACGGCCGAGGAAGCGATCAGCGCCGAAAGACCAAGCGTCGCCGCCGCTATGTGGACGAGGGTGCCGACGTGGATCCCTACCACCGAGGCGAGGCCTGTGCGGCGACCCTGATGGATCGAGCGGGCGACGATGTAGACGACAGCCGGGCCGGGTACGACGAGCAGCGCAAGCGCTGCGACGACGAAGAGACCAACAGCGGGCGCGTCGGGGATCACGCATTCAGCTCCCAGACCATCCGCAGTCCGTCGAGCGTAAGGAACGGATCGACGCGCTCGATGGTGCGCGAATGAGGTGCAACCAGGTCCGCCAGCCCGCCGGTGGCGACCGCTCGAGCATCTACCCCGAGCTCCTCCCGAATCCGCCCGACGATGCCGTCGACCTGGCCGGCGAAGCCGTAGACGAGCCCCGATTGGAGGCCGCCGACGGTGGTCTTCCCGATGACCGCCGGGGGTGGCGAATAGTCGACCTTGACGAGCCGCGCGGCTCGCGCAAAGAGAGCGTCCATCGAGATCTCGATGCCGGGCGCGATAACGCCGCCGACATACTCGCCCTCTGGCGAGACGACGTCGAAGTTGGTCGAGGTACCGAAGTCGACCACGATGACCGGCGAGCCATAGCGCTCCTTGGCGGCGACCGAGTTCACGATCCGGTCGGGGCCGACCTCGCGCGGATCGTCGTAGCGGATGGCGATCCCCGTCTTCACGCCTGGCCCGACGACGAGCAGCGGAGCGTGGGCCCACTTGTCCGCGAGCGAGTCCCACTCCCGAAGGAGCACGGGAACCGTCGAGGCAAGGCAGATCCCGTCGACTCTGTCGAAGTCGAGGAGCCCGCTGAGCAGGACGCCGAGCTCGTCGGCAGTAGTCGAGCGCTCGGTCGCAAGCCGCCAATGGTCGGATAGCTCGTCGCCCGCGTACAGACCCAGCGCGGTCTGCGTGTTGCCAACGTCGACTGCAAGAAGCACGCCTGCAAGTGAATCAGACGGCGCCTGCAAGGAGTCGGACCGGTCGGGTCAGACCCCGTGAATCCGAGTTGTCGAGGACTATCCGAGTTAGTAGAGTCGGCGAACGGTGTTTCGTAGGCGGAGTCGCGGCCAGACGGGACCTGCGATCGCACTCGCGCTCGCAGGGGTCGCCGTCGGAGGCACGCTTGCCGTAGTCGCTCTTCGCCGGCGCATGCGAGCGAAAGGAGCGCCGATGGCGGACGCCAAGCTGATCGTCAAGCGCCTGTTCGAGGAGCCCTGGAAGGGGAACTTCGACGTGATCGACGAGTTCGTAGCGCCCAACTACGTCGGTCACGACCCTGCCGAACCGGAGCCGATACGCGGCCCGGCGGGCTTGCGGGCGAACATCGAGAAGTACCTCGCCGGATTCCCGGACGGCGGTATCACGGTCGACGACCAGATCGTCGACGGCGACAAGGTTGCAACACGATGGACCGGACGCGGGACGCAAACGGGCGAGGTCGCCGGAATCGCGCCGACGGGCAAGGAAGTCACGATCTCCGGACTCACGATCTCGCGGCTCGAAGGCAGCATGGTCGTCGAGGAGTGGGCGACCTGGGACACGCTGGGCATGCTCATCCAGCTCGGCGCGATTCCCGAGCCCGCGCGGGCGTAGGAATTCTCTAACAGGGCGCAGCGGACGAGCCGCTTCGGCGGCTCCTCTGCGTCGGCTCCCGCAGGGTTTCGGGCAAGGAGCGCGAAGGATGGCTTCCCGCGAGAAACGGGCATGTCCAGCGCCTTCGCCCACTCCCACTACATGCCGTGCCCCGAGTGCGGTGCGTCGCTCTCCTCAGAGGAGAGGAGCGACCACGTCTGCGATCCCGAGCGCCGGCTCGAGTTCCGGCTGTTCCAGCTCCGGGACGAGGTCGCAGGGTTGGAGGACGGGTTCCGCGGTTATCTCGACTCGCCACAGGGACGGTTCGCCGAGTGGCTGGCCGAGCGCGACCGACGTCGCCCCGGAACGCTGATTGTTGGAATAGCCGGAATAGGACGGAGGCGCCGCGGCCGCGAAGCGGCCGCCTTCAGGGATGTTGCGCCGACCGGAATCCGCGCTAGCGGATTCCGGTCTTGCGCCAGCTACGAGTCTTCGTCGGACGAGAGCGGCTGGCCGATTCGCTCGGCGAGCGCCTCGGCGGTCAAGCGTGGCTCCTCGCCTTCTCCCCGCAGCTCCTCGACGGTGACGTCCCCGGAGGTGTAGACCTCTGCGCGGGGGATGATCCGGCTGGGTCGATTCTTGTCCCAGACCCAGACGTCGTCCATGCGAACGTGGAAGAACGGGTAGCTCGCCTGCGGGAGCGACTCGAGGTCGAGCTTGTTGCAGAGATACGTCGCGTCCTGCGTGAGTACGCAATAGCGAAAGAGGGAGAAGACAGCCGAGTACTCGCGCTTGAGCGAGAGCTCGAGCTCGGCCTCGAACTCGTCGAGCTCGTCGAGGTGCGACATGGAGTCAGTCTAGATGAGTGAAGCCACGATCTCGCACGCCCGGCCGGCTCACGTCTCGGAGATGGCGATCTGGCGTCATGACTCGGCTAGCGCCGCGAGGAGTGTCGACACCTGCCCGCGCCCCGGAACCTCGAGCTCCGGGTCGAGATCGGACAAGGGCTCGAGCGCGAAACGCCGCTCGTGCAGGCGAGGATGAGGAACCTCGAGCCCCGGCTCGTCGACGACTGCGTCGCCGTACAGCAGCAGGTCGAGATCGATCGTCCGCGGGCCCCACCGCTCACCACGCACCCGTCCGAGCGTCCTCTCGATCCCGAGCAGCGCCTCGAGGAGCGCGCGCGCGGAGAGTGTCGTCTCGACTACCGCCGCTCCGTTCAGGAATCGCGGCTGATCGACGACACCGACCGGATCCGTCTCGAGCAGCTCCGAAACGGCCAGAACGTGGACTCCGTCCGTCGCGGCAAGCAGCGCCACTGCCCGGTCGATGAACTCCTGTCGGTCGCCGAGGTTCGCGCCGAAGCCGACGTACGCGCGCGGCATTTACCGCCCGCGCTCGACGATGACGGCGGCGTAGTCGACCGGCGGATCCAGCACGACGTCGGGCTTGCGGACGCGGGTGCGAACCCGCTCCACCGCCGAGAAGCGCTCGAGAATGCCGTCCGTGACGGCACCCGCCAAGCTTTCGAGCAGAAGACGCTCTTGCCCTGCGAACACCTCTCGCACCAACCCGGCCAGGCGCCGATAGTCGACAGTGTCCTCGATCCGGTCGCTCGCAGACGCCGTCTCGTCGACATCGACCCAGAGATCCACGAGAAACCGCTGTCCGAGTCGCCGCTCTTCTTCGAGGTATCCGTGCCGGCCGAAGACGACGAGGCTCCGCAACTCGATGGTCATGCAGTGACCTTTCCCCGCTCGATAGCAGCCGCGACCGCGAGCGCCTCGACGGTTTCCTCGACATCGTGCACGCGGAGCATCCAGGCTCCTCGCTCGTACGCGGCGACTGCCGCGCCGACCGAGGCAGGCACGCTTCCGCGAGTCGCGTGAGGGTCGCCGAGAGCTTTCCCGAGCGTGCTCTTGCGGGACATACCGATCAACACGGGACGGCCGAGCGTGAGCAGCGCCTCCAGCCGACTGATGAGCTCGAGGTTCTGGTCGGGCGTCTTGCCGAACCCGATGCCCGGATCCACACAGATTCGCTCTTCCCGGATACCTGCCTCGACAGCAAAGGCAAGCCGCTCCTCGAGGAAGCCCAACACTTCGGACACGACGTCGTCGTAGTGAGGGGCCGCCTGCATGGTTCGCGGCTCTCCCTGCATGTGCATGAGACAAACGAACGCGTCGTTCTCGGCCACGACCGCAGCCATCCCAGGGTCCCCCCGTAACGCCGTGATGTCGTTGATCATCTCGGCTCCGAGCTCGAGCGCGCGCCGGGCTACCTTCGCCTTGGACGTGTCGATCGAGATCGGGATTCCCGTAAGCCCTTCGAGCACCGGCCCGACACGCCTCAGTTCTTCGTCCGCGGAGATCGGCGTCGCGCCCGGCCTGGTCGATTCTCCACCCACGTCCACGATCGCAGCGCCTTCCACAGCGAGACGGCGTCCGTGCTCGATGGCGGCTGCGGCCGACAAAAAGCGCCCTCCGTCGGAGAAACTGTCGGGCGTGACGTTCACCACTCCCATCACGGACGGTTTCGGCCAGCGTTCCTCGAAGGACGCGTGCTTGGAATCCACGACGCGGAGGGTACCGCCGCCGTCCGGCGAACCGAGCAGAATCCCGGGTCATGAGCACACCCTCAGGGAACACCGGCCCGCTGGGCCAACCACGTGGCATCGGCTTCGGGATCCTGCTGTTCATCATCACGTTCAGCTTCTACGGCTGGTACTGGGCCTACAAGACGCAGGAGGAAATGAAGCAGCACACCGGCGATGGTCTCGGCGGCGTCCTCGGCCTCGTGGTCTGGATCCTCATCGGCGCAGTCAGCGCATTCGTGATCCCATCCGAGGTCGGTCGCATGTACAGGGGCGACAGCCGAGAGCCTCCGGTGTCCGGTTGGACGGGACTCTGGCTCTTCCCATTCGGGATCTTCATCATCCCGGCGATTGTCTGGTTCGTGAAGGTGCAGGGAACGCTCAACCGGTATTGGGAGAGCAAGGCGTCCTCGACGGCGCCGATGTACGAACCGAGCGTCGCGTAAGTCGCAGGACCCGATGCGCGGTAACGCGGCGCGCCTGCTTTGGCCTGCGCTTGTCGTGCTGGCGCTCGTCGGCGTCGTCGCCATCGCAGCGGCCGGCTCGACGGGCGACGGCTCGGGCGAGATACGTAGTCCCGCGGCGGTGCTGCTCGACACCGTGCTGAGCCTCATCGCGGTCGTGCTCCTTGCCGCGGCGGCGCTGCTGATCTACGGGTTCACGCGGAAAGCGGCAGCACCCGAGTACGGTAGTTCCAAGCCCTCCCGCGGCGTTCTCGCGGGAATCCTCGTCCTTATCGCCGTCCTCATCTCCCTCGTGTACCTCCGTCCGCCGACCCTTCCGCCGAGAGAGGGGATCGAGGGCTCGGTACTCCTCGAAGACCCGTCCGCCGTGCCCCCGCTGCCGAAGGGCGGCTCGTACGAGCCGTCCTTCGCCTGGCTTCCCGTCACGATCGTGCTCGCGCTCGCAGCGGCAGGGGTCGCGGCGTTCATCCTCGCGGAGCGGCGGCGGCGCGGACCGGCCAGCGCAGGCGAGGGGCTCGCAGAGCAGCTCGCAGCCGCGCTGGACGACACGCTCGACGACCTCCGCGCCGAGAGCGACCCGCGGCGTGCCGTCATCGCTGCATATGCACGCCTGGAGCGCGTGCTCGCTGCGCTCGGCGTCGCACGGCAGCCTGCAGAGACACCCGAGGAGTACCTCGCCCGCATCCTCGGTGAGCTCGCGGTCGACGCGGAGGCGGTCCGGCGGCTCACCGATCTCTTCTCGCGGGCTAAGTTCTCGCAGCACGCCGTCGACATCGGCATGAAGGAGGAGGCGATCGATGCCTTCGCTCAGCTGCGGGACGAGCTGCGTCCGTCGGTGAAACATCCTGAGCAAGCGGGCCGCGAAGAGCTGATGCCGACCGAGGCAAGCTCATGACGCAAAGTCTCCGCCGCGGGCTCCGATTCCTCGTCGTACCCACGATCACGCTCATCGCCATCGGCGGGTTCGCGCCCGGACGCCTCACCCTGGCGGTGCGGATCTACGCACTCTTTGTCTGTGCCGTAGCGCTAGGGCTTGCTTTGACTGCGCTCCGCCGCGCATATCCAAGGACACGTCCTCTCCGCCCCCGCGCGAAACGAGGTTCCACCATCCGCCGTCCGCCACCGACCCTCGGGCGCCTCGAACAGCAGGTCGCCCTTGGTGTCGCGGGTGCCTTCGAACTGCACTTCCGACTCGTTCCGCACGTTCGCTCGATCGCATCCGGCCTGCTGTCAGCGCGGCAGCGGGTCTCGATCGACGAAGAGCCCGACACAGCGCGACGCCTCCTTGGCCCCGACGCGTGGGAGCTCGTGCGCGCCGACCGGCCATCGCCTGTAGACCAGCTTGCCCGAGGGCTCCCAGCCTCCGATCTACGCCGCGTGGTCGAGTCTCTGGAGAGGATCTAGTGGAGCTTGCGCAGGTCCGAGATCTCTCCGGCCAGGTGCTGGACGAGGTCGAGAGGGCGATCGTCGGCAAGCGCGATCCGCTCGAGCTCGTCCTGCTGGGGTTTCTCGCCGACGGGCATGTGCTCCTCGAGGACTACCCGGGGCTCGCCAAGACGCTCGCCGCACGATCGTTCTCCCAGGTCCTGAGCATTCGCTTCGCGCGAATCCAGTTCACCCCGGACCTGATGCCGTCCGACGTCACGGGCTCGTCGATCTGGAATCAGCGAGACGCGGACTTCGAGTTCCGCCCTGGACCGATCTTCGCGAACCTCCTTCTCTCCGACGAGATCAATCGCGCGCCCCCGAAGACGCAGGCGGCGCTGTTGGAGGCGATGCAGGAGCGCCAGGTGACGATCGAGGGCGAGACGCACCGGCTCGAGCTTCCGTTCCTGGTGATCGCCACGCAGAACCCGATCGAGTTCGAAGGCACCTACCCGCTGCCCGAGGCCCAGCTCGACCGCTTTCTCCTGAGAACGGCTTTCGGGTACCCGAGCAGGGAGAACGAGGTCGAGGTGCTCGGGCGGCGCATCGAGCGCAAGACGGACGACGTCGAGCTCCGGCCGGTCGTCGACCGCGAGACGCTCCTCGAGATGCAGAGAGCGGTCGAGCAGGTGCACGTCGCCGAGAGCATGCGGGAGTACTGCGTCGACCTCGCCACGGGCACCCGTATCTCCCAGAGCTCGGCCGTCGGAGCGAGCCCACGCGGGAGCCTTGCGCTACTCAAGCTCGCGCGCTGCAAGGCCGCACTTGCCGGGCGTGACTACGTCCTCCCGGACGACGTGAAGGCGATCGCAGTTCCAGCGCTGGCTCACCGCCTCGTGCTGCGGCCCGAGCTCTGGGTTCAGCGCGTGTCAGCGGAAGACGTCGTGCGGGACGTGCTCGCAACCGTTCCGACTCCGCGCGCGGAGGACGTCCGGCCAGCCAGCCGCTCGTGACGCGATCGGGCAGCCCTCGAATCGAAGGTTACGCCGCGGTGTCGGCGATCGGGCTCGTCGCCGCACTCGCCCTGCGGCGTCCGGAGCTCGCAATCATCGCCGCGCCGTTCGCGCTGGTGCTCGCGATCGGAACGAGCCTCGCACGTGACCCGATCGTCGATGTTGAGCTCACGATCACCAGCGACCGGACGCTGGAGGGAGCCGATGTCGAATCCACGCTGACGGTGCGCAGCAAAGGATCCGTCGACCGGCTCGAGATTCTGCTCGACATGCCTGAGGGTGTGGAGGTCGTCGACGGCGCTGCCCAGGCGGTTCGCCTTCGCGCCGGAGACGAGCAGGAGATCCCGGTCACGATTCGATGCTCCCGCTGGGGGGTCTATGCGCTCGGGGACGTGGAAGTGCGCGCACATGACCCGTCCCGACTCGTCGTCTGGGAACAGCGCTTCAGCGGACGCTACCGGCTGAAGGCCTACCCGAGCCCGATCGCGCTGCGCAGGATTCTCGCGCCCCTCGAGACACAGGCGTTCGTAGGCAGCGAGGTAGCTCGCGTCAAGGGCGAGGGAGTCGAATACGCCGACATCCGAGACTTCGTTCCCGGCGACCGAGTGCGCTCGATCAACTGGCGGGCCTCAGCGCGTAAGCAAGGGCTCGTCGTAAACGAGCGCCACCCCGAGCGAAACACCGACGTCGTGCTCTTCGTGGACAGCTTCATCGACGTGCAGCGGCGCGACCGAAGCACGCTCGAGGACGCGGTGCGTGCAGGCTCGTCGCTCGCGACCCGCTACCTCGCGCGACGTGATCGTGTTGGGCTCGTCGCGTTCGGTGGCGTCCTTCGTTGGCTCCATCCGGGGATGGGCCTCACGCAGCGTTACCGGCTGATCGAGACGATGCTCGAAACCGGGGTCGAGCCGACGTACACGTGGCGCGACGTCAACCTCATCCCGGCGCGGATCCTCCCTGCGAAAGCGCTCGTCATCGCGTTGACGCCACTCATCGACCCACGATTCGTCGCTGCACTCAGCGACCTTCGCGCGCGCGGGTTCGACGTCGTCGTCGTGGAGGTCGATCCGATTCCGCTCGTCGAGGCAGGATCCACCGAGGTCGAGAAGCTCGCGTACCGCCTGTGGGTGCTCGAGCGCGAGGTCGTACGGAGACGTTTGGAGAGCCTGGGAATCGGCATCGCGCGCTGGGGCGACCTCGACCTCGAGACCGCGCTCGAGGAGGTGAGGACATTCAGGCGCTACGCCAGGCTGGCACGCGTGTAGCCACCGGCGCCGGGAGCGTCGCGTGCCTGGTGGCGCTCGGGGTGGTTCCCGTCACGCGCGCGAGCGACTCCCTACAAGGAGCGAGCGTGCGACTGTCGGTCGTCGGGATCGTCGCGCTCGTGGCCGCCGTAGTCCTCGGCTGGTCCACACTCATCCCTGCGGCGATCGTCGTCGTAGGGGGCGTCTACGCAATCCAGCTCGCCATCGACGATGCGGGGCTCGACGGCGCCGCACCGGTGTTCGCGGCTGGTCTGCTCGTGACGGCCGAGCTTGCCTACTGGTCGCTCGAAGAGAGCGAACGCGTGCGGGGCGACGCCGGAGACGGCCTCCGCCATGCGGCTTTCGTCGCGGCGCTGGGCGTGGGGGCCCTGCTCGTCGCCTCGCTTTTACTCTCTCTCGTCGACGCCGTGAGCACCAGAGGGCTGGCGGTCGATCTTCTCGGCGCCGCTGCCGCAGCCGCCGCGCTGTTCGCGGTCGTGTTCGTTGCCCGTGGACACGGCCAAGTGCGTCCGACGTCCAGACGCTAGCGTCCCCAGCTGCCAGCAAGAGAAACGTCGACCCTGAGACCGCGCCAGCGGACTTCGCCCTGCGCAGTAAGGACTAGCCCGCCGCTCCCTCGGGCGGCGGCTGCATCGTCGCGCCGGGGAAGGCGGGTCGTGGCGTCGGCTTGGGAATCGGGCGATCGCGCTCGGGCTCGCCGTCCGCCACTGGAGCAGTGACCTCTTCGGGCGGGAAGACCGACTCGTCGGATTCGCCGGCCAGCAAGCGCTCGAACTGATCCTTGTCGATCGTCTCGCGCTCGATCAGGATCGCGGAGAGCCGGTTCAGCTCTTCCATATGCGCCCGCAGAACGGCGGTCGCGGACGCATGGGCCTCCTCGATGACGCGCCGGATCTCGTCGTCGATCTCCTTCGCCACCTCGTCCGAGTAATCGGGCTCGGAGCCCATGTCGCGGCCGAGGAAGGGCAGATCGTGATTGCGGCCGAGGACGCGCGGGCCGAGCTTCTCGCTCATCCCGAAGCGCATCACCATCGACTTGGACGTGGCGGTCACGCGCTCGATGTCGTTCGCCGCGCCTGTCGTGATCTCGTGGAAGACGAGCTCCTCGGCCGCGCGGCCGCCAAGCGTCATCGCGAGCTCGTCCATGAGCGCGGACTTCGTCGTCAGGTAGCGATCCTCGGTCGGCAGGGAGATCGTGAGGCCGAGCGCCTGGCCTCTCGACATGATCGTGATCTTGTGCACGGGGTTCGTGTTCTCGAGGTAATGGCCGACGAGCGCGTGCCCCATCTCGTGGTAGGCGATGATCTTGCGCTCCTTCTCGGAGAGCAGGCGGGCCTTCTTCTCCGGCCCGGCGATGACGCGCATGATCCCTTCCTCGAGCTCGTTCTGCTCGATCATCTTCTTGCCGTTTCGGGCCGCGAGCAGAGCCGCCTCGTTGATCAGGTTTGCGAGATCGGCCCCGGTGAAGCCGGGTGTGCCCGCGGCCAACGTGTCGAGGTCGATATCGCGCGCGAGCGGCTTTCCGCGCGAGTGCACCTCGAGGATCTTCCGACGACCGAGGCGGTCGGGGCGATCGACCACGATCTGGCGATCGAAGCGACCCGGTCGGAGAAGGGCGGGATCGAGGATGTCGGGCCGGTTCGTGGCCGCGATCAGAATGACGTTGTCCTTCACCTCGAAGCCGTCCATCTCGACGAGGAGCTGGTTCAGGGTCTGCTCGCGCTCGTCGTGGCCGCCGCCGAGACCGGCGCCGCGATGGCGACCGACGGCATCGATCTCGTCCATGAAGATGATGCAAGGTGAAGCCTGCTTCGCCTGCTCGAAGAGATCGCGCACGCGCGACGCTCCGACGCCGACGAACATCTCGACGAAGTCGGAGCCGGAGATCGAGAAGAACGGAACGCCGGCCTCACCCGCTACTGCGCGAGCGAGCAACGTCTTTCCGGTCCCGGGCGGCCCGAACAGGAGCACGCCCTTGGGAATGCGGGCGCCGAGCGCCTGGAACTTCTTCGGGTTCTCGAGGAACTCCTTGATCTCGTGCAGCTCCTCGACCGCCTCGTCCGCACCGGCGACGTCCTTGAAGGTGACCTTCGGCGAGTCCGGCGACATCCGCTTCGCGCGGCTCTTCCCGAAGCTCATGACCTTCGACCCGCCGCCCTGCATCTGGTTCATGAGGAAGATCCAGAATCCGATCAGGAGGACGAACGGCAGGAAGTTGATGAGTAGCGCCCACCACGCGGACGATCCGGTGCCCTTCGAGTCGAACTTGACGTTCTGCCTTTCGAGCAGGTTCTGGAACTGCGTTGCAGACTGCGGAGTCGGGTAGTTGACCTTGACCTTGCGGCCGTCGACGAGCGTCAGATTGATCTGCTGCCGGTTCGGCGTGAACAGAACCTCGTTGACGGCGCCCTTCCTGACTTCGGCCATCGCCTCGGAGTAGGTGATCTTCTGCTGCTCCGAGCGTCCGGGCAGGAGTGTCTGACTCGCCAGGTAGACGAGCAGGACGATGATGATCAGCGGAAAAAGTGCGCTTCGGAAAAAGCGGTTCACGTCAGTTTTCGCAGGGTAGCACCCTCCTTCTTCGGCACCCGGGCGCCAGGGCCTGTCCCCCGTTATAGGCGGATTGCGAGCTACGTGCCGTTCGGTACGAGGTCCGCATGCAAAACCGCGACGTACGGAAGGTTCCGATAGCGCTCGGCGAAGTCGAGCCCATACCCGATCACGAACCGGTTGGGGATCTCGAAGCCGACGTATCTCACGGGAACCTCGATCTCACGGCGGCCGGGCTTCGTGAGGAGAGCGACCACCTCGAGGGACGCGGGCTTGCGCGCCTTGAGATTGCGCATGAGGTACGAGAGCGTCAGCCCCGAGTCGATGATGTCCTCGACGACGAGAACGTCCCTGCCGGCGACGTTGATGTCGAGGTCCTTCAGGATCCTGACGACTCCCGAGGAATCGGTCGCGGCGCCATAGCTCGAGATCGCCATGAAGTCGATCTCGCAGGGCACCGTGAGCTCACGCATGAGATCGGCCATGAAGAACACGGCACCCTTGAGCACGCCGACGAGTAGGAGATCCCTGCCTTTGTAGCCCGCTGAGATCTCCGCGCCCAGCTCGACGATCCGCGCCTGCAGTGTCTCCTCGTCGATGAGGATCTCGCCCACGCCGCGCTCGAGTTCGGCCTCGTGTCCCTCGCCGGCTTCGACTCCCGCCGGGCTGAGCCCGGCTCCGCCGACACCTGACGCCGTTCGCGGCACCGTGCTCTCCGGGCCCGTATTACCCATACTGTGCCCTCCGGCCCGGCACCGCGAACGGCGTCCGAGGAACACGAGCAAGCTGCGTCATCCGTCCGTATCTTTCCATGCGCGAACCGCGCCCTCCCAACCAGGAGCTTCGGCGACACCCGGAACCGAGACGACGTCGTCGCCCGAGACGACCAGCGGCCACCCGTCACGCTCGATCCTCGGCACCTTGGCGTCCACGAAGAGATCCTGCACTTTCTTCCTCCGGCCCGCGAGCCGATCGCCGGGACGACGCGTCCGTACCGAAAGCCCTGGCAGGGAGCTCTCGAGGTGCCACGGCCCGAACGTCACACGACCCTCGAGGCGCAGCTCGTCGTACTCGCGCACCGCGCTTACCCCTCTGCCGAGGTCTGCCGACCTCGTCCCTTCGGTCGACGAGAGGAGCTCGGCCAGCGTCCGCTCGAGCGTCCTCGGCAGGCGCGCCCGCTCAGCGGAGAGCGCGAGTAGGTTCTGTTCGGCTCCCGGGTGGAGTCGGCGAAGGAGCGGAAGGATCTCCTCGCGGATGAGCCCGCGCTTGGTGTCGGCGTTCGACGAATCGAGTCTGAACTCGAGCCCGTTCTCACGGCAGTACGCCTCCGTCTCCTCCCTCCAGACCGACAGGAGCGGTCGAACGACGCCGTCCTCACGTTCGATCTTGATTCCCTTCGTCGTTCCCGACGAGACGAGCCGGTACAGGACCGTCTCCACCTGGTCGGACGCCGTGTGGCCCGTAGCGCGCAGGCCTCGCCCTTCGGTGAGCCGGTAGCGCACGTCGCGAAGATCGGCCTCGGTCGCGGACCGGGCATCGCCGACAGCGCCTACCGGCACCAGGATCTCCGCGCCCATCACGTCGTGGCAGAAACGCGCGTCGTCATCGGACTCGTCGCCCCGGAGCCCGTGGTTCACGTGCACCGCCGAGACGCGATATCCGAGCCTTCCGAGCACGTGCCAGAGACATGTCGAGTCGGGTCCTCCCGAGACCAGGCAGACGACATCCTCGCCTGGAGGGATCAGGTCGTGGGCGCGAACGAAGCTCTCGACGCGCTCGTGAAGAGCTCCAGTCATGCGTCTATTCTGCCGCTCGTTCTCACTCCTGGGTGCCCTCCAGCGCGGGCTCGCGGAAGCTCGGGTCTCGACTCCATCGCTCGAGCAGCTCCGCTGCGATTTCGGCCTCGTCGGCTGTTAGCCGGTGCGGAGTCGCGTGCTCCACCGGGGCGATCATCAACGAGGCCGGAACGAGGCCGTGCGCCGCATCCAGGACATACCGGACCCCGAGCGCATGCCCGATGACGAGTGCACTCTCTTCCGTCCGGCCGAGTACGACGCGAAGTCCGCGAGCGAAGCGGGCGGCGGCCTCCGCCCGGCTCTCACCCCCGCCGGGAGCGGGGGCCGTCGGCGTCTCCGAGCCCGCCCACTTGCGGTACGCGGAGAGAAGGCCGGCGTCAAAGCTCCCGAAGTGGATCTCGTTCAGCTCGGGAACGACGATCCTCGGCACGTCTCGTCCGGCGAGAGCGAGCTCGAGCGTCTCTTGCGTCCGACGAAGATCCGTCGCGACGCCCAAGCGCGATGTCCTCGTGTTCGAGTAACCGTCCGAGCCCTCGCGCCTGCTCGACTCCCTCGCGGGTGAGACCCTCCCCGGGCGCGGCATACGACGCGAGCCCCCTCTCGTTCGACCCGGCCAGCGCGTGGCGGGCAATGAAGAGCTCTTTCACCGTTCGATCACAGAAGCACCGAGCGATAGTCGAGCACGTGCTCCATGCCTGCCCGTCTCATAGAGACGGATCGCCGGCTCGTTCTCGGCGCGCACGAAGAGGCACACCGTCGGCACGCGCTCGAGGAGCAAGCGGCACAGATCCGCGAGGCCGCGTGCTCCGTTTCCCTGACGCCGGGCCTCTGGATCGACCCACACCTGTTGAAGCTGCACCGCCTGAGGTGTCCAGGCAGAGGCCTCCGCCTTGAACAGGATGACGCCGTTCTCCAGCCACAGCCACGACCGGCCTTCCTCGATCTGGCTGCGAGTACGCCAGCGGAAGCCATCCGGGTCGCGGTCCATCGGATCGATCCCCAGCTCCTGCTCGTGTGCCGCCGAGCACGCCGGCATGAGGACCTCGAGATCCTCGAGCCGCGCGGCACGCAGCCCGGTTTCCCCCGGTGCCGGGGCATCGTGGATGACGAAGACCGGCTGTCCCGGACGGTCCTCCCGCGGATGCGGGAGGCGCGACTGCGCCTCGTCCCACAGCTCCGAGACCGCACGCGCTTCGCCGATCAGCATTCGAGGCGCCGCGCGCGCCACGTCACGTGCGAATGCACCGCACCCGTCACCCGACGGAACGACATTGACGCCCATGTGGCAGAGAGCGAGCAGTTCGCGACCTTCGGCTCGCGCGACGAAACGGCCGAGCCCTCGTCTTGCGACGTCCTCGAGGAATACCCGCTCGACAGGATCCTGCGCGCAGAATCGAAGAATCTGGTCCCGCTTCGGAGCGATGAGCTTCTCGGACAAGCCCAGGACACTCTAGAGACGGTTCCATACCTCCAGCCGGCATCGGAATCCGTAGGGTTCCGCCTGTGCCGATCCACCTGCGAGCAGATCCCGGCGACTACGCCGAGGCCTGTCTTCTCCCCGGCGACCCGCTGCGCGCGAAGCACATCGCCGAGACCTTCCTGACGGACGTCGAGCAGGTCAACGCCGAGCGCGGGCTCCTCGGGTTCACAGGTAACTGGGAGGGCAAGCGGGTTTCGGTACAGGGAACCGGAATGGGATGCCCCGGCGCGACGATCGTCTTCGAGGAGCTCATCCAGCTCGGTGTAAAGCGGCTCCTGCGCGTCGGGACGTGCGGCGGTCTCCAGCCCGATCACGCGCTCGGCGATCTGATCGTGGCGATCTCGGCCGTACCGGCCGACGCCACTGCGACGCACCTCGTCGGTGGCGAGCCGCACTGCCCGACCGCAAGCTGGGAGCTGGTTCATGAGGCCGTGCATGTCGCCAAGCACTCAGACCAGGCACTTCGCGTTGGCCCGATCGTGTCCAGCGACCTCTTCTACAACCCCGACGAGGGCCAGTACGAGCGCTGGTCGAAGCGCGGGATTCTCGCGGTCGAGATGGAGGCTGCCGCACTGTTCACGCTGTCCGCGTTGCGGGGCGTACATGGCGGCTGCCTGCTCACGGTGAGCGACATCGTCGTCGAGGGCGAGTTCGTTCGGATCTCCGATGAGGAGCTGCGTACAGCCGTGGACCGCATGACGCGAATTGCACTCGAGACGGCAACCGCCGGACAGAACGGTCATTAGCACCGGCCGCACCGTCTTCCTCGTCAACCCTGCTTCCGCCGGAGGCTCGACGGGGAAGCGTTGGCCCGAGATCGCGCACCGGGCGGCCGCGCTCGGCCTCGCAGGTGACGCCTTCATCTCCGAGGAGCCGGGACAGCTCGTCTCGCTTGCGGCAGACGCCGTACGCGGAGGAGCCGAGCTCCTCGTCGTCGTCGGCGGGGACGGCTCGGTGAACGAGGTCGTGAACGGCATCGCCGAGGCGGAAGACGTCGAGCTGGCCGTGATCCCGCGCGGAACAGGATGGGACTTCGTTCGCACGTACGACATTCCGCGCGATCTGGATGCCGCAGTCGCCATCGCGTTGAACGGCGCGGTCCGCGAGATCGACCTGGGCCTCGTCTCGTATCGCACTTGGGCTGGCGCGGACGGCCGCGCGTACTTCGCGAACGTGGCGAGTGCGGGCATCAGCGGCGCAATCGCGCAGCGCGCGAACGAGGCTTCGAAGGCCCTCGGCGGGAAGATCTCCTACTACTGGGCAACCCTCGCCGTGTTCGCCCGCTGGCAGACCGGCGAGATGCGGCTGTCGGTCGACGACGAGATCAGAGGCGGCAAGATGATCGACGTCGTTGTCGCCAACGGCCGCTACCTGGGCGGCGGGATGATGATGTGCCCCGACGCGGAGCCCGACGACGGGCAGTTCGACGTGCTCTTGATCGGGGACGTGACGAAGCGTGACCTGCTGTTCGTACTCCCGAAGACGTATCGCGGGAAGCACCTCCCCCATCCGCGCCTCGAGATCTTGCGCGGACGAGTGATCACGGTCGATGCCGACGAACCGCTTCCCATCGAGCTCGACGGCGAGCAACCGGGGACGACGCCGGCACGCTTCGAGGTCGTGCCACACGCGCTACGACTACGCGTGCCCGCCCCGAAGTCGTAGGGCCGAAGTCAAAGGGCTAGATGTATCTCGCCCTTATGCGGCGGGCTTGCGCGGCGTCGAACTGCGCGCCGGAGCTTTCGTCCTCTTCAGTGCCGCGATTTCCTTCTCGAGCTTGGCGACCCTCGCCTCGAGCGCATCGATTCCGCGTACCTTCTTCGTGAGGTCGTCGACTCGAGCACGCAGCTCGTTGACGGCCGTGAGCGCACGCTGCCCACCGGGGAGCTCCGCAAGCTTGTGGAGCGCCTCCTCGCCGGCGTCGGCGAGACGGGTCATGAGATCCTTCTCGCCGAGCTTGGCGCTGCTCGCGGCCGCAGATCGCGTCGAGGTCGTCTCGGGCATGCCGCTAGTCATAGCATCCGCAGCGCTGGAGCGCGAACTCGTCGGCTACAGAGCCTCGACCACGGCGGCGAGGGTCTCGCCGGCAGCCGCGTCGATCTTGAGCAGCGCTCGGTCGTCGAGCACGGTTCGGCCGCGGTTGACGATCGCGAACGCGCGCGCCTCGAGCGGCAGCCCGGCAACCGGCCAGACCTCGAGCGACGAGCCGACGACCAGCACCAGCTCGGCTGTGCGAGCGAGGTCGGTCGCCTTTTCCATCGCGTCTGCCGGCAGGAGCTCGCCGAAAAGCGTCACACCCGGCTTCAGAATCTCGCCGCACTGAACGCAGAGCGGTGCCTCGCGTCTCTCGAGCTGCGCGAGCACGCCGTCGGCTCCCTCGACCCAAAGACAGCGCAGGCAGACGGCCGAGCGGATCGAGCCATGCACCTCGATCACTTCACGGCTCCCAGCGCGTGTATGCAGGATGTCGATGTTTTGCGTGACGACCGCCCGCACGAAGCCCCGTCGCTCCAGCTCAGCAAGCGCCTCGTGGGCCGCGTTCGGCTCGGCATCGCGAAGCATGTGGATCCGCTCCCGATAGAAGGCCCACACGCGCACGGGGTCACGCCGGAATGCCTGTATGGACGCAACTTCGAAAGGATCGATATCGGCCCAGATCCCGCCTGCGGAGCGGAAATCCGGAATTCCGCTCTCGGTGCTGACCCCGGCGCCGGTCAGCACCACGCAGGGCTGCCGCTCCCGAATGAGAGCGGCTAGGGCGGCGGCAGACACGCGGCGATTCTAGGGTTGAGTCCGTGGAAGGCTTCTCGTTCTCCACCGAGGTGAGGATCCGGTTCGCCGAGACCGACGCGCAAGGCATCGCGCACCACGCCTCGTTCGTCGTCTGGTTCGAGGTAGCCCGCGTGGCATATCTCGCCGCTCACGCAGGCGGCTACCAGGCGATCCGCGACGGAGGGGTGGAAGCGCTGACCACCGAGGTCTGCGTCCGCTACCACCGAGCCGCCTACTTCGACGAGACGCTCAGGATCTGGGCCCGGTGCACGGACGTGCGCGGGGCACGGTTCAGATACGAGTACCGAATCGAACGCGGCGACGAGCTCGTGGCCGACGGGCACACGTCGCATGCAACCGTGGATCGGGCGACGTACCGCCCAACGCGTGTACCCGCTGGGCTCCTGGAAGCCGTGGCTAAGGCTGAGGCGCAGGCGTCGTAGCACCAGGCTGGGCAGGAGGCTTCGTCGTCTCTCCCGCGGGAGGCTTGGCCTTTGGCGCCGGGACCTTGGTGCCAACGCGAACGATCCTCGTCTCGCCCTTGTACGACGTCGTCCAGGTCTCGCTCCGGATCTCCTTGCCGTCAGCGCCGTACACGGTCCGTATCACGGAAGTCCGGCTCGGCGCAGATCCCTCCGCTTCGACGAACGACTTGCCCTTAGCGAGCTTAGGGTCCTTCACGCGCTCGACGGGCGTCTTTCCGGTGACCTCGAGCGTCCCGGCGGAGCTCTCGACGCGACGGCTCTCGCCTCCGTAGATCGCGATGCTGATGCCGTCACTTTCGGAGAACCCCTTGACGAGAACCCAGTCGCTCGTGTCGTTCACGAACTTGAGGTCGAGAGACGGCCAGTAGACGGTTGCATCGCGGCCAAGCTGGTAGCGACTGATGTAGAGGGAGTGGGGATTGCGCTCGGTTATCGGCAGCCCCGCCTCCCAGGCGGCGTTGAACGCCGTCGTCGCTACCTGCGACGTGCCCCCGCCGACCTCCTCGGCGAACTCGGTCCCGATGATCACCGGTGCAGGCCGGAAGCCACGCTCGACGGTCCGCTCCCCGATCGCCTCATTGAGCGAGAAGGTGCCGTCGGGCGGAACGAGCGTGCCGTCGAGCTCTCGGACGCCGAGCTGGAGGTTCGTGATGCGATCGGCCGTTCCCGAGTAGTACGTCTTGTACGAGGACATCCTGCGGTCGATCCCCATCGCCAACGCCTCGCGAGTCGTGACGACGGGTTTCGCGCGAACGAGTTCGACGCGAGCGGCCCGATTCGACGGTCTCGTTGCTGCGCGTAGCAGCGCACGCGCGGTCGCCGGAACGTCGAGCTCGACACCATCTCGGGCCGGGAGGACCTGGACGCTCTCGCCCGAGACTGCAAAGTCGGCATCCCTCGGTGGTGTTCCGACCCGCTTCGAGAGGCTGCGGAAGTACGCGTTCGCCGCTGCTCCTGCGAAAGCAATCCTCGTCGTACCGTCGCTCGGGAGGTCGAGCAGCCCGGCCACCCGTGAGCGCGGAAGACGCCAACTTCGACCGGCGCCCTTGAGAAACACCGGGCGAGAGATTGCGATACGAGCACGGCCGGCAGCCGGTACGAGCATGCCCGCGGTCACCTTCGGGGACGCAGCGATAACCGGGAGCATTACAGGGATCCCCGACCTGTCGAGCTGTCCGAGCGCGCGCACGACGACCTCCGCGGCGGCGTCGCGCTCGAGCCGGCTACCCGCGCGCTCGGGAACCGTTTCGATGAGCAGTCCGCGGCGAACGAGCGCGGCGCTTCGGGGCTCGCGGTCGATCTGGGTCGCCATCCGATCGAGCGCAAACTCGAGCGCCGCATTCGAGACGGCGAGTCGAGGGAGAACCTCCGCTCCGAAAAATCGCGTACGCAAGCGACGAAATCCCCGAATTGGCCCGAACCCGTCGCCCGCGCGACCGGCGGCTGCTACCGCGCCGCTCCAGTCGGGCTCCACCGCGAGCTGGTTGGCAGCAAAGGTGAACTTCTCGTCCTCCGCCGCGAAGGTCACAGGATCTGCCGAGACCTGGTCGAAGCGCGCATCGAGCTTTGCTACCGCGGCCTGCTGCGACAGCCCGCCGACGTCGACCCCTGCGACGCGCGTCCCCTCCGCCAGCTCCTGACGCGAGCCCGCGTATGCGAGACCGATCAAGACGGCGAGCGCCGCGGCTCCCGTGATGCCGAGGCCGAACAGGACCACGGCCGATCGGCTGCGGCTTCGCCGATGGCTCGTCGAGGAGAAGATGGGTGATTCAGCCCGCACGGGATCGGGAATTTTACAGTCCGCCTGCGGGCACTCGGCGCGCGTTGGTCATCCGATCAGTGGGGGGCGAGAAGTCACAGAATCGTTGACGCTCCGGTCAACACCCATACGTCTTTCCAGACTAGAATTGACAGTGGGTGGTGGGTTGGGGTGCCCCAGCGGGGCCCGAGCTCAGAAGACGAAGAGCTCGATCCCGCCGGATACGTAGAGCCCGACTCCCGTGATGTATCCGGCGAGATCGGAGCAGAGGAACGCGATCGCGTTCGCGATGTCCTGCGGCTCGCCGGGGCGCTTGAAGACCGTCCTGGCCGCGATCCGCTCGTTCATCGCCGCGCTCGCCATGTGGAAGGCCTCCGTTCCGATGATCCCCGGGACGATGGCGTTGCACGTGATCCCGTGACGCCCTCCTTCCATGGCCAGCGTCTTGGTCAGGCCCAGGATCCCGGATTTCGTCGTCGAGTAGCTCGCTTGCCCGAAGCCACCGAGGGTGCCCGCGACCGAGGCCATGTTCACGATCCGACCCCAGCCTCGCTCCTTCATGTGTGGCCAGACGGCCTGCGCGCAGTTGAACCCTCCCGTGAGGTTCACCCGAAGATCGCGCTCCCAGAGCTCGGGGCTCTGGTCGTGGAACTGACCGACGTGATCGAGCGTGCCGGCGTTGTTGACGAGAATGTCGACCGAGCCGAGCTCCTCGATGGTCCGTGTCACGGCCGTCGCGACCTGCTCGCGATCCGTGACGTCGCAGCGAACCGCCAGCGAGCGGCGCCCGAGAGCGCGGATCTCCTCGACGGTCTCCTCGGTGTAAACCATTCCCTGCGCTCGCGCAGCCGTCGCGAGCGCCCCCCAGCTGTCCGTCTCCTCGGAGAGCTCCGACTCGACGAGAATGTCTGCGATCGCGACGTCCGCCCCGGCCCGCGCCAACGTTAGAGCATCCGCTCTCCCCAATCCTCTCGAGCCACCGGTGACGAGGGCGACACGTCCCGAGAGATCGATCTCGATGGCCACGGCGAAACCCTAACCGCGCGCGAGCACTCAGTCGTCGCGCGGCAGGAAGATCTCCTTGGCGATGACGAGCCGCTGAATCTGTGACGTTCCCTCGTAGATCTGGAAGAGCTTCGCGTCGCGCATCAGCTTCTCGACCGGGTACTCCTTGATGTAGCCGTAGCCGCCGAAGACCTGCACCGCGTCTGTCGTCACCTTCATCGCGGTGTCCGCGGCAAACCGCTTCGCGAACGACGATTGCAATGTCGCCCGCTTGCCCTGGTCGTGGAGCCATGCGGACTGCCAGACGAGCAACCTCGCCGCCTCGATCTCTGTCGCCATGTCGGCGATCATGAAGTTGACGCCCTGGTGCATCGCGATCGGGACGTCGAACGTCACGCGTTCCTTGGCGTAGGCAACTGCGTGCTCGAAGGCGGCCTGGGCGACCCCGACCGCGCCTGCAGCGGTGCCCGGTCGCGTGAAGTCGAGTGTCTTCATTGCGATCTTGAAGCCCTCTCCCTCCTCGCCGAGCCGGTTCGCCGCGGGAATCACCACATCGGTGAGGCCGAAAGCCGAAGTGTCCGTCGCGCGCTGGCCCATCTTGTCGAGATGCTTCTCGATCTGGACGCCCGGGGTGTCCATCGGGACGACGAAAGCCGAGATGCCCCGGTGGCCCTGGCCCGGATCGGTCTTCGCGAAGACGACGGTCCAGGTGGCGTAACCGGCGTTCGTGATGAATGTCTTCGACCCGTTCAGGACGTACTCGTCACCCTTCCGCTCGGCTGTCGACTTCATGCGCGCGACATCCGAACCCGCGTCCGGCTCACTCAGACCGAAGGAGCAGATGATGGGTTCCTCGAGCAGAGGCGGCAGCCATTGCTCCTTCTGCGCGTCCGTCCCGGCGATGATCACGGGAGCCGCACCAAGGCCGTTGGCGCCGATCGACGTGCCGATCCCCGAGCACCCCCAGTTCAGCTCCTCGCCGACGAGCATGCCGTCGAAAGCGGGCAGAGCGATGCCACCTAGGGATTCGGGGATGTGGAGGTTCATGAGGCCGACGTCATGCGCCTTGGCGATCACGTCGGCGGGATGCGTCGAGTGCTCGTCGTACTCGGCGGCCTTCGGCCGAATCTCTTTCTCGGCGAATTCGCGGGCGAGCGAGCGCAACTCCCGCTGCTCTGGCGTCAAGGCGAACGAGACACCGCCGGCTACACCGGTTTCTAGCGTTGTCATGACTTTCGCTCCTGGGTCGATTGACTAGTCAGTCAACCAGAAGTTTACGACCTGGCGCCCTGCCTGGTCAAGCGCGCGGAAGCGTTCTCGTAGGATGTGACGGATGGCGACGACGACCGAGCTCCCGGCTCTCGATCCGCTCGATCTCCTCGCGATCGACGCCCTCCTCGACGATGAGGAGCGGGCGATCAGAGACACCGTCCGCCAGTTCGTGCGCGACAACGTGCTCCCGGAGATCGGTGACTGGTTCGAGCAGGGGATCCTCCCACGTGAGCTGATGGCGGAGCTCGCGAAGCTCGGGCTCTACGGCATGCACCTGCACGGGTACGGCCTTCCCGGCGCCAGCGCAGTCGCATACGGGTTGACGTGCCTGGAGCTCGAGGCGGGGGACGCAGGCGTGCGCAGCGCCGTATCGGTGCAAGGCTCGCTTGCGATGTACGCGATCTGGCGCTGGGGTTCCGAGGAGCAGAAGGAGCGCTGGCTTCCTGCAATGCACGCGGGCGAGGTCATCGGCTGCTTCGGGCTGACGGAACCGGACGCCGGCTCCGATCCGGGCGCGATGCGCACGCACTCACGCCGCGAGGGATCGGACTGGGTCCTGAACGGCGCCAAGATGTGGATCACCAACGGCACGATCGCCGACATCGCAATCGTGTGGGCACGCGCCGACGACGGCTCGATCCGCGGCTTCATCGTGGAACAGGGCATGCCGGGGTTCTCGGCGCCCGAGATCCACAAGAAGCTCTCGCTCCGCGCATCCGTGACCTCGGAGCTCGTCCTCCAGGACGTTCGCGTACCAGACGACAATTTGCTCCCAGGCTCGAGCACGCTCCGGGGGCCGCTCTCCTGCCTGAACGAGGCGCGATTCGGGATCGTCTTCGGCTCGATAGGCGCGGCGCGCGCCTGCTTCGAGTGTGCGCTCGACTATGCGAAGGAGCGGATCGTGTTCGGCAAGCCGATCTCCGCGTATCAGCTCACGCAGGCGAAGCTCGCCGAGATGGCGCTAGAGATAAATCGAGCGACGCTGGTTGCCCTGCACCTCGGCCGCATGAAGGACGCGGGGACACTTCGCCCTGAGCACGTGAGCCTCGGGAAGATGGGAAACGTTCGCGGCGCGCTCGACGTGGCGCGGAGCGCGCGGACGATCCTGGGCGCGAACGGCGTAACCCTCGAGTACCCGGTCATCCGCCATGTGAACAACCTCGAATCAGTGCTGACATACGAGGGGACGCACGAGGTGCACACCCTCGTCGTCGGCGAAGCGCTGACCGGCCAGAGCGCATTTCGCTAGCGCATCGGGGGTCACCTGACCCAGATCGAGAGAACGCTTACGATCGCCCGGCGGTCGATCAGCGGACAATTCCCTCCGCCCTTCAAGCGATCAACTGGCGGCAGCGCGGTTAGTCCTCTCCGTCCCAGTACTCGAGCATGGGACCGGGACGGCTGAGCAGGATCCGCTCGCCCTTCACGCTCCGTGCACCGACCTTGCCGCTGTCCAGATACTCGACGATGTCGGGGGCGATGAGCGTCGACAACATCAGGACGCGGATCGGCGAGTCGGTGCGGTTGCTCACCTGGTGGGCACCGTCACTCCCGCGCCGGAAACAGACGACGTCGCCCTCTGCCAGCTCCTGCTCGCCGTCTGCCGTTCGAAGCGTCGGCTGCCCGCGCACGACGAGAAGCCACTCTTCGTTGGCGTGGTGCGTGTGATACGGCCAGAGCCGGTCCCCCGGCTCGAGCTCGTACATGCTCCCGCCGAGAAGCTCCGCGCCGAGGCGAGCGCCGACCCATGCGTCCTTGCTGCGCCACCCGGGGCGCTCCTCGACACGATCCCACTCGTCACCGTGGAGGTTGAAGACGTCCACGGGGACGAAGACTAAGCGCGGAGACCTCCGAGGGCCAGATCGATCGCCGTCCGTTCTGCCCGGGCGACCTCCTCTTCCCCGTCGGGCAGCTGGCCCAGCACCCAGCCGGTGAGCACCTCCTCGAGCCCGCCGTACACGACCCAGCTCGCAAGCCGCGCATCGAGATCCGGGCGGAACACGCCGGCTGCCTGCCCGCCCTCGATCACACGCTGGACGATCGCGAACGCCTCGCGGATCTCCTCGACCTGACCCTGGAGCTGCTGGCTACGGGCGACCTCTCGGACCATGACGGTCACGAGATCGGGGTCGTTGCGCCAGGTACGAAGGAGGATCTTGGCGATGCCCTCGAGCTTCTCGTGGGCAGGCTCGTCCGCTGCCTCGACGGCACGGAAGCGCTCGATGAGCTCGCCCCAGTTCTCCCGGAAGACTGTCTGGAGCACCTCTTCCTTCGAGGCGAAGTAGTGGTACAGGAGCCCATGCGCGACGCCCGCCTCCTCGGCGATGTCGCCGACGCGGGAGCCGTGATAGCCGCGCCGCGCGAAGACCCGCACCGCGGCGTCGAGAATCTGCTTCCTGCGCTCCTCCTGGACGATTGAACGGTCAGTCAACGCCGCCGAGGATAGAGGTACGCTCCGCCCGCGTGCAACCGCTCGCGGGCATCCTGGTCGTCGACTTCACGCGTTATCTGCCGGGCGCCTATGCGAGCAGGGAGCTCCTCCGCCTCGGAGCGCGCGTGGTTCGCGTCGAGCCGCCCGAAGGCGACCCGATTGCGGCCGACGGCGGCCGCGTGGGACACTGCGCTCCGGTCCGGCACCGAGTCCGTTGTGTGCGACCTGAAGTCAGACGCGGCATTCGCTCGAGCGCTGTGCGACCGGGCGGACATCGTGCTCGAGGGCTTCCGGCCAGGAGTGGCAGAGCGTCTCGGAATCGGCCCCGGCGATCTCACGGACACCGTCGTCTACTGCTCGATCACGGGGTTCGGACGCGACGAGGCGCACCGCTCGCGGGCGGGCCACGACGTGAACTACCTCGGCTGGGCGGGTGTTCTCGAGGACACGAGCTCGGAGCTGCCGCCAGTGCAGGTGGCCGACCTCGCCGCCGGAGCACTGGGCGCCGTCACGGAGATCCTCGCAGCGTTGTTCCAGCGGGAACGAACCGGCAGCGGCGCTCGAATCGTCATCTCGATGACCCATCGTTCGCACGACCTCGTGGCGCACCGGCTCGGCGGCGAGCCCGTGCCGAGGATGCTCACAGGCGGTCTCGCCTGCTACCGGATCTACGCCACCTCCGACGGTCGCTTCCTCACCGTCGGGGCGCTCGAGCCGAAGTTCTTCAGACGGCTGTGCGAGCTCATCGACCGACCCGAGCTCGCCGATCGTCAGTACAGCGAGGATCAGGAGTCGCTCGCAGCCGAGCTCGCGACGATCTTCGGGGAGGGCTCACTCGTCTACTGGCTCGAGCGCTTCGGTGACGAGGACGTCTGCGTCGGCCCCGTCTCGACGCGCGAGGAGGCGGCGTCCGTGTTCGGCTCCACCGACGAGCCCATTCCTGTCGCGCTCGGTGCGCACACCGAGAGCTGGCGCCAGGATCTAGGTTTCTGATGGTGGCGCGCCCGGCGTAAGGCCGAGCAGCGCCGGTAGAGCGAGGAGCGTGTCGATCCGATCCTCCGCCTCCGGTCGCAAGCCGTCCCGATCGAGGAGGATCGCCCGGATCCCCAACGCACGTGCACCCTCGATGTCGTCCTCGTACGAGTCCCCGACCATCGCGACCTCGTCGGAGGCGACGTCGAGTGCACGGAGCGCCGCGATGAAGATCGATGCGTGCGGCTTCACGCGTCCGTGCGCTTTCGAGCCGACGATCGCGTCGACGTGGAGAGCATGATGCGCGGCGAACTCGTCGAGGTCACGCTGGCCGTTCGAGATCAGCCCGATCTTGAGGTCGTGTCGCCGGAGCTCGTCGAGCACAGGCAAGCGCATCCTCGTAGAGCGAGAAATTCTCGTGCCGCTCCCATTCGCGCACCATGTCCGTCGCGCACGCGCGAGCCCTATCCGGATCGCCTCCCATTCCGAGGACGATCTGCTCCGTGAACGCGATCCAGATCTCCTCGTCGTGCACGAGCTCGTGGTTGCGCTGCAGCTCCTCGATGGCCGCGGTGCGCGCGGCACCGTAGAGATCGGGCTCGAGAGTGAGACCGTGCCTCTCCCCCACGCGCCGGTAGCCCTCAGGGCCGAGCTCGGGCCCGGGCCGAAAGAGGGTGAAATCGACGTCGAACAGGACAGCTCTGAGCACATCTTGAGGATAGGCCGTTGTAAGATCTGAGAGCGTCCCGAGTCGTCGGCACGATCGGGAGGCCGGAGGGCGATTCACTCGCCCGTAGGCCGTGCCCAACGTGCCTCGGTACCAGGGGCAGAGGAAGGGGGGCCGACGGGGGGAAACATCGTTTCCCCCCGTCCCATCGGGGTGCCCAGATTTGAACTGGGGGCCTCTCCGACCCGAACGGAGCGCGCTACCAGGCTGCGCCACACCCCGAGCGCGGAAAGGGTACCGGCTCGGCCAGCGGGAGCCGGGCGGATGGGACCATCGAGGATCGGGTCTGTTGCGCACGCCAAATAACCATTGCGTAGCCGACCGCACCCGCAGTATGCTCAGGTCGTGACGGAAGCTCTCGAGAGGCGGGACGGTTGAGCCGCCCGAGAAGAGATTGACCCGAGCCCGACTGCGCTATCCGCGCCGGCGGGCTTTTTTGTTGCCCGAAGGAGGAACAGATGCCCAACCACCTGACGCCTGAAGAGCTCGCCAAGGAGACGGGGATGGACCGCGACGAGGTCATCCGCATCTGCGTCGAGGAAGGCGTGCCGATCTACCAAGGCAAGATCGACAAGACGCTCTTCCAGGCGCAGCTCGAGGCCGTCGGAGCAGGCGCCTCGGCAGCGCCGTCCTGACGGACCCTTCCTAGCTCGCTTTGCTCCGCGCCTTGCTCTTTGCTCGGGCGGGCTTCTCGGCGTCTGACCCCTTCTTGGCCGCGGCGACGCTCGCTTTGAGCGCCTCCATCAAGTCGATGACCGGCGCCACGGTGACGGGCTCCGGGATCGCAAGCTCCTCGCCGCGCATCTTGGCTTCGAGGAGGGCGCGGAGGTCGCGCCTGTACTCGCTCGCAAGCTCGGACGGCTCGAACTCACCGGCGAGGCTCTCGATCACCTGCCGGGCGAGCTCGAGCTCGGACTTCTTGACCTCGGTGCCTTCGACCGCCTCCGAGATCTCGGCCTGCGAGTGCACGTCCTCGGCAAGGAAGAGCGTTTCGAGCGCGAGCGCGTCGCCCCTGGTGCGGACGAGGCAGAGACTCTCGCGCCCTGCGCGGACGAAGCGGCCGAGAGCGGCCGTCCCGGTCTGCCGCATCGCCTCGAGCAGCAAGACGTAAGGGCGGCGTTGGGCCGTGCCCGAGTCGGGAACGAGGAAGTACGTGCGGTCGAAATAGATCGGGTCGACCTCGTTCTCCGGCACGAAGCGGGTGATCTCGATCGAGCGTGAGTCGTCCGAGCGCTCGATCGCCTCGAGATCGGCGTCCTCGACGATCAAGAACTGCCCCTTCGTTACCTCGAACCCGCGAACGATCTCGTCCTGCGAGACCTCGCGGTCGTGCGTCGGGCACCAGCGCTTCTGCTTGATGGGGGTCGAGCACTCGCGGTGGAGAAGCCGGAACGAGACGTCCGACTGGCGAGCAGCCGGCTTGGTCGCCGGGGCGAGGCCGACGGGGATCGAGACGAGCCCGAAGCTGAGAGATCCATTCCAGGATGTGCGCATGTCGAGAAACTGTAGAGGGACCAGCCCGATTCGTCTTCCGTGACTGAATCCCTCCCACCAAGCGCTCCCCGCATTAAGCTGGACGTGTGACCGAGACGGCTTCCGCCGAACGCGAGGCTCGCCCTTCGGACGCGCGCCGCACGATCGCCCGACTCTGGCGTGACGCGGTCACCGCAGAGCGTTCCGGTCCCGCCTACCTAGTCGAGGACGAGACGGGCTGGCGCGAGGTCTCGTGGCAGGACGCAGACGAGCGGGTACGCGCGTACGCGAACGGGTTCCTGGCGCGTGGCGTGCGAAAGGGAGACAAGTTCGCCATCCTCGCGCGAACCACGCTCGAGTGGGCGCTCATCGACTTTGCGCTCGCACAGATCGGGCGCCATCGGTGTGCCGGTGTACGCATCCAGCTCCGCGTCCGACGTCGGCTACCTGCTTTCGCACTCCGAGGCCGTAGGGGTCGTCTGCGAGGACGCCGAGCAACTAGCCAAAGTGGAGGCCGCCTCGCTCGAGTCGTCTCCGCTCGAGCATGTGCTCACGTACCACGACCTCGACGGACTGGCCGCGCACGGGCGCGACTTCGCGGCGGCGAATCCGACTGCGCTCGACGACGCGTCGGCTGCGATCTCGGAGGACGACCTCTTCACGATCATCTACACCTCGGGGACGACAGGGCCGCCGAAGGGCTGCATGCTGAGCCATCGCAACTACTACGCGATGACGAGCGTCGTCGACGAGATGGACAGCTACTACCGCGCCGACGACCTGATGCTCTTGTACCTGCCGCTTGGCGCACAACTTCGGGCGGCTGATGCTGCTGACAGGCGCATACGTCGGCTTCCCGATCGCTCTACTCCCCGACCCGCTTCGAGTGGGCGAGGCGCTGCCGCAGGTGCGCCCGACGGTCCTACCGAGCGTCCCGCGTGTGTACGAGAAGGTGCACACGGCCGCCCAGGCGCGCTTCGACGACGCGACGGGCGTGAAGCGACGACTCATCGACTGGGCACTTCCCATCGGGCGCGAAGTGAGCCGGCTCGAAGGCCTAGGGAAGCCGGTGCCGGCCGGCCTGAAGGCTCGGCATCGCATCGCCGACCGGCTCGTCTTCAGCAAGGTGCGCGCCCGACTCGGTGGGCGCCTGCGGATCCCGATCTCCGGTGGAGCGCCATTGGCGAAGGAGATCGCCGAGTTCTTCGACGCGATCGGAGTCCGCATCGTCGAGGGCTACGGGCTCACCGAGTGCACCACCGCGTGCAGCACCAACCGCCCCGACGTCTATCGCTTCGGGACGGTCGGGCGCCCGCTTCCGGGGTTCGAGATCGCGATTGCGGAGGACGGCGAGATCCTCGTGCGCAGCGAGACCGTGTTCCAGGGCTACTTCAAGGACGAGGGGGCCACAGCTGCCGTCCTGGCACCTGACGGCTGGTTGCGAACCGGCGACATCGGCGAGCTCGACGACGACGGCTTCCTGCGGATCACGGATCGAAAGAAGGACATCCTGGTGACCGCAGGGGGCAAGAACGTTGCCCCCCAGAACATCGAGAACGACCTCAAGATGTCGAAGTACGTCTCCCAGGCTCTCGTCGTCGGCGACAAGAAGCCCTACGTCGCCGCGTTGATCACGCTCGATCCAGACGAGATCGGCCGGTGGGCCGCGGCGGAGGGAATCGGCGGCGACGTGACCTCGCTCGCCGCGCGAGGAACGCGTCCACGAGCTACTCCAAGGCGTCGTCGACGAGACGAACCGCGAGCGATCTCGCTTCGAGCAGGTGAAGCGATTCGCGATTCTCCCGCGAGACTTCACGATGGCTGATGGCGAGATCACCCCGACGCTCAAGCTCCGGCGCCGAGCGGTGATCGACCACTTCCAGTCTGAGCTCGAGGCGCTCTACGCGGAGCCGTACGCCGGCCCCGAGACGGGCGACAGCGAGGAACCAGCCGGTTAGAGCCTGCGAGCGCCGACGTACGACCCGTGTTCGGCGAGACTCGAGATCCTGACTACGTCGCCTGTGTGCGGCGCGTGGACGAACTGGCCGCTGCCGATGTAGAGCCCGACATGCCCGAGGCCGCTGAAGAAGACGAGGTCGCCGGGGGCCAGCTGGTCGTACGAAACCGGCGTGCCGTAGCCGTATTGCGACGCGGCGTGGTGGGGTAGCGAGACTCCGACCTGAGCAAAGACATAGCTCGTGAAACCGGAGCAGTCGAACCCGGTGGACGGGCTCGAGCCGCCCCAGACATAGGGAATTCCGAGGTACTGGAGCGCGATCCCGACGACGTGGCCGTAACGAGCAGCGGGTAGGTTCGGGTCGTACGCTGGCTCCACGACTGCTGTGTCGTACGTCGCCTGCGTGAGGTCCTGCTGGACCTGAGCAGCGAGCTGGGCCGCCTGCGCGCGAGCCCGCGCCTCCGCAGCAAGCGCAGCCTGGCGACGTTGCTCCTCGGCTCGCATCTGCGTGATTTCGTCCTTGACGGAGTCGAGCAGTCTGTTCTGCTCGGCGAGCTGGGACTCGATCGACTCCTTCTGCGCCGCCCGTTCCGCAACGATCCGCGTCTGGTCCGAACGCGCCTCCTGGAGACTTGCGCGTCGCGTCTCGACCTCCTTGCGATACCGCTTGACCGTCCGAAGAATCTGCGTGTCCTGACTGGAGACCCGCTCGATCGCGTCGAGCCTCGCGATGATGTCGTCGAGACTGCTCGAGCCGAGGATCACCTCGAGCGTCGAATCACCCTCACCGTTGATGTACAGATCGCGCAGCCGCCCGGCGATCCGGTCCTGGGCGACGACGAGGCTCTTGCGGGCGGCGACGAGGTGTTTCGCGTTCGAGGCGAGGTCGACGTCTATCCGGTTGAGCTCGATATTCGCGTAGTTCCAGGCCTCGACCGTCTGCTCGAGATTCGAATTGAGCCCCTCGACCTGGGCCATGATGGCCACCGCCTGTGCCCTTTTGTCCTGGACCGACTGTCCCGAAGCCGATCCCACGGCAAGCAGCAGCCCGGCGGCAAGAGCCGCGAACAGAACGGCTATCGGCGTCCATCCGGCGTGCGAGCCCATGAGGCGAGCTCTGCGTTGGTCCCGAACAGAGCCGCCGGTGGCGGTCTGGCCCGTCACAAGTCGGAGACCCTAGCAGCCTTGCCGGACGCCTGCAACCGATAACAGAGCCAAAATCTCTGCAAAGAGGCCATTTGTGTCAGTGCACAAGTGAGGGCTGTGTTAGGGTCCTGCGCTTGTGGGTAGGGGAATGCGAAGGCGAGGAGCGGTTCTCGTCGCGAGTTCTGAGTGGAGTGGTTGCGGCAGGCGGCGGGTCCGCGCTCGGCCAGCCGACCGACCACGCTCCCTACAGGCTGAAAGTCGATGCCGTCGCCTATTACCTGCCCGGCAGGACGGCTCTCGGAGTACCGGTGCGCAAGGGAGTCGTCGCCGTCGATCCGAGGCTCATTCCCTTGGGGACGCGATTACACGTCCCCGGCTACGGCCCCGGGCTCGCCGCAGACGTCGGGACCGCGATCAAGGGTCGCATCATCGATCTCTGGATGCCGAACACGGCGGCAGCCCGAAAATGGGGTCGCCGCACCGTGACGATCACGGTTTACCGCTAACTCCCTGGAACCCACTGCCGTCGGCGGGGTCCGGTACACCCTTTCGGCATGTTGCGTATCCGGGTGACCGCTGTCGCCGCCGTGATTGCCGCGGCGCTCGTCTGCGCGACGTCGACGACGCAAGCCGCCTCCCCCGAGCTCACGGCAGCTCTCGCGCACGCACTTGTGGCCCAAGACATCGATCCTCGGCAGACGGCCGCTCTGGCCGTCGACATCGAGACGGGCAAGGTCGTCTTTCGGGAGAACTCGACGCTCGCGCTCATGCCCGCATCCGCCGAGAAGCTGGCAGTCTCGTTCGCGGCTCTGAGGCTCCTCGGGCCCGGGTTTCGGTTCCGGTCCGAGATCGTCGCCTCGGGCGAGCTCGACGGGAAAGTCTGGAACGGTGACCTGGTGCTCGTCGGGTTCGGCGACCCGACCCTCGCCCTCGAGGACATCGATGCCCTCGCGCGAGATGTCGCGGACTGGGGCATCCGGCGCGTTGCCGGCCGCGTGCTCGGAGACGAGCGCCACTTCGACACCCGGCGGGACGCGCCAGGCTGGAAGCCGTCCTACCTCGGCGTCGAGTCGAGGCCGCTTTCGGCTCTCTCCGTCGCCGAGGTCGAGTTTCGCGGAGCGAACGGCTCGGCCGCAGCCGCGGCAGGCGCGCTCACCGCAGCGCTCGAACGGCGCGGTGTCTCCGTCGACGGGTCGCCGCGGCCAGGCCGTGCCCCCGGTGACGGTTTTCCGCTCGCACTCGATCTCTCCGACCCACTCGTCGCCATCGTCCGGCAGATGAACCGCGAGAGCGACAACTTCGTCGCCGAGATGCTGCTGAAGGAGCTCGGAGCGAGTGTGGCCCGCCGTGGAACTTCGCCGGCAGGCGGGAGAGTCGTGCGTACCGCGCTCGCGGATGCCGGCGTGGAGATCGGAGGCGTACGGATCGCGGACGGCTCCGGCCTCTCGTTGCGCGATCGGCTTACGGCGGTCGCGCTCGTCGACATCCTGCGCGCCGGCGCTCGCGATCCGTCGATCAGGGACGCCTTCGTCACATCGCTCTCGATCGCGGGCATCTCAGGGACGTTGCAGAAGCGCCTCGGCCGCCGACCGACACGAGGTCGTGTGATCGCCAAGACGGGAACGACCAACGCTGCGTCTTCACTGGCGGGATTCATCCGGCGGCGCTACGTGTTCGCCGTCATTCACAACGGCTCGCCGGTCCCGTACTGGTCCGCGCGCGCTGCCCAAGATCGCTTCGTGACCGTACTAGCGCGTTCGTAGCAGCTGGGCGAACTCCGGCTCGGAGAGAACGGGCACTCCGAGGCTCACGGCTTTCGCAGCTTTCGAGCCGGGTGACTCTCCGACGACGACTCCTGTCGTCTTCTTCGAGACGGACTCGGTGACCTTGGCACCGAGCGCCTCGAGCTCCGCCTTCGCCTGTTCGCGCGACCACGCCTCGAGCGTCCCGGTGATGACGTACTGACTGCCGGTGAGTGGGCCCTCGGCAGGGCGCTCGGCCTCGCCGGTGGTCATCTGCAGACCGAGCGAGCGAAGCTCCGCCACGAGGGCGCGATTCTCGTCGTCGGAGAACCACTCGGCGATGAGCTCAGCCCGGTCGGGACCGACGCCCTCGACCTGTTCCAGGCCCTCTGGGCCCGCGTCCATGAGCGCGTCGACGGAGCCGAAGTGCACTGCCAGGTTCCGCGCGATGACCCAGCCGACCTTGGGGATGTTGAGGCCGAAGAGAACGCGCGAGAAGGGCATCTCCTTGGAACGCTGGATCGACTCGAACGCGCGCGTCGCCGAGATCTCCGCGTAACCCTCCAGAGAGGCGAGCTGCTCAACCGAGAGCCGGTACAGGTCCGGTAGCGACCGGACGAGCCCTTCGTCCCAGAGCTTCTTGACCGTGTTGCCGCCGACGCTCTCGATATCCATCGCCGAGCCGACCCAGTGCTGGAGGGTCTCGAGCCCGCGGGAAGGGCACGCGCGGTTCGGGCAGCGGTGCATGACTTCGCCCGCCGGCTTGACGATCTCGGTACGGCAGAGCGGGCAGCGCTTCGGCATCCTCCAGGGCTTCGAGCCGGGCTCGTGCTCACCCGCCGGCCCGACGACCTGCGGGATGACGTCGCCCGCACGCTGGACGATGACGAGATCTCCGATGCGGATGTCCTTGCGCCGGATGTCGTCCTCGTTGTGCAGCGTCGCACTCGAGACGGTCACGCCCCCGACGTGCACCGGCTCGAGCTCGGCAAGCGGGTTCAGCACCCCGGTTCGGCCAACCCGCACATGAATCGCCGTTAGGCGAGTGACCGCGGACGTCGGTGCCCACTTGTAGGCACGAGCGAAGCGCGGACGCTCGTGGAGCGAGCCGAGGCGCTCCTGCTGGTCGAACGAGTCGACCTTGATCACGATCCCGTCGATCTCGTAGCCGAGCTCGTTGCGGCGCGCCTCCCACGCTGCGCAGCGCTCCGCCACCTCGTCGATCGACTCCAGTCGCTCGGCATGCGGATTCGTGCGGAACCCACGCTCCCGCAGCCACGCAAGCGCCTCCCACTGCGTCGCGGGGCCCGAACCTCGAAGCACGCCGATGCCGTACGCGAAGATCGAGAGCGGTCGCTCGGCCGTCACGGCCGGGTTGAGCTGCCGAAGCGAGCCTGCCGCCGCGTTGCGCGCGTTGGGCGCAGGTTTCTTGCCAGCCTCGACCTGGGCCTCGTTGAAGCGGCGAAAGCCGTCGAGCGGAAAGTAGATCTCTCCGCGCACCTCGAGCAGCTCTGGCACCTCAGCGCTCTCCGGACCCAGCATCCTCAGCGGTATCGCTTCGATCGTGCGCAGGTTTGCGGTGACATCCTCGCCGCGCAGACCGTCGCCACGCGTCGCTCCGCGAACGTAGAGCCCACTCTCGTAGACGAGCGAGACTGCCGAGCCGTCGATCTTCGGCTCGATGACGTACGCGACGGCCTCGTCGGTGCCGAGCCGCTTGCGGACGTCCTCCGCCCATTTCGCAAGAGCCTCCGCGGTGGTCACCTTTTCGAGCGACCCCATGGGCGAAAGGTGCGCGACCTTGCGAAAGCCCTCAGCGGGGGGAGCTCCGACGCGCTGGGTCGGCGAGTCTGCGCTCACGAGCTCGGGATGTTTGTCTTCGAGCGCCTTCAGCTCGTCGAAGAGGGCGTCGTAGGCTGTGTCCGCGATCTCCGGATCGTCGAGGACGTGATAGCGGTAGTTGTGGTGCTCGATCAGCCTGCGGAGCTCGGCGGCGCGCCCCTCGGGCACCTGTGTCCTAGAGGACACGGAGGAGCTCCTCGGGCGAGCGGACGAACGCGTCCGGCTCCTCCGCGAGCAGCCGCTCGTCCGGGTGTATCCCTCCCCAGCCGACGGCGACCGCGAACGCGCCGGCGGCCTTCGCGGCGCGGATGTCGAACGGCGAGTCGCCGACATAAGCGGCGTCCGACGGCGCGGCACCGAGCTTCTCGACCGCGAAGAGGACGGGATCGGGGTCCGGCTTGTGTCGGCTCGTATCCTCGTGTGCGACGACGACGTCGAAGTCGTCCTCGAGCGCGGGAAACCGCTCGAGCGCGAGTGAGACCGTGCGATGCCGCTTTGCCGTCACGATCCCGAGCTTCCTTCCCTCCGCCTTGAGGCGGGGGAGTAGCGCGAGAAGATCGTCGAACGCCTCGAGCGTCTCGTGCAAGCCGTCGTTGTGCTCCTTGTAGACCTCCACCAGCTCGTCGGCGCGCTCGGCGTCGATGGCCTGCATCTGCGCGACGATCCCCTGTCCTCCGATGGTCAGGCCGAGCTCCTCCGCCGGGATCTCGCGACCCAGAACGGTTCGCACCGAGTACTGCATCGACGCGAGAATGATCGGCCCGGAGTCGATCAGCGTGCCGTCGAGGTCGAAGAGGACGACGGGGAAGCGCATGCGGCGATCGTAGCCTCGAGGCTCGGTCCGCCTCGCCGAGATCAGTACTCGACGCGCTCGAGGTAGAGCCCCCACGGTGGCGCAGTAAGCCCGGCCTCAATGCGCGGCTGACCATCGAGCAGCGCCTCGATGCGTTCGGGAGCCTCGGGGCCCGCCTCCAGCATCGTCCCGACGAGGGTCCTCACCATGTGCCGGAGGAAGCCGTCGGCGGTGATGGTGAAGTCGAGTCGATCGCCGTCGACGTCCCATCGCGCCGCCTCTACGGCACGCCGGAAGACCGTGTGCCGCGTCACCGTCGGCGTGAAGGCGCGGAAGTCGTGCGCGCCGGTGACGAGAGCTGCCGCAGCGGCGAGAGCGTCGACGTCGGTGGCGCGCGGCCACCAGAGCGCTCGCCGAGTCTCGAGCGGCGAAGGGGTTCGACGCGCGAGGACCCTGTAGCGATAGGAGCGTGACCGCGCCGAGAACCGGGCGTGGAACTCCGGCCCGGCCTCTCGAACTTCGAGCACGGCCACGTCGTCGGGAAGCTCGGCGTTGAGCGCCTCGTCGGCGCGCTCGAGCGGCGGCCCACCTTCTACGTCGACGCTGGCGACCTGGCCCGTCGCGTGCACCCCTGCGTCGGTGCGACCCGCTACCGCGAGCCCCTCCCACTGCGGAAACACCGCGTCGAGCGCGTCCCGAACGACGCCTTCGACAGTTCGCTCGCCAGGCTGCCGTGCCCAGCCGCGGAACCCCGTT